>DATIMV010000011.1:0-61269 GCA_035474955.1 Solirubrobacterales bacterium
GGCTTGCGGTTTTCATTGGCCTGCGCGGCCTTGGCGCTGTCGGCCTGCGTGACTCCGGCGCGGCTGCACACCCAGGAGCAGCTGAACAATGTCGCGCTCGGTTGCGGGCTGGCGCTCGGCGAGCTGATCCAGGACGAGAGCGAGAAGCGCCTGCTCCTCGCGATCCGCCAGACGCCGACGCCGCAGCAGCGGATGTGCGTCACCAAATGGGCCAAGCGCAATGGCCTCAAACCCGTCTTCGTCACCATGCAATTCCCGGAAGGCTGAACCGACCCCCGATGCCCAAGCGTAGCGACATCAAATCGATCCTGATCATCGGCGCCGGCCCGATCGTCATCGGCCAGGCCGCGGAGTTCGACTATTCGGGAAGCCAGGCGGTCAAGGCGCTGAAGGAAGAGGGCTATCGAGTCATCGTCGTCAATTCGAACCCGGCGACGATCATGACCGACCCCGAGTTCGCCACCGCCACCTACATCGAGCCGCTGCTGCCGGGGCCGGTGCGGAAGATCATCGAAAAGGAGCGACCCGACGCGCTGCTGCCGACCCTCGGCGGCCAGACCGCGCTGAACCTGGCGATGGCTCTGGGAGAGGACGGGACCCTGGAGCAATTCGGGGTCGAGCTGATCGGCGCCAACGCCGAGTCGATCAGCCGCGCCGAGGACCGCGAGAAGTTCCGTACGACGATGCAGGACGCCGGCATCCGGATCCCGTGGTCGGTCACGGTGGAAAGCCTGGGGGAGATGGAGGCGAAGCTCGCCGACGGCGACATCACCCTGCCGGCGATCGTCCGGCCCGCCTTCACGATGGGCGGCCAGGGCGGCGGCATCGGCCGCACCGAGACGGAGCTGCGCCAGGTCGTCTCCGAGGGCCTCGCCGCCAGCCCGATCAACCAGGTCCTGGTCGAGGAGTCGGTGATCGGCTGGGGCGAGTTCGAGCTCGAGGTGATGCGCGACCGCAACGACAACGTCGTGATCATCTGCTCGATCGAGAACGTCGACCCGATGGGCGTCCACACCGGCGACTCGGTCACCGTCGCCCCCGCCCAGACCCTCACCGACCCGCTCTACCAGGACCTGCGCGACCAGGCGATCAAGGTGATCCGGGCGATTGGGGTCGAGACCGGCGGCTCCAACGTCCAGTTCGCGGTCGACCCGGAGAGCGGCGAGATCGTCGTCATCGAGATGAACCCGCGCGTCTCCCGTTCCTCGGCCCTCGCCTCCAAGGCCACCGGGTTCCCGATCGCGAAGATGGCGGCGAAGCTGGCCGTCGGCTACGCGCTGGAGGAGATTCCCAACGACATCACCCGCGCCACGCCAGCCTCCTTCGAGCCGACGATCGACTACGTAGTCACCAAGATCCCGCGCTTCGCCTTCGAGAAGTTCCCCGGTTCCGAGGGCCGCCTCTCGACCTACATGCAGAGCGTGGGGGAGGCGATGGCGATCGGCCGCACCTTCCGCGAGTCCTTCGCCAAGGCGATGCGCTCGCGCGAGCTCGACTCCGCGGCCGAGATCCCGGAGTCCGATGAGGAGCTGCTGGCGGCGATCGCGGTGCCTTGCGCCGAGCGCTTCGACCAGATCCTCGCCGCCTTCAAGCGCGGACTCGATATCGAGGCGGTGCACGCGGCCTGCATGGTCGACCGCTGGTTTCTGCGCGAGCTGCAGGCGCTGGCCACCGAAGGCGACGGCACCGACGGCCTCGCCCGCACCTACAAGGCGGTCGACACCTGCGCCGCCGAGTTCGAGGCGGCGACGCCCTACTACTACTCCGGTCACGAGCGCTCGCGCCACGATGGCTCGCCGCCGGCGAACGAGGTCCGCCGCGGCGAGAACGACTCGGTGGTGATCCTCGGCGCCGGCCCGAACCGGATCGGCCAGGGCATCGAGTTCGACTACTGCTGCGTCCACGCCGCGATGACCGCCCGCGAGCTCGGCCGCGACGCGGTGATGGTCAACTGCAATCCGGAGACGGTCTCGACCGACTACGACACCTCGAACCGGCTCTACTTCGAGCCGCTGACGGCCGAGGACGTGCTCGCCGTCTGTGAGCAGGAGCGGCCCGAGGGCGTGATCGTCCAGTTCGGCGGCCAGACTCCGCTGAAGCTTGCCCGCACCCTCGAAGAGGCGGGGGTGCCGCTGCTCGGGACCCCGGTTGACGCGATTCATCTCGCGGAAGACCGAGGCCGCTTCGGCGAGCTGCTGGAGCGGCTCGGCGTCGAAGCGCCTCCCTACGGCACCGCGTACTCGGCCGAGGAAGCCACCGCGGTGGCCGAACGGGTCGGCTTCCCGCTGCTGGTCCGGCCCTCCTACGTCCTCGGCGGCCGCGCGATGGAGATCTGTTACTCGACCGACGACCTCCAGGCCTACCTGGAGGCCAACGTCAAGGCCGACCAGGAGCATCCGCTGCTGCTCGACCGCTTCCTCGAGAACGCGATCGAGGTCGACGTCGACGCGCTCGGCGACGGCGAGGAGGTCTACGTCGCCGGGATCATGCAGCATGTCGAGGAGGCCGGGGTCCACTCCGGCGACTCGGCCTGCGTGATCCCGCCGCTCAGCCTCGGCGAGGAGATGCTGGAGAAGATCCGCGCCACCACCGAACGGATCGCGCTCGAGCTCGGCGTCATCGGCCTGATCAACATCCAGTACGGGGTCGCCGGCGGCGACCTCTACGTGATCGAGGCCAACCCGCGCGCCTCCCGCACCGTCCCCTTCGTCTCCAAGGCGATCGGGGTGCCGCTGGCGAAGCTCGCCTGCCGGTTGATGCTGGGCGAGAAGCTGGCCGACCAGGAGCTTCCCGAAGGGCCGCTCGAGCACGTCAGCGTCAAGGAGGCGGTGCTGCCCTTCGCCCGCTTCGCCGGCGCCGACTCGGTGCTGGGCCCGGAGATGAAGAGCACCGGCGAGGTGATGGGGATCGCCGAGGACTTCCCGACCGCCTTCGGCAAGGCTCAGGCCGCCGCGGGGGTGCGTTTGCCGGAATCGGGCTCCGTCTTCATCACCGTCACCGACACCGACAAGGCCGCCGCGACCCAGCTCGCGACCCGCTTTCACGACCTCGGCTTCGAGGTGATCGCCACCCACGGCACCGCCCAGGCGATCGAGCGGATGGGGGTGCCGGTGACCCCGATCAACAAGCTGCAGGAAGGCTCACCCCACGTCCTCGACCTGATCCGCAAGCGCGAATGCGACCTCGTCATCAACACCCCGACCGGGTCCGGCGCCCGCACCGACGGCTATGAGATTCGTTCCGCCGCCGTTCGCGCCGGGATTCCCTGCGTGACGACGATGACCGGCGCCACCGCCGCGGCACGCGCGATCGCCGCCGGCAAGCAGGGCGACGCCGAGGTGCGCTCGCTGCAGGAGATCCACGACGGTCAAGTCAGGACCGCCGGGGCACGATGACCGCGCCGTTCGGCCGGCGCCGCTGCGAGGTGACGGAGAACAAGGTCTCCGGCGGCTACCGGATCTTCTCCCTCCTCGACCGCGAAGGACCGACGCCCGCGCCGGGCCAGTTCTACATGCTCGCCAGCGAGCGCAGCTGGGGAGAGGGCGGCGGTCGCCCGTTCCTGCCCCGCGCGATCTCGGTCGCAGAGACGGCGCCGGCAAAGGTTGGGGTGAGGCTTGACTTCCTCGTCGAGGGCGTCGGCCCCGGCACCGATCGGCTCTGCGAGTTGGAGGCTGGGGAGCACGTCTGGGTCACCGGCCCGCTCGGCAACTCCTTCTCGACCCCCAAGCAAGTCAACCCCGAGGCTGCGGGGGCGATCCTCGTCGGCGGCGGCATCGGCATCGCCCCGATGGCGATCTGGCGCCGCCACCTGGTCGAACGCGGCATCCCCCTGCGCGTCCTCCTTGGTTTCCGCAACGAAGCGCACTCCGGGGGTCTCAACGAGCTCTTCTGTTCTGGCGGCACCCTCTGCCCCGACGTCCGCCTCGCCACCGAGGACGGCCACGCCGGCCACCAGGGCTACGTCACCGACCTGCTGGCAACGATGCTGGCAGGCGACGACGCCACTTCAGCCGTCGTCTACTCCTGCGGCCCTCCCGCGATGTTGGAGGCGGTCAGCTCCCTCTGTCAAGAGCACGACATCCCGTACCAGCTAGCCGAGGAGTCCCCGATGGCTTGTGGCTTTGGTGCTTGCTTTGGATGTGCGGTGCCGAAGCCTGGAGGTGGTTACCTCCGCCTCTGCGTAGATGGTCCTGTCTTAGGCACTCCACCGGCGGGTGGCGACGATATTGAGGACTCTCCCGGTAGGGAGAGCCCAATATCGGAGACAGGACCCGCCGGCCGCGACGGCCCGAGCATCGAGTTCTGCGGCATTGAGCTCGCCCACCCCGTGATCAACGCCTCCGGAACCTACGACGCCATCGCAGCCCGCAAGGTCTTCGGTGACGAGCTACTGGAGGACTTCCCGTTCTCGGCGTTCGTTTCGAAGACGATCACCCCGGAGCCGCGCGCCGGCAACGCGCCCCAGCGAATCTGGGAGACGCCGGCCGGGATGATCAACTCGATCGGGTTGCCGAACAAGGGGCTGGAAGGTTTCCTGGGGGAGGACCTGCCTCGGTTGGCGGAATTGCCGGTGCCGCTGATCGTCTCGGTGATGGCAACCGGGCGAGAGGAGTTTGCGCGGTTGGTAGAGACGGTCGCGGCTCGGGACGAGGTGGCGGCGATCGAGCTGAACGTGTCCTGTCCCAACGTTCACTCCGGCCTGATAGTCGGGGAGCAGCCAACGGAGACCGAGGCCCTCTTGGAAACGCTGCGACCTCTGACCGAGAAGCCTCTGATCGTGAAGCTGACGCCCAACGTCGCTAACCCGGAGGCAGTAGCCGTCGCAGCGGAAGAGGGAGGGGCGGATGCGGTTTCGCTGATCAACACGCTGAAGGCCAGTGCGATCGACCCCGTCACCGGCAAGCCCGCCCTTGCGGCAGGTCATGGTGGCCTCTCGGGGCCGGCCGTCCGCCCGATCGCCCTGCAGCAGTTACGGGCCGTCCGGGCCGCTGTCGAGCTGCCGTTGATCGGTATGGGTGGAATCTCCACCGGGGCCGATGCAGCCGAGTTCCTGGCCGCGGGAGCGGCCCTCGTGGCGGTCGGGACGGAGAGTTTTCGAGACCCGTGCGCGGGTTCGCGAGTCGCAAAGGAGCTGGAAACCGGCGTGTCAAACCCAGTATCAGGCGTGGCGGCACTCGACCTCCAGTAGAGGTTGAGACGAATTTTGGGGCTTTTGCCCCTAGTCGCCTTGCGCGCCCCTGAGCCGCGGCTATACTCGCCGCCCACATGACGGCCCCCTCAGTCAAATCTTCGCTTGCAGCGCCCGAACGGTCCCTCGACCAGAGGATGGAGGCCCTAAAGCGCGCCAACGACATTCGCACCGCGCGGGCGAAGCTGAAGAAGGATCTGAAGGCGAGTCGGGCAAATATCCAGACGGTTCTGCTCGACCCGCCGGAGTACGTTCTCACCGCGAAGGTCTTCGACATGCTCCTCGCCGTCCCCAAGTACGGCCGGGTGAAGGCCAACCGGATTCTCAACCAGTGCCGGATCTCGCCGTCGAAGACGATCGGCGGCCTCTCCGAGCGCCAGCGCGCCGAGCTGATTTCCCAGCTCCGCCGTTAGCGACCGCCCCAGCGGTAAGTATCTGCGGCCGCATGGCCAGCAAAGTCTTCGTCATCACCGGTCCCTCGGGGGTCGGCAAGGGGACCCTGATCAAGGAGCTGCTGAAAGAGGTCCCCAACCTCGAGCTCTCGATTTCGGCTACGACCAGGTCCCCCCGGGAAGGAGAGGTAAACGGACGCGACTACCACTTCCTCACGCCCGAGGAATTCGAGCAGCGCAAAGAGGAAGACGACTTTCTCGAGTTCGCCACTTACAGCGGCAACCGCTACGGGACCCTGCGCAGCGAGGTCGAACGGCGGCTGGCGGCGGGCCATTCCGTGGTCTTGGAGATCGAGGTGCAGGGTGCCCAACAGGTGCGAGCAGCCGAGCTGGATTCGGTTCAGATCTTCATCGCCCCGCCCGATCCTGCGGTGCTGCGCAAGCGGCTCACGGGCCGCGGCACCGATTCGCAGGAGGCGATTGACGAGCGACTGAAAGTGGCCGAACAGGAGCTGGCAGCGCAGGGGGACTTCAACTACCGCGTCGTCAACGACGAGATCGGCCGCGCGGCCGCCGAGTTGGTGGCCGTCATCCGCCGTGAGCTAGACTCGACCACCGAATGATCAAACCACGCGTAGACAAGCTTCTGGAGCACGCCGATTCCCATTACGCCGCCGTCGTCGTTTCGGCTAAGCGCGCTCGCCAGATCAACAGCTACTTCCACAACCTCGGAGAGGGCGGTTTCGGGGAGTACCCGCCGCCGATGGTCGAGACCAACGCCGAGAGGAACTACCTCTCGATGTCGCTCGAAGAGCTCGCCGAGGGCAAACTGAAATACGAGTACCGCACCTAGCACCCGCATCGCCAAGCGCCCTCCGGGGCGCTTTTATTAGGTGCACATGGCCCGACTTCTTATTGGCGTCAGCGGCGGGATAGCCGCTTACAAGGCTCTCGAGCTGGCTCGCTTGGCGACGCTGGCGGGCCACGGCGTGCGGGTACTGATGACCGAGACCGCGACCCGCTTCGTCGGCGCCGCCTCCTTTGAGGGCATCGTCGGCGCCCCCGTCCTCATCTCCGAGTTCGATCGCGACCCGATGCGCGGCGCCTTCCCCGGTGAGGAGCAGTCCTCGCACGACCCGATCGGGCACCTCGAGCTCGCCGGCCGCTGCGACGCCTACCTGGTCGCCCCGGCCTCGGCAAACACGATCGCCAAGCTGGCGGCGGGTGCGGCCGACTCGATGCTGACGACCTCCTTTCTCGCCTGCACGGCGCCGCGACTGGTGGCGCCGGCGATGAACGACCGCATGTACGCCGACGCCGCCACCCAGGCGAACCTGGAGACCCTGCGCAGTCACAGCGTCGAGGTGATCGAGCCGGAGGAGGGGAAGCTTGCTTCCCGCGGCGAGCTCGGCCGCGGCCGCCTGCCCGACCCGCAGCAGCTGCTGGCCCGGGTGGAGGCGGCGTTGCCGGCGGGCAGCCGACCCTGGGATGGCTTGCGGGTGCTGGTGACGGCCGGCGGCACCCGGGAGCCGATCGACCCGGTCCGCTTCATTGGCAACCGCTCCAGCGGCCGCATGGGAATCGCGCTTGCGGCCGCCGCGGCCAAGCGCGGAGCAGAGGTGACGCTGATCGCCGCCAACGTCTCCCTGCCGGCGCCGGCGGGAGTGCGGCGGATCGACGTCGAGACCGCCGCCGAGTTGGCCGGCGCCGCCCAGCAGGAGTTCGGGACCGCCCACGTGCTGCTGATGGCCGCCGCCCCGGCCGACTTCCGGGCCGCCGAGCCCGCGATTGGGAAGCTGCGGCGCCGCGGCTCCCTGGAGCTCTCCCTGGAGCCGACCGAAGACATCCTCGCCTCCCTTGCCGCAACGCGGCGCGAAGGGCAAACGATCGTCGGCTTCGCGGCCGAGCACGGGGGGGAGGCGGTGGACCGGGCCCGCGGCAAGTTGACCCGCAAGGGCGCCGACCTGATCGTGCTCAACGACGTCTCCAACCCGGAGATCGGCTTTGAGAGCGAGCGCAACGCGGTAACGCTGATCGGCGCTGAGTCGGAGGTCGAGGTGCCGATCGACTCCAAGGACGCCGTCGCCGAGGCGATCCTGGACGAAGTCGACCGCTTGCGGGGGAAAGCTGGCCAGCCGGCACCTTGAGCGGGCTATACTGACTTCAAGCTGTTCTGTCCCTGATGCGTGTCGAGAAGTGGGCCTGGCCCACTTTTTTTACGCCTACACCCCAAATTTCCAGGCATGACCGACCTCACCGAGCAAGACCTACAACAGGAGCTGTCTGAGTTGGACTCAGGTATCGACGTCGTCGCCCTCGAGAAACCGAGGAACGACGCGCTGCGCCTCTTCATCGACCACCCTGCCGGGGTGGATCTCGCTCTTTGCGAAAGAGTTACGAAGCACCTGAAGCACCTGCTGGTCGATTATTCGTTGGAGGTCTCTTCGCCCGGCCCGAAATACCGCCGCCCCGCCACCAGTTCCGAAAACAAGGAGTCCGCGCAGTGACCAAAGAGATCGTCGACGCAGTCAAAGCGCTCGAGCAAGAGAAGGGCATCTCGGCCGACAAGCTGATGGACGCCCTGGAGGACGCCCTCCTCTCTGCCTACAAGAAGACTCCCGAAGCCGCGAAATACGCGCGCGTCGATCTCGATCACGAAACCGGTGACTTCCGCGTCTTCGAGCTGATCCTGCCGCCGGAGCTTGAGGAGAAGCTGCTGGCCGAAGCCGCCGAGCAGCAGGAGGAGCCCGAGGTCGATCCGGAGACGGGCGAATTGAAAGAGCCCGAGGACCCGGAGCTCGACCCGGAGATGATCGCCCCTTACGAGGATCAGATCGAGACCCAGGACGTCACTCCGAAAGACTTCGGCCGGATCGCCGCGCAGACCGCCAAGCAGGTGATCCTGCAGCGGATCCGCGAGGCCGAGCGGCAGATGATGTACGACGAGTACCAGGACCGGGTCGGCGAGCTGATCACCGGGATCATCCAGCAGTCCGACAAGCGCTACACGCTGGTGCAGCTGCGCGAGCGCGTAGAGGCCCTGCTGCCGAAATCCGAGCAGGTCTACAACGAGCGCTACGACCACGGGATGCGGATCAAGGCCGTGATCACCGACGTCTCCGACTCGACCAAAGGGCCGGCGATCGTCGTCTCCCGCCGCAGCCCGGAGCTGATCAAAAGCCTGTTCGAGCTCGAGGTGCCGGAGATCGCCGACAAGCTGGTCGAGATCGTCGGCGTCGCCCGCGAGCCCGGCTACCGCTCGAAGATCGCCGTCGTCTCCCACGCGGACGGGGTCGATCCGGTTGGCGCCTGTGTCGGCCCGCGCGGCTCGAGGGTGCGCATGGTCGTCTCCGAGCTGCGCGGCGAGAAGATCGACATCATTCCCCACAACGACGAGCCCGCTCGATTCGTCGCCAAAGCGCTTTCGCCGGCGCGCGTGCGCGAGGTGATCGTCGATGACGATGAGCGCCAGGCAACCGTGATCGTCCCCGACGATCAGCTCTCGCTGGCGATCGGCCGCGACGGCCAGAACGCCCGGCTTGCCGCCCGCCTCACCGGCTGGCGCGTCGACATCAAGTCCGAGACCGAGTTCGCCTCCGAAGAACACGAGGTCGAGGTCGAGGGCGAGGAACAGTTCGACGGCCGCTGCATGGCGGTCCTCTCGAACGGCCGCCGCTGCCCGAATGCGGCGATCCCCGGCTCGACCTACTGCGGCCTGCCCCAGCACCAGGCGCTCTCGCGCTTCGAGACCAGCCAAACGGCGATTCTCGCCGACGTCACCGAGTCCGAGGTCGCGATCCTCGCTGATCCGGACGCGGATGAAGGGCAAGTCGAAGAGATCGTGGCGCGGGCGGAAGCGAACTTCGTCGAGCCGGACGAAAGCGCTGAGCCGGCGGGTCCTGTCTCCGATGAGACCTCCTCGCCAAACGGCGAGGATCCCTCATCGTCGCCACCCGCCGGGGAGGCGGAGTCGGCTGACGAAGTTGCCACCGAGGAAGCCGTGGAAGAGGACATCCAGCAGGAGGCGACCGAAGCCGAGGAAGTAAGCGGCGAGACTCTTGGCGAGGATGCGGAAGTCGCCGAGGAGGCGGAGCAGGCTTAGTGGCCAAGAAACGGGTTCACGAGATCGCCAAAGCGCAAGGCGTCAGCTCCAAGGAGCTGCTGGCCGCCCTGAAGGCGGCCGGAGTCGAGGCGAAAGCGGCTGCCTCCAGCGTCGAGGAGGCGGACGCCCTGAAAGCGATCTCGGCCGCGAAGGGCAACGGCGGCGGGGCAGCGAAGAAAGCGCCGGCTCCCGAAGCCGAGAAGCCAGCTGCCGCCCCGGCGGCAAAACCGGCCGCCAAACAGGCTGCTTCAAAAGGCCCCCAGACTTCGACCAAACCCGTGCGCGCCGGCGGTGCCCAGCAAGGCGCCGGGAGCGGAGCGGGGGCGTCATCGAAAAAACGCCGCGTGGTGATCGACTCCCAGGCCTCGCGCCGAGAGCAGACCGGCGGTCCCCCGCCGCAACGCCCGCCCCGCCGCCGCGGTGGCCGCCGCCGCCGCCCCTTGCTCGAGGAGCCGCCGGCGAAACCGGATGCGCCTGCCGAGCTCGAGGCGACCAAGGTCAACTCAGGCGCCACCGTGCGCGAAGTCGCCGAATTGCTTGGACTCGCGCCGGCTGAGGTGATCAAAAAACTGATGATGATGGGCGAGATGGCGACCCTCACCCAGACGCTTACCGATGACTCGGTGAAGGCGATCGCCGACGAGTACGACCGCAAGGTCGAGATCGTCCACGCCGCCGACGAGGAGCCGGAGGAGCCGGAGTTCTCCGACGCCGACGAGGATCTGGTCGACCGGCCGCCGGTGGTGACGATCATGGGCCACGTCGACCACGGCAAGACCTCGCTGCTGGATGCGATCCGCGAGACCGAGGTCGCCGCGGGCGAGGCCGGCGGCATCACCCAGCACATCGGTGCCTACCAGGTCCACCACGACGGGAAGACGATCACCTTCCTCGACACGCCGGGCCACGCGGCCTTCACCGCGATGCGCGCCCGCGGGGCCAAGGTCACCGATGTGGTCGTCGTCGTGGTCGCGGCGGACGATGGCGTCATGCCGCAGACCAAGGAGGCGATCGACCACGCCCGCGCCGCCGACGTGCCGATCCTGATCGCCGTCAACAAGATCGACAAAGAGGGCGCCAACCCCGAAAAGGTCAAGGGCGAGCTCTCCTCGGAGGGCCTCTCCCCCGAGGACTGGGGCGGAGACACCGTCTTCTGCGAGGTCTCGGCGAAGACCCATGAGGGCCTCGACAACCTGCTCGACATGATCCTGCTCGTCACCGAGCTGGAGGAGCTGACCGCAAACCCGAACGCCTCGGCCTCCGGCCACGTGATCGAGTCCCAGCTCGATCCCGGCCGCGGGCCTGTGGTTACCGTCCTGGTCGAGCGCGGGACCCTGTGCATCGGCGACTCGCTGGTCGCCGGGCCGCAGTGGGGTCGCGTGCGGGCGATGCACGACTTCACCGGCAAAGCGGTTGAGGAGGCGGTGCCGGGGATGCCGGTAGAGGTGCTCGGCTTCGACGGCGTCGCCGACGCCGGCGAGTTCGTGCAGACGGTCGAGAACGACCGCCGCGCCCGTTCGATGGCCCAGGAGCGCGCCCACCGGCTCAAAACCGAGGCGTTGGCCCGTCGCCAAGGCCGCAAGGTCAGCCTCGACGAGGTCTTCGCCCGGGCCCAGGAGGGCGAAATCAAGGAGCTCAACATCGTCCTCAAGGCCGATGTCGCGGGTTCGCTGGAGGCGCTCCAGGACGAGCTCGCGAAAGTGCCGCAGGAGCGGGTCGCGATCAACATCATCCACTCGCAGACCGGCGGCATCAACGAGTCCGACGTGATGCTGGCCTCGGCCTCCGACGCGATCATCATCGGCTTCAACGTGCGACCTCTGCTCGACGCAAAACGGGCGGCCACGCGCGAGGGCGTCGATGTCCGCACCTACTCGGTCATCTACAAAATCACCGAAGACCTGCGCAACGCGATGGAGGGCCTGCTGGACTCGATCGAGGTCGAGGAGACGATCGGCGAGGCGCTGGTCAAACAGACCTTCAAAGCCTCCAAGGTCGGACGCATCGCCGGCTGCATCGTCGCCGAGGGCAAGGCGAGGCGCGACGCCAGCGTTCGCCTGATCCGCGAGGGCACGGTGATCTGGACCGGCGAGCTCGGCTCCCTGCGCCGCTTCAAAGACAACGTCCAAGAAGTCGAGGAGGGACAGGAGTGCGGCATCGTGCTCGACGGGTACGCCGACGTCAAGGAGGACGACGTGCTCGAGTTCTTCCAGACGAAACAGGTCGAGCAGACCCTGGAGTAGCATGGCCGGCCCCCGCATGCGGCGCATCAACGAGGTGCTTCGCGAGGTCGTGGGGGCGGCAATCGCAGGTGAATTGAGCGACCCCCGTATCGGCTTCGTGACCGTCACTTCCGTAGAGACCAGCCCCGACCTCCGCACCGCCAAGGTGTTCGTCAGCGTGCTCGGCAGCGAGGAGGAGCGGGAGGCGACGCTGGAGGGGCTGCGCTCCTCGCACGGGGTGATCCAGTCGCGGATCGCCTCCGAGACGCGGATGAAGCGGACCCCGACGTTGACTTTCCATTACGACGACACGATCGAGCAAGGCGTGCGGATCTCCGAACTGTTGGAGGAGGAAGAGAACAAAGGATGAGCTCCCTCCCCGACATCGCCACCTCCAGCCTCGAGCAAGTCGCCAACGAGCTGCGCACTCGCGACCGCTTCCTGCTCACTGCGCACGAGGGGCCCGATGGCGACGCCCTTGGCTCGCTGCTGGGGCTGCACAAAGTCCTCTCTCAGCTCGGCAAGGACTCGGTGATGTTCATGGCGGCGAAGGAGTTTCCGCTGCCGATCGAGTACCGCTTCCTGCCTCTGGAGGAGATCTTCCACGAGCCGCCAGCCGACATGGCCGACCGCACCGTCGTCTTCCTCGACTGCGGCAACATCGACCGGATGCCGGTCGAGTGGCTGACCGCGGGCGGCAACGACATCATCAACATCGACCATCACCACGACAACACGCGCTTCGGCGACATCAACCTGGTCGAGGTCGACGCCTCCTGCACCGCCGAGATCGTCTACGACCTGGCGCGCCTGCTCGGCGCCAAGATCACCCCCGAGATCGCCTCCGCGCTCTACGTCGGCCTGATCACCGACACGGGGAAGTTCATGTACGAGAACACGAAGGCCCACACCCACCGGGTGGCCGCCGACCTGATCGACGCCGGCGTCGACGTCGATGACACCTATCGCCGCCTCTACGAGCACGTCCCCCTGGAGAAGCTGCGCCTGGTTTCACGCGCGCTCGACGGGATCTCCAGCCACTGCGACGGCCGCCTCGCGATCAGCTACATCACGATGGCCGACTACGAGGCGACCGGCGCCGGCGAGGAGATGACCGAGGGCCTGATCGACCACCTGCGCTCGATCGACGGCGTCAAGGTCGCCGCCGTGATCCGCGACCTCGGCAATCGCGGCCGCGCCGCCCGCAAGGTCAGCCTGCGCTCCAGCGCCGGCGAGGTCGACGTCTCGGCGATCGCGCGCCAGCACGGGGGAGGCGGGCACAAACGCGCCGCCGGCTTCTCCACGGATCTGGAGTTCGAACAGCTGGTCGAGTTCCTCGCCGGCGAGGTCTCGGTCCAGCTCGGCGCCTGAGGATGAGCGGCGAGACCGGGACCGTGCTGCTCTACGACAAGCCGGCCGGCGTCACCTCCCACGACGTCGTCGCCAAGGTGCGGCGCGAGCGCGGCGCCAAAACCGGCCACGCCGGCACGCTCGACCCCTTCGCCACCGGGCTGCTGTTGATCCTGCTCGGCCGGGCCACCCGGCTGCAGCGCTTCCTCGTCGGCCTGCCGAAGACCTACGTCGCGACCGCCCGCCTTGGCTGGCGCTCGAGCACCGGTGACCCCGACGGCGAGCTGACCGAGACGGGTCGGGTGCCGGAGTCGCTGGAGCTGCCGACCGGCACCGTCCGCCAGCGGGTGCCGATGACCTCGGCCGTGCGGGTGGGAGGGGAGAGGCTCTACAAGAAGGCGCACCGCGGCGAGGTGGTGGAGACCCCCGAGCGCGACGTGCAGGTGCATCGCGCCGAGCTCCTTGCCAGCGAAGGCGAGCACGCCCGCTACGAGATCGAGTGCTCGGCCGGAACCTATGTCCGCACCCTGATCGAGACCTTGGATGACGCCTACTGCTCTGATCTGCGCCGCACCGCCATCGGGCCCTTCAGCGTCGAGGAAGCCGGCGAGGAGCTGCCGGCCGGGCGGGTGGCGGAGCTTGTGCCCGCGGTCGGGGAGGCGCTTAGATAGATGAGCATCAAGGTCACCTCGCTACCCGACGCCGAGCCGCGCCCGCGGAGAGTCGCGATCGGCACCTTCGACGGCGTCCACCGCGGCCATAAGGCGGTGATCGAGGGCGCCGATACCGTCCTCACCTTCGATCCCCACCCGCTCGAAGTCCTGCACCCGGCGGCGATGCCGAAGCTGATCATGCCCTTCGAGGTGAAGCGCGACGTGATCGAGGGGCTCGGAGTCGAGGAGCTGGTGGTGATCCCCTTCGACGAGGAGTTCGCCCACCGCAGCGCCGAGGACTTCATCGAGCGCGTGCTGGTGGAAAAGCTCGGCGCGAAGCAGGTCTCGGTTGGCGAGAATTTTCGCTTCGGGGCCAAAGCCAAAGGCGATCCGGCGATGTTGGAAGCTCACTCCGAGTTCGAGACGCGGGTCGTCGATCTGGTCGAGGTCGATGGCGAGACCGTCTCTTCGACCCGGATCCGGGCACTCGTCGCCGCCGGAGACATGGCCCAGGCGCGACGCTGTCTCGGTTTCCCCTTCATGGTCGAGGGCGAAGTCGTGACCGGCGACCAGCGGGGCCGGGAGCTCGGCTTCCCGACCGCCAACATCGTTCCCGACGACCGCTTCGCGATCCCCGGCCATGGGGTCTATGCGGCCTTCGCCAACGGCGTCCCGGCGGCGGTCAACGTCGGCGTGCGGCCGACCTTCGAGAGCGGCAGGGGGGTCCTGATCGAGACCTACCTGATCGACCACGAGGAGGACCTCTACGGCAAGACCCTGCGGGTCGCCTTCGTCGAGCGTCTTCGCGGCGAGCGCGCCTACCACGAGGTCGACGAGCTGATCGCCCAGATGCACCGCGACGTCGAGGACGCCAGGCGCGTCTGTGCTACTTTCCAGCGGCCGTGACCCCAGGGGTGCACGGTTTTTTAACGAGATGAGCCTGACCAAAGAGAAAAAGAGCGAGCTGATCGGCAAGTACGGCCGCGGCGATAAGGACACCGGTTCCGCCGAGGTCCAGATCGCGCTGATGACCGAGCGGATCAACGAACTCACCGAGCACCTGCGTGCCCACGCCAAGGACCACCACTCGCGGCGCGGCCTGCTGATGCTCGTCGGTAAGCGCCGGCGGATGCTGCGCTACCTCGAGAAGACCGACCTCGAGCGCTACCGCGCCCTGGTCAAAGAACTCGGCCTGCGTCGATGATCGCCGTCGGGGAGCAAGCCCCCGACTTCTCCCTCCGCGACCAGGACGGCGAGAAGGTCTCGCTGTCCGACTACCGGGGCCGCAAGGTCATGCTGGTCTTCTACCCGGGCGACTTCAGCCCCGTCTGCGGCGACCAGCTCTCGATCTACCAGGAGGTCAAGCCGGAGATCGAGGAGAAGGGCGTCGAGCTGGTCGGGATCAGCGTCGACAGCTTCTTCGCCCACAAGGCCTTCCAGGAGAAGCTCGGGATCGACACCACCCTGCTATCCGACTTCGAGCCGAAGGGAGAGGTTGCCCGCGCCTACGGCTCCTACGTCGAGAAGATGGGTTTTGCGAACCGCACCCTCGTGCTGGTTGACGAGGACGGCAAGGTCGCCTGGACCTACGAATCGCCCAACCCGGGCGAGTTCCCCGGCGCCAACGTCATCTTCGACGCGCTGAAGTAGCGCGATGGCGGACCTGGGAAGTGCCCCGATCCCGCCCGTCGGGCCGGACGACCACGTCCGCGGTGAGGGGGAGGAGGGGCTGGTCGTCTACGCCGATCTCGGCTGCCCGCACTGCGCCGGGGCCTGGCGGCGCTTGCAAGAGGAGCCGGGGCGGCTTGTCTTCCGCCATTTCCCCGTCGCCAGCAAGCACCCGCGCTCGCCGGCGCTGCACGCCGCCGCGGAGGCAGCTGGCAGGCAAGGCTGTTTCTTCGAGATGGCCGATTCGCTCTACGCCGATCGCGGCCGCGTCGACGATCCGCATCTATGGCAGCGGGTGGAGCGATTCGGGCTCGATCTGGAGCGCTTCGAGGCCGACCGGCGGTCTGCTGAGGTCGAGGCCCGGATCCGGCGCGATTTTCAAACTGGCATCCGCGCTGGAGTTACCGGCACTCCAGCGATTTTCGATGCCTGTACCCTTGTCGAAGTTAGAGAACGAGAGTTCTGAAAGCGAAAGGGCCGCCAACCGGGCGGCCGGAGGTAAAAAACTAAATGAGCATGTTTGACGTTACCCGCGTCTCGGTGGATGTCGGCGACAGCCAGATTTCCTTCGAGACGGGCAAACTCGCGAAGCAGGCGGGCGGCGCGGTCGTAGTGCAGGCCGGCGACACGATGGTCCTCTGCACCGCAACCGTCGGCAGCCTGCGCGACGTGGACTTCCTTCCCCTCACCGTCGACATCGAGGAGCGGATGTACGCCGCGGGCAAAATCCCCGGCTCGTTCTTCCGTCGCGAGGGCAAATCGAGCGAGAAGGCGACGCTTACCGCGCGCATGATCGATCGCCCGATCCGTCCGCTCTTCCCCAAGGGATGGCACTACGAGACCCAGTTGGTCGCGATCCCGATGTCGGTCGACCAGGTCCATCCCTACGACATCCTCGCGATGAACGGCGCCTCCGCGGCGCTGGCGATCTCGCCGGTCCCTGTCGCCGATCACGTCGGCGCCGTCCGCATCGGCAAACTCGAGGGAGACTTCGTCGTCAACCCCGACGAGGAGACCCACGAGGAACTCGAACTCGACCTGATCGTCGCCGGCACCGCCGAGGCGATCCTGATGGTCGAGGCCGGCGCCAGCGGCGTCACCGAGGCCGAGATCCTCGACGCCCTCGATATCGCCCACAGCGAGATCAAGAAGCTCTGCGCCGCAATGGAGGAGCTGCAGCAGAAGGTCGGCAAGGAGAAGATCCAGATCGACCCGCCGCAGATCGACGAGGGGCTGCTCAACGAGATCCGCGCCTCCCACGGCCAGGCACTGGTCGACGCGATCGCGACCGAGGGCAAGCTCGAGCGCTACGAGGCGATCGACAAAGTCAAGGACGAGGTCGTCGGCCACTACGCCGCCGCCCACGAGGACGGCGAGGTCGACGCCGACCGGGTCGCCGAGGTCAAGGCCGCCGTCAACTCGATCGAGAAGGACACGATCCGCAAGGCGATCGCCGTCGAAAAGAAGCGCCCCGACGGCCGCGCCCAGGACGAGATCCGGCCGATCGAGTGCGAGGTCGACATCTCCCCGCGCGTCCACGGCTCGGCGCTGTTCACCCGCGGCGAGACCCAGATCCTCTCCAACGTAGCCCTGGGCACGACCCGGATGGACATGCGGATCGACACGCTCGGCCTGCAGACCACGAAACGGTTCTGGCACCACTACAACTTCCCGCCCTTCTCGGTCGGGGAGGCCGGCTTCATGCGTGGCCCCAAGCGCCGTGACATCGGCCACGGTGCCCTCGCCGAGCGCGCCCTGCTGGCGACCATCCCCGACGAAGAGTCGTTCCCGTACGTGATCCGCGCGGTCTCCGAGACGCTCGAGTCCAACGGCTCCTCCTCGATGGGCTCGGTTTGTGCCTCCTCGATGGCCCTCCAGGCAGCGGGAGTCCCGGTCAGCGCCCCGGTTGCCGGAGTGGCGATGGGCCTGATCAAGGAGGGCGACGACTACATCGTCCTCACCGACATCGCCGGCGTCGAGGACCACCTCGGCGACATGGACTTCAAGGTCGCCGGCACCAAGGACGGGATCACCGCCCTGCAGATGGACATCAAGATCACCGGCGTCACCTTCGAGATCCTCGAGGACGCGCTGGAGCAGGCGCTCAAGGGCCGCCAGTTCATCCTCGGCAAGATGGCCGAGGCGATCGACGGGCCGCGGGAGAAGCTCTCCGTGCACGCTCCGGCGATCGAGTCGATCAAGATCGATCCCGAGAAGATCGGGGCGGTCATCGGCAAAGGCGGCGAAACGATCCGCGCCCTCTGCGAGGAGTTCGAGGCCGAGATCGACGTCGAGGACGACGGCACGGTGCGGATCTACGCGCCGACCGGCGAACTGGTCGCGGGTGCGGTCTCGCGCATCAACTCGATGACCAAGGAGGCCGAAATCGGCGATCGCTACGACTCCGCCAAAGTCGTCAAGACGACGACCTTCGGCGCCTTCGTCGAGCTGGTCAAGGGCACCGACGGCCTGCTTCACATCTCCAACGTGAAGCCGGGCGAGCGGGTCGACTCGGTCGACGACGTCTTGAGCGCCGGCGACCAGATCGACGTCACCGTGGTCGAGGTCGACAAGGAGCGCGGCCGGATCGGGCTGCGCCTCACCGAGGATCCCTCGGTGGCCGGCAAATCGCCGGAGGAACTGGCCTCGGTCGGTTCCGGCGACGGCGGCCGCCGCAACGGCGGCGACCGGGGCGGACGCGGCGGTCGTGATCGCGACCGCGGCGGACGCGGGCGTGAACGCGAGCGTCGCGGCTAGTTGAGCGCGAAGCTCACCACTCTGGACTCGGGCGTCCGGGTCGTGACCGAGGAGGTTCCCTCGGTCCGGTCCGTGGCGCTCGGGCTTTGGGTCCGCACCGGCTCGAGGAATGAGACCCCAGCCCAAGCTGGGGTCTCGCATTTCCTCGAGCACCTGCTGTTCAAGGGGACCGAGCGCTATTCGGCGATCGAGATCTCCGAGCAGTTCGACGGGCTGGGAGCGGCGGTCAACGCCGCCACCGGCAAGGAGACGACGCACCTGCACGCCCGCTTCCTCGACGAGCACACCGAGGCGGTCTTCGACCTGCTGGCGGAGATGCTGCTGGCGCCGACCTACCCCGAAATCGACTCCGAGCGCCAGGTGGTGCTGGAGGAGATCGCGATGTACGACGACGAGCCCCAGGACCGCGTCCACGACGTGCTGGCCGAGGCCGTCTTCGGCGAGCACCCGCTGGGTCGCCGGGTGCTGGGCGAGCCGGAGGTGATCGCCTCGATCCCGGTTCCCGACATCGAGGCCTACCGCAGCGCCCACTACGCGGCGCCGCAGATCGTCGTCGGCGCCGCCGGCCACCTCGACCACGACCGCATCGTCGAGCTGGCGCAGAGACTCGTCAACCCGCCGGCCGAGAGCAATGGCGCGGCACCGGAAGGCGAGATCGACGCTGCCTCCAGGCTCTGCTTCCTCAGCAAGGAGACCGAGCAGTACCACATCTGCTTCGGAGCACCCGGCCTGCGCCGCGACGATCAGCGGCGCTTCCCGCTGGCGGTGCTCGACGCGATCTTCGGCGGCTCGACTTCCTCGCGCCTCTTCCGCGAGGTACGCGAGAAGCGTGGCCTGGCCTACTCGGTCGGCTCCTACAACGAGCAGTTCACCGACCTTGGCCTGGTTGCCACCTACGTCGGCACCCGCGAGGACAACGTCGAGGAGGCCTGCTCGATCATCGGCAACGAGATGGCGCGACTGCGCTCCGAGCCGGTCTCCGAAGAGGAGCTGACCCGGGCGAAGGAGAGCGTCAAGGGTCGCCTCGTCCTCAGCTCCGAGTCGACTGCGGCGCGGATGACCCGGATCTCCCGGGCGACGCTGTTCGGCCTGCCGATCGAAAGCCTCGACGAGATGCTGGCCAAGGTCGACGCGATCCAGGTCGCCGACCTGACCGAGCTGGCCCAGGAGCTCTACGCCGCCGATCGGCTCTCCGCCGCCTGCGTGGGGGCTGATGAAGATCGCTTCCGAAAGGCGCTGGCGCCGGTCAGCGAGACGCTGGTCGCCGCATGACCCGCGTCGCGGTTGCCGGCGCCGCCGGCAAAATGGGCCAGGCTGTTTGCGAGGCGGTCGAAGAGGCCGACGATCTGGAGCTGAGCGGCCGCGCCGATCCCCAACTCGGGGTCGAGCTGGCCGAGGTCCTGCCCGGAGCCGACGTCGTCGTCGATTTCACCGTGCCGGACACGGCGCTGGAGAACGTACGCGCCTGCCTCCAGGCTGGCGTCCATGCCGTCGTCGGCACCACCGGCTTCGACCTCGACGCCGCGCGAGAGGCGGCCGAGGCGTCGCAGGCCAACTGCTTCGTCGCGCCCAACTTCGCGATCGGCGCGGTCCTGCTGATGGAGGTCTCGCAGACGATCGCCAAGCACATGCCCGAGTGCGAGATCGTCGAGCTGCACCATGACAAGAAGCTCGACGCCCCTTCCGGAACCGCAAAGCGCACCCAGGAGCTGATCGACGCGGCTGGCGGCAACGTCCACCAGCCGATCCACTCGGTGCGGCTGCCGGGCCTGGTGGCGCATCAGGAAGTGATCTTCGGCGGCATCGGGCAGACGCTCGCGATCCGCCATGACTCGATCGACCGCCGCTCTTTCATGCCGGGGGTGGTCCTCGCCTGCCGTAAGGTGGCGGATCTGCCCGATCGCTTCACGGTCGGGCTGGAGAAGCTGCTGTAGATGGCCGGCTGGGTCGCGGCGCGGCCGCTCGACGGGATACCCTGGAAGCGATGAAGGAGATCAAGGGAGTTCTGACCGCGATGGCGACCCCGTTCGACGAGAACGGGGCGGTCGACCATGACGCGGCGCGGAGGCTGGCGGCGCACCTCTTCGAGCACGGCTCACACGGCCTGGTGATCGCCGGGACGACCGGCGAGTGCCCGACCCTGACCGACGCGGAGGAGATCGAGCTGCTGCGGGCGGTGCGGACCGAGGTGGGAGAGGAGGCGCTGCTGATCTGCGGCACCGGCACCAACGACACCCGCCACTCCTGCGAGCTGACGAAGATGGCCGCCGAGGCTGGCGCCGACGCCTCTCTGGTCGTCTGTCCGTACTACAACAAGCCAACCCGGGCAGGCATAAAAGCCCACTTCGAGACCGTCGCCGCGGCCGTTCCCGAGCTGCCGATGGTGATGTACAACATCCCCTCGCGGGTGATCATCAACGCCGACCCCGAGCTGTTGGCCGAGCTGGGACAGGTCGACAACATCGTCGCCGTCAAGCAGGCCAACGACGCGGAGCTGGGGCCGATCGACGGATTGACGGTCCTGGCCGGCAACGACAACACCTTCCTCCGCGTGCTCGAGTTCGGCGGCGGAGGCGGCATCACCGTCGCCTCGCACCTCGTCGGCGACCGGATGCGGGAGATGTGGGAGGCAGCCCAGGGCGGCGACCTCGACCGCGCCCGGCAGATCGACGCCGAGATCACGCCCGCTTACGAGGCAACTTCCGTCACTACCAACCCGATTCCGCTGAAGGCGGCCCTGGAGATGCTGGGGCTCTGCGCGGATCGACTTCGACTTCCCCTGGTGCCAGCCGACGCCGAGCAGCGAGCCGCCATCAAGAGCGGCCTCGATGCCGCCGGCGTCGCGGTCCCCAGTTAGACCAATTTCTCAAGAGAGTGAGTAACTACTAGTGGCAACCAAACTTCGAGTGCTGCCTTTGGGCGGCCTCGGCGAGATCGGCAAGAACATGACCGTGATCGAGTACGACGGCAGGATCGTCGTCGTCGACACGGGCCTGATGTTCCCGACCGCCGAGATGCACGGGATCGACCTCGTGCTTCCAGATTTCTCCTACCTGCGCGAGCGCGCCGACAACATCGAGGCGATCGTGCTCACCCATGGGCACGAGGACCACGTCGGCGCCCTGCCCTACGTGCTGCGCGAGATCGGCATCCCGCCGGTGATCTACGGCGGCCTGCTGACCATCGGGATGGTCCGCTCCAAGCTCGACGAGCACAAGCTCGGCGAGAAAACCCCGCTGCAGGAGCTGCCGGCGGGCGAGAAGGTTCAGGTCGGGCCGTTCGAGCTGGAGCTGATCCACCTCGCCCACTCGATCCCCGACATGCGCGCCGTCCTGCTGAAGACGGAGGCCGGTTCTGTGCTGATGACCGGCGACTACAAGTTCGACCAGACCCCGGTCGACGGCCGCCCGGCGGACGTCTCGCGCCTTGCCGAGCTCGGCAAGGAAGGCCTGACGCTGCTCTGCGGCGACTCGACCAACGCCGACCGCCCGGGGGTGGCCCCCTCGGAGTCCGCGGTCGGGCCGGCGCTGCTGCAGCAGTTCTCCCGCTGCAAGGGCCGGATCATCGTCACCTCCTTTGCCTCCAACATCCACCGCGTCCAGCAGGTGATCGACGCGGCGGAGCAGCTGGACCGCAAAGTGGCGCTGGTCGGCCGCTCGATGCGCAAGAACTTCAACATCGCCTCCAACCTCGGCATCGCGAATGCGCCGCAGGGGATCTTCATCCAGCCGCGCGAGATCGAGGACTTTCCCGACGAGAAGGTGGTGGTGATCTCGACCGGCAGCCAGGGCGAGCCGCTCTCGGCGCTGCGGCGGATGGCCAACAACGACCATCGCGACGTGCAACTGCACTCCGGCGACACCGTCGTCTTCTCGGCGACGCCGGTGCCCGGCAACGAGCGCGCCGTCAACGAGACGATCGACCGCATCTACGAGATCGGCGCCACCGTGATCACCGCCAAGGACGCGCCGATCCACGCCTCCGGCCACGGCTGGCAGGAGGAGCTGAAGCTGATGCTGAACCTGACCAAGCCCAAGTACGTGCTGCCGGTCCACGGCGACCACCAGCGGCTGCGGTTGCATTCCGAGCTGGCCGAAGCGGTCGGGATCGGCAGCGATCGCATCTTCCAGGGCCGCAACGGCCTGCCACTGGAGATCGACGCCAATGGCGCCAGCTTCGGCGAGGACATCCACGCGGGGGTGATCTACGTCGACGGGGTCAACATCGGCGAGCCCGACGACGCCGCCCTGCGCGACCGCCGCGAGATCTCCGCCGACGGCATCTTCATCGTCGTCGCGACCATCTCCAGCGACGACGGCAGCGTTGTCGCCGATCCCGAGGTGATCTTCCGCGGTGTCGCCTTCCTCGAGGAAGCCGACGGCCTCGTCGACGATCTCAAGGACCTGGTCGAAGACCAGCTGGAAGATTCCGCCGGCGCCGGCAAACGCGAGAGCCACCTGGTCGAGGAGGACCTGCACGACGCAATCGGCAAGTTCGTCTGGCAGCGCCTGCGTAGGCGTCCGATGGTCCTCCCGGTCGTAATCGAGGTCTGAGCGTCATCGAGTCCGCGAAAACCCTTGTAGAACACGGGTTTTCGCGGACTCGATGAAGTTCCCCCCGGGAGCGGCCTACAAAAGTCGAAGGCCGCTTGTGAATCTAGGAGTTACCTGGCCCTGCCCAGGACTGAACTAACCGACGCCATGCCCGTTGCCAAGGGCTCCGCCTGTGGTCCTCAACCTCGGCAATGGGCACAGGGACCGCTTCCGGTTTCTCCAGCTTGTCCAGAGACTGCTCTAGAACCGTGGCTGGAGCCTGCTCCACAGGAGCACTAGGGGGGAGGGCGGGTGGCGAAGCTGACCAAGCCTGGGTTGCACGCACTCGACGTCGCTCTTTCAGATCAATCACTGAGTCTGGTTGTGCCTCTTTGGCTTTCAGTGCCATCTCCTCGGCCTGGGCTTGTGCGATATCTACCGCGCTCTGATCGATGTGCTCTTTCTTCGCCAGCGTTGAAGTGAGCTCACGCATGCTGCGAGCCAAGATTGCAAGCGCGGCGGGATCGTCGGGCTTGAGGCGAACCGCTTCCATAGCTACTTCAAAGGCTGAGCCATGCTCTCGTAGGTCACAGAGGACTGCGGCCAGCGTGACGAGAACAAAAAGATCCTTTCCATCAGGAAGCACTCGCGCTTGCTCAAGGCGACTGCGAGCTGCTCCGAGTTGCCCTAGGTCACGGTGGGCCTTAGCGAGCTGGACAAGCGCAAAACGAGTTTCTCGACACGAAACTGCCCGTTCCAGGTAGGGAACGGCAGCTGCGGTTAGGCCATGCTCCAAGGCAGCAACGCCAAGATCCAGCGCCGCTTCATATCCGAGTTGATCATTTCTAGGCGCGGGACTAGCCACTGCTCCCATTCATGCATTTGAAGCGGACGGAGTCTCATTCAGGGATGCGACCTTGGCCTGAAGCCTGGCGGAGGTTTTGAAGTGCTTCACGGCCGTATATCTCCCTGAAGGTCTTCTCGGGATCGGTTGCGGCCAGGGGCTTGTGGCGGACCTTGCGTCGTACGATGTGATCGTCATGCGCGCTGAACTTGTGGATTCTCTCGGCGCCATCCCAGCAAACCACCACCGCCTGGAGGGGGTCGTTCTTGGTCGCTTGGATCTCCAAGGCAACTTCAGCCTTCTCCCCTGAATTCAGGAGCCCCCCGAATTGAGGACCGGCGTAGCCAGCCACATACTCCTCTCCTGCGGCGAGGCAGAACCTGATGCCGCGCGCACTTCCTGGGCCAGCATTCAGGATCTTGAGAACCCGGTCGCCGTTGGGCTCGACGAGTAACTGCAGCCTGAGAAAGGGTTGCTGCGACAGCAACCACTGTCGATGACCCAGATGGACCGATACCCAAGAAGCGCCAGCGGCTAGAGCGGCGAACCCGACGCCGGCTAGTGAAATCCAGACCGGGATAGTGGTGGCTGCCTGGCTCATTAACGGCCCGCCACACTAAATGAGACTTGACATTCCCCGTGAGAAGCAAAGAAAAGCCCGCCGGAGCCAGTGTCTGGGGAGAGGCTCCGGCGGGCAATGTGTCTCGTCCGCGACAGAATCTAGGTGGTCCCTCTAAAGGGCCTTTAAAGGTTTGGTGACGTTTTTCTCCGGGGCGCCTGCGAGTGGGATTCGGGCGATGAAAAGGGCGCCGCCGGACTTCGATTCGCCCGCTTTGACGCCGCCGCCGTGGGACTCGGCGACGGCGCTGACGATCGCCAGGCCAAGGCCGGTGCCGGTGCCGCGGGAAGTGTCGGCGGGGCCTTCGCCGCGGACGAAGCGATCGAAGATCTGGCTCCGCTTCGACTCGGGGATGCCGGGACCGTCGTCGGCGACTTCGACCAACGCCTCGCCGTTCTCCTCGCGCAGGCTCAGTTCGACACAGGACCCGGACGGCGTGTGACGGATCGCGTTGTCGAGCAGGTTGAGGACCATCCGGTGCAGCTCGTCGCGGCTGCCGTCCACCCGCAGCGGCCGATCGTTGTCGACGATCAGCCGGCGATCGCCCATCAACGGCGCCACCTCGGCGGCGGCGTCGCCGGCGATGTCCGCCAGGTTCACCCGCCGGTGGGTCTCGAGCCGCCCGGCGTCAGCGCGAGCGAGCAGGAGGAGGTCGGAAACCAGCCGGCCCATCCGCTTCGAGGAGCGCAGGGCCGAGTCGACGATCTCGCGGTCCTCTGCCTGACCGGGACCGGCCAGAGAGGCCTGCAGCAGCTCCAGGTTGGCGAGAACGCTGGTCAGCGGGGTGCGCAGCTCGTGCGAGGCGTCGGCGACGAACTCGCGCTGCCTCTGCATCACGCCCTCGCGTTCCTCCCGCGCCGCGTCAAGGGCCCTGAGCATCTCCTCCAGCGTTCGCGCCAGCTCGCCGACCTCGTCGTCGGCTTTCGGCTTGGGCATCTTCTGCGAGGGATCGCGGGTGGTGGCGATCTCTCGCGCGGTGGCGGTGAGGGAGGCGATCGGGCGCATCGCACGGCGGGCGATCGCGACGCCGGCGACGGCCGCAAGCAGGGTTCCGACCAGGATTCCCCCGAAGATCAACAGCCAGACCCGCTCGATCGTCGCCTCGACGTGGTCGAGGCTGCGTCCGTATTGGGCGTAGCCGATGATCGTCCGGCTTTCGCTGAGGATGGGTTCGGTCGCGACTCTCATCCCCTTGTAGTTGGTGAGCCCGGGCCTCGGCGGCCCCAGAGGCGCCGAGCCCGCGAAGCTGAGCAGGTTCTGTTCGCTGTCGAGGATCCGGGCGGTGGCGTCGTCGGGGAGGACGAACGCGTCCAGCTGCGGGCCGGCGCGGGCTTCCGCTTTGCCCCCGAACGCGGGGTAGACGACCTGGAACTGCCCGGCGAGGATCTTGGCGGCGCTGCTCACCTCGCCGTTGAAGTCGTCGCGGATGCGGTCGGTGGCGATCTTCCCGATCAACCCCCCGAAGAGGACGAGGATCGCCAGCGTCAGCACCGAGGAGACGAGGGCGAGCCTCCAGCGCACCGGCCAGGACCGCGGGCGTAGCACCGGGCGCGGCAGCTTCACTTCAGGCTTTGAGAACGTAGCCCGCTCCCCGTTTCGTGTGCAGCAGCCGGCCCTCGCCGCCATCCTCGAGCTTGCGGCGCAGGTTGGAGATGAAGACGTCGATGGTGTTGGTCGCCGCCATCGGGTCGTATCCCCAGACCTCGTCGAGGAGGCGCTCGCGGGAGACGACCAGGCGCTCGTTGCGCATCAGGAACTCGAGCAGCTCGAACTCGCGATTGGTCAGCTCGATCTCCCGCTCGCCGCGGCGCACTTCGCGGGTGTCCGGGTTGAGCGTCAGGTCGGCGACCTCGATGGAGGCGGAACCGCGTGGGGGCCGGCGCCGCAGCAGCGCCCGGATCCGGGCCAGCAGCTCCTGGCGCTCGAAGGGCTTGACCAGGTAGTCGTCGGCGCCGCTGTCGAGCCCCGTCACCCGGTCCTCGGTCTCCGAACGGGCCGTCAGCATCAGGATCGGTACGTCGCCATCGCTGCGCAGGCGGCGGCAGACCTCGACCCCGTCCATTCCCGGCAGGCCAAGATCGAGGACGACCAGGTCGGGTACGAAGCCGGCGGCGACGTCGAGAGCTTCGACCCCGTCCACGGAGGTGCGCACCTCGTAGCCCTCGTTGCGGAGCGAGCGCCGCAGGACGTCGGCGATGTCGACGTCGTCCTCGACGACCAGGACACGGCCCCCGATCTGATCCGTTTGCGAAAGCACAGATCGATGGTAGCCGCGGAAATCACCGCTCCGCGCGACTTTTAGGCCGAATTTAGCTCGCAGGTATGGGGGTTCCGGCGTCGAAGCGGAGGCCATGTTCGTACGCAAGAAGCGCGCCGGCTCCGCCCGGCGAGGGAAAGCTGCCTCGAAACGGAAGTCCAAAGCGAAGGGGGGGCTGCGCCTGCCCGCGGCGCTCGAGCAGCGCCACGTCGACCTGATCGCCCTCTTCCTCGTCGCCTTCGGCGTCTACCTCGTCTTCGTCCTCTTCTTCGGCTGGGAAGGGGGCAAGGTCGGCTACGGAGTCGAAACGGCTCTCACCTACCTGTTCGGGGAGATCGGCGCCCGCATCTTCACCGTCCTTCTGCTTCTCGTCGGCGGCATGCTCCTCACCGGCACCTCGGTCTCCGCCCTGGCGAGTGGGGTGGGGCGCGGGCTGCGAGGGGTCTTCCGCGGCGCTTTCGCCGGCGGCGACGCGGCGGCTCGAACCGTCGCCAAGACCCACGCCGACTGGCGCCAGCACCGCGAAGCGCGGGCCGAGGCGCAGACGACCGCCGGCCCGACCGACGTGATGAGCGCGTACCCCGAGCAGGACGAGGACTTCGAACCGACCGTCGCGCTCGCCGAGGAGGATGACTTCGACACCCAGATCTTCGACGCCGAGACCTCCGAAGAGGAGGAGCCGGAGCCCGACGCCGAGCCGGGGGTCGAGCTGCAGAACTACGACTCCGAGGACGCGGTCGCGGTGGTCGACGAGGGCGACCGCGCCCACGCCGGCCTCACCCCGATGGGCAACAAGCGCGGGGTGACGATGTCGGAGGAGATCGACTACCGCCCGCCGACGCCGAAGCTGCTCGAGCGCGGCAAGAGCGACAAAGGGCCGGACCCGCGCGACCACGAAGCGGTCGGCCGCAAGCTGGTGGAGACGCTCGGCCACTTCGGGGTCGAGGCGAAGATCGTCGGCATCGTCAGCGGTCCCCACGTCTCCCGTTTCGAGCTGCGCCTCGCGCCCGGGACCAAAGTCAAGAAAGTCACCGAGCTCGCCAACGACATCGCCTACGCGCTGGCCTCGACGGACATCCGCATCCTGGCGCCGATTCCCGGCAAGCAGGCGGTCGGGGTCGAGGTTCCGAACCGGACCCGGAAGATGGTCCGCCTCGGCGACATCTACGCCGGCCGACCGGAGAAGACCTCGCCGCTGGTCGCCTGGCTCGGCAAGGGAATCGACGGCAACCCGGTCTGGACCGATATCGCGAAGATGCCGCACGTCCTCGTCGCCGGCACCACCGGCTCGGGCAAGAGCGGCTGCGTCAACGCGATCCTCTCCTCGATCCTGATGCAGGCCTCGCCGAACGAAGTCCGCCTGGTGCTGGTCGACCCCAAGCAGGTCGAGCTCAACCACTACGAGAACGTGCCCCACCTGCTGACGCCGGTGGTCACCTCGCCGCGTCTCGCCGCCAACGTGCTCTCCAACCTGATCGTGGAGATGGAGAGCCGCTACGGGATCATGAGCGAGGCCCGCGCCCGCAACCTCGATGAGCTGAACCGCGTCCGCCGCAAGAAAGGCGAATCGCCGCTGCCCCACATCCTCTGCGTGATCGACGAGCTCGCGGACCTGATGATGGTCGCCCCGGCCGAAGTCGAGGACTCGATCATTCGCCTCGCCCAGAAGTCCCGCGCCACCGGCATCCACCTGGTGCTGGCGACCCAGCGGCCCTCGACCGACATCATCACCGGCACGATCAAGGTCAACATCCCCTCGCGGATCGCCTTCGCGGTCTCCTCGCAGACCGACTCGCGGGTGATTCTCGACCAGGGCGGGGCGGAGGCCCTGCTGGGACAGGGGGACATGCTCTTCCGCGGCGCCGGCACCTCGAAACTGTCGCGCGTCCAGGGCGCCTTCATCACCGAGGACGAGATCGCCCGCATCACCGGCCACTGGGCGAAGCAGGGCGAACCGGAATTCGAGGACGAGCTGCTGGAGACGCCGCAGGAGGCCGAGAGCGAGGATCGCGACGACGACTTCGACCCCGACAGCGACGACCTGCTCGACGAGGCGATCCGACTGGTCGTGCAGACCGAGACCGCCTCGGTCTCGATGATCCAGCGGCGGTTGCGGGTCGGGTACACCCGGGCCGGGCGCCTGATCGACATGCTCGAGCGGCGCGGCGTCATCTCCGGCTACGAGGGCTCGAAACCGCGCCAGGTGCTGATCACGCAGGCGGATCTGTCGCGGGTGCTGAGCGGCAGCGAGTCGGCGCCGGAGCCGGTCGCCGTCGATTCCGAGCCCGAGGCTTAGCTCCGGTACCTTCCCGCTCGTGATTCGAGCGGGGATAGTCGTCACCGGGACCGAGGTCCTTACCGGGAGGATCCAGGACGGCAACGGCCCCTGGGTCTCCGAACGGCTGGCCGAGCGTGGGGTGGAGGTCGCCCACATTCTCGTCGTCGCCGACCGCCCGGATGACCTCGAGGCGTCCTTGCGGTTCATGGCCGACCAGGGGATGGACCTGATCGTCACCACCGGGGGGCTCGGCCCGACCGCCGACGACCTCACCGCGGAGATCGTGGCCCGCTTCGCCGGGCGCGAGATGGTCCTCGACGAGGAGATGGAGGCGAAGATCGCCGAGATCCTTCGCGGCTTCGCACAGCGCTTTCGCCTCGACTCCGAAGCTCTGAAAGCCGCGAACCGCAAGCAGGCGATGGTCCCCCAGGGGGCGACGCCGCTCGATCCGGTGGGGACCGCGCCAGGCCTCGTAGTCCCGGCGGGAGAGCGTGTCGTGATCGTCCTTCCCGGCCCCCCGCGTGAGCTGCAGCCGATGTGGGAGGCAGCGGTGGAGACGGAGCCGGTGCGGCAGCTGCTGGGGCGGGCGACGCCGCTGCGCGGCTACACGATGCGGATGTTCGGCGTGCCGGAGTCCGAGATCGCCAAGAGCCTGCGGGAGATGGAGGCCGAGGGGACGGAGCTGGACGCGGTCGAGATCACCACCTGCCTGCGGCGCGGCGAGATCGAGATCGACGTCCGCTACCGAGACGAGGCGGAGGCGGTGGCCGACTCGGTCCGCGACGGCCTTGTGCAGCGGCACCGGCGCGAGACCTTCAGCATCGACGGCGAGACGATCGACGCCCAGGTGGCGACGCTGCTGCTGGGCCGCCGCCTGGCGCTGGCCGAGTCGTGCAGCGGGGGTTTGATGGCGGCCCGGGTGACCGATCTGGCCGGCGCTTCGGAGTACTTCGCCGGCGGCGTCGTCGCCTACTCGAACGAGGCGAAGGCGGGAATGCTGGGGGTGGACCCCGGCCTGATCGAGTCGCACGGGGCGGTCTCGCCAGAGGTCGCGGAGGCGATGGCGATCGGGGTTTTGGAGCGCTTCGAGGCGGACGTCGCCGTCTCGATTACCGGCATCGCCGGACCTGGCGGTGGCAGCGAGGAGAAGCCGATCGGCTACGTCTGCTTCAACGCCCGCCTCGCCGACGGGACGAGCATCGCCAGGGACCCCGTGATCCCTGGCGGTCGGCTTGACATCCGCGAACGCTCGGCGCTGGTCGGGATGCACCTGCTGCGCATGCTCCTCGGTGAGGAAGAGGGCACGAAGGAGTAGGCGAAAAGTTGCGTTTGCGCGTTGTCTCGTGCGTTGCGGCCCCGTAGCGTGGCGGGCGTGGCCAAACAGCGACTGAAAAGCCCGCGAGCGCGCCTGTTCGTCGCCCTCGACCTCCCGGACTCCCTTCGAGAAGGGATCGCCAGGTGGGGAGGGGAGGAGTTGGCGGATCCGGCCCTGCGGCCGGTTCCACCCGAGTCGCTCCACGTCACCCTCGCCTTCCTCGGCTACCGGCCGGAGAAGGAGATCGAGCAGATCGCGGAGGTCGTGCGGGAAAGCGCCGGTCCAGCCCCTTGGGTTGAGCTGCGCAACCTGGTGCAGCGGCCGCCGCGGGGCCGGGCGCGCCTTTACGCCCTGCCGGTGGTGTCCCCGGGGACGGAGGCACTGCAGGCGGGCGTCGAGCAACAGCTGTCGGCCCAGGGCTTCCACGAGCCCGAGAAGCGGCCGTTCTGGCCGCATGTGACCGTGGCCCGGGTTCGTTCCGAGGCACGGGGATCGAGGCGGCCGGCGGTCGTCTCGGAGGCTCCGGGGGCCGTCCCTCCGGAGCTGACGGAGCCAAGGATTGCCGTCCGCATGGCTCTGTACCGTTCTGATCTTCAGCCAACCGGTGCGCGCTACGTGCCGCTGGCCCAAGTCGAGCTGCCCGGAGGGGGCAGCAGTGAGGTGGATTGAGATGGCAGATAGGAAAACGAGCTTGAGCGACGTCTCCGCCAAGGAGGCAAAAGCCAAGGACGCCGCGCTGGAAAACACCGTCAGCGGCATCCGGAAAGAGTTTGGAGAGGGCGCGTTGATGCGCCTGGGTGACAAGGGCACGGTAAAGGTGGAGGCGATTCCGACCGGTTCTCTGGCGCTCGATCTGGCGCTCGGCATCGGCGGCGTCCCCCGCGGGCGGATCGTCGAGATATTCGGCCCCGAGTCGTCGGGAAAGACGACCCTCGTCAACCACATCATCGCCCAGGCCCAGGCCATGGGCGGCGTCTGCGCCTTCATCGACACCGAGCACGCGATCGACCCGGTCTACTCGCGGGCGATCGGCGTCGACACCGACGAGCTGCTCGTCTCCCAGCCCGACTACGGCGAGCAGGCGCTGCAGATCGCCGATCGGCTGATCGCCTCCGGCGCCGTCGACGTGGTCGCGATCGACTCGGTCGCGGCGCTGACCCCGAAAGCCGAGCTCGACGGGCAGATCGGCGACACCACCGTGGGGCTGCAGGCACGGCTGATGTCGCAGGCGATGCGCAAACTCGCCGGCAACCTCAACCGGACCAACACCGTCTGCATCTTCACCAACCAGATCCGGGAAAAGGTCGGTGTCCAGTTCGGCTCGCCGGAGACCCAGCCGGGCGGCCGGGCGCTGAAGTTCTACTCCTCGCAGCGGCTCGACATCCGCCGGATCGAGACCCTGAAGGAAGGCACGGAGGCCGTCGGCAACCGCGTGCGGGTCAAAGTCGTCAAGAACAAGGTCGCCTCCCCCTTCCGCCAGGCCGAATTCGACATCGAGTACGGGGTCGGGATCTCGCGCGAGGGCGGGCTGCTCGACTTCGGGATCGAGCAGGACCTGGTCCAGAAATCCGGCTCCTTCTTCTCCTACGGGGAAACGCGGCTCGGCCAGGGGCGCAACAACGCCAAGCAGTTCCTGGTCGACAACCCGGAGCTGGCCCTGGAGCTCGAAACCAAGATCAGGGCTGCCCTGGGAATCGACGGCGAGGAGCCGCAGCCGAGTAGTGAGAGCGAGAACGCCGCTCCGGCGGCAGAGGCGAAGGCGGCTTAGCGCCGACCTTCGCCTCACGGCGGGGGGCGCTCGACCCCTATAGGATCACCGCCGCGCTATGGACAACGAGACGCTTTTTTACATCTTCGGTGGCATCGCGGCCGTCTCGGCGGTGCTTGTCACCTTTGTCGGCCTGAAATTGAAGAACTTCCCCGGGCGGATGCTGCCGCTCGTGATCGTCTGGTTCGCAGCCTTTGCCATCGCGGCAAGCACCTTCTCGGTGCTGCAGGCGCAGGACCACGAGGCGCACGAGGAGGCCCACGCTGCCGAGCAGCACGATGCCGAGGGAGCCGAAAGCGGGCCCTTCGAGAATGAAGGGGGAGCCCTTGGCGGCGAGCGCGAGGAGCTCGAAGAAGAGGCCGAAGAGGAAGCCGAAGGTTCTCCGGAAGAGGAACCGGTCGGACCCAGCGAGGGAGAAGGTAAAGAGGAAGCGAGCGGAGGCGGTTCGACCGCCGGCGCTTCGGTCTTTGCCGAGAACTGCGCAGGCTGTCACGGTGAAGACGGAAAGGGCGGCCCCGGAGGGCCCGACCTGACGACGATGCCCCTGGCGCAGACCGAAGAGGGCACCATCGAACAGGTCACCAACGGCGGTGGCGGCATGCCGGCTTTCGGCGAACAGCTGACGGAGGAAGAAATCTCCGACGTCGCCGCTTTCGTCGTCCAGGACGTAGTCGGCAAGTAGCAGCCGAATTCCTAGCGGTACCCTGGGCAGCGATGGCCCAGAAGTTCCACGTCACCACCTTCGGGTGCCAGATGAACGTGCACGATTCCGAGCGGATGCGCGGGATGCTGTCCTCGCTCGGCTACGAGGAGGTTCCGAGTCGGGAAGAGGCGGACCTGATCCTCTTCAACACCTGCTCGATCCGCGAGTCGGCCGACAGCCGCTTCATCGCCCACCTGGGTGAGGCGAAACGACTGAAGTCCGAAGACCCCGAGCGGGTCGTCGGCGTCGGCGGTTGCTGGGCCCAGTCGGTCAAGGAGGGGGTCTTCGAGCGCTTCCCCTTCGTCGACGTCGCCTTCGGCCCGGGGCAGATCCACAAGCTGGCCGAGTTCCTCAACAGCGACTCGCTGACCGCCCAGGGCTATTTCGAGTTCGAGGACTTCTCCGGACACCTGCCGGCCAGGCGCGAGCGCGAGTTCCAGGGCTGGCTGCAGATCTCGCAGGGCTGCAACTGCGTCTGCTCCTACTGCATCGTCCCCTCAACCAGGGGACGCGAGGTCAGCCGCGACCCGGAGGAGCTGATCGCCGAGGCCGAGGGGCTGGCGGCGGACGGCGTGCGGGAGGTGACGCTGCTGGGCCAGAACGTCAACAGCTACGGCCGCGACCTTCCGCTCGATCGCCGGATCGGGTTCTCGGATCTGCTGCGGCGGGTCGATGCGATCGAGGGGATCGAGCGGATCCGCTACACCAGCCCGCACCCGAAGGACATGAAAGAGGACGTGATCCGCGCCCACGCCGAGCTGCCCGCGCTCTGCGAGCAGATCCACCTGCCGCTGCAATCGGGCTCCAGCGCCGTCCTCAAACGGATGCGGCGCACCTACAACCGCGGCCGCTACATGGACCGGGTGGCGCTGATCCGCGAGCACGTGCCGGATTGCGCGATCACCACCGACATCATCGTCGGCTTCCCCGGTGAGACCGAGGAGGACTTCCGCGAGACCCTGGAAGTGGCGGAGGAGGTCGGCTACGACGGCGCCTTCACCTTCATCTTCTCGCCGCGCCGCGAAACCGAGGCGGCGACGATGGACGGTCAGCTGCCGCACCCCGTCAAGGTCGAGCGGATGGAACGGCTGGTCGAGGTGGTCCAGCGCCGCGCCGCGGAGCGGGCCCAGCGCTTCGTCGGCCGGACGATGGAGGTGCTGGTCGAAGGCACCAGCCGCACCGACGAGACGAGGCTGCGCGGCCGGACCCGCCACGGCAAGGCGGTCAACTTCGAGGGAATCGTCGAGCCGGGGGAGTTCGTCGAGGTCGAGATCGAAAGCGCGACCTCGCAAACGCTGAGCGGGGTCCTGGCGCGTCCCCTGACGCCTCTGCTCTGACTTGGAGGTCATCGGCATCTTCGGCCCCACGGGGGTCGGCAAGACGGGAGTGGCCGTCGCTCTGGCGGAAATGCTCCGGGAGCGGGGGGAGGACCCGGTTGCGATCAACTGCGACGCGCTGCAGGTCTACGAGGGCCTGGAGGTGCTGACGGGGACCGCAACCGCCGAGGAGCAAAGTCGCCTGGAGCACCGGCTGCTCGGCTTCGTCCCCGCCACCGAGGACTTTTCGATCGGCGACTACATGCCGCTCGCGCACCGGGAGGTCGACGCGGCGCTGGCGGCCGGCCGGCGACCGATCGTCGTGGGGGGGACGGGGCTCTACCTGCGCGCCGCGGTGGCGGAGCTGTCGCTGACCAAAGCGCCGCCGGAATCGGAGGATTCAGAGCTCTGGTCGCCCGAGACCCGCCACCCGACCACGATCTTCGGCCTCGACATGGACCGCGAGCGGCTCTACGAGCGGATCAACGCCCGCGTCGAGGCGATCATCGCCGGAGGCGCCGAGGAGGAGGCCCGCCGCGCCGACGCCCTCGGCCCCGGCCGCACCGCCCGCAAAGCGCTCGGTTTCGACGAGCTGCTCGCCGGCGACGTCGAGGAGATGAAGAAGCGCTCGCGCAACTACGCCCGGCGCCAGCTCACCTGGATGCGCAAAATCCCAAACCTGCATTCGCTCGACCGCACCGGCCTGAGCGACGAGGAGGTCGCCGCGCAGATGCTGCGAATAGGCTGGCGAACGTGAAGTTCGAGAAGTGGCAGGCCCTCGGCAACGACTACCTGATCTTCGAGCAGGAGCGACTGCCGTGGGAGCTGAACGAGGCGCGGATCGAGTGGCTCTGCGACCAGCACTTCGGGGTCGGCTCGGATGGGGTGCTGCTGCTTTCGCGCAGCGAGGACCCCGAGTTCGTCGCCAACTTGCGGATCTTCAACCCCGATGGCTCCGAAGCCGAGCTCTCCGGCAACGGCGCCCGCGAGGCGATCCTCTACCTGCGCCGCCACGGCTGGACCGACCAGGACGAGTTCGCGATCCGCACCGTCGCCGGCCCGATCCGGCCGACGATCACCGGCGAGCTGACCTGCTCGGTCGACATGGGCCAGGCCTCGACGACCTCGAAGGACTTCCCCTCGGGCCCGGAGGACGGCCGCGGCACCCTCGAGTCCGGCGGCCGCGAGTGGGAGTTCCAGCACGTCTCGATCGGCAACCCCCAGTGCGCGATCGTCGTTCCGGCCGAGGAGCTCGACGAGCTCGACCTGGGCGAGATCGGCCCCGGGGTCGAAGGCAACGAGCTGTTCCCGAACCGCACCAACGTCTCCTTCGTCGCGATCGACGGCAGTCGCGTGCGGGCGCGTATCTTCGAGCGCGGGGTGGGTGAGACGCTTTCCTCCGGCACCGGCGCCAGCGGCGCCGCCGTGACCGCCTTTCTACGCGGCTCCGCCAGCCCCCTCGTGGTCGAGCTGGAAGGCGGCGAGCTGCAGGTCGAGATCGCCGAGGACCTCTCGGTGCGGCTCGACGGCTGGGCCGAGCCTGTGTTCAGCGGCGAGCTCTCGCCGGAGCTGGTGCAGGCGCTGAGCGAGCTGGACGGCAGCTGATTCGCCGTCATCGCCGGTGACCGCAAGCGGTCCCCTCAATCGCATAGATTCCCGCGCCCATGGGCATCGCCAACCCATCCAAGCGCCTGGAGGCCATCCCTCCTTACAAGTTCCAGGAACTCGAGCAGCAGATCGCCGACAAGCGCGCTGCCGGGATCGACGTGATCAGCCTCGGGATCGGCGACCCCGATCAGCCGACCTATCCCCACGTCGTCGAGGCGATGCAGGAGGCGGTGGCCGACCCCGCCTACCACCAGTACCCGAGCAACCGCGGCCGCGACGAGTTCCGGGCGGCTCTCTCTTCCTTCTACGGGGGGCGCTTCGGGGTCGAGATCGACCCGAAGTCAGAGGTGATCCCGGCGATCGGCGCCAAGGAGTGCATCTACAACCTCTGCTTCGCCTTTCTCGACCCGGGCGACGTCGCCCTCGCCTCTGACCCCGGTTACCCGGTCTACACCGGCGGCCCGATCCTCGCCGGGGCCAGGGCCGAGCTGCTGCCGCTGGTTCCAGAGCTGGGCTTCGCGCCCGACCTGAGCGCGGTTCCCGCCGACGTCGCCGACCGGGCCCGGCTCATGTTCATCAACTACCCGAACAACCCGACCGGCGCCGTCGTCCCCGACGGCTTCTTCGAGAAGGTCGTCTCCTTCGCCGGGGAGCACGAGATCCTCGTCGTCCACGACAACGCCTACTCGGAGACCACCTACGACGGCTACGTGGCACCGAGTTTCCTCGCGGCACCCGGCGCCAAGGAGGTCGGCGTCGAGGTCTTCTCGCTCTCCAAGGGCTACAACATGACCGGCTGGCGCTGCGCCGCGATTCTCGGCAACGCCGAGGCGATCCAGACCTACTGGCGGCTGAAGACCAACGTCGACTCCGGCCTCTTCGAGGCGATCCAGATGGCCGGCGTCGCCGCCCTCCAGGGCCCCGACGCTCCGCTGGAGGAGATGAACGCGACCTACACCCGCCGCCGCGACCTCGTCGTCTCCGCCCTGGGCGAGATCGGCGTCGAGGTCAGCTCACCGAAGGGTACGATCTACGTCTGGGCGCCGGTCCCCGAGGGCCACACCTCGACTTCCTTCTGCGAGCTCGTGCTCGAGGAGGCCGCGGTGGTCATCTCACCTGGCTCGATGTACGGGCCAAGCGGCGAGGGCTTCTTCCGCATCGCGCTGACCGCGCCCGACGACCGCATCGAAGAGGCGGTCGAGCGGATGCGCGAGCACCTCAGCTGAGCCGAGGCGCTCGCGACGCTGCTCGTTATTCGACCTCGACTTCGTCGACCATCCCTTTGAAGGCGTGCGGTGGGCCGCCTTCGCGGTCGGTGATGAAGCAGTAGAGGGCGTAGCGGCCGGGCTCGAGGTCCATCTCCACCAGCTGGGCTTCACCACCTTCGATGACGGCGGTCGAGAGGGTGCCTTTCTCCTCCAGCGGCGGCGGGCCTTTTTCCTCTTTGAACGCTTTTTCGACCTCCTCGGCGGTGGCGTCGCCTTTGATCGGAGAGGCGATCAGGTGGTGGGGCTGGGCGCCGATGTTGTCGAAGTCGATCTCGACCTCGCCGGAAGGAAGGGTGTCGGTGTTGAAGACGTACTCGGCCGCCTCGACGGTCGCGTCGCCCTCCTCGATCTCCGCGTCGGACTCCTCACCGGTCACCTCGGTGACGGCGGCTTCCTGCGGGCTCGGCGGCCCGCCGGATTCGAGGTTGAAGGCGTAGTAGTCGCCGGGCTGCAGCACCTGTTCCACCGTCGCGCTCTCGCCGGCTCCAAGGGTGCCGACACCACCGGCGGCGAAGAGCCACTCGGGGAAGGATTTGCCCTGGATCGCTTCGCCGAAGCCCTCGACGACTTCCTCGGGGGAGCGATCGCCCTCGACCCGGAGCAGCTGCAGGTCGGCTTCGGAGTCGCTGTCGTTGGTCAGCGTGATCTCGGCCAGCCCGGTCTCGGCGGTCTCGGGCGCCGTCACCGTGGTCGATTTCCCTTTCGCCTCGACCGTGAAGCCGAGCTCTTGGGCGTCCTCGCTGTCGCTGTCGCCGCAGGCGGCCAGGGCCAGGGCGGCGATCAGGGCAAACGCGCAGACGCAGCTACGAAGGACAAAACGGTGCCGGGTGCTGCTCACGGAAACCTCCTGTGGGGCGGGGCGGACGAGTTGGAGAAGACCCTACCCGCGCGGCCGGGTGTCAACCCTGGGCTTGTTCCCGCTCTGCCTTCTTGCGCCAGTAGCGGTCCAGGCCACCCCATTGGTAGGCGGTGGGAACGGCCTGCAGCAGCTCCTCGACGGTGTCGCCCTGGATCCCTTCCTCGGCGAGGTCGGCGCGAATCCGGCGCTCGAGGTCGGCGTTGTACTCGTCCTTCTCCATGCGGCGGACCAGCTCGGCCTCTTCGCGCAGTTTCGCCTTCACCTTCTCGACGTGGCCGGGGACGTCGTCCTCGATGGCGCCGAAGTGGGTCAGCGCGAGGCGGCTCGGAGACCAGGCGGCGACGGTGTCGAGCGACTCCTCCCAGGTCTCGACGTCGATGTCCGGCGGCGGGGTGGGGGGCACGATCAGGCTCGAGGGCGGGATCCGGCAGGCGGCGACGTCGCCGACGAAGGCGGTCCCGCTCTCCTCGTGCAGGTAGCAGACGTGGTGGGAGGCGTGGCCGGGGGTGTAGGCGACCCGCATCCCCAGCACGTTCTCGCCGCCGCTCAAAACGCGGACGTTCTCCTCCGGCACCGGCAGGATCTCCCCCCAGAGGTACTCGAGTTTGTCCCCATAGAGCCGCTCGGCACTGGCCAGCAGCTTCGAAGGATCGATCAGATGCGGCGCGCCCCGCTCGTGCACGTACACCTCGAGCTCCGGCCACTTCCGCACCAGCGCTCCCGTGGCAGCCGCATGGTCGAGGTGGATATGGGTGAGCACAACAGCCCGCGGCTGTTCACCCCCAATCGCCTCCAGCACCGTCTCGATCGAAGACTCCGGCCCAGGGTCAACCAGCACTCCATCAACCTCCCAGCACCCGATCACGTGGGGCCGGCCCAAGTGCATGACATCGATTACGCGCATCTGACGCGGCAGCATATGGAGTCCGGGTGAGGGCTCACCGGACCCTCCCCGCTGTTGTCCGGGGAGCCCTCACCCGGACTCCCCTCAGCCAACCGGAGAAGGGAACCGCGAGTCGGCCTCGAGCGTCTGCCGCAGACCCTCTTCCATGCCGCGAGGGGAGTAGCCAAGCTCTTTCTGGGCCTTCTCATAGCTGGCCCAAAAGGTCACGTTGTCACCCGAGGAGATCAGCTCCCGCAGGTTCGGCGGCTGTCCCATCACCTTGCCGACCACCGGACCCAAGGGGATCATCACCTTCATCAGCCCGGTCGGCAGGTTCCGCTTCGGCGCCTTGCGCCCGCTGACCCTGGCAACGGTCTCGATTGCCTCGCGCATCGTCGTCGCCGGGCCGCTGATCACGTAGGTCTCGCCCGGCGTGCCTTTGTCGAGCCCCAGCAGGATCCCGCCGGCGATGTCCTCGACGTGGGTCATGCAGATTCCCAGCTCGGGGAAGGGCAGCAGCGGCAGCTTGCCCGCGAAGAACTGATCCAGCAGGTCGGCGACCTGGGAGGTGTCGCCGGGCCCGTAGACGCCGCCCGGCTGAACGGTGACCGCCGGCAGGTCCTCCTCAGCGACCATCCGGTCGACGACCTTGTGGGCCTCCAGCTTCGTCTCCTCGTAGTAGGAGGTGAAATCGGTTTCCGGGTTCTCGTAGGACTCGTCGACGACCTGTCCGTGGGTGTTGCCGAAGATGCCGACGGTCGAGACGTAGACGACCCGCGGGACCTGCTCTGCCAGCGCCGCCTTCATCACCCGCTCGGTGCCGGCGACGTTGGCCTCCCACATCGCCGGTCGCTGCTTGGCCGGGATCCCGACCTCGTACATCGCCGCCGCGTGGATCACCGCGTCGCAGCCCTGCATGCCGCGACGGAGGGCGCCCTCGTCGCTGAGGTCGCCGCTGGCCAGCTCGCAGCCCAGCTCGGTCAGCTTCGCGGCTTTCCCGGGGTTGCGCACCAAGGCGACGACCTCGTCGCCCCGTTGACGCAGCTGGCGCACGACCTCGCCGCCGATGAAGCCGGTCCCGCCGGTCACGAAAACTTTCACGTACCCAACCCTAGCCCTCCTCGACCGAACGGGCGTTGCGGCGGCCTTCCAGTCCCCAGGAGACGATCCGCTCGGGGTGGATCCGGATCCGCGGCATCGGCCAGCGGATCGCCTCCGCCCGGCCCCGGACCTCGATGCCGCGCGGCAGCCACGGATCGACGCTGGCGAGGTCGTCGACGACGATCGCGGCGCGCCCGGTCCGCTCGACGTCGCGGTACTTCTTCGTCTTCTCCAGCTCGCGGCCGGTGACCTCGATCACGTCCCGGTTCGGTTCGTGGAAGATCCCGACCGGGACGACGTGCGGCGTGCCATCGGCGCCAACCGTCGCCAGCCGGCCGAGCCGGAGCGGGTCCGAGAGGTACTCGCGCTCGGCTTTCGTGAAGCGGCTCTCGGGCATCTCCGAAACGTACTCGCAGCTGAGCTGGGCGTTTGGGACGCGCCTTACAATCTCTCTGAGTGGAGACTTCGCAAAACGGCAGCAACGGCAGCAAACGAGCCCGCCAGCGGGCGCTGGCGATCGGCGTCGTCGACGGGCGCGACGAGGGCGAGCCGCTGACCGAGCTGAAGGAGCTGCTGCTGACGGCCGGCGTCGCCACCGTCGGCACCGCCACCCAGCAGCGCCAGAAACCCGACCCGGATCGTTACTTCGGGCGCGGTCGGCTGAACGAGCTGAAAGCGGAAATCGCCGCTGCCGACGCCAACCTGGTCGCCTGCGACGACGAGCTCGCCCCCCGTCAGGAGCGGAACCTCGAGGCCGCCCTCGGGGTGCCGGTGATCGACCGCACCGCGGTGATCCTCGACATCTTCGCCGACCACGCCCACTCGGCCGAGGGCAAGCTCCAGGTCGAGCTCGCCCAGCTCGAATACAACATGGCCCGCATGCGGGGCCTGTGGACCCACCTCGAGCGCCTCGGCGCCGGCCGCATGGACGGCGGGATCGGCACCAGGGGCCCGGGCGAGAGCCAGATCGAGACCGACCGCCGCCTCGCCCGCGACCGGATCTCGGCCCTGCGCCGACGGCTGCGTGAGACGGAGAAGAACCGCGGCGTGATGCGCGCCCGCCGCGACAGCTCCTCGCTGCCGCGGGTCGCCCTCGCCGGCTACACCAACGCCGGCAAGTCGACGCTGCTGAACGCCCTGACCGGGGCCGAGGTGGAGGTCCGCGACCGCCTCTTCCACACCCTCGACCCGACCACCCGCACCTTCGAGCTCTCCGGGCGCGATTACCTGCTGACCGACACCGTCGGATTCATCGAAAAGCTGCCCCACCAGTTGGTCGAGGCCTTCAAGGCCACCCTCGAGGAGACCATCCTCGCCGACCTGATCCTGCACGTTGTCGACGCCTCGGCGCCGGAGGAACGGCGCCTGGCGGACATGGGGGCCGTCGACGAGGTGCTGGCCGAGATCGGCGCCGGGGAGAAGCCGCGGCTGCTCGTCTTCAACAAGGTCGATCTGCTGAGCGCCGAGGAGCGGGAGGAAACCGAGCTGGACCATCCCGAGGCGGTGCTGATCTCAGCCCAGGAGGGGGAGGGGCTGGACGGGCTGCGGGAGCGGATCGAGGGGGCCTTCGAGGAGACCCTGACCGAGGTCCAGCTGCTGATCCCTTACTCCGAGGGCGGGCGGCTGCACGAGCTGCATGAAGTTGCCGGTGACCTGGAGCGGACCGATCGCGAGGACGGGGTGCTGGTGCACGCGAAAGTGCCTTCTGCGGAGATGCATCGGTTCAGCGACTTGGCTGTTGCTTGAGCCGCTGAGGGACCGGGAGAGAGGTTCGGCGGACAACAGCGGGGAGGGTCCGGCGAACCTCTCTCCCGGTCCCTTGTAGGCTCCCGCCGGTGCAGCTGCCGGTGATGAAGCTGAAAGAGGGGGCGACGCTTCCCTCGCGGGCCCATGAAGGGGATGCTGGGCTTGATCTGTATGCGTGTGAGCCGGCTCATATTGGGCCGGGGGAGCGTTGGGGTGTGGGGACTGGTGTGGGGGTTGAGATTCCGGAGGGGCATGCGGGGATGGTGCTGCCGCGGTCGGGGCTTGCCCGCGACCATGGGATCGCGCTGGTCAACGCCCCTGGCCTGATCGACTCCGGCTACCGCGGGGAACTGCGCGTGCTGCTGCTCAACACCGACCCGGCGGAGACCTTTCGGGTGGAACCGGGGGACCGGATCGCGCAACTGGTGCTGACGCCGATCGTCACCGCCGAGCCGGTCGAGACGAGCGCCCTCACCGAGAGCACCCGCGGCGCCGGCGGCTTCGGCTCCAGCGGCCGCTAGCGCTCTGCCCGAGCCGCCTGCCGCGCCGACGCGTGGGCCGCGGCCTCCAACTCATCGGGAAGCGGCTCCAGCTCGGGGCGGGTACCGTAGCGGCGCTCGAGGGCGAGGCCGATCAGGTGGTCGGCCAGCCAGGCGTTCTTCGGCAGCAGCGGGCCGTGCAGGTAGGTCCCGATCACGTTGTCTCGCCTGACGCCCTCGAAGCCGTCTTTGCCGTTGTTGCCGTGGCCGGAGACGACCTTCCCCAGCGGCTGGGCGTCGGAACCCAAATAGGTGCGGCCGCCGTGGTTCTCGAAGCCGGCGATCAGGCGCGGTCCGCTGCCGAGGTCGGCCTCGATCGCGACGTTGCCGATCAGCCGCTCGCCCGGCTCGCGCACCGTCGCCAGGTCGGCGATCCCCAGGCCCGGCAGCTCCTCGTCGCCCATCTGGTAGCTGTGGCCGAGCAGCTGGTAGCCGCCGCAGACCGCCAGCAGCACGGCGCCGTCGTCGGCCGCGGCGGCGATCGCCTCGCGCTTGGTGGCGACCATGTCGGCGGCAACCGCGCGCTGGTCTCGGTCCTGGCCGCCGCCGATGTAGAAGAGGTCGTGGGCGCCGGGATCGATGGCCTCGCCGGGCCCGGCACCGTCATGGACGAAGCCGATGCCGCGCCACTCGCAGCGGCGCTGCAGGAAGAGGATGTTGCCGCGGTCGGCGTAGATGTTCATCTGCTCGGGATAGAGGCTGAGGACACGGAGCTCCATCACGAGCCTTTCTCCAGAAGGACGACGGTGGAGCCGACGTGGGCCTCGGTCTCGGGGATCACACGGCGGCCGGCGGGGGAGAAGCCGGCCTCTTCGGCCTCGGCCTCGAGCTCGTCGGCTTCGATCAGGAGGAGCCGGATCTCGTTCTTTTCTTCGGTCAGGGCGCCGTCGGGGGCGACGGTTTGCCGCAGCCGCCGCAGGATCAGCCGCCCTCCTATCAGTCCCCCGAAGACGATCGGCTGGCTGGAATAGACCCAGCCGTCGACCTCCCGCACGTCGGGGAGGGGAGGAAGTGCGTCGGGGGGGACCGACGGCGGGCTGCCGAGGATCGCCGCCGCCAGCAGGCCCCCCGGTTCCAAGGAGGAGGCGATGTGCCGCAGGCAGCGCAGCCGCGACTCCGGCGTGCGCATCAGCTGCAGGAACTGCATCGGCGCCAGGGCCAGGGGGACCTGCTCGTCGAGCTCGAAGTCGAGGGCGTTGGCGCAGAGCGGCTGGACCGGCAGGTCGCCCGCCCGCTCGGCGAGCTCGAAGATCAGTTCGTGGTCCTGGTCCAGGCCGATCACCCGGTGGCCGCGGCGGGCGAGGTGGAGACTGACGCGTCCGGTGCCGCAACCGAGCTCCAGCACCGGACCGCCGCGGCGCTCCGCCAGCTCCTCCCAGAGCCCGAGGTCGGCCTCGTAGCTGCCGCACTCGACGTCGTGCCAGATCGCGGTGGTCGCCGCCGTCACTGCCAGAACTCCTTGGCCAAACCGCGGTCGGCGAGCAGCTTGCGCAGCTCGAGCAGGGCGGTGTAGGTCGGGAGGGCGAAAAGGCGCCCCTGCGCGCCGGCGACCGCCGCATCGAGCGAAGCGCCGATCCCCGGCACGACCTCGATCTTGTCCTCGGGCCAGCCCGCGTACTTGAGGCGCAGCGCCATCTCCGGCGCCCGGGTCCCGCTGCAGACCACGCGCCTCACCGTCCCGGCCAGCAGCTCGAAGTCGGCATCCCAGATCCAGGAGACGTCGCGGCCGTCGGCGATGCGGTCGTTGAGCGCTATCCAGAGGTCGACGCCGTCGCCCTCGCGACCCTCCAACCGCAGCGTCCGCAGTACCTCGTTGGCTCCCGCCGGGTTCTTGATCAGCAGGATCGAGACCGGGACCCCGTCGACGGGAATCGTCTCCACCCGGCCGAAGGCGGCGCGCATCTCGCCCAGCGCGACGGCGATCCGCTCCGGCGCCACCCCGAGCTGCAGCCCGGCGGCCACCGCGGCGAGGGCGTTGTAGACGTTGTAGAGGCCGGGGAGGGGGAGCTCCAGCCGGATCTCCCCCTGCGGAGTCCGCACCGTCACCCGCGAGCCGTCCATCCCGCGCAGCTCGATCGCGCTTGCCGCCACCTCCGGGCGGGGTCGCTCGGCGCCGCAGTTGGGGCAGGAGTAGTGGCCGAGGTGGCCGACGAAGGCCCGCTCGTAGGCGTAGGGATGGCCGCAGCGACGGCAGTGCTTGGCGTCGAAGGCGTGCTGCAGCTCGGGCAGCGCCTGCGAGGAATCCTCGATCCCGAAGTAAAGAACACCCTCGCGGCGCGCGCCCTCGGGATCGCGGCCGAGGTCGGCGATCAGCGGATCGTCGGCGTTGAGGACGAACCCGCTGGCGCCGGTGCGGGCGGCGACGGTCTTCGCCCACTCGTCGGCCAGCGTCTCCATCTCGCCATAGCGGTCGAGCTGGTCGCGGAAGAGGTTGCCGAGGACGATCAGGCGAGGGTCGAGCTGTTCGCTGACCCGCGGCAGCCAGGCCTCGTCGACCTCGAACAGGCCTTCGGTGCCGCGCTGCTCCAGCAGCGCCGTCGCCACGCCCCAGGTCATGTTCGAGCCGGCGCGGTTGTGGACGGGGCGGCGGCCGTCGGCGGCGAGGATCCCGGCGATCATGCCCGCCGTGGTGGTCTTGCCGTTGGTGGCGCTAACGATCGTCGCGCCGCGGTCGAGGCCGGCGCCGAGGCGGGCGATCGCCTCCGGCTCCATCCGCAGCAGCACGCGCCCGGGGAGGGTGGTGCCGCCGCCCCGACCGCTGGCGCGGCTGGCGGCGCCGACCGCCCGCGAGAGCGCGACCTTGGCTCCGAAGAGCGCCCCGGGGCGACCGTTCCTCGCCATCCGATCAGGTCCCTTCGTCGCCCGGGACCAGAATCGAGAGGCAGCGGGGGAGGACGCGCAGGGAGACCGGCAGGTCGGTGAGGTGATCGCCGTCGGCGTAGACGGGGAAGGGGCGACTGGCGTCGAGCTCCAGCCGCGAGGTGCGGAAGACGCTGACCTCGTCCTTGCCGAGGTGTTCGCCCTTGAGGACGTCCTTGAGGCCCAGCAGGAAGCGCAGCTTGCCGCCCTCGCCGATCGAGACGACGTCGAATTCGCCGTCGTCGAGCTTTGCCTCCGGGGCGATGTACATGCCGCCGCCGTAGACGCTGTTGTTGGCGACGTCGACGAAATAGCCGCTGATCCGTTTGCGTTCCCCGCCAACCGCGAGCGTGAACCGCGCCGGCTTCCAGCCGATCAGGGTGCGCACCATCGAGTAGGCGTAGACCCAGTTGCCGCGGATGAAGTTGGTTTCGTTGGCGAGCCGGTTGCATTCGGAGTCGAAGCCGACGCTGACGATGCCGAGGAAGCGCTTGCCGTTGGCCTCGCCGACGTCGATCGTGCGGCTGTGCCCGCCGAGGACGACGTCGACGGCCTCCTCGATCTCCGAGGGGATGCCCAGGGCCCGGGCGAGGTCGTTGCCGCGCCCGCCGGGGATCAGCCCCAGCGGCGTCTCCGACCCCGCCATCGCGCCGCCGACCGCGCCCAGCAACCCGTCGCCGCTGACGACGACCGGGACCTCGCCGAGTTCGATCGCCCGCAGCGCCAGTTCGACCCCGTGCTCGAGGCTGCGCGTCTTCTCAACCCTGAAGACCGCCCGCCGCGCGTCCAGCGCCGCCTCCACCCGCGGCAGCAGCTTCAGGCTCTTGCCGCCGGCCGAGGAGGGGTTGACGATCAGGGTCAGTGGCATCCCGTCGATCTGCATGCGGGGCTCAGCCTAGAGGGCCAGCCCGGGCGGCCCGCCGCCCTTGAGCCGAACGACAGAGAAGCTGCCGTCGCCGGCCGGCTGGGACCAGATCGGGAGGAATCCCAGCCGGGCCAGACGGCGGCGGAAGAGCCAGCCGCCGAGACCCCCCAGCGGATCGGGCTTGGCGCTGCAGGCGAGCACGAGGAAACCGCCGGGGCGAAGGACCCGCGCCGCCTCCGCCGCGCCCGGGCGAGCGTCGAGGGCGGCGAGAAGGTCGAACTGGTCGTCGGGGAAGGGAAGGGAGCGGGGAGCGCCCCGCTTGAAGGCGATCCGGCCCTCCGGGTCAAGCCCGACGCGATCGCTGGCCTGCCGCACCCGCTCCGCCGAGCGATCGATGCCGCGGACGCGAGCGCTCGGGAACTCGCGGGCGAGAAACAAGGCTCCCTCGCCGTCGCCGCACTCGACCTGCAGGATCCGCTCCGGGTCGCCGACGTGGAGGACCGCGGCGGCAAGGGGGGTCAGAGCTGGGACGGAGCTCATGATTCGGATCGTAGGGGGACCGGTCTGACCGCTGATGCGTCTATTAGGGTTCCCGCCCGTGGAAGAGCAGAAAGATCGCCGCTGGATCGTCCTCGTCGTCTTCGCCCTGATCGCCGCGGGCGTTATCGCCGCGGTTCTGATCTCCAACGGTGGCGGGGACTCAGACGACGAGACCTCTGCCGCCACTGGGACGAGCGCCGGCGGCTGCGAGACCGTCGAGGCGCCGAAACCGAAGACCGTCAGCTTCAAAGCCCCCGAGCAGGTGCTGGAGCAGGGCGAGGAAGCGACCGCGGTGGTGAAGACCAACTGCGGCACCTTTGAGATCGAGCTCGACACCGGGCGCGCCCCGAAAACCGCCAACTCCTTCGCCTTCCTCGCCGAGGAGGGCTTCTACGACGACCTGATCTTCCACCGCGTCGTGCCGGGCTTCGTGATCCAGGGGGGCGACCCCGAAGGCACCGGACTCGGCGGCCCCGGCTACAGCGTCGACGAGAAACCGCCGCCGAACCTCTCCTACACCAAAGGCGTGGTGGCGATGGCGAAGAGCTCCGCCGACCCGCCCGGGCGCTCGGGCAGCCAGTTCTACGTGGTGACCGGCGCCGACGCCGGCCTGCCGCCCGAATATGCGCTCGTCGGCAAGGTGACCGAGGGCTTCGACGCAGTCGCCCGGATCGAGAAACTCGGCGACGCGGAAGAAAAACCGAAACAGACGGTCGTGATCGAAGAGATGACGATCGAGCAGGGCTAGCCGGCCGTCCCGGCTAAGCTCGGTGTCGTGGCCAAGCCCGACGTCGGCGATCCCGCCCCCGATTTCTCCCTGCCCGGCACGGGCGGCAAGACCTACCGGCTCGCCGATTACCGCGGTCGCAAGCTGATCCTCGCCTTCTACCCGGGCGACTTCACCGCCGTCTGCACCAAGCAGTTCTGCTCCTACCGCGATCAAGGCGACCGACTGGACCAGCTTGGCGCCGAGGTGCTGGGGATCTCTGCCCAGTCGGTCGACTCGCACGAGCGCTTCGCCCAGGAGAAGAGCCTCAACGTGCCGCTGCTGGCGGACGAGGACAAGGAGGTCGCCCGCGCCTACGGCGTGACGATGGGGCCGACGGTGAGACGGGCGGTGTTCATCGTCGACGAGGAGGGAGTGATCCGGCACCGGAAGGTGAGCCTGACCGGACTCTCCTACGAGTCGGTCGAGGACCTCGAGCGCGCCCTCGCCTCGCTCGGCTGATGCCGCTCGCGGCGCGGCCGTTCAGCGTCGAGCCCGACCCCAGGCTGGAGGGTGAGGCGACGGGGGAGGGGCCGCCGGTTGTCCTCTGCCACGGGATCACGGCGACCAGGCGCTACGTCCTGCACGGCTCGAAAGCGCTGCCGCGCGCCGGCTTCGAGGTCGTCACCTACGACGCGCGTGGGCACGGGGAGTCAGCGCCGGCACCGGTGGGGGAGGGTTATGGATACCCGCAGCTGGTGGCGGACCTGGAGCGGGTGGTCGATTCCCAGGTGGGGGGCGAGCGATTCCTGCTCGGCGGCCACTCGATGGGCGCGCACACCGCCGTTGCCTACGCGCTGCGGCATCCCGAGCGGCTGGCCGGACTGGCGCTGATCGGCCCGACCTACACGGGCGCGATCGAGCCCTCGTCGCTGGAGTACTGGGACGGGCTGGCGGCGGCACTGGAGACCGGCGGCGTCGACGGCTTCGTCGCCTACATCGGCGAAAGGCAGGGGGTCGACTCGCAGTGGCGCGAATCGGTGCTGTGCTTTACGCGCGAGCGCTTGGGGCTGCAGCGCCACCCGGAGGCGCTGGTGGAGGCGCTGCGGGAAGTGCCGCGCTCGCGGCCCTTCGAGTCGCTGGGAGAACTGGCTGGGCTCGACGTGCCGTCCCTGGTCGTCGCCAGCAACGACGAGGCCGACCCCGGACACCCCTACGCGGCCGCGGCGGCCTACGCGGAGGCCCTGCCGGCGGGCCGACTGGTCAGCGAGGATCCGGGGGAGTCGCCGCTCGCCTGGCAGGGCGGCAAGCTCTCGCGCGTCTTAGCCGGCTTTTACTCCCAGGTCATATCTTCCGCGCCATGAACTACCCCAGCGAGTGGAGCCTGCGGCGGGCGATCGCCTTCTGCGCCGCCCTCGGCGTCACCGTCGCCGCCTACATCGCGATCGCCGAGGCCGGCGGCGACTCGCCCGTCTGCCTCGCCGGCGGCAGCGGCTGCAAGACCGTCGCCGACAGCTCCTACTCGCACGTAGCGGGCGTCAACATCGCGATCTTCGGGGTGATCGGCTACCTGCTGCTGCTGGCGAGCTCTTTCTTCGCCAACGACGCGGCGCGCCTCGGCGGCTTCCTGATCGCCCTCGGCGGCTTCGGCTACAGCCTCTTCCTCACCTACGTCGAGATCTTCAAGATCGAAGCGATCTGCCAGTGGTGCTTAGGCAGTGCCGTCCTGATGACGATCATCTTCCTGCTGAGCGCGACCCGGCTGATCGGGTACGGCGGCACCGACGGGGCGGTCCCGGACCGGGCATGAACGAGTCTCCAGAGCGCCGTGCCAAGCTGCTGCAGGTGGCCGCCGGAGCCGCCTTTCTCGCTCTTGCGGTCGTGATCGCCCTGATCGTCGTCAACGCCTCCGGGGGCGGCGACGGCGGCGACACCAGCCTCGAGGGGGCGAGCGAGGTCAACCGCAGCCTGCAGGGCATCCCGCAGGAAGAAATGCTCCTCGGAGACCCGGAGGCGCCGGTGGAACTGGTCGAGTTCGGCGACCTGCAGTGCCCGTACTGCGCCGCCTACGCGGGAGAAATCCTGCCGCCGATAATCGAGAACCAGGTCAAGAAAGGCCAGCTGAAGATCGATTTCCGCAACTTCACGATCATCGGCCCGGATTCGGCCGAAGCCGGCGCCGCGGCGCTCGCCGCAGGTGTCCAGGGCCGCGGCTGGAACTTCGTCGAGCTCTTCTACCGCAACCAGGGCGGCGAGAACGAAGGCTACGCCGCCGACGAGGCGTTCCTCGAAGCCGTGGCAAAAGGCGCGGGCGTCAAAGACCTCGATCGCTGGAACGAAGACCGCGCCCTGAAAACCGCCGAGGTCGAAGAAACCACCGCCGAAGCGCAGCAGCTCGGCATCGAAGGCACGCCAACCTTCGCGATCAGAGGCCCGAAAACCGACGGCCTAGAGGTAATCGGAACCCCTGACTCCACGAGCGCCCTGGAAGAGGCGATCGAAGGGGCGAGATGAGCCCCGCTCAGACCTCTCGGCTCAAGTTGACATAACCGCCATTATCGTGCGTTGGGTCTGGAGAACGGACCATCGGACGCTTATGCCGGTACGCGGGCGCTTCCCTTCGCCATCGGTTTGACGATCGGGACGACCTTCGGGAACTCGGGCCGCTCGACGTCGCCGAAATCGAATCCGGCGGCGCTGATCGCCTTCACCGTGTCGCGGTTGCAGTGGCAGCCGTCGCCGAGGAAGCGCCAGGGCTTTTCGAAGCGGTCCTGCCACTTGGCGAGGCCCGGATCGGGTGAGCGGACGTGCTCCAGGAAGAGGAACCGGCCGTCGGGCTCGAGGACGCGCTTGATCTCCTGCAGCGCCGCCGCGGGATCCGGGACCGTGCAGAGGACCAGCGTCAGGGCGACGGTGTCGAAGCTGTCGTCCTCGAACGGCAGTTTCTCGGCCGGCGCCTCGACGACCTCGGCCTTGCGGCTGGATTCGCCGACCCTCTTGCGCAGCTGCTTGACCATGTGCGGGTCGGGCTCGGTCAGGGTCAGGTCCCGCACCGAATCCGGATAGAGGTCGAGGTTCAGGCCCGTCCCGGACCCCAGCTCCAGCACCCTCCCCCGCGCCTCCTTGAGCAGGTCGCGGCGCAGGTCCCGCAGCCCCGCTTCTTCGCTGGCCTTGAAGCAGAAGTCATACAGGGCCGAGAAGCCCCGGCCCCAGGTCGCGTCATAGATCCGGCCCATCAGGCCGCGTCCCGCTGCGGGGCGGGCGCCTCCTCGCCGGCGTCCTGGTCCGGCTCGCTCTTCGCGGCCCGCTCCTCGTAGGCGCGCCGGGCGCCGTGATCGACTTCGAGCATCAGCTTGTCGACCTTCATCGCCCGGCCGATCGCCTCGCGCCAACTGCGGGGCAGCGGGGCGAGGACCTTGTAGAGGGCGCCGTTGGCGCGCGGGACGAAGACGTCGAAGCGCGGCACTTCCATCGCCTCGACGATCTCGTTGGCGACGTCCTCCGCCTCGACCGGCTTGATCCATTTCTGCCCGACGCCGCTGGTCAGTTCGGTGTTGACCACGGTCGGCATCACGCAGAGAACCTCGACGCCGGTGTCGCGCAGCTCCGCCCGCACCGCCTCGCTGAGGCCGACGACGGCGTGCTTGGTGCCCGAGTAGGTGGCGATCCCCGGCAGCCCCGATTTGCCCGCCTGCGAGGCGATGTTGACGATGTAGCCGCTGCCGCGCGGACGCAGCCGTTCGATCGCCAGCTGGGTGCCGGTGATGACGCCGATCAGGTTGATGTCGATCTGGCGGCGGATCGAGTCCTCGCTCTCCTCGACCAGCGGCGTCACCGGCATGATCCCGGCGTTGTTGATCACCGCGTCGAGCGAGCCCAGTTGGCGCGCGGCCTCGTCGAGGAAGCGCTCGAAGGAGCTGCGGTCGGTGACGTCGAGCGGCAGCGCGACGGTGCCACCGCCGAGGTGCGCCGCCGTCTTCTCCGCCAGCTCGAGGTCGAGGTCGCCGATCGCGACGCGGCAGCCCTTGTCGACCAGCGCGGCCGCCGTCGCTTTACCGATCCCCCGCGCACCGCCGGTGATCGCCACGACCTTGCCGCTGAGTGAACGCCGCTCCTTCTTCGCCATCGTGCTCCTCCTCCGTTCCGCGGCGGCCCTTCCCTCAGGCCGCCGGTTTGTAGACCGTGACCACGGCGGCTCCGCCGAGGCCGATGTTGTGCTGCAGCGCCGTCTTCGCCCCGTCCACCTGGCGCTTGTCCGCTTCACCGCGCAGCTGCCAGGTCAGCTCCGAGCACTGGGCCAGGCCGGTCGCGCCGAGCGGGTGGCCCTTGGAGATCAGGCCGCCAGACGGGTTGACGACCGGGCCGTCGCCGCCGTAGGTGGTCGCTTCCGCCTCGATCAGCTTGTGCGCCTCGCCCTCCGCGGCGAACCCGAGCGCTTCGTAGGTGATCAGCTCGTTGGCGCTGAAGCAGTCGTGCAGCTCGCAGACGTCGACTTCCTCCGCCCCCACGCCGGCTTCCTCGTAGGCGATCCTCGCCGCCGTCGCCGACATGTCGGAGCCGACGATCGTCATGCAGTCGGCGTTCTCGTCGAAGGTGCTGCTCAGGTCGGTGACCATCGACTGGCCGGCGATCTCGATCGCTCCCTCCCAGAGGCCGTGCTCGTCGACGTAGCGCTCGGAGGCGACGAGCACGCAGGCCGAGCCGTCTGAGGTCGGCGAGCACTGCAGCTTGGTCAGCGGGTCGTGGATCATCTTCGCCGCCTTGATGTCATCCAGCGAGTACTCGTCCTGAAACTGGGCGTAGGGGTTGTTGACCGAGTGCTTGTGGTTCTTCCAGCCGATCCAGGCGTAGTGGTCGGGCTCGGAGCCGTACTTCTGCATGTGGTCGCGGCCGGCGTTGCCGAACATCTGCGGCGCCGGCGGCGAGGCCTCCGGATCGCGCAGCTCGAACATCCGCATCGCGTGCTTGTCGAGCGCGTTGGTGCGGTCGGTGTACTTGACCCCGAGGCTGCCCGGCTCCATCTTCTCGAAGCCAAGCGCCAGGGCGCAGTCGACGAGCCCGCCCTTGACCGCCTGCCGGGCCAGGAACAGCGCCGAGGAGCCGGTCGAGCAGTTGTTGTTCACGTTGACGACCGGGATCCCGGTCAGGCCGAGCTGGTAGAGCGCCCGCTGGCCGTAGGTCGAGTCGCCGTAGCAGTAGCCGGCGTAGGCCTGCTGGACATCCTCGTACGGGATGCCGGCGTCGGCGAGCGCCTTGTCCCCCGCCTCCTTCGCCCAGTCCGGGTAGTCGCCCCCCTTGGTCCCGGGCTTCTCGAACTTGGTCATCCCGACCCCGATAACGAACGTGCGGTTGCTCAACTCTCGCTCCTCTCCCGATTTGGCTAGCTGGCCAAATCTAGCGCGCCGGGCCGGTCCGTGGGAGAAGCCGGCAAGTAATCTCAGAGGAAGTGGTGCCCCTCCTCGCCAGTACCGATCCCGCCTCGGGGGTGGGAATCCTCGCCGCGCTCGCCGCGGGAATCGTCTCCTTCCTCTCCCCCTGCGTGCTGCCGCTGGTGCCGGGCTACCTCTCGGCGGTGAGCGGGGTCTCCCCGAACGAGCTCGAGCGAGCCGGCTGGCGGCGAGTGCTGGGCCCCAGCCTGCTGTTCGTGGCGAGCTTTTCGGCCATCTTCATCTCGCTCGGCCTGACGGCGACCGCCCTGGGCTCATTCCTGGACGAAAACCAGGAGCTGCTGACGAAGATCTCGGGCGTCCTGATCATCGTCATGGGCGTCCTCTTCGTCGGCTCCCTCTTCATCACCAAGCTCAACCGCGAGTGGCACGTCGACGCGCTGCTCGAGCGGGCGGGCAAGGGCGGCCCGATCGTGGCAGGCGCGGCCTTCGCCATCGCCTGGACGCCCTGCATCGGCCCGACCCTGGGCGCGATCCTCACCGCCGCCTCCCTCTCGGATTCGGTCGCCCACGGCGGCTACCTCCTCGCGGTCTACTCGGCCGGCCTGGCGATCCCCTTCATCCTCACCGCGGTCGCCTTCTCGCAGATGACGACCGCCTTCGCCGTCGTCAAGCGCCACTACCAGGCGATCGTCGCCGTCGGCGGCCTGATCCTGATCGTGATGGGCGTGCTGATCCTGACCGACGAACTCTCCCGCCTCAACAGCGAAGCCGAAAGGTTGTTCGGCGACCTCGGTCTGGATTTTTGGAACTTCTAGCTTCAGCGAGACCGTGAAAAAGTCCGCATAGCGGACACTGAGACAGACTCGCGATCAGTTCCGAGTCGGCGCTACCGTCTCCAGCTCTTTGCCGACGGCCTCGACGACCTCCAGGCCGTCGTCCTCCATGTCGCGCGAGCAGACAATCCGGAACCGTCCCGTCCCGATCTCGCCATCCGGCACCACCGGCAGCCCCCGGATCGTGTCCCACCCCAGCCGCTCGACCTCAAACGGGTTCATCCGCACCTCCGCCGCAGGGAACGGGCAGTTCATGTTGTGCTGGTCGATCGCCTTGGAGATCGCCTCCAGATTCTTCGCCTCGGGAGAGGACATGGCCTGAGTTTAGGATCCCGGCCGTGCCGGTGGCTTGCGGACACGGCGGGAGCGACTTGCTGGCGGTGCTGGTCATCCTGGTCGCGTTCTCGGCCTGGGTGGCCGTGACGGCGCTGATCGTCAGGTCGGCCCGCGATCAGAGAGAAAAGCAACTGCTGATCGCCCTCGTGATCGGCTCGATCGTGCTCGGCCCTGCCCTCACCGCCGCCTACTACGGCGGCCTTTTCGGTGACGACAGCAGCACCGGCAAGCTCGCGCTGGTGCTGGCCGTCCCCGGCGCGATCGGGCTTGGAATCGCATTGGCTACCGGTGCCGCCCACGGTTTCCGGGCCTTCCTCATCTCTACCTGGGGCGCGGTCTTTCTTCTCGGTTTGGCCTTCGTCGCAATCTTTGCCGCGCTCGGCGTCGGAACCGGCTGCCTCAACTGAGTCCCATCCCTCTCCCCTCCTACCATCGGGTAGATGAGCTTCGACCGCACGATCGCCCACCTCGACATGGACGCGTTCTACGCGTCGGTGGAGCTGCGGCGGCGGCCTGAGCTGAAGGGCAAGCCGGTGATCGTTTGCGGGTCGGGGCCGCGGGCGGTGGTTACTACGGCCTCTTATGAGGCGAGGAAGTTGGCGGGGATTCATTCGGCTATGCCGGCGGCGGTGGCTCGGCGGAGGTTGCCTGACGCGATCTATCTGCGGCCGGACTTTCCCGCCTACCGGGAGGCCTCGGGGCAGGTGATGGACGTGCTGCGGCGGAACGTGGAGGTGGTCGAGGTCGTGGGGTTGGATGAGGCCTACCTGGACCTGACCGGGCTCTTCTCGCCGAAGTCGACGATGCGGCGGGTGCAGACCGAGATCCGGACCGAGACGCGGCTGACCTGCTCGGTCGGCATCTCCGAGAGCCGGATGCTGGCCAAGATCACCAGCGAGCTCGGCAAGCCGGCGGGGCTGGTGGTGCTCTCGCGGGAGCAGGCGCTGGAGCGGTTCGCCGACCACTCCCCCGGTCTCATCCCCGGAATCGGCCCGAAGACGGTCTCGCGGCTCGAGGCGATGGGGATTCGCACCCTCGCCGACCTGCGCCGGCGCCGGCGCGAGGAGCTGGAAGAGGCCTTCGGCCCCCGCTCCGGCGCCTGGATGCACGCGCGCGGCAGCCTTCTGGACAACACTCCCATCACCCCCGAACACGAGACCAAGTCGCAGTCGACCGAGATCACCTTCGACGTCGACGTCCGCCAGCGCGGCGAGCTGGAGCGCCACCTCGGCGAGCTCAGCGAGGAGCTCTGCCGGCGCCTCCGCAAACGCGAGCTCGAGGGGCGGACGATCGGGATCAAGGTCCGGCTCGACGACTGGACCAACGTCACCCGCTCCCACACGATCGACCAGCCGACCAACGACCCGAAAGTCGTCGGGCCGGTCGCGCTCGACCTGCTGCGCGCGTATGACCCGCAGCGGCCGGTGCGCCTGCTCGGGGTCCGCGTCGCCTCCTTCGACACGGGCGAAGCGGCGGCCGAGCCGGAGCCGACACCAGGCCAGCTCCGGCTCGGCCTCGCCAGCTAGCGGCTGGCCAGCACCGTCCCGATGCCCGGGAACCCCAGCCGCTCCTTGACGGCCTCGGTGAGGTCGTAATCGCGCCCCGGCACGTACGGGCCGCGGTCGATCACCGGCACGGTCACCGACCGCCCCCGGTAGCGCAGCTTCACCCTGGTCCCACACGGGAGCGTCTTATGGGCGACGCCCATCGTCCCCGGCAGCAGGGTCCCGCCGCAGGCGACGCCGTTGCCGTAGAGGCCGGGCCCGTAGTAGGAGGCGTGGGCGAACCGGTAGGCGGTCACCCGCCGCGGCACGCTGCGCGAGGCCCGCACGCGCTTGCCGTGGACGCCGTAGGCGCGCACCGCGTAGCTGCCGGTCCGCTCCGGCGTCCAGCGCAATGCGAAGGTCCCGTTCGCCTTCGTCCTCACGCTCCGCGCCGCGGTGTCGCGGCCGCGGAAGACGATCTTCACCCGGTGGCGGCCGCTCGGCCGCACCTTGCCGTGCACCGCCAGCCCATTGCCGCTCAGCACCGTGTGGGTGGAGAGGTGCAGGGAGACGTGAGAGCGCGCTCGCTCCCGCTGATCATGGTCCTTGCGGTCGCTCTGCGCGGCCGCCGGCGCCAGGCCGATCGTCAGCGCGGTGGCAGCCGCCACCGCGGGCAGGAGTTGTCGCATCTAAGTCGCTCGCTTTCCAAAGCGCCTACGGGGTTAGCTGACGGGCTCGCGATCGTCGGCGTCTCCGGCTCTCGCTACGGGCGGCTCGCCGCCCGATTCGCCCCGGGCCGCGGACTGCGCCGCGGCAAGTGGGTCCCCCGCTCCCCTCCGCCCTGAGGCAGGAGGACTCGGCGGTTGTTAGGTCTGTTGAGGAGGGAACACGCTAGGCCGGCACTCAGAGCGGGAATGTGAGCGGACGCACACATTCGGGAGACTGCAACGTTCATTGAAACCCCGCTTCAGAAGGCAAATTCGCCGGCCTCCGGCCCTAGACGCATGTGCGAACATGGACAGATGACGAAGCCCGAACGCCTCAGCGGACTGGATACCTCCTTCCTCCACCTGGAGCGCTCCGGTGCCCACATGCACGTCGCCTCGACCAGCGTCTTCCAGGGCGAAGCTCCAAGCCACGTGGAGTTCCGCGACCACATCGCCTCGCGACTGCATCTGGTGCCGCGCTTCCGCCAGAAGCTGCGTTTCGTCCCCTTCGGTCAGGGCCGCCCGGTCTGGATCGACGACCCGCACCTCAACCTCGACTACCACGTGCGCCAGACCGCGCTGCCCGCGCCGGGCTCCGACGAGCAGCTGCGCAACCTCGCCGCGCGGATCTTCTCCCAGCAGCTCGACCGCTCGAAGCCGCTCTGGGAGCTATGGCTGGTCGAGGGCCTGACCGGCGACCGCTTCGCGATCATCGGCAAGAGCCACCACGCGCTCGTCGACGGCGTCTCCGGCGTCGACATCACCACCGTCCTCTTCGACCTCGACCCCGAGCCCGCCGGCGCGCCCGAGAAGGCGCCGCCCTGGATCGCCCGGCCCGAGCCGACCGACACGCAGCTGCTGTCAGAAGCGCTGAAAGAACGGATGACGAGCCCGAAGGAGATCTATCGCGGCGCCCGCGCGGCGCTGCGCGGGCCTCGCCAGGTCCTGAGCGGCGTCCGCGACACCTCGAAGATCGTCACCGCCGGCATGAGCGCCCCCGACTCCGTCTTCAACGTCGAGATCGGCCCCCATCGCCGCTTCCAGATGGTGCAGGCCGACCTCGGCGACCTGAAGCGGGTCAAGGACGCCCACGGCGGCACCGTCAACGACGTCATCCTCTCGATCGTCGCCGGCGGCATCGGCAAGTACATGCGGGCCCGCGGCCACGACACCGAGGGCCTGGAGCTGCGCGCCATGGTCCCGGTCAGCGTCCGCACCGCCGAGCAGCACGGCGCCCTCGGCAACCGGATCTCGGCGATGATGGCGCCGCTCCCGGTCTGGTGCGAGGACCCGGTCGAGCGCCTGCACGTGGTGACGCGGGAGATGGGCGACCTCAAGTCCTCCGGGCAGGCGGTCGGGGCCGAGATCCTCACCAAACTGACCGACTTCGCCCCCTCGACGATCGTCTCCCAGGCGGCCCGCCTGCAGCCGGCGCAGCGCTTCTTCAACCTCGTCGTCACCAACGTCCCCGGCCCGCAGTTCCCGCTCTACGTGCTCGGCCGCAAGATGGAGTCGATCTTCCCGATGGTGCCGCTGGCCCGGCGCCAGGCCCTCTGCGTGGGAATCATGTCCTACAACGGCCAGGTCAACTTCGGCCTGATCGGCGACTACGACGGGATGGCCGACCTCGACAGCTTCGCCCTCGACCTCGAGGCGGCGACCACCGAGGTGATCAAGACCGCCCCCGCCAAGAAGAAAAAGGCGAAGGCGAAGAAGCGCAAAGCCGCCGCGGCGGCGTCTTCCAACGGCGCCGGCCCCGTCGCCAGCGAGTCCCGCTCCTAGCGCGGAAGCGCCCCTAGCCGACGAGCCAGCCGCTGACCTCGAACGGAAGGCCGTCGGTCAGGTAGTTCCAGTCGAGCCGGCGGGAGCTGAAGCCCTTGGCGCGGGCGTCGGCGTTGACGACGACGGCGGTGATCCGGCTGAAGCGGCCGGGTCGGGGCAGGCGCACCGCCAGGCTGCCGCCGCCGCGACTGTAGGCGACGCGCACCAGCGGCCGCCCCCCGCGCTCGCTGCCGAGCCGGCCGACCAGCGCCAGCCCGGCCGCGATGCCGCCCGGCGCCCGCAACTGGGCCACCACGGCGCGGCCGGCGCCGGCCCGCACCCGCAGCAGCTGAAAGGTCGTGTGGTTCAGCATCCGCGTCAGCGAGCCGCCGTCAAGCGGCAGGCGGCCCTGCCGGGGCGCGTCCGGGAAGAGCTCGCTCTCGCGGAAGAACTTGCCGGTCCGCCACTCGGCCACGGCGGCGGCGAAGCGGGTGAAGTCGCGACTGAGGTCGGATGGCCCGGAGGAGCGCAGCGCCCGTTCGTAGCTGGCGACGGAGAAGCCGGCGGGCTTGGCGTCGATCGCCCCCGCCCAGGCCTTGCGCACGATCTCCGGTCCGTAGCGCCGCGCCAGCCACTGGTTCCAGACGGCGCTGCCGTACTCCTTGATCGAGTTGGTCGTCAGCGGCGTTTCCCAGAGGCGGACCCAGCGCCGCACGTAGCGCAGGTAGTCGTCGATCCCGTTGTAGACCTGGTCCTCCATCCAGGTCGCGCTCGCCTCGGCGAACCAGGGGTCCTGGTAGGCGTCGTAGCCGAACTGGAGGATGTGGTTGTACTCGTGGGCGAAGGTCACCTGCAGGTCCTCGAGCGGCTTGGTGCCGGGGAACTCGAAGGCGCTGTAGTCGTTGTCGAGGACGAGGTAGCCGTGCAGGCGCCGTGGGATCCGGCCGTTCTTCGGCACCTGCCCGCGGTCCGGCGCCGCGTAGCCGAACAGTTCGCCGCCGATCTGGGAGAGGTAGACGTCGGTCTTGCCGTTCCTGCCGCCGCGGCGGCCGTCGCTCTTGGGCTCGCGCCAGCCGAGCCTCCCGTTCTCGACCTGATGGACGCGTTCGGCCACCCGCTGAACCCGCTCGACGAAGTCCGGGATCCCGTCGCGATCACGGTCGCTGAGGTTGGGGGCGTCGAGCCCCTCCTCCACCCAGTGGACGCAGAAGTGCCGCGAGCAGGCCGGCGATTTCGGCGCCTCGGGGACCGAGTAGGCGTTGCGATTGGGGTCGTCGGTGTCGGTCGGCCGCTCCCGCGGCATCAGAAACGGCTTCTGCGCCTCCGAAGCGAGGTTGGGCATTGCCTGGGCAGAGCCCACGGAGGCGAGCGTTAGAAGCAGCGCCGCCGAGATGCCGGCCAGCTGACGACGGCGCCTTCTCATCAGAAGGTGAACCCTAGCGAGGGGCAAAAGGTGCTCTCGGAGATACTTCCGGTAAGGAACCCCGGTAGATGCGCCTGGCCCTCGCCCAGATCAACCCCACCGTCGGCGACGTCGACGGCAACGCCGCCAAGGTGGCGGAGTGGATCGGCCGCGCCCGCGAGGCGGGGGCGGAGCTGGTCATCTTTCCCGAGCTCTGCATCCCCGGATACCCGGCCGAGGACCTCTACCTGAAGCGCCACTTTCTGCGGGCGAACCGGCGCGCGGTCGAGGAGCTGGCCGCTGCGGCGCAGGGGATCACGGCGCTGGTCGGCTTCGCTGAGCCGGCTGAGGGCGACGCCGATCCTCGGCGCGCCCACAACTCGACCGCGGTGCTCACCAACGGCGCGATCGAGACGATCTACCGCAAGAACCGGCTCCCCAACTATTCCGTCTTCGACGAGCAGCGCTACTTCGTCCCCGGCAGCGAACCGCAGACGATCGAGGTGGGCGGTCTCACCGTCGGGCTGACGATCTGCGAGGACGTCTGGCAGCCGGGGCCGCCGGCGCAGACCGAGGCCGAACAGGGGGCGCGACTGATCGCCAACCCCTCCGGCTCTCCCTACCACCGCGGCAAGGGCCGCGAGCGGGAGGCGATGTTCGCCGAGCGCTCCCGCGCCTACGACGCCCACTTCGCCTTCTGCAACCTCGTCGGCGGCCAGGACGAGCTGGTCTTCGACGGCCAGAGCCTCGTCACGGCGCCCGACGGCAGCGTCATCGCCCGTGCCGCCCAGTTCGAGGAGGAGCTGCTGGTCTGCGAGGTTCCGCACTCCGAACCGGGGCCGCTGGCCGACCCCCTCCCCGACCCCGACGAGGTCTACGGCGCCCTGGTCCTCGGCCTCCGCGACTACGTCGGCAAGAACGGCTTCAAGCACGTCGGGCTGGCGCTCTCGGGGGGGATCGACTCCGCCCTCGTCGCCCTGATCGCCGCCGACGCGGTCGGGGCGGACCGGCTCAGCTGCGTCGTCATGCCCTCCCCCCACTCCAGCGCCGAGACCCAGCAGGACGCGCGCGACATCGCCGCCAACCTTGGCTGCGAGCTGCTCGAGATCGCGATCGAGCCGGTGATGGAGAGCTTTGAAGCGGCGCTGAGCGGCTACCTGCACGAGCCGGAGGCGGCGGTGCCGCGGGACCCGACCAAGCCCTCGGAGCCGGACCTGACCGCCGAGAACATCCAGGCGCGGATCCGCGGCAACCTGATGATGGCGCTCTCCAATCGCCACGGCTGGCTGGTCCTCACCACCGGCAACAAGAGCGAGATGTCGGTCGGCTACGCGACCCTCTACGGCGACATGGCCGGCGGCTTCGCGGTGATCAAGGACGTCCCGAAGCAGCTCGTCTACGAGCTGACGCGGCGCCGAAACGAGCGGGCCGGGCGGGAGCTGGTGCCGGCGAGCGTGATCGAGCGGGCGCCCTCGGCGGAGCTGCGGCCAGACCAGCGCGACGAGGACTCGCTGCCGCCCTACGAGGTGCTCGACCGCATCCTCGAGGCCTACGTCGAGCGCGACGAGGGGCGCGAGGAAATAATCGCGGCGGGGATGCCGGCCGAGACCGTCGACGAGGTGATCCGCCTCGTCGACCGCTCCGAGTACAAGCGCCGCCAGGCGGCGCCGGGGATCCGGATCACGCCGAAAGGGTTCGGCAAGGACCGCCGCCTGCCGATCACCAACCGCTTCGGCGGTTAAGCGCCCGGCCGCGGTCTAACGGCGATCGTCATCTGCGCCAGGGCGCAGGGCTTGCCCTCGTCGTTGAGGACTTCGCACTGCCAGAGCCAGGTGGTGCGGCCGCGGTGGCGGGCCTGGGCGCGCACTTCCACCGCACCCTCGGTGACCGGGCGGAGGAAGTTGACGTTGATCGACTGCCCCATCGCCACCATGCCGTCGTCCCAGACGGCGCCGGCGGTCGCTTTCGAGCAGACGCTCTCGATCAGAGTTGACATCACGCCGCCGTGCATGAGGCCGAAGGGCTGGCGCAGCTCGTCGCGGATCGAGAGGCGCACGCGAGCGTCGCCGGGATCGTCGCTGAGCCACTCGGTGCCGATCAGGGCGTCGAAGTGCGGCTTAACCTGAGCATCGTCGTTCACGCTGCGCACCCTAATAGGCTTCCGACCCGGTGGCGCTGTCCGACGACCAGAAGGCGATCCTGCGCCTGCTCTCCCAGCGTGGCGAGCAGGGGTACGAAGATCTATCGGCTCTTATGGGGGTCTCGGCTGCCGAGGTGCATCGGCGGGCTAAGCAGGCCGCCGAGCAACTTGAAGCCGAAGGCATCCCAGCTCCCGCAATACCCGAACCTCCAGGCGGTGGCAGCAGGGGCGGTGGGGGCTCTCCCTCCGTCGCAAAAGATGGGGAGGCTCCTCCGGGA
>DATIMV010000012.1:0-22440 GCA_035474955.1 Solirubrobacterales bacterium
GGGCGTGATCGCCGGCGGCGCACCCGCCTGGGAGCTCGACCCGCAGCAGGAGCAGGCGGTCCTCCAAATCAACCTCGGCGGCGTGCTCAACGCCGCCCGCGCCGGCATTCCCGCGCTGCTGCGGCGCCCGCAGCCGCGCGAGGGCCGCTTCATCGCCGTCGCCTCGACCGCCGCCACCCGCGGGCTCCCCCAGCTCGCCGCCTACGGCGCCTCCAAGGCCGGCGTGGTCGGCTACGTGCACGCGCTCGCCCGCGAGCTCGCGGGCACCGGCGTGACCGCCAACGCGGTCAGCCCCGGCTCGACGCGCACGGCGATGCTGGACGAGTCCGCGCGCCTCTACGCCCTGCCGGACGCCGAGGCGTTCGCCGGCCAGCAGCCGATCGAGCGCCTGCTCGAGCCCGAGGAGATCGCCGCCCTGATCGCTTGGCTTGCGAGTCCCGCGAGCGCGGGAGCGACCGGCGGCGACTACCCGCTCGACGGCGGGCTTTCCCTCTAAGCGGTCTCCCGTACGGCCCAGCCACGACCAGCGGGTCCGCCACCAGACCGGCCAGGATCGGCAGGTAGCGCTGCCGGCGCTCGACGTAAAGGCCGGCACGGCGCTTGCCTTCGCGCCGGCGCAGCCTACAATAGGTGGACTTCCAACTATCTCAGGTCCACGTATCCATGAGCGCACCCGTTGCCAGTCGCACCTCGCAGGATCCCGCCACGAAGGAGCGCACGACGCTCTCCGGCGAGCCGATCAAGGCGCTCTACGGCCCTGAGGACGTCCGCGACCACGACGCCAACATCGGCAACCCGGGCGAGTATCCGTTCACCCGCGGCGTCTACCCGACGATGTACCGGGGCCGCCTGTGGACGATGCGCCAGTTCGCCGGCTTCGGCACCGCGGAGGAGACCAACGAGCGCTTCCGTTACCTGCTCGACCACGGGCAGACGGGCCTCTCCACCGCCTTCGACATGCCCAGCCTCATGGGCCACGACTCCGACCACCCGCGCAGCCTCGGCGAGGTCGGCCGCGAGGGCGTCGCCGTCGACACCGTCGACGACATGGAGACCCTGTTCCAGGGCATCGACATGGGGTCGGTCTCCACCTCGATGACGATCAACGCGCCCGCGGCGATCATGCTCGCCTACTACGTGGTCGCCGCCGAGCAGAAGGGCGTCCCGCCGGAGCAGCTCTCCGGCACGATCGAGACCGGGTGCCAGCGCGGCATGTTCTCCGTGCACCACTCGATCATGTCGGTGACCAGGCGCATCGCCGGCTCGATCGGGAAGCACCACTCTTTCTGGGCGATGTACTCCTTGAGGATGTCGGTCTGGATCGTGCCGCCGAGCTTCTCGGCCGGGACGCCCTGCTTCTCGCCGACCAAGACGTAGAAGGCGAGCAGAATCGCGGCTGGCGCGTTGATCGTCATCGAGGTGGTGACGCCGCCGAGCGGGATCCCCTCGAACAGCCGCTCCATGTCGGCGAGGGTGTCGACGGCGACTCCCTCGCGGCCGACCTCGCCGAGGCTGCGCGGGTGGTCGGAGTCGTAGCCCATCAGGGTCGGCATGTCGAAGGCGGTCGAAAGCCCGGTCTGGCCGTGGTCGAGCAGGTAGTGGAAGCGCTCGTTGGTCTCCTCGACGGTGCCGAAACCGGCGAACTGGCGCATCGTCCAGAGCCGCCCCCGGTACATCGAGGGGTACGGCCCGCGGGTGAAGGGATAGGAGCCGGGCTCGCCGATCTTCTCGGCGGCGTCGCCATCGCTATCCGCCTCGGTGTAGAGCGGCTTGATCTCCTGCCCGGAGATCGTCGAGAACTCGGCCTCGCGTTCGAGGCGCTTGTCGTCAGCGGTTTGGCTCACTGGCCAGTAAGTCTGACAGCGGCCTCAGCCAGCCGCCACGGCGCGCAGGTTCGGCGCCCAGACCTCGTCGAGGAACCCGCCCAGCGCGTCGTTGAGCCGGTCGGGGTTGAGGCGCCACTCGAGGATCGAGTTGGCTTCGACCAGATGCGCGTTCGGCAGCTCTTCGAGCAGCATTCCCGAGTCGCTGAAGGGATGCAGCGGATCGCTGTGATGGCCGACGATCAGGGTCGGGTGCTCGATCTTCACCCGGTCCTCGCGGTGGGGAGCGGTCTCGCCCAGCAGCAGCCCCTCGAAAACGGCCTGCGAGGGACCGGGCCGCTGCCGCACCCAGTCGAGCGCGATGTCGACCAGGTGATGGGTCCGCGGGATCGCCCGCGTCGCCAGCGAGAGACCCTCGAAGAAGGGCCGGCCGAACTTCAAGCCCAGCAGCACCGGCGCGAAGAGGGCGGCGACGGCGGAGAGGGCGTTGTCCAGGACCGGCATCTCGATGAAGAGCGCGCGAGCCCGGTCGGGGTGGCGAACCGCGACCTCCAGGGCGATGTTGGAGCCGAGCGAGGTGCCGCCGACGACCGCGTCCTCCGCTTCCAGATGGTCGAGCAGCGCCACGACCTGGCGCGCGAACAGCGGCATCGAGTAGAGCCGCAGATCCTCCGGCCGGTCGGAGCGCCCGTGGCCCAGCACGTCGAGGGTGACGACGCGGTTGCCCCGGTCGGCCAACTCCGGTCCCAGCCGGTCGAACATGTGCCGGTTCATCAGCAAGCCGTGGACGAGGACCAGCAGGCGCTTGCCCTCTCCGTAGCTGTCGTAGCTGAGGCGGTGCCCCTCGTAACGGAACTCTCCCATGGGGAAGATCCTAGACGAGGGGTACCCGGCATTTGCGCAGCTTCATGAACACATGCGCGTTCGCAGAACCGGTGTTAGGTTCGCTTCATGGTCAACGATGACGGAGTATTCGTAAGGCAGGAGGCGCGGAGCCTCGGCGACGACACCCTGCACTGGTACGGGCGCGCGGTCGGCGTGATGAAAGAACGGCCCGCCGAGGACGTCACCAGCTGGTGGTACCAGGCGGCGATCCACGGCAGCAGGGAAGAACCGGCGAAAGCCCTCTACAGCCAGTGCAAACACGGGACCTGGTTCTTCCTCCCCTGGCACCGCGCGTACCTCTACTACTGGGAGCGAATCGTGCGCTCGGCGGTGGTCGAGGCCGGCGGCCCCGACGACTGGTCTATGCCCTACTGGAACTACGGGATCGACGAAGACCACGCTTCGATCCCCGAGGCATTCCGGCGCCCGGAAGAAGACGACGGCACCCCGAATCACCTCTACGTCGCCGAGCGGGCGCCGAGCACCCCCTGGGAACCGGGGATCAACGACGGCGCGATCCTCGATCCCCTCGCCACCTCCGATGCGGCGGCCCTGGCCGCGCAGCAGTTCGTCGGCCCGGAAGAATTCGGCGGCGGGCCGCGCCCGCCGACTCGGCTCTTCTTCGGCGAAGCGGGCCAGCTCGAGCGCGAACCCCACAACGCCATCCACGGGGAAGTCGGCGGCGAAGAAGGCTGGATGAGGTACCCGAGCCGCGCCGCCAAAGACCCGATCTTCTGGCTCCACCACGCCAACATCGACCGGATCTGGGCCCAGTGGGAGCTGACTCACCAGGACGCGGCCGAGTCGGCGTGGCGCGAAGAAGAATTCACCTTCTTCGACGTCGACCGCTCCGAAGCGGCGAAGAAGCCGGAACAGGTGCTCGACACGATCGCCGATCTCAACTACACCTATGACGCGATCCCGTCGAAAGCCGCACCGGACACCGAAGAAGAGGAGAGGTTCGCCATCGCAACCCCGAATCCCGATCGCGAGCGCAAAGTCGTCGGCGCCGCCGAGGGGAAGGTGACGCTGACGGGCAACCCCGAGACGGTGCCCGTGGCGATCGACAACCGCGCCCAGCCGGAGGTCCAGGAGGCCTCGCGGCAGGCCAACCCGCAGCGCCTCTTCCTCAGCATCGAGGAAATCGAGGGCGACACCGACCCCGGCACCGTCTACGGGGTTTACGTGAACCTGCCCGAGAACCCGGACGAGGAGACCCTGGCGGCCCATTACGCCGGCAACATCTCCTTCTTCGGGATCGAGCGGGCGCAGGAGCCGAGTGGCGACGAACACGGGCACAGCCTCCGCTACGTGCTCGAGGTGACTCACCTGCTCCGCACCCTCGGCGGCGGCGAGGACTTCGGCGACGAGGAGCTGCAGGTGACCTTCCGCCCCCTGCGGCGCCGCTGGCCCAAGGGCCACCCGGAAAAGGAGTCGTTCGCCCCCTCGCCCGCCGCGCGGACCGAGCCGGCCATCGAGATCGGCCGGGTAAGCCTCGCGGTCGGCGCATGAGCCCGCTGCCGCACTGAGTGCGATGCGGTCGCTGCGTGCCATTCCCCAGCGGCCGACCTTCTGGGTCGAGGTAGGAGTGGCGGTCACCTGGGTCGCTCTCGCGGTGACTTCGACCGTCGCCCAGGGCAGCGATGGTTCAGGCTCGGGCTCGTTCTGGAACGAGGACTCGCTCTGGATCTGCACGATCGGCGCAGCAGACTCGGCCGCCCACGGTGGCGCCGCGAATGCCGCCCCCGCGATCGAGCCGGCGACCCTCTTCGCCGCCACGCCGACCTGGGGCCTGATGGCGGTGGCGATGATGGTGCCGCCGGCGCTGCCGGCGGTGCGGCACGTCTCCGTCAACAGCCTCTACTGGCGCCGGCATCGGGCGGTGCTGGAGTTCCTCCTCGGCTTCCTCGCGATCTGGATCGGCTTCAGCGTCGTCGTCCTCGGCGCCATCAGCAACTGGGAGCTGGCTCGATCGCAGTGGATTCTGGCCGCGGCGCTGGCCCTCGCGGCCGCCTGGCAGTTGACGCCGCTCAAGTGGCGGGCGCTGCGCGACTGCCACCGGCCGAGCCCGCTGCCCCCGCGCGGCTGGCAGGCCAGCCTCGGGGCCGCTCGCTTCGGCTGGCGCAACGGCACCGCCTGCCTCCTCTCCTGCTGGGCGATGATGGTCGCGGTCGCCCTCGCCACCTCCTCGATGCTGGTCTGGATGGCGGCGCTGACGGCGCTGATCTACTTCGAGAAGCTGAACTTGAAGCCGCGCACGGCCGCCCGCCACGCCGCCATCCCGCTCGCGGCTGCCGCGGGCGGGGTGGCGGTGCTGGCGGCGATCGGCTGAGTCCTCGCCCTCCGGGCTTCAGAGGATGAGCGAGGACTCGTGCACGACCCGGCGCGGGGTCACCCGCGTCGTCTCTTGGGCGCCAAGGGGATCGAAGTTCCGCAGGGATCCGAAGTCGAGCCCGGTGATTCGCTCGACCTCGCCGACCGGGATCTGGAAGGTGCCGAAGGCGCCGAAGGTGAACTCCTCCTCGACCGCGGCCGCCTCTTTGAGGTCCCCCATCAGGCTCTCCTGGCTGAGCAGGTAGGCGGTGGCGGAGAGCAGGCCCGGGGACTTGGCCATCGCCACCACCTTCCAGAACTGCCGCGGGAGCTTGACCCCGCGGTAATCGGGGTCCTGGTCGGAGAAGACGGGGCCGCTGAAGACGCTCACCTTGAACTCCTCGTTGTCGGCGCTGTCGAGGATGTAGTCCTCGAGGCCGGCCCAGGTGGTCGCGTTCTGGTTGAAGTCGGAGTGCTGGGGAGCGCAGTTGGTGAAGTGGAAGGTGTCGTCGTTGGCCGCCTTGGCGGCGCCGTCCTCCCCCCAGGCGGGGTCGAGCCGCCGCACGAGGTGCCCGCGGTCGAGGTCGTTGTCCCGGTAGACCGCCTCCCCGGTCTGCAACTCGATCGGGAGCCGAGGATCGAGGGACCAGCGGTCGGGATCGCGCCTGATCCGCTGCGCGGAGGCGCCGTCGATGTTGACCGCGGTGAAGATCGCCAGCTTGCGCTCCTTGCTCATCACCAGGCTGAAGTGGTGGTAGGGGAGGACGTACTCCCCCTCGGCGTCGGTCCGCGGCGTCGCCTCAGCGACCAGCCCCTCGCTCAGCTCCGGCAGCGGCACGCTGCGTTTGCCCTCGCCGAGGAAGCTCGGGTCGTACCCCTTGCGGTTGGAGTAGTCGGGGTCGATTTCGATCTTCTCCGGCGCGACGCCGTTGCTGGAGGGCAGCGTGGTTGCCGTGATCGCGATCGGGGCCGGGCGATTGGTGTCCGGGCTCAGCACCGGCGCCAGCAGCTGGTTCGGCTCCTGCGCCGCCGCTTCGCGCAGGCGGCCGATCACGCGGCTGATGCGGATGCCCTCGTTGATCACCCCGCCCTCCTGGCCCTCGCGGGGAACGCTCGCGTGGTGCAGGGCCACCGTCTCCCACTGGTCGTTGAAGACGAGCGAGCCCGACGATCCCGGTTCGGTGTCGGCTTCGTAGTGGAGCATCTCCTCGACCACGTCGACGATCCGGTTGTCGCGCAGCGCCACCTGCTTGCGCTCGCCGCGCGGGTGCTGCACGATCGTCACGAACTCGCCGATGATCGCCTTGCCTTCGGCCTCGATCAGGGGGTTGAAGCCGTAGCCGGCAAGGGCAGAGGCGCTGGGATCGACGGCGACGATGGCGAAATCGAGCGCCTCGTCGGCGATGAAGAGGGCATCGGGGGCGAAGGCGAAGTTCCGCGACTGGCGCGGCTGACCGTCCGGGCCGTCCTCGAAGTCGAACTCGATCACGCTGGTGGCGGCGGTGGCGGCGTCCGGCAGCGCGTGGTGGTTGGTGAGCAGAACGTTGGGCGCGACCAGCGAGCCGGTGCCGTAGCCCACCACTTTGCCGCTACCGTCGCGGATGTTGACCCGCCCGACGGCGTGGGCGGATCTGACGCCGGTCTCCAGATAGTTGATGCCGACGAAATCGGGGGTGCCGATGATCCGCTCCAGCACCCTCCCGGCCTCCTTCAGCCCGACCTCCTCCGGAGCCTCCTTGGTCCAGGCCGTCCCCCGGTCGATCGCGGTGGCAAGCACCTCCTCCACCGCCCCCTGCGGCGCTTCCTCGCGATGGGTCGGCAGCGGCGCCCGCGCCCAGTAGCGGCTCAGGCGGTCGAGGCGGGCGGCCACGCGCCGGGCCTCGTCCGCGCAACCGATCCCGCCCGGCTCCTGCAAGGTGGCGAGGTTGTCCTCGCGCTGAGAGGCGCGCTCGGCGACCCGAGCCGCGGCCGCTTCCTGCTGCTCCTCCAAGAGGTCCGGCTGGCCAACAGTGCTTAGAGCGCTCAAAGTAGAGCAACTACATCTCTCTACTCAGATATTGTCAAGTTCCTAAGTAGATATTCCTATTTTTAGGGAGCTTCCCAGTCGCGGAGGAGCCCGGCGCGGCGAAGGTCCTTCCGAATCCTCTCCATATTCCGTCTTCTTTCGCGAAGGGTCCACTCGAGCCTCAGCCGGACCTCCTTGGAACGTTCGAGAACGCGTTCGGTCTCCCAGCGCAATTTCTCGTCTTTGGAATCTGCGGTCTCCGCCATGCTCTGCTTCCTATCTATCAGCTGATGTGTACTCGCAACCGTTGTTCGAGTTCGTCGATGGCCCGGTTCGCCTCCTCGATCTCTTTTTCGAGACGACGGCTTTCAGCGTCCAGATTGGACACCCGATCCGACACCTCCAACGGACCCACCCGCACGAGCCACCGCCGCTGCGTGGTCAGGGCGGCCACGGAGAGAACGACGAAGATCGCGGCGAAGATGAGCGTGATCCTGATCGCAGCTACTACTGCCCTACTAGCGAGGATCGTGTCGATGAAATCCGGCTCCTTCGACGTGGGAGCCGGTGCGAGCACGGCATCCGCAACCGCCAGAGAGATGAAGAGGATCAGAACGATGAAGATCGGGGCGCGAAGCTTCGACACAACGAAGCAAGGTGCGCGAGCCTCACTTCTCTCCCCCCTACGGCGGGGTGATCAACGCAACTGGCACGGAAAGTCCGGCGCTGCGGCGGAGGGTGGCGATCTGGCGGCCTGGCTGGACGGCGTCGCGGATCTCGCTGACGCGGTCGCCGAGGAAGTCGACGGTCCGCTCCAGGTCGGGGGCCGTCAGGGCGAGGCCCCAGAAGAACGCCGGGCGGTCGCTCCCGTGCCGCTCGGTCACCTCGGGAGGCTCCTGGACGGCCTCGAGGATCGCCGAGCCGAGTCGGAAGAAGGCCTGGCGGGGAGCGCCGGCCGGGGTCGGCTCCTCGCGGATCCGCCGTAGGTCGAGGCCCGCCGCCTCCAGCACCGCAACCGTCCGGTCGAGGTCGGAGGAGATCGCCACGACATGGTCGAGTGAGGTGATGCCGTTCGGGTGGGACGGCGCCTCCTCCGGCGGCGGCCGATCGGAGGGGACGGTCGGCAGCCCGTCGAGCTCGACCGAATCGGCGCCGCGGAGCGACCAGTGGACGAGGCCTCTCCGCCCCTCCTCGGGAACCAGCCGGATCCGGACATCGCCGAGGACGCAGGTCTCGTCCTCCACCCGGAACCCACACGCCTCCCAGGACTCCGGCGAGTCCGCCACCATGAGCTCGTCGAGGGTCGCGGCCATGGGGGAACCGTAACCGTAGGCTCACCCGGTGGACCAGGATCGGTTGCAGCGCTTCGTCGAGGCCCAGGACGCCGGCGGCACCTACCAGCGGGCGCTGGCGGAGCTGCGCGCCGGGCGCAAGACCAGCCACTGGATGTGGTTCGTCTTCCCCCAGATCGCCGGGCTGGGTCAGAGTGAGATGTCGCGCCGCTACGCGATCGCCTCGGCCGAAGAAGCGCGCAACTACCTCGACCACCCTGTCCTCGGCCCCCGGCTGGTCGAGTGCACCGAAGCCATGCTGGGACACGAAAACGCCTCGGCGGAGGAGATCCTCGGCGGAATCGACGCGGTCAAGCTGCGCTCCTCGATGACCCTCTTCGCCGCCGTCGCCCCCGAGCAGCCGGCCTTCCGGCGGGTCCTCGACCGCTACTTCGACGGCGAGCCGGATGAGGCGACCAGGCGCCGGCTCTGAGCCAGGGCCGGGATCACCTTCTCGGCGAAGGTCCTGACCAGCTCGGGGTCGAACTGGGAACCGGCGCAGCGGCGCAGCTCTTCCAGCGCCTGCTCCTCCGTGATCGCCGGCCGGTAGGGGCGGCCTTCGACCATCGCGTTGTAGGCGTCGCAGATGAAGATGACGCGGGAGCCGAGCGGGATCTCGCGGCCGGCGAGCCCATGGGGATAACCCTCGCCGTCCCAGCGCTCGTGGGTCGAGCGCACCACCTTCGCCACCTGACCGAGGGCGGGAGCGGCCTCGAGCACGCGCTCGCCGATCAGGGGGTGCTTGCGCATCAGCGCCCACTCCTCGGTCGAGAGGCTGCCGCGCTTGTGGAGGATCTCGTCGGGAATCGCGATTTTGCCGATGTCGTGCAGCTCCGCCGCGCGGACGAGGACGTCGAGCTCCTCGGCGTCGAGCGAGAGCGCCCGGCCGAAGCCGGCGGCGAGGTTCGCCACGCCCTCGAGGTGGCGCTCCAGGCCCGGCTCGCGCTCGTGCAGGACCCGCAGCAGGACGCCGCGGGTCTGGCTGCGGGCGGAGCCGGCGCGCAGGCCCTTGTTCGCGTACATGCGGCGGTCGGCAAGCCGCAGCGCCTCGCTGCCCGTCGCCATCTCGACCGGGATCAGCACCTTGCCCCAGGAGGCGCCGATCTCGAAGCCCTTGCCGCGATCCGAGAGCGCCTCCTCGGCCACCTCGCAGATCTCATCGGCCGGCAGGCCGCGGGTCGAGGCGAGAACGCAGAACTCGTCGCCGCCGAGCCGGTAGCCGCGCCCGTGCGGCTCGACCGCCGCCGCCAGCTGCTGGCCGAGACGGTGCAGCAGATCGTCGCCGGCGGCGTGGCCGAAGCTGTCGTTGTAGGCCTTGAAGCCGTCGAGGTCGAACAGCGCCAGGACCATCGCTTCCGGCGGGGTCGCCGCCATCACCCGGTCAAGGTCCGTCATCAGCCGGCGCCGGTTGGCGAGGCCGGTGAGGGAGTCGGTGACGGCCTCCTCGCGGCTGGCGGCGAGCATGCGCCGGTTCTGGTCGAAGGTGATGAGGAGGCGGGCCAGCACCGCGGCGAGGCAGGCGACCCCCAGCGCCACCGCGGTCGCGCCGATGGGGACGAAGCTGCCGGCGGCGAGGAGGGCGACCCCCGCCACGGCCATCGCGAGCGGCACGGCGATCCGGCTGCGCTCGACCCGGTCGGCGGCGGCGCCTGCCTCGGTCTGCGGCAGCCAGGATGCGACCGCGAGCAGCAGGAAGGCGAGTGGCCAGCCGACGCTGGCGAGGTTGAGGGCGGTGGTCGACTGACCGAGGGCCGAGAGGTAGACGACGTCGGAGACGGCAAAGAGGAGGAGGGCGAGCGCGATCAGCAGCCAGGTCCCCCGCGCCCGCCACCTGGAGACCGCGAAGGCGCCGCTGAGGAGCCCGAGCAGGACCAGGTCGGCGGCAGGGTAGCCGAGGCTGACCGCCACCCCGAACGGATCGCCGCCGAGCGCTTCCAGCACCGGCGGGAAGATCAGCGCCGCCGCGACGCCGGCCACCGCCAGGGCGCCGATCAACCCGTCGACCCAGGCCAGCGGCTCCAGCTGCGGAACCCGAGCCCGCAGCAGCAGGACCAACGCCACGAAGCTGGCGGGGTAGAAGGCGAGGAAGAGCGCGTCGGACGGCGAGGGGAACGGCGCCGGGCTGGCGTAGTAGAGGACGGCGGAGTAGTAGGTCTGGCCGAGACCCCAGAGCAACAGCCCCAGCCCGAGCGCCAGCCACGCCCCGCGCTCCGCCTCCACCGTCGCCGCCCGCCAGAGGACGACCAGCGCCGCGCCGAGGACGACGGCGTCGTAGACCCAGCGGCCGACGGCATCCTGCAGCGACTCGCTGCCGAGAGTCCACCAGATCACCGCGGCGTAGAAAGCGAGCAGGGCAGCGAGCAGGCCCACCGAGACAAATGCGACCCCTCGCGATCGCTCCCACCCTTTAGACGATTTGTCCACTGAGGTTTACATCGGCTTGCCTTTCCGATGGCTTGAGCCGATCGAGGAGGCGATGCCGTTCCTCTTCTTCGCCGCAATCGCCCTGATCGGCGCCGCGATCCACGTCCACCGCGACAAGCAGCCGCGCAGCGCGGCTCGCACGATCGAAATCTTCCTCGTCTGGTGGATGGTGGTCGGGTTCGGGATCTCCTGCATCCTCGGGGCGATGCTGCACCTCTTCGACGGGCCCGACATGGCGCGGGAAATCGGCTACACCAACGGCGACGGCGGCTTCCAGACCGAGGTCGGTTTCGGCGACCTCGCGATCGGTGTGCTCGGTGTCCTCTGCGCCCGCTTCCGCGACGGCTTCCTCCTCGCCGCGGTGATCGCCCTCTCGATCTCCTACCTCGGCGACGCCTACGGACACATCCACCAGGCCGCGGTCCACGACAACCACGATCCCGACAACACCGGCCTCCTCCTCTGGGCCGACTTCATCACCCCCCTGGTCGCGATCGGGCTCTACGCCGCTAGCCGGCGCCACCAGGTCGCGCGAACTCGTCCTTCCGCTTGATCAGCAGCCACTGCGGCTTCTCGCCGCGGCGCGTCCGCTGCAGCGCGAAGCCGCCCTCGAGCTTCTCGCCGTGGAGGACGAAGACGGCGTGGCCGCGCTCCAGCGCCTCCGGCCACGGCACCCGGCCGCCCTGCTCGTAGGTGCCGCGGTCCCAGAGCGCCACCCGGCCGCCATCGATCTCTCCCTCGAAGTCGTTGTAGGCGAGCGAGTGGTCGGCGACCTCGATCGCCAGCCGCTTCATCGCCGGGTCCATCGAGGGCTCCTTGGGAACCGCCCACGATCGCATCACCCCGTCGACCTCCAGCCTCAGGTCGAAGTGGTGCGCGGTGGCCCAGTGCTCCTGGACGACGAAGACGCCGGCGCTGACGCCGCGCACGGCGAACTGCTCGTGCCCCTCGACCTTCGCGCCTTCCACTTCGACCTCTTCGACCCGGGCCGCCGGTGGGCCCTCGCCGAGGAAGCGAACCAACTCCTGGACCGCCGCCTCCGGGCCCTCGGCGTGAACCGCGACGGTGTCGTCCTCGGCGTTGCGAACCCAGCCGAAAACCCCGGTCCGGTGTGCCCACCGCACGGTGGCCTCGCGAAAGCCGACGCCCTGAACCTTTCCCCTAACGACCGCCCGGAATGCCGTTTTCCCTGCACCCACGCGCCAAGGATGACAGCCTCTCGCAGCTTTACGTTTAGCCAGAGCAGGAGATAGGTACTTGCATGTAATTCAGTCAGCAATTCTTCAGCGGAAGGTGGTGGAGCCGGCGTGATCGTGACGACCCCCCTTCCACGCCTCGGCTTTCTCGGTGTCGGCCGGATCGGCCGCCACCGGATGGACGCGCTCGCCCGCGGAGGCGTGGCAGAGGTGACGGCGGTGGCCGACCCCCAGGAGGAGGCCTTGGAGGTGGCAACGCAGATGGCACCGGAGGCGGCGCGGGCAGAGTCGCTGGAAGAGCTCTTGGAGCACGAGCTCGACGGGGTCGTGATCGCCACCCCCAGTGCCCTCCACGCCGAGCAGGCGGTGACGTCGCTGGAGCGAGGGCTGGCGGTCTTCTGCCAGAAGCCGCTCGCTCGCAACGCCGAGGAGACGAGACGGATCCTGCGTGCCGCCCGCGCGGCGGACCGGCTGATCGCCGTCGACCTCTTCTACCGCCAGGTCGAGGCGCTGCGGGCGGCGCAAAGGCTGATCGACGACGGCGAGATCGGCCTTGTCCACTCCCTCGACCTCATCTTCCACAGCCCCTACGGCCCGGACAAGCCCTGGTTCACAAACCGGGAGCTCTCCGGTGGCGGCTGCCTGATCGACCTCGGCACCCACCTCGTCGACCTCGCGCTCTGGCTCACCGGCGCCACCGAGTACGAGGTCGAGACGGCGCGAATGCTCTCGCTGCAGGGCCACGAGGTCGAGGATCAGGCGACCGCCGAGCTGTCACTCGGGGACGGGGTACGGGCGCGGCTTGCCTGCTCCTGGTTCCAGTCGGCAGGCGGCGAATGCGCCTTCGAGTGCACCGTTTGGGGAACCGACGGAGCCGTCTCCGTTCGCAACGTCGGTGGCTCCTTCTTCGACTTTCGCGCCGAGCTCTGGCGCGGCATCTCGGCCGAGCCCCTGGTCGAGCCACCGGACGCCTGGAGCGGCCGCACGATCGGCGCCTGGGCCCAGCAGCTCACGGGCGACCGCCACTATGACCCCGCCGCCGACGATCTGGAGCTGGTCGCCGAGGTGATCGAGGACGTCTATGCCAAGTCGGGCCGATGAAGGTCCTGATCAGCACCGACACTGTCGGTGGCGTCCTTACCTATACGGCCGAGCTGGCGACGGCGCTGGAGGCGCAGGGGGACGAGGTCGTCGTGGCGACGATGGGACCGCGGCTGAGCCCGGAGCAGCGGGCGCTGCTGCCCTCGCGCGTCCACGAAGGCGAGTTCCTGCTGGAGTGGATGGAGGACCCCTGGGAGGAGGTCGCCGCCGCCGGCAGCTGGCTGCTTGGCCTGGAGGAAGAGGAGCGTCCCGACGTCGTTCACCTCTGCTCTTACGCCCACGGGGCGCTGCCGTTCCGGGCGCCGAAGGTGATCGTGGCGCACTCCTGCATTCTCTCCTGGTGGCGAGCCGTCCATGGCACCGAGGCACCGGCGGAGTGGGATCGATACCGGGAGGAGATGGCGGCGGGCCTGGCCGGGGTCGAGGCGATCGTCGCCCCGACGGAGGCGATGCTGCGCGAGCTCGAACATGACCACGAGCTGCCGCCTGACGCTGCGACCGTCATCCACAACGGCTCCTCGGCCCCCCTGGCCCCGCCCCGGACCGAGAAGCGGGAGCTGGTGATGGGCGCGGGACGGTTCTGGGACCCGGCCAAGAACCTGACGACGCTGGATGCCGCCGCCGAGGGCTTGTCCTGGCCGGTGGTGGTGGCCGGCGACCTTGGGCCCGAGGGTAGGACCCAGCATGCTGGGAGCACTGGCCTTCTCGACCCGAGCGCGCTCGCCGAGCTGCGCCGCGGGGCCTCGATCTATGCAGCGCCGGCGGTCTACGAGCCCTTCGGGCTGGGGATCCTCGAGGCCGCCCGCGACCGCTGTGCGCTGGTCCTTGGCTACATCCCCTCGCTGCGCGAGCTTTGGGGCGGCGCCGCCGTCTTCGTCCAGCCGCGCGACGAGCGCGCCCTGCACGACGCGCTCGAGAAGGTCGCGAGCGACCGTCTCCTGCGCGAGGAACTCGCCGAGCGAGCATTGGAGCGGGCTACCGTCTATTCGATCGCCCGCACTGCCGCGATCTACCGCGGGCTGTACGAGCAGTTGGTCGACTGCAACGAGGAGGTGCGGGTGTGACGGAGGACGGTTAGAGACCCTCTAGCAATCATTAGGAACCAGTGAGATACTCGCCGTGTGAGGGTGCACGGGAGCATCGAAGCGGGAAGCGGGCTTGGCCACGACGGCCACGCTTGCTGGGGCTTCGACGATCGGCAGGAGTTCGTCGACGCCGCGCTCGAATTCCTCACCGACGGGCTCCGCCTGGGGCAGCGCCTCGCCTATGTCGGCGGCGAACCGGTGGCCGAGCAGCGCGAGCTCCTCGATCCGCTGGGCGACGTCGGCGGGCTGATCGACAGCGGCGCCCTGCAGCTCTTCGAGTTGAGCGACCTCTACCGAGTTGGAGAGCCGATCGACACCGAGGCGCAGATGGCCGCCTACCTGGCGGCCACCGACGCGGCCTTTGCCGACGGCTACAGCGGGCTGCGCGTAGCCGCCCAGGTGACGGACCTCGTCGCCGAGCCGGAGACCTGGGACGCCCACGTCCGCTGGGAGAGCGCCGCCGATCGCATCCTCTCCAGGCGGTCGCTCTCCGCCCTCTGCGGGTACGAACGGGTCGCCTTGCCTTCTCTGCTCCTGGACGACCTGGCGGCGGTCCATCCCGCCGCCAACGGCTGCGCCGGGTCGGCTCCCTTCCATCTCTTCGGCGACGGCGACGGTCTCGCCTTGACCGGCGAAGTGGACCTGTTCTCGAGCGCGACCCTCGATCGGGCCCTGCACTTCGCCTGCGATGGCAATGAGCCGGTGTCGCTCGACCTCGGCGAGCTCGACTTCATCGACCACCGGGGGCTGGAAGTCCTCGCCGCCCACGCCGGCCGCCTCGCCGGCGAGGGCGGGTGCGCGATCCGGCACGAGCCACCCGTAGTCAACCGCCTCTGCGAGATCCTCGAACTGCAGCTGTGACGAAGCGCCAAGTGCAGGCGCGTGGCTTCTGCCACGAGGCGTTCTTCTACGCCGACGAGGACGAGTTCCTGGCCGGCGCGGTCCCTTTCCTCGAAGAGGGGATCTCTAGAGGGGAAGCGGTGATCGCCGTGCTGCCGGAGCCCCGCCGCGAGCTGCTGCGCGGAGCGCTGGGGCCGCTCGCCGAGGAGATCGCGCTATACCCGATGGAGGAGATCGGGCGCAATCCGGGCCGCCTGATCTCGGCCTGGCGATGTTTCCTGCAGAACAGCGCCGAGGCGCCGGGCGTTCGCGGCCTCGGCGAACCGGCGCACCCCGGGCGCAGCGCCGCCGAGCTGGAAGAGTGCGAGCGCCACGAGCGGCTGGTCAACCTGGCGTTCGGGGAGGAGCGGGCGCTGACCGTGATGTGCCCGTACGACACCAGCGCCCTCGATGACGAGGTGCTGGCCGGCGCGGAGCGCAGCCACTCCCATTGCGCGAGCCCGGACGGAAAGCTGGCCTCGCCGCGCTTCACCCTCGACGGCCTCCTCGAGGGGTCGCTGCCGCAGCCCGATCGCCCGACCGTCTCCCTCGGCTTCGGCAGAACCGATCTGCGGACCGTGCGCCAGGCCGTCGGCGGCCTCGCCCGCTCGGTGGGATTGAGCAGCCGCCGCAACGAAGACTTCGTCCTCGCCGTCTGCGAGGCGGCCACCAACAGCGTCCAGCACGGCGGCGGCGAGGGCAGCCTGGCGATCTGGCGCGAAGGCGAAAGGCTGGTCTGCGACGTCCGCGACGCCGGGCGCATCACCGACCCGCTGGTCGGCCGGGAGCGGCCGCCGGTCGACCAGGTCGGCGGCCGTGGCCTCTGGATCGCCAACGAGCTCTGTGACCTGGTCCAGATCAGATCGGGTGAGCAGGGGACCCACGTCCGCCTGCGGATGGGGATCGGCTGAGTCGAGCTCTTCGGGGAAGATCATGCCGATGAGCGAGCCGATCGAAACGCTTTCGGGCGATCCGACGCTGGTGCTGCCCGAGTTCGAGGCGCCGCCCGAGAACCCGCTGCCGCTGCTCGAGCGCTGGCTGCAGATCGCCGACGAGCGCGGGGTGCGGGAGCCACGGGCGCTGGCGCTGGCCACCGCCGACGGCGAGGGCCGGCCGTCGAACCGGATCCTCCTGCTCAAGCAGGTGACCCCGGCGCTCGTCTTCGCCGGCAGCTACGAGAGCCGCAAGGGCCGCGACCTCGCGGTCAACCCGCGGGCCGCCGGGACGCTCTACTGGCGCGAGACCCTGCAGCAGATCGTGGTCGAGGGGCCGGTGAGGAAGCTGAGCGAGGCGGAGTCCGACGCGATCTTCGCGGAGCGCCCGCAAGCCGGGCAGGCGACCACCGTCGCCTCCAGCCAGGGCGAATCGCTATCGGACCCGGCAGAGCTGCGCGAGGTGGCGAACTCCCTTGCCCACCGCGAGAAGCCACTGCGACGCCCCGCGCGCTGGGGCGGCTACCGGCTCGACCCAGACCTGATCGAGTTCTGGCACGGCAGCCCCGACCGGCTGCATCGCCGATTGCTCTATACGAAGAGCGAGGAACGCTGGACGCACCAGCGCCTCCAGCCTTGAGCCTGTCGCTTTTGTCTCGCTAGGCGAGAGGAAAGCGACACTAACTACAGGTAGCCCATCGGGTCGGTGGCGACGCCGTTGATGCGGACCTCGAAGTGGAGGTGGGCGCCGTAGCTGTGGCCGGTGTTGCCGACGTAGCCGATCAGGTCGCCCTGGCTGACGCTGGCGCCGGTCGAGGTGGCGAAGCTGGACTGGTGGGCGTAGCAGGTGGAGAGCCCGCCGCCGTGGTCGAGGCAGGTGTAGTTGCCATAGCCGCCGCTTTCGTACTCGGACTGCATCAGGATCACGGTGCCCGAGTCGGCGGCGCGGATCGGGGTGCCTTCGGCGGCGGCGATATCGATCCCCTCGTGCATGCGGCCCCAGCGGTAGCCGAAGCCCGAGGTGAAGGTTCCTTCGACCGGCCAGATCAGGCCGGCGGCGCTCGGGGTCGGCAGCGGCCCGGCCGGCAGCGGCAGGCCGCCGGTCGCTTCGGCGATTTCCTGCTGGATCTGCGAGCGCAGGTCCTCGGCGATCTCCTCGTGCTCGTGGCGCTCGCCTTCGACGCTGTTCAGCGCCTGCCGGCGCTCGGCCCGGGCGGAGAGCAGGGTCCCCTCGCGCGCCTCCAGGGTCGAGCGGGTGATTTCCAGCCGCTCCTCCCTGGCGGCGATCTGGTCGCGCGCCTTTTCGATCGTCAGCTTCGCGGTCTTGCGCACCCGCACCAGCTTCTTCGCTTCGTCGCGCAGGGACCGCACCCGCTCGGCCAGCTTCTCGTCGCTTTCGTTGATCGCGTCGAGGTATTCGGTCTGGGCAACCATGTCGCCGTAGTCCTCGGCACTGAGGACGACCGAAGTGATGTCGGTCGAGCCGTAGGTGTAGATCGCGATCAGTCGCTCGCGCAGGTTGACCAGTGCCCGCTTCAGCCGCGCTTTCAGGGTCTTCAGCCGCTCCAGCGCCTCTTTCAGTTCGGCTTCGGCCCGCTGCAGCTCGGCCTCCTTGGCGGCCAGCTCTTCTTCGGCGGCCGCCTCCTGGTTGCGCAGCGCCGAAACCTGGCCTTCGAGGGCGGAGATTTCCTCCCCCATCGCCTCGATCGCGGAGGTCAGCACGCCTTCGCGCTCCTCGACGTGATCGATCTTCTCTTCGACCTTCTCCAGCTTTTCCGAGTTGTTCTCGGCGGAGGCCGAGGTGGCCGCCAGCGCGACGCAGGCAAGCAGGGCAAGCACCGCCGCGAGGAGCGACGGAAGCCAGCGCAGGCGCGGTTTCGAGGTCTGATTCGCCATAGCCGTAAGAGGAAAGCCGGCAGCAGGTTGCCGGCCCTGACATAAACCGTAGGCGGGTGGAAAGGCTCGCGCTGCCGGCGGAAGCCGACTGCAAGCGCGGTTGCGGCGGGTCCGCTCGGGACTCAGGCGGCCTGGCGTTTGGCCAGCACCGCGGCCGGGTCCTCGTAGGCGAAGGAGCTGAGGCCGATCCACTCGGGGAGGCTGCGCACCAGGTGATCGGGGCCGTTTATCCGCACCCGGCTCGAGCGCATCGCCGCGCCCAGCTCCAGCTTCCCCACCCAGACTTCGGCCATCGCCTGCGCCTCGGCGTCGATCTGCAGGTCGATCCCGAAGCCGGGGTCGGTGAAGCAGAGGTCGGCGCCGGCGGGCTGCGCCACCAGCCACCAGGCGCGTTTGCCCTCCTCGGCGTCGCGATAACGGAAGAACGCCACCACCTGCTCCTCCGGCAGGCGGTCGAGCTGGATGCTGCGCCGCATGTCCCACATCAGCAGCGCCGGGTCGGCCTCCTCCTCGGTGATCTCCCGCTTCAGGTGCTCCCGGCTCCAGTTGCCGAGGGAGACGACGAGCGGCCCCAGCGCCTCGCCGGCGGGGGTGAGCCGGTAGGCGTGTCCGCGCTCACCCTGCAGCTTCTCCCGCGTGATCAGGCCCGAGCGCTCCATCTCCCGCAGGCGCTTGCTCAGCAGCGAGGAGGACATGCGGGGGACGCCGCGCTGCAGCTCGTTGAAACGGGTGCTGCCCATCAGCAACTCGCGCAGGACCAGCAGCGTCCAGCGCTCGGTCAGGACCTGCGCCGCCTGGGCGATCGGGCAGAACTGTCCGTAGCTCTCCGGCATCCCTGCGACGAGTCTACGCCCGTAACTGCAGATTTAGAAGTTGATCGGGCGCCGGCGCGGGCGTAGAAATGGATCATCAACCGAGCCAAACAAGGAGATCAGCAGTGAACGCCAGCCCCGAGACCCAAACTCCAAGCCCCGAGCTGAAGCAGAAACACCGCAAGATGTGGGCGTCAGGCGACTATCCCTCGATGGTCGAGACCTTCCTCACGCCGCTCGGCCCGCGCCTGGTCGAGGCGGCTGGGATCGGCGCCGGCCAGCGCGTCCTCGACGTCGCCGCCGGCACCGGCAACGCCTCGATCCCGGCGGCGCAGGCGGGCGCCGAGGTCGTCGCCAGCGACCTCACCCCCGAGCTCTTCGAGGCCGGCCGCGCCCGCGCCGAGGCGGCGGGCGTCGAGCTGGAGTGGGCCGAGGCCGACGCCCACAGCCTGCCCTTCGAGGACGACAGCTTCGACGTCGTGATCTCCTCGATCGGGGTGATGTTCGCCCCCTTCCACCAGACCGCCGCCGACGAGCTCGTCCGCGTCTGCAAGCCCGGCGGCACGATCGGCCTGCTGAGCTGGACGCCGGAGGGGATGATCGGCGCCCTCTTCCGGGCGATGGGCCAGTTCATGCCCCCGCCGCCGGAGGGCGCTCAGCCGCCGCCGCTGTGGGGTGGCGAGGACCACCTGCGCGGCCTGCTCGGCGACCGGGTCGAGCTGGAGAAGGTCGAGAAAGGCGTGCTCGAGGTGACCGCCTTCGAGCGGCCCGACGACTACGGCGAGCACTTCAAGGACCGCTACGGCCCGACGATCGCCGCCCGCGCCAACGCCGAGAAAGAGGGCCGGGCGGAGGAGTTCGACCGCGTCCTCAGCGAGTTCTGCGCCGAGTGGAACCGCGGCAGCGACGAGGACGCGCGCTTCGAGATGGAGTACCTGATCACGGTCGGGCGGAAGTCATGAGCGGCGGGCGCAGCAGCTACGACGCGGTCGTGGTCGGCGCTCGCTGCGCCGGCTCGCCGCTGGCGACGCGGTTGGCCGAGCAGGGCTGGAAGGTCCTGCTCGTCGACCGCGAGCCGCCGCCGGCGAACGTGCTCTCGACCCACTGCCTGTTCCCCAACACGCTGGCGCGGCTGGCCGAACTGGGGGCGATGGAGCGGATCGAAGCCGAGCACCGGGTGAACCTGATCGGGTACGGGATCCGCACCCTCGGCCGCGAGGTGAGCGGCGAGTTCACCCCGATCGGCGGCTTCGATCGCGCCGCGACGATCACCCGGCCGGTGCTGGACAAGGCGCTGCTCGAGGTCGCGGTCGCGGCCGGCGCCGAGACCCGGTTCGGCGAGAAGGTGACCGGGCTGATCGGCGCCGGGACCCCGAACGATCCGGCGCGCGGTGTGGTGCTGGAGAGCGGCGAGGAGATCGAGGCGCGCTGGGTGTTCGGCGCCGACGGCCGGGCCTCGACCGTCGCCAAGCTGCTTGGCCTCGAGAAGGAGCGCCCGCTGGCCGGCGAGATGGCCTTCATGTTCGGCTACTGGCGCGGCCTGCCGCCGAGCGATCGCTTCTTCATCGACGTGGTCGAGACCGGCTCGCTCGCCTGGTCGCCCTGCGAGGACGACCTCTCGCTGCTGATCCTCGGCATCGACCCGGCGCTGACCCGCGGCGACGCGACGAAACGGCAGCTGACCTTCCTCGAAGGCGTGCGCAGGTTCGACGACTGGTTCGACAGCGACTGGCTGGCAGGCGCCGAGCAGGTCGGCAACGTCCACCTCGCCCCGGAGACGATGCTGCGCGGCTTCTTCCGCCAGGCAAACGGGCCGGGCTGGGCCCTGGTCGGCGACGCCGGCCACTTCAAGAACCCTTCGACCGCCCAGGGCATCTCCGACGCGATCGAGCAGGCGCTCCACGTCGCCGGCGAATTGAACGGACCGACCGAGAGCCTCGACGGCTACGAAGCCTGGCGCGACGAAAGGGCCCGCGAGCACTACGAGTGGTCCTTCGACTTCGCCCGCTTCCCCAACCCGGCGGCCGCCGGCCCGATCTTCGACGGCCTCGTCGCCGACCCGGAGGCCGGCCAGAACCTCCGCGACGCCCTCAGCCGCCAGCTGCGGCCCCGCGAAGACGTGTTCACGAACGAGCGGCTGGAGCGGTGGTTCACCAAAGCCGCAAGCGCAGCCTAGAGCCATATAGCTAAATATTTATTTAGACGATTACTCGTTTAATCGTCTAAGCTCTGGAGCCATGATCTTTAAAACTCCGCAATTGACTCCAGAGATGAGGGAACAGCTCGCAGAGCTGAACGCCCTGCGAGCCACGCTCGGCGACGAGGTGATGACGCGAAGCCGATGGATGGGATCGCTGCGGCGCCAGGTGCGCGCCAGCTCGGTAGAGAGCTCGACTTCCATCGAGGGCTTCAGCGTCTCGCCGGACGAAGCGCTGGCGTTGACCAGCGGGCGCCTGCACCCCGCCCAGGACGATGAAGACCGGCAGGCGGTCGCCTGCTACTCCCGGGCGATGGACCATGTCGGGACGATGGCGATCGACCCCTCCTTCCGATGGCTCGACCGCGTCATCCTCGATCTGCATTTCGACGCCTGCTGCTTCCAGCGCGACAAGGATCCGGGCCTTTGGCGAACCGCCCCGATCGGGGTGACCGGCGCCGACGGTTCCCTCGAGTACCGCGGTCCCGTCGGCGGCGAGGTGCTGGGGTTGATGGACGAGGTGCTGGCGTGGCTGTCCGAGGATGACCCCCAGGTGGACGTGGTCGTCAAGGCGGCAATGGCGCACCTCAACGTCATCTCGGTCCATCCGTTCCGCGACGGCAACGGGCGCATCTCACGGATCGTCCAGTCGCTGGTCCTGGCCCGCGGCGGCCTCGGCTCGCCCGAGTTCTTCTCGATCGAGGAGTACCTGCGCGACCACACGCAGCAGTACTACGCCGCCCTGCGCGAGACCCAGGGCGGCAGCTACCAGCCCGAGCGGGACGCGACCGGCTGGGTCGCCTTCTGCCTCGAAGCCCACCTCGCCCAGGCGCGTCAGCGACTGACTCAGATCGAGCAGGCAGCCGCCCGCTGGCAGCGCCTCGAAGGGCTGGCCGAGCGCCATGACTGGCCCGACCGCATCGTGATCGCCCTCGAGCAGAGCCTGCTCGGCGGCACTGACCGCAGCAAATACGGCGAAGAGGCAGGCGTCTCCCCCGCCACCGCCAGCGCCGATCTGCGCCGTCTGGTCGATGCGGGCCTGGTCGAGCAGCAGGGCCGCACCCGCAACCTCAGCTACCTGGCGAGCAGCAACCTCCGCGCGACCATCGCCGAGGACGTCAGCGGCGCGGAGTGAACCCGCGCAGCCGCAGCGAGTTGGTGACGACGAAGACGCTGGAGAAGGCCATCGTCGCGCCGGCGATCAGGGGGTTGAGGAAGCCGACGGCGGCCAGGGGCAGGGCGGCGACGTTGTAGGCGAAGGCCCAGAAGAGGTTGCCGCGGATCGTGCCGAGCGTACGGCGCGCGAGCCGGACGGCGTCCGCGGCGACGCGCAGGTCGCCGCGGACCAGCGTCAGGTCGCTGGCCTGGATGGCGACGTCGGTCCCGGTGCCGAGTGCGAGGCCCAGGTCGGCCTGCGCCAGCGCCGCGGCGTCATTGACCCCGTCGCCGACCATGGCGACGACCCGGCCCTCGGCCTGCAGTCTGGCCACTACGTCGACCTTGCCGGCCGGAAGGACCCCGGCGACTACCCGCTCGATCCCCACCTGAGCGGCCACCGCAC
>DATIMV010000013.1:0-21952 GCA_035474955.1 Solirubrobacterales bacterium
GGCATCCTCGACACCGAGCCGTACCGGAAGCTGGGGCGCAACCAGCTGCGGATCGGCATGTTCCCGGCGGTCGAGCCCGCGGACGTCGAGGCCCTCACCGCGTGTATCGACTGGGTGATCGAGAACGGCGACGTTCGGGTCGCGGGCGCATGAAGGTCCTCGTCAAGGAGAAGATCGCCGAGTCGGGCGTCGAGTTGCTTCGCCAGGACTTCGATGTCGAGCTGGGGCTCGACTGGGACCAGGCAATGCTGGAGGAGCGGATCGGCGAGTTCGATGCGCTGATCGTCCGCTCGGCGACCAAGGTCACGGCTGAGCTCATCGCGAAGGCGAGCAACCTCAAGGTGGTGGGCCGCGCCGGCACCGGCGTCGACAACGTCGATCTCGCCGAGGCGACCAAGCGCGGCATCCTCGTCGTGAACGCACCGGAGTCGAACTCGGTAGCCGCGGCCGAGCACACGCTTGCCTTGGCCCTCGCCCTCGCGCGCAACGTGCCGCAGGCGCATGCGGCGCTCGTCGGCGGCGAGTGGGCCCGCTCGCGCTACGGCGGCAACGAGCTCTACGGCAAGACGCTCGGTGTGATCGGGTTCGGCCGCATCGGCCAGCTCGTCGCCCGCCGCGCGCAGTCCTTCGAGATGCACGTCATCGGCTTCGACAAGTTCGTCTCGACCGAGCGGTTCCGGGACCTGGGCGTCGAGGGCGTCGAGACCTCCGACGAGCTCTACGAGCGTGCCGACTTCATCACCATCCACCTGCCGAAAACGCCGGAGACGATCAACTGGATCGACGCCACGGCACTCACCCGCATGAAGGACGGGGTGCGGATCGTCAACTGCGCGCGAGGCGAGTTGATCGACCTCGATGCGCTTGCGGCCGCGCTGGACTCGGGGAAGGTGGCCGGGGCGGCGCTCGACGTGTTCCCCGAGGAGCCGATGACCGAGCACCCGCTCTTCGGCCGCGACGACGTCGTCGTCACCCCGCACCTCGGCGCCTCGACCGCCGAGGCCCAGGACCGGGCCGGGATCGTCACCGCCGAGCAGGTGCGTGCCGCGCTCACCGGCGGCGTCGTCACCAACGCCGTCAACATCGCCGCCGTGCGGCCGGAGGCGATGGAGGCACTGGCGCCGTTCGTCCCGCTCTGCGAAAAGCTCGGCCGTCTCGCCCAGGGCTTGGGCGACGGCTCGGTCGAGAAGGTGAGCGCCGAATTCCGCGGCCGCATCGCCTCCCACGACACCCGCCTGCTCGGGATCGCGGTGATGGCCGGGATCCTCTCCGGCCACACCGAGGAGCCGGTCAACCTCGTCAACGCGCCGCAGATGGCGGAGGAGCGCGGGATCGACCTCTCCGAGACGACCGACGCCAGCGCCGAGGACTTCACCGAGCTGGTCAAAGTCCGGGTCCAGACCGCCGACGGCGAGGTCGAGGTCGCCGGCACCAGCGTCGGCCCGCGCAACGAGCCCTACCTGGTCTCCGCCTGGGGCGAGAGCTTTTACCTGCCCTTCGCCGAGCACATCAGCGTCTTCCGCTACGCCGACCGGCCCGGGATGATCGGCCGGGTCGGCACCCTCTTCGGCGAGGAGGGCGTAAACATCGTCTCCGCCGCCGTCGGCGCCGAGAGCGGGGGAGAGAAGGCAGTGATGGCGCTGACGACCGACGCGCCGGTCCGCGCCGAGGCGATCGAGAAGATCCTCGCGCTGGAGGGCTTCTCCAACGGCCGCTCCGTAGACCTTTAGCGCAACGTCTGCGCGAAACGGTTGTTTCGGAAAATGGGTCTTCGGGAGAACCGAGACCCAGCCCAGGGACTGATGAAGAAGGCAACCCTCATTTTGGTGGCGCTGCTGCTGGCAATTTTGCCCGCCGCTTTCGCGCGTGCCGACACCGCGGTCACGTTGCTGATCAGCGGCGGTCCAGAGAACGGCAGCCTGAGCATCTCGCTGAGCCCCGACGGCCGCGAGTACGTGATCCTCTCCAGCGAACCGCTCGAAATCGGCGGCAACCTCTGCACCCATCCCGAGGAAATTCCCACCGAACTCACCTGCAAGGCGACGGCGATCGCCAGCTTCGAAGTCAACGCCGGCGGCGGCTCGGACTTCGTCACCTTCACCAGCGACATCCCCGTTTCGGTGACGATCCGCGGCGGCCCGGGCGAGGATCGCCTCAGCGGAGGTGGCGCGGCGGACAAGATCATCGGCGGCCCCGATGACGATTTCCTGCTCGGGCGGCGGGGAGACGACTGGATTTTCGGCGGCCCTGGGTTCGACAAGCTCGTCGGCGGCCCCGGCAGGGATCAGCTGCGCGGCGGCCCCGACAAGGACCAGATCAGCGGCGGCCCGGGGAAGAACGAAGTAATTCCCTAGCCGGGGCTTCAGCCCGCGCGTGCGGGCTCGCGGCGTGAGAAGAGGCGGCCGCCGACGAAGGCGATCGCGACCAGTAGCCCGATCACCGACATCGCGGCGTCGAGCCGGAAGGCGGCCTGGACGCCGTCGACGAAGGGCGGGCTCGCGCCCGTGAAGACGGTGGTCGTGAGGCCGAGGCCGATCGCGCCGCCGGCGATCTGGAACATGTAGACGATCCCCCCGGCGAGGCTGGTCTGCGATTCGTCCACCGAGGTGACCCCGGCGGTCGTCGCGGTGGGAACGAAGCTGCCGGCGCCGATGCCCATCACGACCATGCCGGGAACCAGCGCCCCATAGCCCGATCCCTCGTCGATCAGGGAGAAGAAGAGGACCGGACCAAGGGTGATGCAGGCCGCTCCCACCACCGCCAGGCGCTTGGCGCCGACCCGGTCGTAGAGGGGGCCGGCGGCGAAGGAGGCGAGCGCGAAGACGGCGAGGAACGGCAGCATGCCGAGGCCCGACTCCAAGGCCGAGTAGTCGAGCTGCTTCTCCATCACCTGCGGCAGGTAGAGCAGCGCCGCGAAGAAGGTCCCGGCCATGAACAGGACCGCGATGCAGGAGGAGGTGAAGTTCTCGTTGCGCATCACCTCGCGGGGGATCAGCGCGTGGGTGCCGGCCCGCCGCTCGATCGCGAGGAAGGCGGCGATCATCACCGCGGCCAGCGCCAGCATCGCGATCACTTTCGGGTCGCTCAAGCCCCAGTCGGCGACCTGGTCGAGCCCGATCAGAAGCGAGACGAGGCCGACCGAGAGGGTTGAAATCCCGGCGTAGTCGATCCGCCGCTCGCCGCCTTCCGGCTCCTTGACGTGGACCAGCCAGTAGGTGACCGCGACGGCGAAGATCGCGATCGGGACGTTGAGGAAGAAGATCCAGCGCCAGCTGAGCTCCTGGGTGAGGACGCCGCCCAACAGCGGACCGACCGCGTTGCCGAGACCGGCAGCGCCGATGATGATTCCGCCGGCGAGGCCGGCCTTCTCTTCGGGCAGGATCTCGTAGGTCATCCCCAGGATCGCCGGCCACATCAGCGCCCCGCCGATCCCCATCAGCACCCGCGCCACGATCAGCCAGGTCTCGCTCGGGGCGACCCCGCCCAGGGCCGACATCGAGGCGAAGATCGCGCTGCCGAGGAAGAAGGCGTTGCGGCGCCCGAACATGTCGGCGAGGCGACCGCCGGTGACGATCATCACCCCGAAGGTCAGCGCGTAGGCGTTGATCACCCACTGGATCGTGTTGACGTTGGTGTCGAAGTCCTGCTCCATCGTCGGCAGGGCGACGTTGACCGCGGTGAAGTCGTTGGCGATCACGACGACCGCCATCCCCATCGCGAACAGGGCGAGCCAGTTGGTTCGCTGCGCAGGACTGGTGGGCTGCGGGGTTGCGATTCGCGCAGCCTACGCTAAGGTTCGGAGCCGAATGAGCACCCGGCTCGACAGCCTCGCGCTACTCCTTCTCCTCCCCCCTCGGGGGGAATAGCGCTGGGCGGCGCGATAGCCGCGAGAGACAAAAGGCCATTCGAAGCAGAGAGAGAAGGAGAAGGTCCATGGGACCGCAAACCGAGACGAAATCCGACGCCAACCGCGTCCACATCTTCGACACGACCCTGCGAGACGGCGAGCAGTCGCCCGGGATCTCGCTGAACACGGCCGAGAAGGTCGAGATCGCCCAGCAGCTCGCCCGCCTGGGGGTCGACGTGATCGAGGCCGGCTTCCCGATCACCTCGCCTGGCGACTTCGAGGCGGTCCAGAAAATTGCGCGGGTGGTCGAGGGGCCGGTGATCTGCGGCCTCGCCCGCACCCACAAGGCCGACATCGACGCCGCCTGGGGAGCGATCAAAGACGCCGGCCGGCCGCGGATCCACACCTTTATCTCCACTTCCGACATCCACATCGAGCACCAGCTGCAGACCGACCGCGAGGACGTCAAGGGCCAGGCGCGGGCGGCGGTGACGCTGGCGCGGTCCTACTGCGAGGACGTCGAGTTCTCGCCGATGGACGCGACCCGCGCCGACATCGAGTTCACCGCCGAAGTCTGCGCGATCGCCGTCGAAGAGGGCGCGACCGTCATCAACATCCCCGACACCGTCGGCTACACGACGCCCGAGGAGTACGCCGACTACTTCCGGCAGCTGTACGAGCTGGTGCCGGCGCTGCGGGACGTCGAGCTGTCGGTCCACTGCCACGACGATCTGGGCATGGCCGTCGCCAACTCCTACGCCGGGGTGCTGGCTGGCGCGCGGCAGGTCGAGTGCGCCGTCAACGGGCTGGGCGAGCGGGCCGGCAACTGCTCGCTGGAGGAGATCGCGATGCTGGTCGCCGTCCGCGAGGACGCCCACGGCCTCTGGACCGAGATCAACACGCGGGAGATCGCCCGCACCAGCCGCATGGTCAGTCGCCTGACCGGCTACCCGGTGCAGCCGAACAAGGCGGTCGTCGGCCGCAACGCCTTCGCCCACGAGTCCGGCATCCACCAGGACGGCGTGCTGAAGGAGCGCAGCACCTACGAGATCATGGACGCGACCGAGGTCGGCCTGGAGTCGAACTCGATCGTCCTGGGCAAGCACTCCGGCCGGCACGCGCTGAAAGACGCCCTGGAACAGCTGGGCTTCAAGGTCGAGGGCAACGCGCTGAACAGCGCCTTCAAGGCCTTCAAGGAGGTCGCCGACCGCAAGAAGCAGGTGACCGCGCTGGATCTGGAGGCGATCGTCTCCGACGAGATGCGCGATCGCTCCGAAGCCCATGAGCTGGCCTGGTTCGAGGTCGAGGCGGGAACCCGTCGACCGCCGGTGGCGAAAGTGGCGGTGACCCTGCCCTCTGGTGAGGAGTCGGTCGGCGAATCGAGCGGCGACGGTCCCGTCGACGCGATCTTCCACGCGATCCAGGACGCGACCGAGACCGAGTGCGCGCTGGTCGAGTACAAGGTCGAGGCGGTGACCGGGGGAGAGGACGCCCTCGGCGAAGTGACCGTGCAGCTGCGAGCCGCCGGCCGCCTGGCCACCGGCCAGGGCGTGGCAACCGACATCCTCGAGGCCAGCGCCCGCGCCTACGTCCGAGCGCTGTCCAACGCCCTGGAAGGCGCCGCGACGCGCGAGGCCGAGGCGGCAACGGCCGAGGCCGCGGTCGAACGCACGCCAGGTCCATAAGTCACGCTTCCGGCGCACATAGCGGACTAAGTCGGCACAAACCGCGCCCCACCCGCCCGAGGTTTCCCGTCAGCTTCAGGGCGTGCCCGCCGAGACCGTGGAAGAGTCCGATATGCGGACCCTTTTACGGTCTCGCGGAAGTGACGGGATGCTTGCCGAGCTGGCGGACCGGCAGTACGGGGTGGTGGCGCGGGAGCAACTGATTCGTCTCGGGTTCGAGCCGGGCGCGATCGGAAGACGGGTCCGGGCCGGACGCTTGCACCGGCTCCACTCCGGTGTGTATTCGGTTGGACACCAGGTGGTTCCGCGGGAGGGCCGGTGGATGGCGGCCGTGCTCGCCTCTGGACCCGAAGCGGTTCTCAGTCACTGGTCGGCCGCGGCCCTTTGGATGATTCGGCCGAACTCACGCTCGGTAATCGACGTCACCACGCCCCGCAAGAGCACCTCCTCGGAGCGAATCCGGCGCCATCACTTGCAGCTACCTGCTGACGAGGTGGTCATCGAGGAACGAGTCCCGGTCACGAGTGTGCCGCGGACGATCTTCGATCTGGCAGCGATCGAACCCGTAGACGTGGTCCAGAACATGCTGCGAGAGGCCGAATACCTGGAACTCTGGGATCGACTCTCGCTTTGGGACCTACTTGAGCGGTATCCAGGTAAACGGGGCTCGCGAAGGGTTCGAGCTGCGCTGGAACGCCTGAACGAAGAGCCGGAAGGTCGCAAGTGCAGCCCTCTTGAGGAACGCTTCGCCCCGTTCCTGCGGAGACACCGTCTACCACTGCCTCGCTTCAACGACTGGATCCTCTTGGGGGAAAGAAATTTCAAAGTCGATTGCCATTGGACGGGGACCGGACAAATCGTCGAGCTGGACGGTTGGGAAAGCCACAAGACCCGCACCGCCTTTCGCGAAGACCGCGCTCGCGATCGCCGCCTTCGTGTTGCGGGGTACACGGTCACCCACATCACCTGGAATCAACTGGATGACGAACCGGAGGCGATTGCCGCCGACCTGCGGGCGTTGCTATACAAACGTCCGTGATAACGTACAGACCGATGGCGACCGCAACCGAGAACGGCACCGCAACTTCCGTCGGCCCGCGCATCCGCGCTCTGCGTGACGCGATGGGCTTCTCGCTCCGCGATCTGGCCGAGCGCTCGGGTGTCAGCGCGCCGATGCTCTCGCAGGTCGAGCGGGGGGAGACGAGCCCTACGCTCGCCGTCGCCGCAAAGATCGCCTCTGGGTTGGAACTGACGCTCTCGCAACTGCTGCGGCTTGACGAGGGGCAGCACGTTGTGATCAGCCGCGCTGCCGGTCGTCGTCACTCCGAGCGCGGCGGTCACCGGTTCGAGGAGCTGACCCCGCCGCTGCCCGGCCAGCGCGCCGACGTCTCCCTCCACGTGCTCGAGCCCGGCGCGACTACCGGCGGTCGCGAGGACCCGCCGATGCACGAGCCCGGCAGCCGCGAGACCGCCGTCGTCCTCGCCGGCACCCTGGCGCTGGTCGTCGACGGCAGTCGCCACGAGCTTCAAGAAGGGGACAGCGTCACCTTCGACGCCGACCTTCCCCATCATTTCGAGAACGAAGGCGAGGAGGCGACCCGCTTCCTGGCCGTGATCGCCGCCGGCCTCAGGAGGAGCTGACAGCAATGCCAAAGACGATGTTCGACAAGATCTGGGAGGCCCACGAGGTCTCGCCGGGGCTGATCTACATCGACCTGCACATGGTCCATGAGGTCACCTCGCCCCAGGCCTTCGACGGCCTGCGGATGGCCAATCGCAAAGTCCGCCGCCCGGACAAGACCCTGGCCACCGCCGACCACAACACCCCGACCGACGGGACCAAAGCCGCGCACCTGATCGCCGACCACCTCTCGCGCGTCCAGGTCGAAACGCTGGAGCGCAACTGCGAGGAGTTCGGCGTCCCGGTCTACTCGCTGGGCTCCGACCGGCAGGGGATCGTCCACGTGATCGGGCCGGAGCTGGGGACGACCCAGCCGGGGATGACGATCGTCTGCGGCGACAGCCACACCTCCACCCACGGCGCCTTCGGCGCGCTGGCCTTCGGGATCGGCACCTCCGAGGTCGAGCACGTGCTGGCGACCCAGTGCCTGGTCCAGAAACGGCCGAAGACGATGCGGATCAACTACTTCGGCGAGCTGCGCCACGGCGTCACCCCGAAGGACCTGATCCTGGCGACGATCGGCCGCCTCGGCACCGGCGGCATGACCGGCTACGCGGTCGAGTACGCCGGCCCTGCGATCGAGGCGCTCTCGATGCCGGGCCGGATGACGATCTGCAACATGACGATCGAGGGCGGCGGCCGTGCCGGGATGATCGCCCCCGACGAGACCACCTTCGAGTGGGTGAAGGGGCGCCCCGCGGCGCCGGCCGACTTCGACGCGGCGATGGCCCGCTGGCGCGAGCTGCCGACCGACCCCGACGCCAGCTTCGACACCGAGGTCGAGGTCGACGCCGCCGGCATCTCGCCGATGGTCACCTGGGGGACCAACCCCGGCCAGGTCGTCGAGGTCACCGACCGCGTCCCCGACCCGGCCGAGCTGGAGTCTCCCGCCGACCGCGAAGCGGCCGAACGCGCCCTGGCCTACATGGGCCTGACCGCGGGCACGCCGATGACCGAGATCGCCCCCGAACGGGTCTTCATCGGTTCCTGCACCAACTCGCGGATCGAGGACCTGCGCGAGGCGGCGGCGATCGTCGAGGGCCGCAAGGTCGCCAGCGGCGTCCACGGGATGGTCGTCCCCGGCTCCCAGCAGGTGAAGAAGACCGCCGAAGAAGAGGGCCTCGACGAGGTCTTCAAGAGCGCCGGCTTCGAATGGCGCGAGGCGGGCTGCTCGATGTGCCTGGGGATGAACCCGGACACGCTGAGCGAAGGCGAGCGCTGCGCCTCGACCTCGAACCGCAACTTCGAGGGCCGCCAGGGCAAGGGCGGGCGCACCCACCTCGTCAGCCCGAAAATGGCCGCCGCCGCGGCCGTCGAGGGCCACTTCGTCGACATCAGGAACTGGAGCTGAGCATGCGACCGATTGACAAGATCGAAGGCAAGGTGTCGGTGCTGGACCGCAGCGACGTCGACACCGACCAGATCATCCCCAAGCAGTTCTTGAAGCGGGTCGAGCGGACCGGCTTCGGCGAGTTCCTCTTCTACGACTGGATCCGCGACGGCGAGATCGAGCTGGAGCCGAACCCGATCCTCGTCACCGGCGCCAACTTCGGTTGCGGCTCCTCCCGCGAGCACGCGCCCTGGGCGCTGGAGGACTTCGGCTTCAAGGCGATCGTCGCGCCGTCCTTCGCTGACATCTTCTACTCGAACTGCACCAAGATCGGGCTGCTGCCGGTGATCCTCGACGAGGAGCACTGCCGGGCGGTCGCCGAGGCGGGAGAGGCGCGGATCGACCTCGACGACGAGACCGTCAACTGCGCCGCCGGCGTCTTCCAGTTCCAGATCGAGCACGAGGTCAAACACCGGCTTGCGAACGGCCTCGACGACATCGGGATCACGCTCGAAAACGCGGGCGTGATCGACGAGTTCGAGCGCGAGCCGGTGGCCTCCCACGGGCCGGTCACGACCAGCTTGTAAGCGAAAGGGGGCCTCATGGCCGACGGGTTCCAGGAGCCGATGAACACCGGCGCCCGCGAGTGGGACGCCGAGACCTACGACGCCGTCTCCGATCCCCAGTTCGAGTGGGGGATGGAGGTGCTGGAGCGGCTGCAGCTGCGCGGCGACGAGGTCGCGGTCGACGCCGGCTGCGGCTCCGGCCGCGTCACCGAACAGCTGGCGAAGCGGCTGCCCCACGGCCGGGTGATCGCCGTCGACGGCTCCGAGGCGATGGTCGCGAAGGCGAAGGAGCGGCTCGGCGACGGCGCCGACTACCTCGTCTCCGACCTCGTCGAGCTGGATCTCGACCAGCCGGTCGACCTCGTCTTCTCGACCGCGACCTTCCACTGGATCGGCGACCACGGCCGCCTCTTCCGGCAGCTGCGGGCGGCCCTGAAGCCCGGCGGACGTCTCGTCGCCCAGTGCGGGGGGCAGGGCAACGTCGCCGAGCACGGCAGGGCGATCGCGACCGTCGCCGCCGACCCCGAGTACGCGCCGCACTTGACCGAGGCCAAAGGCCTCTGGAACTTCGCCTCGCCGGAGGAGACCGAGCCGCGGCTTCGCGACGCCGGCTTCGCCGAGGCCCGCTGCTGGCTCGAGCCGAAGCCGGTCCGGCCCGAGCGCCCGCTCGCTTTCCTCTCCACGGTCACCCTTGGCCCGATCCTCGACCAGCTGCCGCCGGAGAAGCGCCAGCCCTTCGCCGAAGCCGTCCTCGCCCAGCACGAGCAGCCGCTGGTGCTCGACTACGTCCGCCTCAATATCGAGGCGCACGCCTCAGACGCATAGAGTGCCGGGACCTTGAACGGCACCTCGCGCATAGTCGTCCTTCCCGGCGACGGGATCGGCCCCGAAATCGTCGCCGCGGCCCGCGATCTGCTCGACGCCCTCGGCCAGTTCTCCTACGACGAGCGGCTGATGGGCGGCTGCTCGATCGACGAGCACGGCACCGCCCTCACCGACGAGGTCCTCGACGCCTGCCGCAACGCCGACGCGGTCCTGCTCGGCGCCGTCGGCGGGCCCAAATGGGACACCACCGACCCCGGCGCGCCGCGCCCGGAGCAGGGCCTGCTCGGCCTGCGCAAGGGGATGGGCCTCTACGCCAACCTGCGCCCGGTGCGGCCGAGCCCGGCCCTGGTCGGGGCCAGCCCGCTGCGCGAGGAGCGGATCGCCGGTACCGACCTGCTGGTCGTCCGCGAGCTCACCGGCGGCATCTACTTCGGCGACTCCGGCCGCGAGGGCGACGTCGCCCACGACGTCTGCGAGTACTCCGTCGAGGAGGTCGATCGCATCGCCCGCACCGCCTTCGACGCCGCCCGCCGCCGCGCCGAGGGCTCCGGCCGCAAGCCGAAGGTGACCTCGGTCGACAAGGCCAACGTGCTCGAGACCTCGCGGCTGTGGCGCGAGGTGGTCGGCCGCGTCGCCGCCGAGTACGGGGACGTCGAGCTCGAACACCTGCTGGTCGACAACGCGGCGATGCAGCTCGTCTCCCGGCCCGCCGACTTCGACGTCGTCCTCGCCGAGAACCTCTTCGGCGACATCCTCAGCGACGAGGCGGCGATGCTGACCGGCTCGCTGGGGATGCTGCCCTCCGCCAGCCTCGGCGCCGCGGGCGCTCCCGGCCTCTTCGAGCCCGTCCACGGCTCGGCCCCGGACATCGCCGGCAAAGGCCTCGCCAACCCGCTCGCGACCTTCCTCTCGGCGGCGATGATGCTGCGCCACGGCCTCGGCCGGGGCGGGGACGCCGATCGCGTCGAAGCCGCGGTTGACGCCGTGCTCGAGCGCGGCCTCCGCACGGCCGACCTGGCCTCCGAGGGTGGGGACCAGGTCGGAACCGCGGAGATGACTGCCGCCGTGCTCGAAGAGCTCGACGGCTAGGGCGCCGTCACCGCCCACTGGCCGTAGACCAGGTTGGCCGGGTCGGCCAGTTTGAAGCCGGCCGAAAGACCGAAGCCGAGCCGGTTGGTCGAGCCGTCGATGAATTCGAGGCCTTCGAATTCGGCCGATTTCGAGGTGATGTAGACGCAGAGCTGCCCCGGGTTCGCCTGCGGAGTGGAGGTACCGGTGATGCCGGCGCAGTTGGCATTCGTTTTGCCGACGTCGAGGACGTTCTCTTTCGGCGCCGCGGGTGGGTTGAGCAGCGGGAACTGGAAGCTGACCGAGGCGGGGGTGATTTTGTCCTCGCCGCCGATCGCGAAGACTCCGCGCAGGGTCTGGCCGCTTTTCAGCGTTCCCAGCAGCGGCGCGATGTTGTCGGCCAGTTTGCCGAGGGTGACCGATTTGTCGCCGAGCTTGGCGGTGGTCACGGCCCCGTTGGTCAGCTTGTTGGTGGTGACGACGCCGTTTTTGATCTTGCTGGCGATCACGGCCCCGTCGGAGAGCTTGTTGGTGGTGATGATCCCGTTGCCGAGGTTGCCGGGCAGGACCGCGTTGGCGCCCAGCTTGCCGGCGGTGACCGCGCGGGGGGCGATCTTGCCGCTGGTCACGGCGCCACGCTTCAGTTTGGCGGCGGTGACGGCGCCGCGCTTGAGCTGATTCTGGCCGACGCTGTTCTTCGGCAGCCCGGCGGCGACGGCGACGCCGCCGAGGGCGACGAACAGCGCCAGCGTGGCGATCACGTTCGCGTAATTGAGCTTGGGGTGGGGAATGCGCATCGATTGGCTCCTCTCGTTGGGGTCTGGGCACCATTCGCGGCCGCAGGGCTGAAGCCCTGCGTTTGATCGGGCATACTTCCCCAACATGGATCCGGTCGATTTGATTTGGAGGAACGGGGAGTTCGTCCCCTGGGAGGACGCGCAAACCCACGTCCTGAGCCACGGGCTGCACTACGGCACGGGCGTTTTCGAGGGGATCCGCTGCTACGAGACCCCCCGCGGCCCGGCGGTCTTCCGCCATCACGACCACCTCGACCGGCTCGAGAAGTCGGCCGAGCTCTACTACCTGGAGATTCCGTACTCGAGCGAGGAAATCCGCCTGGCCACGCACGAGCTGCTGCGCCGCAACGGCCTCAACAGCGCCTACATCCGTCCGCTCGCCTACCGCGGCTACGGCAGCCTCGGCCTCTACGCCAAAGACGCGCCGGTCGACGTGATCATCGCCGCCTTCCCCTGGGGCGCCTACCTCGGCGAGGAGAGCAAGAACGGCGGCATCCGCGCCAAGGTCTCGAGCTGGCGACGGATCAGCCCCGGCGGCTCGATCCCGCACGCCAAGGCCTCCGGCTCCTACCTCAACTCGATCCTCGCCAAGACCGAGTCCCACAACGCCGGCTACGACGAGGCGATCCTGCTCGACGAACGCGGCTTCGTCTGCGAGGGCTCGGGCGAGAACATCTTCGTCGTCCGCGACGGCCAGATCCTCACCCCGCCGCACGTCGCCTCGATCCTCGACGGGATCAACCGCAAGTCGGTGATCCAGATCGCCCGCGACCTCGGCTACACCGTGGTCGAGCGCGACATCGCCCGCGCCGAGCTCTACCTGGCCGAGGAGGTCTTCCTCACCGGCACCGCGGCCGAGCTGGTGCCGGTGCGCGAGATCGACGACCACCCGCTCGGCGAGCCGGGCGAGATCACCCGCCACGTCCAGGCCAAGTTCGAGGACGCACTCTGCGGCAAGGCGGAGGAGTACCTGGAGTGGCTCGACTTCGTCGAGGCCCCTGCATCCGACTCTGCCGAGGCACCTGACTCGGAGTCGATCGGGCGAATTACCCCCGCCGCATAAGCGGCCGGCGCGGCACGCCCGCGCACGAGGGCTCCGGCCCACCCGATCTTCTTCGACTCGAAAGGCAGCAACAGATGGAACAGGTGAAGCTCTACGACACGACCTTGCGTGACGGCATGCAGGGGGAGGGGATGTCGCTCTCGGCATCCGAGAAGGCCCGCGTCGTCGTCGCGCTGGACAAGCTCGGCGTGCAGATGATCGAGGCCGGCTTTCCCAGCTCGAACCCGAAGGAAGAGGAGCTGTTCGCGCGGCTGGCGGAGCTGGAGCTCGAGCAGGCGACGATCTGCGCCTTCGGGATGACCCGCCGCCGCGACACCGCGCCCGAGGACGATCCGGCGCTGCAGACGCTGGTCGGCGCCTTCACCTCGGTGGTGACCCTGGTCGGCAAGACCTGGGGCCTGCACCTGGAGAAGGTGACGAAGGTCTCCCGCGAGGAGAACCTGGCGATGATCACCGACTCGGTCGCCTTCTGCCGCGCCCAGGGCAAGCGGGTCGTCTACGACGCCGAGCACTTCTTCGACGCCTACCGCGACGACTCCGCCTACGCCTTGGAGTGCCTGGAGGCGGCGATCGCCGCCGGCGCCGAGAACGTCACCCTCTGCGACACCAACGGTTCCAGCCTGCCCGACCAGGTCGCCGCCGCCACCCGCGAGGTGGTCACCAAGCTCGGCGAGCGGGCCGAAGTCGGGATCCACGTCCACGACGACGCCGGCTGCGGGGTGGCCAACTCACTCGCCGCCGTGGGCGAGGGTGCGCGCATGGTCCAGGGCACCGTCAACGGCTACGGCGAGCGCTGCGGCAACGCCAACCTGACGACGATCCTGCCCAACCTGCAGCTGAAGCTCGGCTTCGACGTGGTCAGCCCCGAGCAGCTCGCCGCGCTGGCCGAGACCGTCCATTTCATCGACGAGCTCTGCAACGTCGCCCAGAACCCCGACGCGCCCTACGTCGGCCGCAACGCCTTCGCCCACAAGGGAGGGATGCACGTCGCCGGGGTCGAGGCCGACGCCCGCACCTTCGAGCACATCGACCCCGCCGCGGTCGGCAACCAGCGCGCGATCCTGCCCTCCGAGCTCTCCGGCAAGGCGACGATCCGCGCCCAGGCCGAGCGGGCCGGCCTCGAGATGGACGACGCGGCGGCGGCGCGGACGGTCGAGCAGCTGAAGCGCCGCGAGCACGACGGCTACCACTACGAGGCCGCACCGGCCTCCTTCGAGCTGCTGCTGCGGCGTGAGACGGGCGAATACAAGAAGCTCTTTCAGCTCGAGAGCTTCCGCGTCGTGGTCGAAAAACACGCCGACGGCGAGGTGACGACCGAGGCGACGATCAAAGTCGAGGTCGATGGCGAGCGCTACTTCCAGGCCGCCGAGGGCAACGGTCCGGTGAACGCCCTCGACCGTGCCCTGCGAACGGCGATCGCCGATCGTTACCCGCACCTCGCCGAGATCGAACTGACCAACTACAAGGTCCGCATCCTCGACGAAGCCCACGGCACCGGGGCGGTCACCCGGGTCCTGCTCGATTCCGCCGACGGCGAGCGCGAGTGGGGGACCATCGGGGTCTCGGAGAACATCATCGAGGCCTCCTGGGAGGCGCTGGTCGACTCGCTGGAGTACGCCTTCCAGTGAGTGCCGCCAACCAACCGATTCCGCTCGCCAAGCCGGACGTAAGCACCCGCGAGGAGACGCTGGTGCTGGAGGTGCTGCGCTCCGGCTGGCTCTCGCTCGGCCCGATGGGCGAGCGCTTCGAGCGCGAGTTCGCCGCCTGGCTCGGAGTCGACGACGCGGTGATGGTCTCCAGCGGCACTACCGCCCTGCATCTGGGGGTGCGGGCGCTGGGCTGGGGTTCGGGCGACGAGGTGGTGACCAGCCCCTTCAGCTTCGTCGCCTCCGCCAACTGCCTGCTCTACGAGGGCGCGCGGCCGGTCTTCGTCGACGTCGAGGAGGAGACGCTGGACATCGACCCGACCGCCGCCGCGGAGGCGGTCGGCGAGCGGACGGCGGGGCTCCTGCCGGTGCACATCTTCGGCTACCCGGCGGCGATGCCCGAGCTGGAGGCGCTGGCGGCGCGCCACGGCCTCGGCGTCCTCGAGGACGCCTGCGAGGCGCTCGGCGCCGTCGACTCCGAGGGTCGCAAAGTCGGTGCCCGCGGCAACCTCGCCACCTTCGCCTTCTACGCCAACAAGCAGATGACGACGGGGGAGGGGGGCATGATCGTCCCCCGCGACGCCGATGAGGCGGCCCGCCTGCGTTCGGAGCGCAACCAGGGCCGCGCCGTCGACATGGGCTGGCTCGACCACGACCGCCTCGGCTACAACTACCGCCTCTCCGACCTCGCCGCCGCCCTCGGCGTCGCCCAGGTCGAGAAGCTCGACTCACTGCTCGAGCGCCGCGCCGCGGTCGCGCGGATGTACGAGGAGCGGCTGTCTTCGATCGAGGGCCTGCGGACGCCGATCGCCGGCCGCGGCACCGAGGTGCGCAGCTGGTTCGTCTACACGGTGCGCCTCCCCAAGGGCGTCGACCGCGACGCGACGATCGCCCACCTCGGCGAGCGCGGCATCGCCTCCAAGGCCTACCTGCCCTGCATCCACCTCTTCCCGCACCTGCGCGAGCTCGGTTATCGCGAGGGCCAGTTTCCGGTCGCCGAAGCCGCTTCGGCGGACTCATTGGCGCTGCCGTTCTTCCCGGCGATGAGCGAGGCGCAGGTGGAGCGCGTCTGCCAAGAGCTCACCGCAGCCCTCGGGCAAGCCTCCTAGCGGCATAATCGCCCGCCCATGGGACGCTTTCGCAAAGAGCCGGACCCCCGCTTCTGGCGCCTCAACCGCTCGCTCGCCTTCGACGCCTGGCTGGCGCCGTACGACATCGACCAGTCGAAGGCGCACGCCCGCGGCCTCTGCGGGATCGGCGTCCTCAGCGAGGACGAGCTGGCGCAGATCGAGGCGGGACTCGACCGGGTCGATGCCCGGATGGCCGAGCACGGCTTCGAGTTCGATCCCGCCGACGAGGACATCCACATGGCGATCGAGCGGCTGCTCGGCGAGGAGATCGGGCCGCTGGCCGGCAAGCTCCACACCGGCCGCTCGCGCAACGACCAGGTCGCGACCGACGTGGCGATGGTCGTGCAGGCGCACTCGCTGCGGGCGATCGAGCTCTGCGGCGCGGCGATGGAGCGGCTGCTCGCTCAGGCCGAAGCCCACAAGGACTGGACGATGCCCGGCTACACGCACCTGCAACGCGCCCAGCCGGTCTATCTCGGCCACCATCTGCTCGCGTACTTCTGGATGCTCGCCCGCGACGTCCTCCGCTTCCAGTTCGCCCTCGACAGCGCCTCGGTGATGCCGCTCGGCTCCGGCGCGCTGGCCGGCGTCAACTGGGAGATCGACCGCGAGGGTGTCGCCGCCGACCTCGGCTTCGCCCACGTCAGCCACAACTCGATCGACGGTTCCTCCAACCGCGACTTCGTCCTCGACTACCTCAACGCCGCCTCGACCTGCGCGATGCACCTCTCGCGCCTGGGCTCGGAAATCGTCATCTGGAGCTCCTCGGAGTTCGGCTTCTGCGAGCTCGACGAGTCCTTCTCCTCGGGCTCCTCGATCATGCCGCAGAAGAAGAACCCCGATTCGGCCGAGCTTTTGCGGGCGAAGAGCCCCCGCGTCGCCGCCTCCTACGGGACCTTGCTCGGGGTGATGCACGCGCTGCCGCTCACCTACGGCAAGGACATGCAGGAGGACAAGGAGCCGCTCTTCGACGCGATCGACACGATCGAGGCACTGCTCGACGCGACCGCCGGCATGCTCGACGGGATCGAGTTCCACCGCGAGCGGATGGAGGCGGCCTCCGGCGACGAGATGCTGGCGGCGACCGAGGTCGCCGACCTGCTGGTCCGCCGCGGCGTCCCCTTCCGCGAGGCGCACGGCGTCGTCGGCGGCCTCGTCCGCGACGCGGTCGAGCGCGGCAAGTCGCTCTCGGAGCTGACCCCGGAGGAGCTGCGGCAGCGTTCTGAGCACCTCGACGACTCCTACTACGAGGTGCTGCAGCGGAGCAGCTGGCTGGAGTCGAAGCGGATCGCCGGCGGTACCGGCTCGGCGCCGCTGGCGCGGCAGATCGAGGAGGCGCGGGAGACGCTGGCGGCGGTCCAGGCCCGGCTCCGGGAGGAGCAGGGCTGAAGGGAGAGGCCTCAAGGTCTGAGCGCCGGGCCCAACGGCTCGGAGAGCCGTTGGGGGCTGATTTCTTCGACCGTTCGGTCCACGATGTCGCCCGAGATCTAGTTGGCTGCACCCTGCTCTACGAAGGCGTCGGCGGCGTCATCGTCGAGACCGAGAGCTACGAGGCCGACGATCCCGCCTGCCACGCATACGTCGGCCTGACCGACCGCACGCGGGTCCTGTTCGGGCCGCCCGGCTACGCCTACGTCTACCTCTCCTACGGCATCCACAGCCTGCTCAACGCGGTCGCCGAACCGGAGGGAGAGGCGGCGGCGGTATTGATCCGGGCGCTCGAGCCCACCCACGGGCTCGAGCGGATGCGCGAGCGCCGCGGCGACAAGCCCGACACCGAGCTCTGCTCGGGCCCCGGCAAGCTGACCGAGGCGCTGGGGGTCGACCTCGCCGACAACGAAGCCGCCCTTGACCGCGAGCCCTTCCTGATGACGCGTCCGCAGGGCCCGCCGCCGGAGATCGTCACCGGGCCGCGGATCGGCATCACCAAAGCGGTCGAGTACCCCTGGCGCTTCTGCGCTGCCGGCAGTCGCTTCGTCTCCAGGCCGCGGCCGGTCGCCGCCGCCTGAACGGACGCTCCGCTACGGAGCGCCGACCCCGCCGCCGGCTTCGCCGCCCGCTTCGGGGGTCGCTTCTTCCGGTGCCGCTTCTTCGGGAGCAGGCGTCACTTCGGTTTCCGGGGCCGATTCTTCGACTTCGGGTTCCGGCGTCGCTTCGAATTCGCCTTCTTCGGGCGGCACGTAGCTTTCGGTTTCCCCTTCGGAGGGGACGTAGCTTTCGGTTTCGCTCGGGTCGAACTCCTCGCCGTCTTCGCGGGCGGCTTGGCGCGCCGCCTTCTCGGCCGCCTTCGCTGCCTGGATCTCCAGCCAGGCGGACATCACGTCGGCCCAGATCAGGGCCGGGAAGGTTCCGCCCATCACCGGGCCGCCGTTGTAGAGCGTTTCCATCGGCGTCGTCGAGTCCGGGTAGCCGACCCAGACGCAGGCGGTCGCCTCGTCGCTGATGCCGCCGCAGAACCAGGCGTCGCCGTTGTTCTCGGTGGTCCCGGTCTTGCCCCACTGCCCTTCGGCGCCGATCTGGGCGTTGGTGCCGGTTCCGGAGGAGACGACGCTTTCGAGCATCCCCTTGGCCGTTTCCACGGTTTCCTCGTCGAAGACCTGTTCGTGCATCGAGTCGTTGTCGCCGCCCTTGATCGTGTCGCCGTCGCCGTTGGTCACCTGGAGGATGGAGACGGGGCTGTTGCCAGGCCGGGGGGCGAGGGTGCCGCTGACCCGATCTCCGTTGTTGCCGATCGTGCTGTAGGCGTAGGTCCAGCCGAGCGGCGTCACGCCTTCGCGGGGGGCGCCGAGGACCATCGCGGGGTTGGTCGAGATCGGGTCGTTGTAGCCGGCCTTGTGCGCGGTTGCGGCGATCGACCTCGTCCTCGCCTGCACCGTCTTGCCCTTCAGGGCTTCGAGCCCCAGGGCCGCGTAGACCGTGTTGTCGGAGTTCGTCGTCGCGCAGAAGAGGTCGCAGGATCCGGCGTAGTAGTCCCCGTCGTTCGTCACCTCGAAGAGTTCCTGGCCGTTTTTGCCGAACTCGAAGGTGCGCGGTTCGGAGGCGAAGACGGTGTAGGGGGAGATCCCCTGTTCCAGGGCGGTGAGCAGGGTGAAGGGCTTGATCGAGGAGCCCGGCTGGCGGCGCCCCTGGGTGGCCAGGTTGAACGGCCGCGTATCGAAGTCGGGCCCGCCGACCATCGCCTTGATCCCGGCGTTGCGGTTGTCGATCACGACCACCGAGGCGGTCGCCGGAGAGTAGCCGAGGTAGGAGTTGACCGATTCTTCGGCCGCTTCCTGCAGCTGCAGATCAAGCGTCGATTTGACCTCGAGGCCGCCGAAGAAGGCCTTGGCGGCGCCGTAGCGTTCGACCAGCTGCTGGCGCAGGTAGGCGGTGAAGTAGGGGGCCCTGGAGTCGAGGCTCGGCGGTTCGATCGCCTCCGGCGAGGGGAGGGCCTGCTGCTGGCCGTCGCGCAGCTGTTCTTCGGAGATGAAGCCCTGTTCGGCCATCCGTTCCAGCACCAGGTTGCGCCGGGCGAGGGTGTTTTCGGGGAAGACTTTGGGGTCGTAGGCCGACGGCGACTGGATGATCCCGGCCAGCATCGCCGCCTCCCAGGGCTCGAGCACGGCCGCGCAGGGTTCGGTCTCGGTGCCGCAGCCGGGGTGGGCGGCACCGAAGTAGGTGCGCGCCGCGGCCTCGATCCCGTAGGCGCCCTGGCCGAAGTAGACCGTGTTGAGGTACTCGGTGAGGATCTTGTCCTTGCTCCATTTGCGCTCCAGCCGGTAGGCCAGCGCCGCCTCCTTGAACTTGACGAAGAGCGAGCGGTCGCCCTGGGCGAGGAGCGCGTTCTTGACGAACTGCTGGGTGATCGTCGAGGCGCCCTGGGCGGCGCTCATGCTGAGGATGTCTTTGACGAGGGCGCGGCCGATGCCCTGGAAGTCGACTCCCTCGTGCTCGTAGTAGCGCGCGTCCTCGATCGCGACCACCGCGTTCTTGACGTTGGGGGAGATCTGCCCGGAGCTGAGGAGGATCTTGTTCTGGTCGCTGCTCAGCGTTCCGATCGTTTCGCCGTTGGCGTCGACGAGGACGCTGTTTTTCGACGCCTTGTACTGGGCGAAGTTGTAGATGTCGGGCAGGTCCTGGGAGACCGCGGCCATCATCCCGAAGACCATCGAGACGACCGCGAGGATGCCGAGTCCGAGCAGCACGAACAGGACCCGCAGTTTCTTCAAGCGCGGTCTGCGCTTTTGGGGTGGCGCGGGTGGCCCCGGCGGCGTGGTCGCGATAGCCGGGGGAATGGGCGGAATCTCACCGCCGTCGCTTTTCCGGCGCTTTAGTCCTAGGACAGCCATCTACAAGAGGCAGAAAAGGGGCAGAACGAAAACGGCTCGACGTCCCTGTCGGACCGCCGAGCGAGGGCCGCAGTCTAGCATTGCCCCGATGTCGGATCTGACGCGAAATGCTGTCGACGTCCTCCCCGAGGGGCGTCTCCAGGCGCAGTTGGAGAGCGGGAAGCCCCTGCGGGTGAAGCTCGGGATCGACCCGACCACGGCCGACATCCACCTCGGACACACGGTCGTGCTCGAGAAGCTGGCCGAATTCCAGCGGGCCGGCCACCAGGTCGTCCTCATCATCGGCGACTTCACCGCGCGCGTCGGTGATCCCAGCGGCCGCTCCGCCACTCGGCCCGTGCCCACGGCGGAGGAGATCGAGGCGAACGCGGCCACCTACCAGGAGCAGGCCTTCAAGATCCTCGACCGCGAGCGGACCGAGGTGCGCCGCAACAGCGAGTGGCTGCGGATGGAGCCGGAGGCGCTGCTCGGCCTCCTGGCGCAGACGACGGTGGCGCGCCTGCTCGAGCGCGACGACTTCCAGAAGCGGATGGCCGCCGGGCAGCCGATCGCGGCCCTGGAGCTGCTCTACCCGCTGCTGCAGGGCTACGACTCGGTGGCGATCGAGGCCGACGTCGAGCTCGGCGGCACCGACCAGAAGTTCAACCTCCTCTTCGGCCGCGACGTGCAGACGGCCTACGGCCAGCAGCCGCAGTCGATCATGACCCTGCCGATCCTGGTCGGGACCGACGGCGAGCGGAAGATGAGCAAGTCGCTCGGCAACTACGTCGGCGTCACCGACGCTCCCGAGGAGATGTTCGGGCGGCTGATGAGCATCCCCGACGAGGCGATGGACGAGTACTACCGGCTGCTGCTGGGGGCGGAGCGGCCCCAGGGACCGCCGAACGAGGCGAAGCGGGAGCTGGCGCGGCGGATCGTCGACCGCTTCCACGGCGAGGGGGCTGGCGCCGCCGCGGAGCAGCACTTCAACCGGGTCTTCGTCGAGCACGCCGCACCCGAGGACATGCCCGAGGTCGAGCTCGCCGCCTACCGGACCGAAGAGAACGGTCTGGTCCACCTGCCGCGTCTGATCGCCGGCGCCTTCGGCGTCAGCAACAGCGAGGGACGGCGTCTGATCCAGCAGGGAGGGGTCAAGCTCGACGGCGAGCAGCTGCCCGCCGCGCCTCTCGACCTCGAGGTCGCTACCCTTGACGGGCGCGTGCTGCAGGTGGGGAAGCGACGCTTCTGCCGCCTGAGGGCCACCCCCTAGACAGCCGCCGTCTGCAGTGCTATATTTCTCGGTCCTTCTTCGGGCTGCTCAGGCAGTCCGAGTGCTGAGAGCGGCGAGACCCGCCGCGGAGGCGCAGTGGTCTTTGAAAACTGAGCAGCGTGCATCTCCGCGGGCCCAAGCAACGGTCTGCGGAATGTTCAGCCCGACCCATTCGGTGCGCCAGCGTGCCGGATGGTCTTGATTTACCTCGTCATGTCGGTCGTCGTACTTGTGTACTCGACGGCCAACTGAGATATGACAGGCTCTCTGTAGAAGTACCTTTCACGGAGAGTTTGATCCTGGCTCAGGACGAACGCTGGCGGCGTGCTTAACACATGCAAGTGGTGCGACGAACCAGGGCTTGCCCTGGGGCAAAGCCGCGAACGGGTGAGTAACACGTGAGTAACCTGCCCCGATGACCGGGACAACCCGAGGAAACTCGGGCTAATACCGGATGTGGCGCACAGGCGTAAGCCTGTTCGCTAAAGGAAGCTTCGGCCTCCGCATTGGGAGGGGCTCGCGGCCCATTAGCTTGTTGGTGGGGTAACGGCCTACCAAGGCAACGATGGGTAGCTGGTCTGAGAGGACGATCAGCCACACTGGGACTGAGACACGGCCCAGACTCCTACGGGAGGCAGCAGTGGGGAATCTTGCGCAATGCGCGAAAGCGTGACGCAGCAACGCCGCGTGGGGGAAGAAGGCCTTCGGGTTGTAAACCCCTTTCAGGAGGGACGAAG
>DATIMV010000014.1:0-13967 GCA_035474955.1 Solirubrobacterales bacterium
CGTGGTCGAGCAGGACCGGGCAGTGCGAGGCGACCGGGCCGTCGTTGACGCTGACCAGGATCGCCCAAGGGTTCTCCTCGATCAGCTTCTTGACGAGCTCCGGATCCTCGCTGGCATGTGCCGCCTTGTGGCGCATGCCCAAAGTAAAGCGGCGTTACCGCTACTCGTGCGGGCGCGCCATGCGGCGGTGGTCGAGCGCCTCCTCCAGCACCGACGGTTCGACGCCCTGCTCGAGCGCGACCTCGCGCAGCGAGCGGCCCGACTCGGCCGCGGTCTTGACGATGTCGGCGGCGCGGTCGTAGCCGATGTGGGGGTTGAGCGCGGTGGCCGTGGCGAGGGTCGCCTCGGCGTGGCGCTCGGTCATCTCCTCGTTGGCTTCGAGGCCCGACACGCACTTCTCGTTGAGCAGGCGTGAGGCGCTCGCCAGCAGCTTGATCGACCCGAGCAGGTTCCGGGCGATCAGCGGCACCCGCACGTTCAGCTCGAACTGGCCCTGCATGCCGCCGATCGTGATCGCGGCGTCGTTGCCGATCACCTGGCCGGCGACCTGGATCACGACCTCCGGGATCACCGGGTTGACCTTGCCCGGCATGATCGAGGAGCCCTTCTGCAGCTCCGGCAGGCGCAGCTCGGCGAGGCCGGCGCGGGGGCCGGAGCCCATCAGCGCCAGGTCGTTGGCGATCTTGTTCAGCGAGACCGCGTAGACCTTGAGCGCGCCCGAGAGCTCGACCAGCGCGTCGCGGTTGCCCTGCGCCTCGAAGGCGTCGATCGGGCCCGAGATCGCGAGGCCGGTGTCGGCGGCGAGCTTCTCGCGCACCTTGGCGGCGAACTCGGGGTGGGTGTTGAGGCCGGTGCCGGTGGCGGTGCCGCCGAGCGGGATCTGGCCGACCCGCCGCAGCGTCCCCTCGACCCGCTGCACGCCGAGTTTGACCTGCGCCGCGTAGCCGGCGAACTCCTGGCCGAGGGTGACCGGGACCGCGTCCATCAGGTGGGTGCGGCCGGCCTTGACGACGTCGGCGAACTGCCTGGCTTTCTCGGACAGGGCCGCCTCGAGCGCACCCATCGAGGGCAGCAGGTCGCGGCTGACCTCGTCCAGCGCCGCCAGGTGCACGGCGGAGGGGAAGACGTCGTTGGAGGACTGGCCCATGTTGACGTGGTCGTTGGCGTGGGCGCCGTCGCCGGCGAGGTTGGCGATCACCTCGTTGGCGTTCATGTTCGAGGAGGTGCCGGAGCCGGTCTGGAAGACGTCGACCGGGAACTGGTCGTCGTGTGCTCCCTCGGCGATCGCCCGGCCGGCGTCGGCGATGCGGTCGGCGAGGTCGGTGTCGAGCTGACCGAGCTCGCCGTTGACCTCGGCCGCTGCGCCCTTGATCCGGCCCAGCCAGCGGACCACCGGCACCGGCACCGGCTCGCCCGAGACCGGGAAGTTGTCTACGGCTTTGGTGGTCTCGCCACCCCAGAGCTGCTCAGTCAAAGTGAAGCCTCCGTCGAAGATCGTTGAAGGTGGAGCGTATTGAGAGCGAGGCGCGGACGCCCCTCCGCGATCTGTATTAGGGTGCCCTAACTATGAAGCTAGACGATCCAGTCAGCCAGGGCGCCGAGCGCGCCATCGCCCACCTCAACGAGGACCACGCCGATGCCCTGCTGGAGATGGCGCAGGCGCTCGGCGGCGCTCCTGAAGCAACTGCCGCCCGCTGTCTCGACGCCGACCGCACCGGTCTTGACCTGGTCGCCGAGACCCCCACAGGCGAGCGCCAGGTGCGGGTCGAGTACGAGGAGCCGATCGAGGAGCCCGCGGGCCTGCGCAAGGCGACCGTCACGCTCGCGCAGAAGGCGCGGCGCGAGCTGGGCATGGAGCAGCGGCCGGTCTCGGCCGAGTAGGAAATTTCAGCGCTCGCTGAATTTTCGCCCCTATAGAGGCTGAAAGTCAGCGCTCGCTGAATTTTTCAGCCTTCGGCGCGGCCGGCGTCGAAGCCCTCGCGGTAGGTGGCGAGGAACTCCTCCGAGAGCGGTTCTTTGCCCGGCGCGAAGCGGGCGGCGACGGTGAGGCGGCGGAGGAGGTCGGTGTGGATGCCTTCGGTCTCCTCGGCGCCGCGCTCGGCGGCGCCCACCAGGTAGCCGAGCTGGAGGTTGGCGACCCCGCCGGGCTCTTGCCGGGCGCCGGCGTTGAGCTCGGTGGCGGCCGCGATCACCGCTTCGCCGACGCGGGTGAGGTCGCCGGTGCTCTGGTTGCGGACGAAGCACTCGCTGATCGGCGTCTCCCCCTCGAGCAGCACCTCACCGGGGGCATCCGCCAGCGCTTTTTCGTAAGCGACGGTCCCTTCGAGGCAGGCGACAGGCGTCAAGTCGTCATTGCCGCCGCCGCAGCCGGAAACGATCGCGGCGAGGCTGGCGAGCAAGGCGACGGCGGCGATGAAGCGCATCGCCGCATCCTACGGCCAGGGAAGCCTGCGGAGATATAGTGGAGCAACTTTGAGTAAACAGCCGGTAAAGCGGGGGCTGGTTGTCGGGTTGCTGGGATTGAGCCTGACCCTCTTCGCTGCCTGCTCGTCCACCTCGGAGAGCGGCGAGAGCCCCTTCGCCGCGGTTCCCTTGGCGAACGTGGATCTCGAGAACAGCCGGGAGGCGCCCAGCTCGATTGATTCAGCGTCGGTGCGGGATCTCGAGCTCGCCTGGTCGCAGCCACTCCTCGCCAAAGCGGAAGGCCTTCGGTATGTGGGGTCCCCTGTGGTGGAGGAAGGAGTGGCCTACGTCCAGGATCCGATGTCGAACGTCCAGGCGATCGAGATCGAGACCGGGGAGATCGTCTGGGAGGCGCGGTTCGAAGAGCCCGTGAGCGGCCCCAACGGGGTGATAGTCATGGACGGGGAGGTTTTCGGGGCAAGCCGAAGCAGCGCCTTCGCGCTGGACGCGGAGACCGGCAGCAGGTCCTGGACCACCAGGCTCGTTCGCAACGACTCCGAGCAGATCGCCATGGCACCCGGGTACCGCGATGGGCGGGTCTACTTCTCCACCCTTGCCTACGAGGAAGAGGGAAATGAAGTGGGTGCGCTTTGGGCCCTCGACGCCAGATCGGGCAGGAGGCTGTGGCACTTCGACACCGTTCCCCGCGGGCTCTGGGGGAAGCCCGAGATCAACTTCGGCGGCGGGATCGAATTCACCCCGGCATTCGACGGCAAGGGTTCGATGTACATCGGCGTCAGCAACCCAGGTCCTGTTCCGGGGACCCCTCGCTATCCATGGGGTTCCAGTCGTCCGGGTCGCAACCTGTACAGCAACTCGGTGGTCAAGCTGAACGAGAAGACCGGCGAGGTCGAGTGGTTCTACCAGCTGACTCCACACGGTGTTTGCGCGGGAGGATTCGGCTCCCCTGTCCTGACCCGGGTGGGCGGCAGGGGAGTCGTCGTCGCCGTCGGCCTGGCCGGGATAGCGGTCGCGCTCGACCAGGAGACCGGGGAGCTGTTGTGGCGCCGTCCGGTCGGTGTTCACAACGGTCACGACAACGACGGCCTGCTGGCGATGAGGGGCGAATACGAGAAGCTGAAGACCCCGATGCTCATCTACCCCGGGCTATACGGAGGCGTGATGGGAAACATCTCCTTGCGGGGGTCCACCGTGTTCGTCGGGATCGTGAACGGTCCCGTACGAGTGCTTTCGCAAGGTGACCTGAGGCCGTCCGGCGCCTACAAGGGCGAACTGGTGGCGCTCGATGTCGCGACCGGCGAGGTCGAGTGGAAGCGACAGCTTTCGTCGCCGATATTCGGTCCCACGACCGTCACTAACGACCTGGTTATCACCGCTTCCCTCGAAGGGGGAGTCTTCGCCTTCGACGCCGAGAGCGGGCGGGAGGCATGGAGAAAGGGAGTGCCCGGGGTGACCGAAGGCGGGACGGCGGTCTCCGGAGACACCCTGCTCCTGCGAACCGGTTCCCCCGCCTTTGCCGGCGAAATGCCGAAGTTGATGGCCTACCGGCTCGCCGACTGAGGCGCCGGGTCAGTCGCCGAGCGGGCGAGCGGAGACGCCGCCCGAGGTGACCTGGGAGATGCCGCCGGGCGGTCCGGGAGGCGCTTTCGGCGTCACTTTCTTGCGCGCGCCGGTGCCTTTTTCGAGGCCGGTGAAGCTGACCGGGAAGGTTTCGACCCATTCGACGAGCTTGTACTCGGGGCCGACCGCGTGATTCCAGGAGAGGTGCAGGTGGTGGCCGCAGCCGTGGCCGGAGTCGCCGTCGTAGCCGACCCAGCGGAAGGGGGAGTTGGGACGGTTCTGCAGCGGCTCGGCCCAGCCGGCGAGGCGGGTGATCCCGGTCCAGTTGCGGTCGCAGCTGCCGCTCGGGTTGAGCGGCACGATGTCGACGGCAAGGCCGTAGTGGTGGTCGGAGCCCTTGACGTGGCAGCCGCGGCAGCCGGCGTGCTCGCCGTTGGGCAGCGGGCCGGAGTAGCCGTCGGTGACGTAGATCGGGTACCGCTTGGCCAGCCAGCGCAGGTTGGGGAGGATGCGGCGGTCGACCATGTCCCCCTCTTCGTGGGGGATCGAAGCCGGGATCGGGACGATCTTGCTGGGGCCGAAGACGACCCGCGGCGGGCCGGGCGGCGCCGCCTCGGCGTAGGCGCAGACCGCGAACAGCGGGGCGAGGGAGAGCGCGAAGATCGCGAGGGCGCGGGCCCAGGCGTTGGCGAGGAGGCGGTGGCTCACCCCCGCCTTATCGGCCGTACGACGTCCCCTTCTTGAATCCTGCCCGTCGAACATCAGGGTTTTCAACACCGGGGGATAGGGTTCGATTCGTGCCGACCGTTCGCGAAGCAACCTTTGACCTGTTCCGCGCCCACGGGATGACGACGATGTTCGGCAACCCGGGCTCGACCGAGCTGCCGATGCTCGCCGACTACCCCAGCGACTTCCGCTACGTGCTGGGGCTGCAGGAGGCGGTGGTGGTGGGGATGGCCGACGGCTACGCTCAGGCGTCGGGCAAGACCACCGTCGTCAACCACCACACCGCGCCGGGGGTCGGCAACGCGATGGGGGCGATCTTCAACGCCCAGGCCAACCACTCGCCGCTGCTGATCACCGCCGGCCAGCAGGCGCGGGCGCAGATCACCCTGCAGGCGAACCTCACCAACCGCGACGCGACGCGGATGCCGCACCCGCTGGTCAAGTGGTCCTACGAGCCGCCGCGGGCCGAGGACGTGCCGCTGGCGCTCGCCCACGGCGCCCACCTCGCCGGCCTGGCCCCGCGCGGCCCGGTCTTCGTCTCGCTGCCGATGGACGACTGGTACGCCGAGGTCGACGAGGCTGACGCCCGGGAGGCGATCGCGCGCCGCGTCGACGGCCGCGCCACCGCCAACCCCGAGGCGGTGCGGGCGCTGGCCGAGCGCCTCGACTCCGCCTCGAACCCGGTGATGGTCGCCGGCCCCGACATCGACACCGCCGGCGCCTGGGACCTGGCGATCGCCCTCGCCGAGCAGCAGCACCTGCCGGTCTGGGCCTCACCCGCCACCGGCGGCCACCGCCTCGGCTTCCCCGAGAACCACCCCAACTTCCGCGGCGTCCTGCCGCCGGCGATCGGCCCGGTCGGGCAGACGCTCGAGGGCCACGACCTCATCCTCGTCGTCGGCAGCTCGGTCTTCCCCTACTACCCGCACATCCCCGGGCCGCTGCTGCCCGACGGGGCGGAGCTGGTGGCGATCACCAGCGATCCCGACGAGGCGGTGCGGGCGCCGATGGGCGAGGCGATCGTCGCCGACGTGGGGCTGACCCTGGCGGCGCTGATCGAGGCGGTGCCGGAGTCCTCGCGCCCGCAGCCGGAGCCGAACCCCGGCCCGCAGGAAATCCCGCCCAGCGATCCGCTCAACTCCTCGACCGTCCACACCGCCCTCGCCGAGGCGATGCCCGAGGACGCGATCGTCGTCCTCGAGTCGCCCTCCAGCACCCTGGCGCTGCGCAACCAGCTGCGCATTTCCCGCCCCGGCAGCTACTACTTCGCCGCCGGCGGCGGCCTCGGCTTCGGCCTCGCGGCCTCGGTCGGGGTGCAGCTCGCCCAGCCCGACCGCCCGGTCGTCTGCGTGCTCGGCGAGGGGTCGGCCCAGTACGCGATCACCGCCTTCTGGAGCGCCGTCGCCTACCAGGCGCCGGTCACCTTCCTCGTCCTCCAGAACGAGGAGTACGCGATCCTCAAGTGGTTCGCCGAAGTCGAGCAGGTGAACGCGGCGCCCGGCCTCGACCTGCCGAAGCTCGACGTCGCCAGCGTCGCCGAGGGCTACGGCGTCAAGGCCCACCGGGCGAAGACGCGCGACGAGGTCGCGGGGGCGCTCAGCTCCGCGCTCGCCTCCTCGCAGCCGGAGCTGGTCGAAGTCCCGGTCGCCCCGGGGATGTCCCTCTTCTAGGAGACGGTGGCAATGGCTCTGCTGCAGCGCGCCCGCCCCACGGTCCCGCCGCCGCCGAGCCAGCCGGTCGCCGACCGCGCTCCGGACGCGCTAGCTGCCGGCGTTGACCCATCGCTGCGCCAGGAGCTCGAGCAGCTGCTCGGCGCCGATCGCGTCCTCCACCGCGTCAGCGACCTCGTCGCCTACGCCTCCGACGCCAGCCCCTACCGGCGCTTCCCGCGGGCGGTGGTCGAGGCGCGCGACGCCGAGGACGTTGCCAAGACGCTGCGGTTCGGGCGCGAGCGCGGCATCCCCGTCACCTTCCGCGCCGGCGGCACCAGTCTCAACGGCCAGGGCCAGAGCGACGGCATCCTCGTCGACGTTCGCAAGCACTTCGGCGGGGTGCGGGTCGAGGAGGACGGTGCCCGCGCCCGGGTGAAGCCGGGGACGATCCTCGGCCACGCCAACCGCGTCCTCGCCCCCCACGGCCGCAAACTCGGGCCCGACCCGGCCAGCACCGACGTCTGCACGGTCGGCGGCGTCGTCGCCAACAACTCGGGCGGGATGCGCTGCGGGGTCGCCAAAGACTCCTACTCGACGGTGCGCGAGCTGACCTTCGTCCTGCCGTCGGGGACGAAGATCGACACCGGCGCGCCGGGCGCGGCCGAGCAATTTGCCGCCGCCGAGCCGGAGCTGGTCGCCGGCCTGGAAGCGATTCGCGACGAGATCCGCGCCGACGTCGAGCTCGCCGAGCGGATCCGCCGCAAGTTCGCGATCAAGAACACCACCGGCTACCGCCTCTGCGCCTTCCTCGACGCCGACGAGCCGCTGGAGATCTTCCGCCGCCTCCTGGTCGGCTCGGAGGGGACGCTGGCGCTGATCGCCGAGGTCGTCTTCGAGACGGTGCCGGTGCCGCCGGTGACGACCACCGCCTGGGTCCACTTCCCCGGCATCGACGAGGCGATCGCCCCCGTCCCGGACCTCGTCGCCTCCGGCGCCACCGCGGTCGAGCTGATGGTCGCGCCGGCGCTGATCACCGCCGCCTGGAACATGGTCGGAGCGCCGCAGGAGTGGAAAGAGCTGCCGCCGGAGTCGGCGGTGCTGCTGGTCGAGTTCGGCGGCGCCGACGAGGGCGACCTGGCGTCGCAGGTCTTGCGCGCCGAAGCGATCCTCGGCTCCCACGAGACGATCCGCCCGCTCGACTTCACCCGCGAGCCGGAGGCGATCGAGCTGGCCTGGCGGGTGCGCGAGGGGCTGCACGGGCTGATCGGGCGGGTGCGGCCGGAGGGGACGGCGCTGATCGTCGAGGATGTCTGCGTGCCGCCGGAGCGGATCGCCGAAGGGGCCAAGGACCTGCAGGCGCTGCTCGGCCAGCACGGCTTCCTGCCCGGGGTCGCCGGCCACGCCTCGGCCGGGAACCTCCACTTCATGCTGACGCCGGACTTCGCCAAGCAGGAGGACCTCGACCGCTACGAGGCCTTCATGGGCGGACTGGTCGCGCTGATCGTCGACAAGTACGACGGCTCGCTCAAGGCCGAGCACGGGACCGGGGTCAACATGGCGCCCTACGTCGAGCGCGAGTGGGGGGAGAAGGCGACCGAGCTGATGTGGCGGGTGAAGCGGCTCGCCGACCCCGACGGCGTGCTCTCGCCCGAGGTCCTGCTCAGCCGCGACCCCGGCGTCCACCTGCGCGACCTGAAAACGACGCCGACGATCGAGGAGTGGGGCGGAGCGACGACCTGCGTCGAGTGCGGTTTCTGCGAGCCGGTCTGCCCCAGCCGCAACCTGACGACGACGCCGCGGCAGCGGATCGTCCTGCGGCGCGAGATGGCGCGCCAGCCCGAGGGGTCGCCGGTGCAGCGGGCGCTGCTGGCGGAGTACGACTACGACGCTCTGCAGACCTGCGCCACCGACGGCTCCTGCCAGATCGCCTGCCCGCTCGGGATCGACACCGGGCGGATGGTCAAGGAATTGCGGACCGAGCAGCATGGGGAGCGGGCCGAAAAGGCGGCGTTGGTGGCGGCCAAGCGCTGGGGGGCGGTCGAGAAGGCGTCGCGTCTGGCGTTGAAGGTTGGTGGGCCCTTCGCAAGGCGCACCAAGCGAGGCAAAGGCCTTCCGGGTCCGGCCGCTTGGGGGCGCCGGGAGAGGGTCTCGGCGGACAACAGCGGGGAGGGTCCGGCGAGACCCTCTCCCGGCGCCACGCAGGCCGCTGCGGTCTACGTGCCGAGCTGCACCAACCGCATCTTCGGCCCGTCCTCCAGCGAGCCGGCAAAAAAGCACCTATACGGGGCAAAAATGCCGGCTCGATCTGTGGTTGACGCTCTCGTCACGGTTTCGGCACGGGCCGGGGCGCCGGTTTGGGTTCCGGAGGACGTGGCCGGGAGCTGCTGTGGGTTGCCCTGGAGCTCGAAAGGGTTTGCAGAGGCGCACGCGCACAAGGCGAATGAGATGGTCGCGAGGCTCTGGCGGTGGAGCGATGAGGGACGGTTGCCGGTGGTGATCGATGCCGCCTCCTGCACCGGGGCTATCGCTGATCCGGCCGAGGGCGTTCTCAGCGAGGAGAACGCCGAGCGGCTCGCGAAGTTGGAGATCGTCGACTCGGTTGCCTGGGCGCTGCGGCTGCTGCCGGACCTCGAGTTGACCGGCAAGGTCCCCTCGGCCACCGTCCACCCGACCTGCGCCACCCGCCGCCTCGGTCTCGCCCATCCAATCCGCGCCCTCGGCGAGGCCCTCGCCGACGACGTCTACGTCGCCCCCTCCGCGACCTGCTGCGCCTTCGCCGGCGACCGCGGAATCACCCACCCGGAGCTAACGGCCTCGGCCACCCGCCCCCAGGCCGAAGAGCTCGCCGGCCGCCATTTCGACGCGCACCTCTCCAGCAACCGGACCTGCGAGATCGCGATGACTCGCGCGACCGGCAAGCCCTACGAGTCGGTCGTCTGCCTGCTGGAGCGGCTAAGCCGCTGAGTCTTTCCCGGCGTCGACGGTCTTGCCGTCGATGTACTTGACCAGCTCGGCGTATTTCGGTTCGGTCTCCATCCGCTTGTCGAGCAGTGGGTTGACTATCCCGCGCAGGGTTGACATGTAGCGCCACCACTTGGGAACGAAGATCCGGGGCGCTCGTTCTTCGATGCCGCGCACCACGCCGGCGCCGGCCTCGGCCGGGGTGATCCGTTTCAGCAGCCAGTCGGGGCTCAGCTGGCGCACCCGTTCGGAGTCTTCCTGGGCGAAGGCGTCCTGGACCAGTTTCGTGTCGACCCAGCCGAAGTAGGCGACGCTGGCGCTGGCGCCGTGCGGTTTCAGCTCCACCCGCAGGCCCCGGCCCAGCGACTCGACCCCGGCCTTGGCGACCGCGTAGGGGCTGTTGCCGAAGCCGTTGGCGAAGGCGTAGACGGAGGAGACGACGATCATCTGCCCCTTGCGCTCGACGATCTGCGGCAGCGCCGCCCGCACCGTTCGCCAGACGCCGAGCATGTCGACCTCGAAGACCCGCTCCCATTCCTCGCCGGAGATGCCGCGCACGGTCGCGAACTGCTTCTGGGCGATCCCGGCGTTGGCGACCGCGACGTGGAGCCCGCCGAACTTCTCGACGATCTCGGCGACCGCGTTCATCATCGCGTTCTGGTCGGTGACGTCGCCGCCAAGACCGATCGCCCGTGGCCCGATCCGCTCCGCTGCCTCGCGCGCCTCGGTCGCGTCGATGTCGAGCACCGCGACGGAGGCGCCGCGCAGGTGCATCTGCCGCGCCGTCTCGAAGCCGATGCCACGCGCGGCGCCGGTCACCAGCGCGACCTTGCCGTTGAGGTCGTAGCGGTCCATCGGCCCGCCACCCTAGATGATTGATCCCGCGACCAGGCCCACCTGGATGACCCGCCCGGCACACTGCGCGGCTCTGCGTCCTCGGGCTTGCCTTTGCCAACCGGCAAAGGCTGCGCCCTGCGTCCTTGATCCGCTTGGCCGGGCGTGCCCCCAGTCACACCTGGTCGCGGGATCAATCATCTAGCGGCCGGGGGCACCCATACGCTGCGGCCGTGTCCGAGGTCCAGTCCAGCTATGCGGAGCTCGCCGCCGCGCGCGGCTTCGAGCAGCTGTCCGCCGTCGCCCCTGGACCGCTGACGCCGCTGCTGGTCGAGGCCGGGGGGTCGCCTCTGCAGCCTGCGCTGCGCGGCGAGCTGGGTGCGGGAGTGACGGGCGTCGTCGGCTACCTCGCCTACAAGCGCAACAAGACCTTCCGCTTCAACGTCGCCCTCACCGAGGTCCCGGCGGCAACCGCCTTCGCGCCGCGGGTCTTCTGCATCCGCCGCGGCCGCAGCACCCGCGACGACGAGTTCTACGGGTTCGAGGCGCGCCACTCGAAGCTGTGGACGGAGAGCACGGCGCTGAACGAGCGCTACGCGGTCAGCACCAGCCCCTACCAGGACCCGATCTGGCTGCGGCAGCTCTTCTCGCCGAGCTTCGTCGACTGGCTCGGAACCGCGCCCCCGGCAGACTTCTCCTTCGAGCTCGCCTACGGCGCCGTACTCGGCAGCATCGAGGTCGACGATCCCGGCGCCGACGGCCTCGCCGCCCTCTGCGAGGCCACCGCCCGCGTCGCCACCCGGATCCGCCAGGAGTGCGAGGAGTAGATGCAGCTGAACAAGGTCGGCATCGGCTTGATCGCCTTCTTCGGGCTCATTGGCGCGGCGTTCGCCGTCGTCCCGATCCTGGCCGGCGTGCCTTGGGAGGTAGCGGGAATCCTCGCCTCGATCGGGGTGATCTGGGTCCTCGTCGCCGCGGGCTTGCTCTGGTACGCCCGGCGGCAGAAACAGAAGGCCGCCCACAGCGACTGGATCTTCCAGCAGGGGCTGCGCGGCACCGCCACGGTCCTCCACGCCGGCAGCAACGCGACCGTCAACGAGATGCCGCTGATGAGGCTGCGGCTCGACCTCGAGGTGCCCGGCCAGGGCTCGCGAGAGGTGAAGCGGCGGGAGATCATGCCGGTCTTCGCCGCCCGGCGGATGGAACCGGGGCTGACCCTGCCCGTCTACGTCAACCCGCAGGACCCGAGCGACTTCATCCTCGTCTGGTGAGCCGCTATCGGCGGTTTGCCGACCCCTCATAGAATCCTCACCTTCATGCCCGGCTTCGAACCCGTCGATCCCAAGCAGTCCTTCCCCGAGCTGGAGCAGCGGGTGCTCGCGCGCTGGCGCGAGGAGGGGGTCTTCGAGCGCTCGCTCGAGGCGCGCGAGGGCGCCCCGGTCTGGAGCTTCTACGAGGGACCGCCGACCGCCAACGGCCGCCCCGGCTCCCACCACGTCTTCGCCCGCGTCTTCAAGGACGTATACCCGCGCTACAAGGCGATGTGCGGTTACCGGGTGCCGCGCAAGGCCGGTTGGGACTGCCACGGCCTGCCGGTCGAGCTCGAGGTCGAAAAGCAGCTCGGGATCTCCTCCAAGCAGGAGATCGAGGAGCTCGGGATCGCCGAGTTCAACCAGCGCTGCCGCGAGTCGGTCTTCGAGTACGTCGAGGACTGGAACAAGCTGACCGAGCGGATCGGGTTCTGGGTCGACCTCGACGACCCATACGTGACCATGGAGGACGACTACATCGAGTCGGTCTGGTGGTCGCTGAAGAAACTCTGGGACGACGAGCGCCTCTACGAGGGCCACAAGGTCGTCCCCTACTGCCCGCGCTGCGGCACCGCGCTCTCCTCGCACGAGGTGGCACAGGGCTACGAGGACGTCGAGGACCCCTCGATATATGTGCGGTTTCCGCTGCTGGGCGAGGACGCCTCCCTGCTGGTGTGGACGACGACGCCATGGACCCTGCCGGGGAACGAGGCCGTGGCCGCGGCGCCGGAGGTCACGTACGTGCGGGCGCAAATCGACGACGAGACGGTGATCTTGGCCGAGCCGCTCGTCGAGAAAGTGCTGGGTGAGGGGGCGGACGTGCTCGATCGCTTTCCGGGCAGCGAGCTGATCGGTAAGCGCTATGAAGGCCCCGTCTTCAAATTGCAGGATCGGGAGCCCGGTGGTTTCCCGGTCATCGCGGGCGACTTCGTCACCACTGACGACGGCACCGGCCTCGTCCACATAGCCCCGGCCTTCGGCGAGGACGACTACCGGGTCGCGGCGGAGAACGACATCTTCGAGCCCACCAACGCCAGCACTCTTTACAACCCCGTTGGGCTGGACGGGAAATTCGATCAGCGCGTCACCGGCTTCGAGGGCAAGTTCGTCAAGGACCCGGAGGTGACCGCCGCGCTGATCGCCGACCTCGAGGCCCGCGGCCTGCTCTTCCGCTCGCAGGTCTACGAGCACGCCTACCCGCACTGCTGGCGCTGCGGCACGCCGCTCCTCTACTACGCGAAGTCGAGCTGGTACATCGCCACCTCGCAGGTCCGCGACCGGATGCTCGCCAACAACGAGGAGATCGGCTGGCACCCCGAGCACGTCAAGCACGGCCGCTTCGGCAAATGGCTGGAGAACAACGTCGACTGGGCGCTCTCGCGCGATCGCTACTGGGGGACGCCGCTGCCGATCTGGCGCTGCGAGGAGGAGAGCTGCGACGGCGTCCGCTGCATCGGCTCGGTCGCCGAGCTGCGCGAGCACGCTCGCGCCGAGGTCCCCGACGACCTCGACCTGCACCGCCCCTACATCGACGACGTCACCCTCGACTGCGCCGACTGCGGCGGCGAGATGCGGCGCGTCCTCTCGGTGATCGACACCTGGTACGACAGCGGCGCGATGCCCTTCGCGCAGTTCCACTACCCGTTCGAGGGCAAAGAGGAGTTCGAGCAGCGCTTCCCCGCCGACTACATCTGCGAGGCCCAGGACCAGACCCGCGGCTGGTTCTACACCCTGCTCGCCGAGTCGACCCTGCTCTTCGACACCTCCAGCTATGAGAACTGCGTCTGCCTCGGGCTGATCCTCGACGCCGAGGGGCAGAAGATGTCGAAGAGCCGCGGCAACGTCGTCGACCCCTGGGACGTCCTCGACGCCCACGGCGCCGACGCCTTCCGCTGGTACTACCTGACCGCGCAGCAGCCCTGGTCGGGGTACCGCTTCTCGGTCGAGACGGTCGGCGAGTCGGTGCGCCAGTTCCTCCTCACCCTCTGGAACACGTACTCGTTCTGGGTGCTGTACGCGAACGCCGAGAACCTCGGGCCGGACGACTTCGGCGGCGCCGTCGAGCCCGCCTCCGACCTCGACCGCTGGGCGCTCTCCCGACTGCAGGCGACGACCGCGACCGTGCGCGAGCGGATGGACGACTACGACTGCACCACCGCCGGCCGCGCGATCGCCGAGTTCGTCGAGGAGCTGTCCAACTGGTACGTGCGGCTCTCGCGCCGCCGCTTCTGGGAAGGCGACCGCGCCGCCTTCGCGACCCTGCGCCACTGCCTGCTGGAGACGGCGGCGCTGCTCGCCCCCTTCACCCCCTTCCTCGCCGACGAGATCCACCTCAACCTCGCCGGCGGCGTCCTCGAGCAGACGGAGGAGCTGCCGGACTCGGTCCACCTGCGTGACTGGCCGCGCGTCGACGGCAGCCTGGTGGACACCGAGCTGGGCGAGCAGATGGCCCTCGTACGACGGCTGGTCGACCTCGGCCGCACGGCCCGGGCCGAGTCGC
>DATIMV010000015.1:0-9702 GCA_035474955.1 Solirubrobacterales bacterium
CAGCCAGGTGCGCGCCTCTTTCGCGTTGGTCAGCGTCTCCTGCGTGGTGAATGTCTTGGACACCACGATGAACAGGGTGCTGGCCGGGTCCAGGTCGTGGGTCTTGGCGTACAGGTCGGTCGGGTCGATGTTGGAGACGAAACGGCACTCGATGCCCGGGTCCGCGTACGCCTTGAGCGCCTCGTAGGCCATCACCGGCCCGAGGTCGGAGCCGCCGATGCCGACGTTGACGACGTTGCGGATCGGCCTGCCGGTGTGCCCGCGCCACTCGCCCGAGCGCAACCGCTCGCAGAAGGCCGCCATCCGGTCGAGCGTCTCGTGCACCTGCTTGACCACGTCGACCCCGTCGACGACGAGCGAGCGGTTGCGCGGCATCCGCAGCGCCACGTGGAGGACGGCGCGGTCCTCGGAGACGTTGATGTGCTCGCCGGCGAACATCGCTTCGCGACGCTCGGCCACCCCGCGCTGCTGGGCCAGGGCCCCGAGCAGCATCAGCGTCTCGTCGGTGATCCGGTTCTTCGAGAAGTCGAGGTATAGCCCGGCGCCCTCGGCGACCAGCCGCTCGCCGCGCTCGGGATCGGCGGCGAAGAGGTCGCGGAGATGTACCTCGCGAAGCTGCTCGAAGTGGGCCTCCAGCTCGCCCCAGGCGGGCGCCTGGCGCAGCGCCGAGGGCTCGCTCACCCGGCCGTGACTCCGCTCTGGGACTCGATCGACTTCAGCAGTTCCTCCCAGGACTTGTTGAAGGCCTCTTTGCCCTCGTCCTGAAGGCGCGCGGCGAGCGCGGCGACGTCGATCCCGGCCTCGACGAACTCGGCCAGGACCTGCTCCGCGTTGCCGCCGTCGGCGGGGAAGAGGTCGGTGACCTGGCCGTGGTCGGCGAAGGCGTGCAGGGTCGGCTCCGGCATCGTGTTGACCGTGAAGGGCGAGGCGAAGGCCTCGATGTAGAGGGTGTCGGAGGCGTCGGGGTCCTTGGTCCCGGTACTGGCCCAGAGCAGCCGCTGCGGCCGCGCGCCCTCGTTCATCAGGCGCAGCATGCGGTCGGAGCGCAGCAGCTCGTGGTAGGCGCGCTGGGTGCGGCCGCCGATCGCGATCCCGAGCCGGTTGACCAGGTGCTCGGGGACGTCCTTGCCGACGGCGACGTCCCAGCGGCTGATGAAGAGCGATGCGACCGAGGCGACGTTGGGGTCGAGCCCGGCCTCGATCCGCCGCTCGATCCCGCGCATGTAGGCGTCGGCGGCGCCGAGGTACTGCTTGTCGTCGAAGAGCAGGGTGACGTTGATCGGGATGCCGGCGAAGATCGACTCCTCGATCGCCTCGCGCCCGGCCTGGGTACCGGGGATCTTGATGAAGAGGTTGTCGCGGTCGGCCTTCTCGTACAGCGCCTTGGCCTGCTCGATCGTCGCCGCGGCGTCGTCGGCGAGCAGCGGCGAGACCTCGAGCGAGACGAAGCCGTCGACGCCGGCGGTGCGGCGGTGGACGTCGGCGAAGAGGTTGGCGGCGTCGCGCAGGTCGGCCAGCGCCAGCTCGAAGAAGATCCGCTCGCGGTCGTCGGCACCGACGCCCTCGCCGGCGGCCGCCTTCGGCGCCAGCTCGGCGATCTGCTCGTCGTAGGCGTCGCCGCCGGAGATCGCCTTTTCGAAGATCGAGGGGTTGGAGGTGAGGCCGGTGACCGAGAGGTCGCGGATGTAGCCCTCCAGCACCCCCTCGCGCAGCATCGGTCGGGTGATGTTGTCGAGCCAGAGGCTCTGCCCCAGATCGTGCAGCCGTTGCGTCGGCTTCATCATGAGCCTCCTCAGGTCGTTGGGTTTGCGGCCGCTCGCTCGGCGACCTCGCGCGCCACCTTGGTGACGTTGTCGACGGTGAACCCGAACTCGGCCTCGACGTCCTTGAACGGTGCCGACTGCCCAAAGGTGGTCATCCCCATGATGGCACCCTCGGTTCCCACCCATTTCTCCCAGCCGAGTGGCGAAGCCTCCTCGATCGCGAGCCGGGCAACGACGCCCGGCGGCAGCACCTCGTCGCGGTAGGCCTGGTCCTGCTTTTCGAAGATCTCCCAGCAGGGGAGGCTGACGACGCGGGAGCGAATTCCCTCACCCTCGAGCCGCTCGTGGGCGCCGAGGGCGAGCTGGACCTCGCTGCCGGTGGCGATCAGGATCAGCTCCGGGTCGCCGCCCTCGGGGTCGGCGAGGACGTAGCCTCCGCGCTGGACCCCCTCGGCCGAGGCGTACTTGGAACGGTCGAAGACCGGCACGTTCTGCCGGGTCATCACCATCGCGACCGGGCAGTGAGTCCGGTTCAGCGCGATCTTCCAGGCCTCGACGACCTCGTTGGCATCGGCGGGACGGATCACGTCGAGCTCCGGCATCGCCCGCAGGCCGGCAAGCTGCTCGATCGGCTGGTGGGTCGGGCCGTCCTCGCCGAGCCCGATCGAGTCGTGGGTGAAGAGGTGGATGACCGGCAGCTCCATCTGCGCCGAGAGACGGATCGCGGCGCGGCCGTAGTCGGAGAAGGTGAGGTAGGTCGACCAGAGCGGGCGCAGCTTCGCCGTTGACATCCCGCTGCAGGCCGCGGCGGCCGCGTGTTCGCGGATTCCGAAGTGGACCTGGCGACCGTCGTAGCTGCCCGGCTCGTACTGGTCGGCGCCGCTGAGCCGGACCGAAGTCGAGTCGGTGAGGTCGCAGGAGCCGGCGATCAGCCACGGCACCCGCTCGGCGATCGCGTTCTGGACCTTGTTCGAAGCCTTGCGGGTGGCGAGACCCTTCTCTTCGTCGGGCTCGAAGGAGGGCAGGTCGGCGTCCCAGCCGTCGGGGAGGCGGCGGCGCTGGATCGTCTCGATCTCGGCCGCGTGCTCGGAAGCCTCCAGCTTCTCGCGCCAGGCGGAGCTGAGCTCGGCGCCGCGCTTGCCGATCACCTCGTCGAAGCGCTCGCGGACGCCGTCGGGGACGAGGAACTTGGCGTCCTTCGGCCAGCCGTAGACCTCCTTCGTCAGTTCGATCTCCTCTTCGCCGAGCGGTTCGCCGTGGGCGGACTCGGTGTCCTGCTTGTTCGGCGAGCCCCAGCCGATGTGGCTGTCGACGACGATCAGGGTCGGGCGGCCGGTCTCGGCCTTGAACTCCTCGAAGGCTTTGCCGAGCAAGCCGGTGTCGTTGGCGTCGCCGACCCGCAGCACGTTCCAGCCGTAGCCCTCGAAGCGGCTGAGGACATCGTCTGAGAAGGCCAGCGCGGTGTCGCCGTCGATCGAGATGTGGTTGTTGTCGAAGATCCAGCAGAGGTTGTCGAGCTTCAGGTGCCCGGCCAGCGATGCGGCTTCGTGCGATATCCCCTCCTGCAGGCAGCCGTCGCCCGCCAGTGCGTAGACGTCGAAGTCGAAGAGGTCCTCGCCGTAGGTCGCCCCCAGCCACTTCGAGGCCATCGCCATCCCGGCCGAGGTGCCGACGCCCTGGCCGAGCGGGCCGGTGGTCGTCTCGACGCCGGTGGTCCAGCGGTACTCGGGGTGGCCCGGAGTGCGCGAGTGCAGCTGGCGGAAGTTTTCGATCTCCTCCAGCGAGCAGGCCTCCTCGTCGGTGACGTTGTAGTCGGCGTCGACCTTGCGGACGCCGGCGAGGAAGATCATCGAGTAGAGGAGCATCGAGGCGTGGCCGGCCGAGAGGACGAAGCGGTCGCGGTTCGGCCAGACCGGGTCCGCCGGGTCGTAGCGGAGGTGGTTCTGCCAGAGCTCGTAGGCGACGGGCGCCAGCGACATCGGCGTCCCCGGGTGGCCGGAGTTCGCCTTCTGGACGGCGTCCATGGAGAGGGTGCGGATCGTGTTGATTGCGAGCTGATCGATGTCCTGAGTCATTGCGCCCGATCCTAGATGTTCGGCCGTGTTGCGAAGCCCGCGGGTCGTCAGGGCTCGATCCGGGTGACGGTGCCGTCTCCGTTATTTGCGACCCAAACCGCGTCGCCGCCGATCGCGACCGCCCCTGGTTCGGGCCCGACCGCGACCGGATCGCCCTCGACCTCGCCGCTCTCGAGGTCGATCTTGGAGAGGGTGTCGTCTTCGCGGTTGGCGACCCAGACGGCGCTGGTGCCGCCGTCGATCCCACCGGGGTGGCCACCAACCTCGATCGGCGTCACCTGGCCGAGTGAGGGGTCGACCTTCGAGACCCTGCCGGAGCGAGCGCTGGCAACCCAGACGAAGCCGCCGGCGACGGTGATCCCGGCGGGGCCGCCGCCGACCCGGATCGCTTCTCCGGCGACGAGGGTGGCGGGATCGACGCGGCGGATCACGCCGGCATCGGCAATGGCGACCCACAGGCCCTTGGCTCCCCAGGCGAGACGCAAGCCCGGCGACTGCGGCGGCAGGCCGCTGCGGTAGAGGTGCGCGCCTTCGGCGTTCACCGCGCTGACTCCGCGGCCGTCCTCGTCCGCCAGCCAGACACGGCCGCCGCCGAGCGCGATCGGTCCTGGCTCGCCTTTGAGCCGAACCGTCCGCAGCACGCGGCCGCTGCCGGAGTCGAGGCGCAGCAGCTCTCCCCGCCCGGGATTCGTCACCCAGGTCCAGTTGCCGCCGACCGCGACCCCGGAGACGCCACGACCGAGCTGGCGGGGCTTGCCGACGATCTCCCCCGTCTCCGGATCGAGGCGGGTGAGGGTGCCGTCGCGCTCGCTCGTCACCCAGACCGCCTGCGGGCCGGCGTCGATCCGCAGTGGCGGGGTCCCGACCTCGATCGGGTCGGAGACCTCGGGGCCGTCACTTCCCAGCAGCAAGAAGAGGGCCGCTGCTGCCATCGCCGCGGCGAAGATGACGACGCCGCCGACCAGCCAGGCGGTGGCGCGGCCCCCCAGCCGGCCGAAGAAGCTCTGCGAGCGGTTGGGGACGGTGCTGCGCTCGCTGGCGTCGCGGGAGAGCACCGCGGTCGGCCGCACCTCCGAGCCCTCGGCGGCGCGGGCGGCGGCGATCAGGGCGCCGGCGGTGCGGTAGCGCGCGGTTGGATCTTTGGCGACCGCGCGGCGGATCGACTCCTCCACCCCCTGTGGCATCTCCGGCGGCGTCTCGGCTTCCTCGCGCTGGAAAGGGGCGATCCCGGTGATCGCCTCGTAGAGGACACAACCGAGCGAGTAGACGTCGGCGGCGGGTCCGATCGAGTCGCCGCGCCACTGCTCCGGCGACATGTACTGGGCGGTGCCGACGACCGAGGCGCCGCTGGCGGCGTCGCTCTCGTCGACCGCTTTGGCGAGGCCGAAGTCGGAGAGGTAGGCGCGGTCACCCTCGACGAGGATGTTGTGGGGCTTGACGTCGCGGTGAACGATGCCGGCAGCGTGGGCGGCGTCGAGCGCGTCGGCGACCTGGGCGAGGAGGTTGATCGCGCGGCGGGGCGGCAGCGGCCCCTCGCGGTCGATCAGCTGGCGCAGGTCGCCGCCCTCGACCAGCCGCATGATCACCAGCAGCTCGCCGTCGACCTCGCGCGAGTCGTAGATCGGCACCACCGAGGGGTGCTCGAGCCGGGCGGCGAGGCGGGACTCGCGCAGGAAGCGCTCGCGGAAGCCCGGGCGGTCGGCGAGCTCGCGGGCAATCACCTTCAGCGCCACCGGCCGGTCGAGGCCGAGGTGGGTGGCGCGGTAGACGACACCCATCCCGCCCCGCGCGATCTGCTCTTCGATCCGGTAGCCGGCCACTTCCGCGCCAATGGAAAAGTCCCCCACCCGGCCGTTATAGCCGGATGGGGGACGGAACCGCTGACTGGTCGCTGCGGTGTTAGCGGCGCTGCGGCACCGGCTGCCAGTCGATCACCGGGCCGAGAACGGTGCCCTCGCCCTCGTCGAAGTTGTAGCCCCGGGCGAGGTTGCTCTCGCGGCGGGTCTCGACGTTGATCGAGACGAGGCTCTGCTGGTCTTCGACGGTGACGAAGGCGGCGACGCGCTTGCCGTCGGAGGAAAAGACCGAGCTCGTCTCCGACTGATCGGGCAACTGGCTCAGCTTGCGCGCTTTGGTCGGGCCGATCGTCTTCACCCAGAGGCCCTGGGCGCGGCGGAAGATCAGCGTCTTCCCGTTCGGAGCGACGTCTTCGACGTAGGCGGAGCCGACGCCGGCGACCTGCTCTTTCACCTTGGTGCCGTTGAGCCGCATCGTGAAGATGTCCGCGTAGGCGGCCGGGCCCGGGGTGCTCTCACCGCGGCTGAAGATGACTCCGCCGGCGAAGAAGCGGGGGGCGAACTCGTCGATCCCCCCGGTCCGGGTCAGACGCCGCAGCGCCCCACCGGTCGGCTTGATCGAGTAGATGTCGTCGTTGACGTTGGTGGCGTCGTTGACGGCGCGGACGAAGACGATCGCTTTGCCGTCGGGCTCGAAGGCCGCTTCGCGATCGTTGCCGCCTTTGGTCAGCGCCCGCAGGCCGCCACCGAGGGCTCCGACCGTGTAGAGGCTGGTGGGGCCGGCCTCGGTGGTGCGCCGCTCGAAGACGACGTAGCGGCCGTTGGGAGCGATCTTCGGCAGCGAGTCGATCTCGGGGCCGCTGGTCAGCTGCCGCTGGCCGGAGCCGTCGGGCCGCACGGAGAAGATGTCCCCGCCCCGCGCGAAGGCGATCGTCCGCCCGTCCGGGGAGAAGTTCGGTTCGCTGTCGGTCGGGTCTTCGGTCAGCTGGTTGAGGCGCCCGTCTTTGACGGCAAACAGCCCACCTTTGACCTCGTCCCCGACTTTCGAGGATTTCGAGAAGACGACCGCGCCCGAGTTGGACGCCGCCGAGGCCGCTGCCGGGACTACGAGGGCGAGCAGCAGGGACAGTGCGATCAGGGTCTTCTTGAACATCGGATTTGCTCCTTTCGAGCGATCGGTAATTGCTTGCACCGATGCTCGGCCCTGGAGCCGTGCCGGCCAACGACAGCGGCTTCCCCTACCGGGCCACCTTTGGCCCGGTTCGGGTCAGCGGGGGCGGTCCAACCCCAGCTCGATCACGCGCGCCGCAATCTGCCGCGGTCGGTCGCGGCCGGCGTCGCCGGGGACGTCGAGCTTGGCGGCCAGGGCGTCGAGGCGGCGCTGGGCGGTGCGCTCTGAGACGTGGAGCTCGGTGGCGATCTCGGCGCGGGTGGCGGGACGGCCGGCGAAGGCGCCCTCGTTGCGGTAGGGAGCAACGAGGGCCGCGGCGGTCGCCCGCTCCTCCTCGTTGAGGGCGACCGATGGCTCGCTGGCGGCGACCGTGGCACCGACCGGGGTGACCGAGCCCGTCTTCACTTCCAGCCGGTGGCCGCCGACGATCAGGGTGTCGCCGTCGCGCAGGCGCCGCGGCCGGTCGAGGGGCTCGCCGTTCAGGGCGGTGCCATTGCGGCTGTCGAGGTCGGTCGCCATCAGCACCTCGCCTTTGCGTTCGACCTCCAGGTGGTTCCAGGAGACCGCCTCGTCCTCGAGCACGACGTCGGCCTCGGGCGAGCGCCCGACCACCGTCCGCTCCTCACTCAGAGCAACCGAGTGCGGCGCCTCGCCGCTAGCGGAGATCCAGAGCCGCGGGTCCATCCGCCGAGATTAAAACTCGGCGGGGCTGTTAGTAGCGGTAGTGGTCCGGCTTGAACGGGCCCTCGACCGGGACGCCGAGGTAGGCGGACTGCTCCGGGGTGAGCTCGGTCAGGCTGACGCCGAGCGCGGCCAGGTGCAGGCGCGCGACTTTCTCGTCGAGGTGCTTGGGCAGGACGTAGACCGCCGGCTCGCCGCCGTATTTCTCCTCGAGCTTGCCGAAGAGCTCGATCTGGGCGATCACCTGGTTGGTGAAGGAGTTCGACATCACGAAGCTCGGGTGCCCGGTCGCGTTGCCGAGGTTGAGCAGCCGGCCTTCGGAGAGGACGATGATCGAGCGGCCGTTGGGGAAGCGCCACTCGTCGACCTGCGGCTTGATTTCGATCCGCTCGGCGTCGGAGCCTTCCAGCGCCGCCATCTCGATCTCGTTGTCGAAGTGACCGATGTTGCCGACGATCGCGTTGTGCTTCATCCGCCGCATGTGGTCGAGGGTGATGATGTCCTTGTTGCCGGTGGCGGTGACGAAGATGTCGGCGTCCTCGACGACCTCCTCGAGGGTCCGCACCTCGTAGCCCTCCATCGCCGCCTGCAGGGCGCAGATCGGATCGATCTCGGTGACGATCACGCGGGCGCCCTGGCCGCGGAGGCTGTCGGCGCAACCCTTGCCGACGTCGCCGTAGCCGCAGATGACGGCGACCTTGCCGCCGATCATCACGTCGGTGCCGCGGTTGATCCCGTCGACCAGCGAGTGGCGGCAGCCGTAGAGGTTGTCGAACTTCGACTTGGTGACCGAGTCGTTGACGTTGATCGCCGGGAACAGCAGATCGCCGGTCTCGGCCAGCTGGTAGAGCCGGTGGACACCGGTCGTGGTCTCCTCGGTGACGCCTTTGATGTTGGCGCTGATCCGGGTCCAGCGCTGCGGGTCCTCCGCGAGCGAGCGCTGCAGCGTCTGCAGGACGATCTTGAACTCCTCCGACTCGGCCGAGTCGGGGTCGGGGACCGCGCCCGCCTTCTCGAACTCGACGCCCTTGTGGACGAGCAGGGTGGCGTCGCCGCCGTCGTCGAGGATCATGTTCGGTCCCTCGCCGTCAGGCCAGTTCAGCGCCTGCTCGGTGCACCACCAGTACTCCTCCAGCGTCTCGCCCTTCCAGGCGTACACCGGCACCCCGGCCGCCGCGATCGCCGCCGCGGCATGGTCCTGGGTCGAGAAGATGTTGCAGCTGCACCAGCGCACCTCGGCACCGAGCTCGACCAGCGTCTCGATCAGCACCGCCGTCTGGACCGTCATGTGGAGCGAGCCCATGATCCGCGCGCCCGCCAAAGGTTTCTGTGCCCCGAACTCCTCCCGGGTCTGCATAAGGCCCGGCATCTCGACCTCGGCGAGGGAGATCTCCTTGCGGCCGAACTCGGCGAGGCCGATATCGGCGACCTTGTAGTCCTGGGTGGGGGTGACGGTCATCTGAGTTATCTGGCTCCTGGTCGTATTTGGGTGCGCGCCGTGCGAAAGGTGCTTCCAATCGAGACGCAACCGTTCAGGGTAGCCGAATAGAGTCGCCACCGATGAGCCTTGACGACGAGAAGCGACTCGCCGCCGAAGCGGCCGCCGAGCTGGTGGAGAGCGGCATGATGCTCGGCCTGGGGACGGGCTCCACCGTCGCCCACCTCCTCCCCGCCGTCGCCCGCCGCGGCCTCACCGGCCTGCGCTGCGTGGCGACCTCGGTCGCGACCGAGGACCAGGCGCGCTCGCTCGGCATCCCGGTCGAAGGCTTCGACCGCCTCGGGCGCCTCGACATCGCGATCGACGGAACCGACGAGGTCACCCCCGATGGCTGGCTGATCAAGGGCGGCGGCGGCGCCCACCTGCGCGAGAAGGTCGTCGCCGCGGCCGCCGAGCGGTTCGTCGTGATCGGCGATTCGAGCAAGCCGGTCGACGCCTTCCGCTGGCCTGTGCCGCTCGAGCTCCTCGCCTTCGGGCTCGCCTCGACGCTGGCGCGGCTCGGCGACGACGTAGAGCTGCGAGAGGCGCCGCCGAGCCCCGACGGCGGCGTCATCGCCGACTACCGTGGCGCGATCCCCGAGGATCCTGTAGAGCTTGCAACATGGCTGGATGCCGACCCGGGAGTGGCCGCCCACGGCCTGTTTCCGGCATCGATGGTCAGTGAGGTGATCGTCGGCAGGGGGGACCAAGTCGAACGAATCGAGCCAGGAGGGAGCAG
>DATIMV010000016.1:0-6702 GCA_035474955.1 Solirubrobacterales bacterium
TAGGCGAGCACGAGCATCGCCGCGTACATCCTCCGGGTCCGCTCGCGACCCAGCCGCACCGCCAGGGTCCGCTTGCCAGCGCGCCGGTCGGTGTCGATGTCCCGGACGTTGTTGACGACGAGGATCGCGGTCGACAGGAAACCGACCGAGACCGAGAGCCAGAACGGCAGCCAGTCGAGCTCCTCGAGCTGGACGTAGTAGGAGCCGTTGACCGCGACGAGCCCGAAGAAGACGAAGACGAAGACCTCGCCGAGCCCCTCGTAGCCGTAGGGGCGGGGGCCGCCCGTGTAGAGGATCCCGGCGACGATCGAGGCGACGCCGATGACGATGATCTCGGGACCGACCTCGACCGCGAGGTAGATGCCGGCGAGCGTCGCGATCGCGAAGGCCGCCCAGGTCGCGTGCAGCACCCGCCGCGGCGCCGCCAGGCCGCTTGCCGTGACCCGGACGGGGCCGAGCCGGTCGACGGTGTCGGCGCCGCGCTTGGCGTCGGAGTAGTCGTTGGCGAGGTTGGTGCCGATCTGGATGAAGATCGAGCCGACCAGGGCGGCGACGAAGGCGCCCCAGCGCGGCAGGCTGCCGTACCACTGAACCGCCGCCGCGGTGCCGACCAGAACCGGCGCGATCGCCGCCGGCAGAGTCCGCGGCCGCGCCGCCATCAGCCAGATCCTCATGCGCGGCGGGGGAACTGCGAGAAGTCGGGCTGGCGCTTCTGCTTGAACGCCTCGCGGCCCTCGGCCGCCTCCTCGTTGCCGTAGAAGAGGAGGTTGGCGTCGTGGGCGAGCTGCTGGATCCCGGCGTAGCCGTCCTCGTGGGCGTTGAAGCTGGCCTTGACCAGGCGCAGCGCGAAGGGGGAGAGGGCGAGCATCTCGCGGCACCAGGCGACGGTCTCCCGCTCCAGGTCGGCGACCGGCACGACCGTGTTGACGAGCCCCATCTCCAGCACCTCCTCGGCGCTGTGCTGGCGGCAGAGCATCCAGAACTCCTTCGCCTTCTTGGTCCCGACCAGGTCGCGCAGCAGCGAGGCGCCGTAGCCGCCGTCCCAGGAGCCGACCCGCGGCCCGGTCTGGCCGAAGACGGCGTTGTCGGCGGCGATCGTCAGGTCGCAGCAGAGGTGGAGGATGTGGCCGCCGCCGATCGCGTAGCCGGCGACCATCGCCACCACCGGCTTCGGCAGTCGTCGCATCTGGATCTGCAGGTCGGTGACGTGGAAGCGCCCGACCGAGGCTCCCTCGGCGACGTAGCCGGTGTCGCCGCGGACGGTCTGATCGCCGCCGGAGCAGAAGGCCCGCTCGCCCTCGCCGGTGAGGACGACGATGCCGACCTCGCTGTCCTCGCGCGCCAGCTCCAGCGCCTGGGAGACCTCGATCAGCGTCTGCGGCCGGAAGGCGTTCAGCACCTCGGGCCGGGCGATCGTCACCTTGGCGATCCCGCCGCCGGTCTCGTAGCGGATGTCTTCGTAATCCCCCGGGCCGGAAGACCACTCGATCGGCGCGTAGAGGTCCTGCTCGGACGGGGCTCCCTTGTGGCGTTTGGGCATGATGGGGACGATATCCCGATGAAGCTCGACGACTGGCTCTCCCAGAGATCGCAGAGCTGTCCCGACCGGACCGCCCTGGTCGCCGACGGCGCCGAGATGACCTACGCCGAGCTCGAGGCGGAGGCGACCTGGGTCGCGCGGCGGCTGGCGGCGCACGGCGTCCGCCGCGGCTCGACCGCGGCGCTGACCATGCACCCGCGGCGCGAGCAGGTCGTGCTCCTGCACGCGCTGATGAAGCTCGGCGCGGCGCTGCTGCCGCTGGGGCCGCGGCTGACGGCGGCGGAGCGGGCGGCGATCGTCAACGCCGAGGAGCCGATCATCGACCTCGACGACCCCGGCCAGCTGACCCAGACCGAGGCCGACATGCCGCTGCTGGGCGAGCACGACATGGACGACGTCTGCTGCCGGGTCCTGACCAGCGGCAGCACCGGCGCCCCGCGGCCGATCCCGCTCAGCTACGGCAACTTCCTCTGGAGCGCGGTCGGCTCCGCCTTCAACATCGGCGTCGAACCGACCGACCGCTGGCTCTGCTGCGTTCCGCTCAGTCACATCGCCGGCCTCGGGATCGTCATGCGCTCGGTCATCTACGGCACCGCCGCGGTCGTCCACGACGGCTTCGACGTCGACCGGGTGGGGGCGGCGCTGGAGCGGGACGGGGTCACCCAGGTCTCGCTGGTGGCGACGATGCTGACCCGGCTGCTCGATGCCGGAGTCGACCTCTCCGGCCCGCGGGCGATCCTCGTCGGCGGCGGCCCGGTGCCCGAGGAAGCGCTGGAAGAGGCGCTCGCCAAGGGCGCCACGGTGGTCCAGACCTACGGGCTGACCGAGACCTGCTCGCAGGTGACGACGCTGGCGCCGACCGAGGCGAAGCGCAAGCTGGGCTCGGCGGGCCGGCCGCTGCTGACCACGCACCTGCGGATCCGCGAGGGCGAGATCCTCGTCCAGGGCCCGACCGTCGCCCCCGGCAGCGCCGACGCCGACGGCTGGCTCCACACCGGCGACCTCGGCCACATCGACGAGGAGGGCTTCCTCTACGTCCGCGACCGGATCGACGACATGATCGTCAGCGGCGGCGAGAACGTCGTCCCCTCCGAGGTCGAGGAGGTGCTGCTGCGCCACCCGCAGGTCGCCGAGGCCGCGGTGATCGGCCGCGAGGACCCCGAGTGGCAGCAAGCGGTCACCGCCGTGGTCGTGCTGGAGAGCGGCTCCGAGGTCAGCCCCGACGAACTGCGCCGCCACTGCGCCGAATCCCTCGCCGGGTTCAAAGTGCCGAAGCGGGTGGAGCTCGCCTCGGCGCTGCCGCGCACGCCGTCGGGCAAGGTGATGCGCAGAGCGCTCCGCTGAGCGCAGGCACTCGATACCCTGCCGCCCCATGCGAACCGACGACATCTTCTCCGACAAAGACGCTGACCTGGGCAAGCTCGACGGCAAGACCGTCGCCATCCTCGGCTACGGCTCCCAGGGCCACGCCCACGCCCTCAACCTCAAGGACTCCGGCGTCGAGGTGGTCGTCGGCCTGCGTCCCGACTCCTCCAGCCGCGCCAAGGCCGAAGGGGCCGGGCTCGAGGTGCTGGACGTCGCCGAAGCCGCCAGCCGCGGCGACCTGGTGATGATCCTGCTCCCGGACGAGAAGCAGGCCGAGGTCTGGCGCGAGGAGATCGCCGACGGGATCGCCCCCGGCAACCTGCTGCTCTTCGCCCACGGCTTCGCGATCCACTTCGGCGAGATCGAGCCGCCCCCGGGCGTCGACGTCGGCATGGTCGCGCCGAAGGGACCGGGCCACCTGGTCCGCCGCCAGTACGAGGAAGGCAGCGGCGTTCCCTGCCTGATGGCCGTCCATCAGGACGCCTCGGGCGAGGCGCACGACCTCGTCCTCGCCTACGCCTCCGGGATCGGCGGCGGCCGCGCGGCGATCATCGAGACGACCTTCAAAGACGAGTGCGAGACCGATCTGTTCGGCGAGCAGGCCGTCCTCTGCGGCGGCGCCTCGGAGCTGGTCCGCGCCGGCTACGAGACCCTGGTCGAGGCTGGCTACGACCCGCGCCTCGCCTACTTCGAGTGCCTGCACGAGCTGAAGCTGATCGCCGACCTGATGTACGAAAAGGGCATCCAGGGGATGCGCCACTCGATCTCCAACACGGCCGAGTACGGCGACATGACTCGCGGCAAACGCGTGATCGGCGAGGAGTCCCGCGCGGCGATGAAGGAGATCCTCTCCGAAATCCAGTCAGGCGACTTCGCCAAGGAGTTCATCGGCGAGAACCGCGCCGGGAACGAGAACTTCGACCGTATGCGCCAAGAGGGCGCCGGCCATCAGATCGAGGACGTCGGGCACGACCTCCGCGATCTGATGCCCTGGATCGACCAGGGATTCAAGGACACGAAATAGGCGTCTGAGCCCCTGAAGGGGCTCAGCCTTTGATCGGCCCCCGCGGGTCGGTCTCGCCCTCGGGGAGACGGCCGTCGCGGCCGACGTAGCCGTCCTTGCCACCGACGCAGATGTAGATCGCGTCTTCGTCGCTTAGGTTCTTGAGGCTGCGCACGACCTTGGCGTCGACCCAGGCAAAGCCGCCGGGACCGAGCTCATGCCTGGTCCCGTCCAGGTTGATCTCGATTCGCCCTTGGTGGACGAAGTAGAGCTCCTCCTGTTCCTCGTGGTAATGGCTGCCGGACTCGTAATTCGGAGGCATCACGATCGCATTGACGCCGAAGGCGGTCACTCCCAGCTCCTTGCGGACCTTGCGGAAGCCCCAGCCCTCGCCGATGTCGTCGAGATGGGCAACGGCGTAGCCCTCTCCCTTTTGGACTGACGACTCCATGTTTCTCCTCTCAGGAGTGGTTGAGAACGGTGGAATCAGGCTATTCCGGGACCCGGCGGCAGCCGCCGGGCTCGGTCGATAACTTGTCGAGCCCGATGGCGCCCGAGACGACCGTGCAGATTCCGAACGAGATCAAGCCCGCCGACGGCCGTTTCGGCTGCGGGCCTTCGAAGGTGCGCCCGGAGGCGCTGGCGCGGCTCGCCGAGCGCTCCGACCTGATGGGAACTTCGCACCGCCAGGCGCCGGTGCGCGACCTGGTGCGCGAGGTGCGGACCGGGCTCGGGGAGCTCTTCTCGCTCCCGGACGGCTACGAGATCGCCCTCGGCAACGGCGGCACCACCGCCTTCTGGGAGGCGGCCGCGGCCTGGCTCGTACGCGAGCGGGCGCTGCACCTCACCTACGGCGAGTTCTCGCAGAAGTTCGCCAAGTCGACCGCGGCGGCACCCTTCCTCGGCGACCCGATCCTGGTCGAGGCGGAGCCGGGCGACGCGCCGGAGCCGACCGCCGACCCCGCCGCCGACGTGATCGCCTGGGCCCACAACGAGACCTCGACCGGCGTCATGGTGGACGTCAAGCGGCCCGATGGCGCGGCCGAGGCGCTGGTCCTGGTCGACGCGACCTCGGGCGCGGGCGGCCTCCCCGTCGACCTGATCGAGGCCGACGCCTACTACTTCGCCCCGCAGAAGGGGTTCGCCGCCGACGGCGGCCTCTGGCTCGCCGCCCTCAGCCCGGCGGCGATCGCCCGCATCGAGGAGCTCGACGGCGCCGGCGACCGCTGGCAGCCCGCCTTCCTCTCGCTGCAGACCGCGCTCGACAACTCGCGCAAGGAGCAGACCTACAACACGCCGGCGCTGGCGACCCTGCTGCTGTTGGGCGACCAGGTCCAGTGGATGCTGGAGCTCGGTGGCCTCGCCGGCTGCGTCGAGCGTACCTCGGACTCCTCCGGTCGCCTCTACGGCTGGGCCGACCGCAGCGAGTTCGCCTCGCCGTTCGTCGCCGATCCCGCGAAGCGCTCCCTGGTCGTCGGCACGATCGACTTCGACGACTCGGTCGACGCGGCCGCGCTGGCCAAAGCCCTGCGCGCGAATGGGATCGTCGACGTCGAGCCCTACCGCAAGCTCGGCCGCAACCAGCTGCGGATCGGCATGTTCCCGGCAATCGACCCCGACGACGTCGAGGCGCTGACCGCCTGCATCGACTGGGTCGTCGAGAACGTGGAGGGCGTCGCCTCATGAAGGTCCTGGTCAAGGAGAAGATCGCCGATACCGGCGTTGACCTGCTGCGCTCGCAGTTCGAAGTCGACCTCGGCCTCGAGATGTCAGACGAGGAACTGCGAGAGCGGATCGGCTCCTACGACGCGATCCTGATCCGCTCGGCGACGAAGATGACGCCGGAGCTGATCGAGCTCGCCGACAACCTGAAGGTGATCGGCCGCGCCGGCACCGGCGTCGACAACGTCGATATCCCGGCGGCCACTCGCCGCGGAATCATCGTCGCCAACGCCCCCGAATCGAATTCGGTCGCCGCCGCCGAGCACACGCTGGCGCTCGCCCTGGCCCTGTTCCGCAACGTCCCGCAGGCCCACGAATCGCTGGTCGCCAGCCGCTGGGATCGCGCCAAGTACAAGGGCGCCGAGCTCTACGGCAAGACGCTCGGGGTGATCGGCTTCGGCCGGATCGGCCAGCTGGTGGCGAAACGGGCGCAGAGCTTCGAGATGGACGTCGTCGCCTTCGACAAGTTCGTCTCCGCCGAGCGCTTCCGCGACCTCGGCGTCGAGGGGCTGGAGAGCATCGAGGAGGTGTTGGGCCGGGCGGACCTCGTCACCCTGCACACGCCGAAGACGCCGGAGACGATCGGGATGATCAACGCCGAGACGATCGCCGCGATGAAGGACGGCGCCCGCCTCGTCAACTGCGCCCGCGGCGAGCTGGTCGACCTCGACGCCCTGCTGGAGGGGCTGGAGTCGGGCAAACTCGGCGGCGTCGCGCTCGACGTCTTTCCCTCCGAGCCCTTCACCGAGCACCCGATCTTCTCCCGTCCCGACGTGGTCGTCACTCCCCACCTCGGGGCCTCGACCGCCGAGGCGCAGGACCGCGCCGGGGTCGTCACCGCCGAGCAGGTGACCGCGGCGCTGACCGGCGGCGTCGTCACCAACGCCGTCAACATCGCCGCGGTGCGGCCCGAGGCGATGGAAGCCCTGGCCCCGTTCGTGCCGCTCTGCGAAAAACTCGGGCGGCTCGCAGAGGGCCTCGGCGAGGGGCCGGTCGACCGCGTCTCGGTCGAGTTCCGTGGCAAACTCGCCCAGCACGACACCCGCCTGCTCGGCATCGCCGTCCTGGTCGG
>DATIMV010000017.1:0-47626 GCA_035474955.1 Solirubrobacterales bacterium
CGCGGCCTCCTGGCCGCGCCCTTCTCTACTTCCTAGACCTCAGGCGGTCTTATGGGGTCGGAGCGGTAACTGCGTACGACCCCCAACCTTTAATGGGCGTGATGGGCGTCGGATTGAAGGGATCTACGAGGGCGTTCACAACTGCACCGGTTTTGTCGGCGCCAGCGCTGCCGTCCATTTTTTTGATTCCTTCGAAATTGCTGAACATGAGGACGCTTCCCTGGAAGCTTCCGTTGTTCGCGTAGATACAAAGATGTCCCGGGTCTGCTTGAGGATCAGCAGCGGTGCCGGGGCAATTGGCAGGCGTCACTCCTTCAGGTTCTTCGGTGGTTTCGCTGATGATGATTTCCTGGCCCGACCTGATGAAGTGGACGTTGCTTTCAGGCAGCGGCGCGGCAAGGGGGATAGCGAAGCTGATCGGGACGAACGTTTCGTCCGCTGACGTCTTACCGAAGGCCCAAGCGCCGGTCTCGGTCTCGCCGGGCGGGAGCGTCTCGGTGAACCCGCTGAAGCCGGTCGGGCCGGTCACGCCGGTCACGCCGGTGGTACCCGCACCGGTTGCGCCGGTGGCACCCGTGGCGCCTTTAAGACCCGTGGCGCCGGTGGCGCCGGCCGTGCCGGCCGTGCCGGCAGCACCGGTCGCGCCTTTGGGGCCGGTATCGCCTTTGGGGCCGGCAGGACCTTGAGCACCCGGGGCGCCATTGATGCCGTTCGTGCCATCTTTGCCGTCTTCGCCAGCGTACTTTTTGGCGATCTTGGTGGCGATTTTCTTGACTTCCTTCTTCTCCGACCCGTTGAGCGCGGCAACTGCCGTTCCCCCCAGGGCGACTACGAGCGCGATTACGGCGACCACGAGTCCCGCGGTGCCGAGTCGCTCATGAAGCTTCGAGAACATCGAACCCTCCCTGTTGTTTGATTCGTCGGTCAAAGGCAGGTTGTCCGGGGTTGGGGTGGTCTCGGCGCTGCGGTGGCCGCTGGCCGTGGGTCGATTCCATCCTCAAAGTTCCCCCGTCCCCATCGTTCGGTGATCCCGCCTCTTTACCTGGACCCACCCAGGCCACTGGACAAAGTATCCGAGGAAAAAAGGCTTTGTCAACCTATCTGCACGGTTTGGCACCCGGCGTTCAGCGTGTCTGCCGCACCCGGAAGAGACTGCCGTGGAGCTCGTCGACGACCGCGGCGGCAAAATCGCAGTCCCCGCCGAACTCGAGTTGCTGCGTCTGATGGTCGACGAGGGCAGGTATCCAGGCGGCCGGACTGCCAGCCACCCAGGCGCTCGCCTCACCCGCCAGGCGCGACACGCAGGAGGAAACGCGCCCCTCCTCCACAGCGACCATCGCCCCCGCCACCGCGGGCTCACCGTCACCGGTGCGGGTGACCACAGCGAGGCGGCAGCGACCGGACAGCTCTTTGGAAAGATCGAGGAGTGGGGCGCCGAGCAGGAAGGCTGCCTCGAAATCGATCCGACCGAGGGGTGGCGATTGGTCGGGGGCGAAGTCGCGCTCCCAGCGGGCGGCGGCGAGGATCGGCCCGACCGCATGTCGCAACCAGTCAGTCGCTGCATAAGGCCTGCCGCGGCGGAGACCATGGCAGGCCTCGATCTGCCCGGCTAGCCGCATCGCCCCGAGCCGGCGCTCCAGAGAGGGGTAGCTGGTCCCGGTGATCAGCTTGTTCAGCTCGGTCAGCGTCAGCGGCCGCGCCGCCAAAGCGCGGACTATGGTGGTCGACCAGCCGTCCGCCAGAGCTTTGATTGCACTCTTTGCGGCGGGGTCGCCGAGCTCGAGGGGGCCGTCGGGACACTTCCTCAGCCATCCTTCGAGGATCTCCGCGAGCTCGAGCAGCCCCGTAGCGGCAGGGCCGAGCTGGCAATCGACCGACCCGGGAAAGGTGGGCTGGCGGCGACGTTCGAGGACGTTCAGCTTGGAGAAGGTGCGGAGGTGGCCCCGCATCGTCGTCTGCGGCGGAGAGCCGACTGCCCGCCGGAGATCGATCAGCGACCGCGGTTCTTCGTTTAAAGCCCGCAGTACGTGGACGTTGAGCGGTGCAGAGAGCAGGGAAAGCGCAAAAGCTCCAGCTCGCACCCGCGACATCCCCCCTTCCAGGATTTCAGCACCAGTCAGACCTTCCTGTTTATATCAGCGGAAAACCGGTGTGTCAAAGATCCTTGATCTAAACGCCAGGTTCCGGGGGAGGTGGGGACTAATCGAGTATTCTTGCTCATCTTCATGGGGGTTTCCAAGGGAGACGCGAGTGGGCCGACCCTGATCACGCTGGGGCCCGAGGGCACCTGCCACGAGCGAGCCGTTCGCGAATACATGGCCTTTCAAGGAGTCGCCGATTACAGGATCGAGTTCATCGCCGACTTTCTCGATGGCCTCGAGCGGGTTCGAGGCCGCGACGACGCCTTCCTGATCCAGTGCAGCGCCCACCCGAAGGTGCACGAGGTCACCGAGCGCTACTGGAGGGAGGTCTTCGTCGTCGACACCTTCATCTACCCGACCAAGCACCTGGTGGTGCTGACCAGGCGCGAGGTGCGGCAACCCCGCTCGCTCGGCATCGTGCCGGCGACCAAGGGCTACGTCGATCTCTCGAAGTGGGATGAGATCATCGACGTCGTCTCCAAGCCAGTGGTCGGCGAAGAGCTGCTGGCGGGCCGCTACGACTCCGGCTTGACCCACATGGAGCACTTCGAGGAGCACGAAGACGAGCTGCGCCTCGACCTCGACATCGGCGAAATCGACACCACCTGGGTCGTCTATGGGACGTCGAAGCGATTCCAGGGGGACGTGATCGGCATCCCGTCGCAGGAGCTCTTCCGCTCCGCTCAAACCTCGCCCGCATAGCGGTCTAGGCGACGCGGACACGAAGGCAACTCGCGGCGCCGGGGTTCCTCCAAATTGGCCCTTGCTAAGGCCCGGGAGGCCTGATTGAATCCGAAACTAAGGGGTACCAGAGTAGAACACATACAACGGTCACCCCGGCCCGCCGGGAGGCGGAGCGATGACGGGCATTTATTCGGACGTGGCCGAGACACAGCCGCTGCGAGACAAGGGCCCCCCCTTGGCGGAGGCCTCAACCGCTGACGTGCTTCGACTGCTGGGTGGGGGAGCAGCGGGAGCAATCCTGATGGCGCTGGGTGAAGGGCCGCTCCGAACCAAAGGCCTCACGGAACAGGTGCCCGGCTACGCGCCGCGAACGATCTATCGCTACGCGGGAAAGCTGGCGGAACTCGAGTTGATCGAACGGGAAGAGGCCCCGGGGGTGCCCTCGAAAGTCGTTCACAGCTTGGCCGACCCCCAGGGGACCGAGCTCTACGAACTCCTCCGCCGCTTCGCCCACACCTCCTTGCTCTCGCTCCCTGATGGGCGGATCGATGCGCACGCCTGGGCCTCGCTGGGACTGCTCGCAGACCTCTGGGAAGTCGGCATGATCGAGGGGCTGAGCTGCGAACCGCAGTCGCCGACCGATCTGGCGCGCGGGCCGCACCAGCTGAGCTACCACCAGATAAATCGACGCGCCGCGCTTTTCAAGGCGAGCGGGCTGCTCGACGAATCGCAGGGGGTCGGGCGCCGTCGCCTCTACGCATTGACCGAGAAAACGCGGCGCAAGATGGGACTGATTGCATGCATCGCCCGCTGGCGCCACGATTACGTCGCCGCCGAGGAGGTAATGGCCAGCGCAGAAATGGCGACCCTGCTGCGGGTGACGTTGCCATTGGTGAAGGTTCCCGACCACAGCGGCAAGTGCCTTTGCCTAAATGTGCTCGCCGAGGACAGCAGGAGGAGCGAGACAGTTTGGGCGCGGGTGGAAGAGGATGGGACTGTTCATCCCCGCGCGGACGCGAACTCCTCTCCAGAGGGTGGGGCCAAGGCCAAGGTCCCCATGTGGCTTTCGGCGATCCTCGACGGAGATTTCCGCAAGGTCCTCGTCAGTGATGAAGAAGGTCTGGTGGGCGACTGTCTGAGCGGCCTTCACCAGGCGCTTTGCACCCCTACCGCTTACTAGCCGCGGCGAAGATCTCGAACTGCGCCTCGGTCGGTTCCTTGGGTCGACCGTTGCCGTGGAAGACGCGATCGAGGGCCATGCCGACGGAGGCGTAGATCTCCCGCAGCTCGTCGACGTCGTAGAGCCGCTGGCGGAATTCGATCCGCTTGTCGAGGTTCTCGAGCGTCTCGCCGAAGCGGAGCGGGATCATCGCCCCTTCCATGTAGCGCTCCTTCTTGTTCCAGCGGTGCTCGACGAGTTCGACCATGCCGGAGCTGGGAATCCAGGAGCGCTGGGGGAGACGGGCGCGAGCGTAGAGGACGTTGGGGACCTGGATCAGGTTCTGGCCGCCCTGCTTGAGCGCGCGGGAGATCACCTCGAAGGTGCGGTGGTTCTCCTCATCGGTCTCGAAGTAGCCAACGGCTCCGTCGTTGAGGTTGAGGACGATGTCGAACTCGTCCTCGAAGTCGAGCTCGCGCAGATCGCCCTCGATGAAGGTCGCCTCGAGACCCTGCTCGCCCGCGTCCTTCTTCGCGATCTCAACCAGTTCGGGGGAGATCTCGACGCCGACGACCGAGAAGCCCTGGCGTACGAGCTCCAGCGAGTGCCGGCCGGTGCCGCAAGCGAGGTCGAGGATCCGCTCTCCTCCCTGCGGTCGCAGCATGGTCAGCGCCCGCCTGATTTCCGACTCGGTGCGCTCGGTCCACGCCATGTCGGCCGACATGCCGGTAAACGCGGTGGCGTACCAGTCCTGCGGGATCTCCTCCTGAAGAACGCTCATTTCCCTCTCCCTTGCTGCTTTGAGCCCATTGCACAGGAAAGATTAAAAGATCAAGCGTTGTGCTGTCGCTCCTCCCGTCGGTGCCTGCGCACCAGGGGTGCTACGTAGCCGATCAAGGCGCCGATCCCGGCGGCGAGGAGGATGATCACGATCAGCGGCGCCTGGAAGCTGGCGGTGAGGAGCTCGAAGCTGACCTCCTGCGAGTTCTGCAGGGCGACGATCAGGACCAGGGCGCTGAGGATGCCGACCAGCCAGGCGCGCCAGTTGACGGGCTTCTTCTCCGCTTGCATTACCTGATCCTAGTTCCCAGATGCGGCAGACTTAGGCCTGTGGGCACCGCGCAACGACCCGACCCGACCGAGTCGGTCCGCCACCAGCTGCGGCCGCTGTTCGACCAGATCGTGATCAAGGAGCTCGATCAGGACAGGGTGCGGCGGTCGGGACTCGTGGTGCCACCGGGGACGCACGAGCCACCGCCAGAGCAGGGCATCGTCCTTGCCGTCGGGCCTGGGCTCGACTGGTGGGCGGGGGCTGGCGTGGAGATGCCGGTGCAGCCGGGCGACCACGTCGTCTTCCCTTCGAGCGCCGGTGTCTGGGTCGAAGTCGACGAGGAGCGGCTGCTCGTCTGCCGGGTGACGCAGATCCTCGGCGTGCTCGAGTCGACTTCCTTGCAGCAGACCTAGCGGACCACCGATACGGCGCGGCGCTCGCCGTCGCGCCGACGCTTGCGGCTGAGCATGCGCTCGTCGGCGGCGCGGATCAAGGCCTCGAAGTCCTTCCCGTCCTCAGGGCAGATCGCCCAGCCGACGGAGGCGCTGGGAGTGGGGATGCCGGAGTCGGAGTACTGGGTGCTGATCGCCCCGCAGATCGATTCGGCCATCAGACGGGCGCCCTCGCCGTGCGCACCGGGGGCGATCACCGCGAACTCGTCGCCGCCGATGCGGGCGAGCGTGTCCGTGGAGCGCAGGATCGACTGGATGCGGGCGGCGACTTGGCAGAGGACGGCGTCGCCGACCGGGTGGCCGTGGTTGTCGTTGACTCCCTTGAAGTCGTCGAGGTCGATGACGAGAAGCGCGAGCGGGCTGCGGTCGACTTGCCGACGGCCGCCGGGGCGGGTGCGTCCTGCCAGCTCCTCCTGCAGGACCAGGTCGAAGTGGCGCCGGTTGGCGACCCCGGTCAACGGGTCGCGGTTGGCGACATCGCGGTGATGAAGCTCCGCCGCCAGCAGGCGCTTCTTCAAGCCGACCAGGACCCAGGTGGCGGAGAGGAAGCCGGCGACCAGGGCAACGTAGTTGGGCAGGAAGGCGACGTCGATGGCCCGGGAGTCATAGAGAAGGGGGGTGCCGGCGACCAGAATCAGCTCGATCGAGAGCGGCCACGCCCACTTGGTCGGGAAGAAGAAGGCGGCGTAGATGAGCGTGGTGACCAGCATCGGCTGCACGAAGCTCATCGCGCCCCCGGTTACGTAGATGGCGAGGCCGATGACCGGGATCGTGATCACCATCCCAATCGCCAGCACCTTCATCGAGGCGCGATCCCAGCGGAGCAGGCCGAGCGCCCCGACGAGGCCGTAGATGAAGAACGCTCCGCTGAGGGCGAAGACCCAGCCCATGCCGACGTGCTGGGCGCCGGGGAGGTAGCAGCTGCCGACGGCGATGAAGGAAGCCAGGATCCAGAGGACGCCGGAGATCCTCCCCATCCGCGCGCGCTCGTCGGGCGCTTCGGCGAAAGCCGGCATCGCGGAGGAGGTCAGGGGTCCTTGCGGCATCACCTCCTCATCGGCTGATACCGGCCCAGGTTTGAGGAACCGCGTGTCAGCCGGCCTCGGAGAGGGCGGGCTCGGGTTCGCCCTCCGCATGAGCCGGCGTCGCCCCGGGCTCGGGGGCACGCAATACGAAGATCGCGATCGCCACCGCGATAGCCGCCAGGCCGGCACCGATCAGGTAGGCGACGTGGTACCCGGAGTTGAGCGCCGAAGCGAGGCTCTCGCCGTCGGCCAGCAGGGATTCGGTGCGCTCGGTCGAGAGCGTCGCCAGCACTGCCAGCCCGATTGAGCCCCCCACCTGCATGCTGGTGTTGACCAGCCCGGAGGCGAGGCCGGCGTCCTGCGGAGTCGCCCCTGACATCGCCAGGGTCATGATCGCCGGGAACGAGGTGCCGACGCCGACGCCGATCAACAGGAAGGGCGGCAGCAGGTCGGTCAAGTAGTTGCCGTCGACCGGGGTGCGGGCGAAGAGGAGCAGCGCGAGGACCACCAGGCAGACGCCCGGGATCAGAGTGGTCCGAGGGCCGAAGCGCATGATCAGTTTTTCCGAGAAGCCGAGCGAGAGCGAGCCCATCACGAGGGTGGTCGGGAGGAACGCGAGGCCGACCTCGAGGGCGTCGTAGCCGAGCACCCGCTGGAGGTAGAGGGCGCCGAGGAAGAACATCCCGAACATGCCGGCGACCAGTAGCGCCTGCAGAACGTTCGAGCCGGCGACGTTGCGGGAGCGGAAGAGCCGCAACGGCATCAGCGGGTTGGCGATCCGCGCCTGGCGGTAAACGAAGAGCACCAGCAGCGAAGCAGAGATCGCGCTGAGGACGATGGTCTTGGTGTCGAACCAGCCCCACTCGACGATCTGCAGGACCGTGAAGACGCCGAGCATCAGGGAGACCGTGAGCAGAGCGGCGCCGGGGTAATCGGCGCCGGCGCTGAGGCCGATCCCCTGGGGGCTCGCGACCAGGCGCTTCGCCAGGTAGGCGACCGCGATGCCGATCGGGAGGTTGATGAAGAAGATCCAGTGCCAGCTGATGGCATCGGTGAGGACGCCGCCGAGCAACAGGCCGATCGAGCCGCCGGCCGAGGCGACGAAGCCGTAGACGCCGATCGCTTTCGCCTGCGCCGCGGGCTCGGGGAACATCGTCACGATCATCCCCAGGATCACCGCCGAGGCGAGGGCGCCTCCGACCCCCTGGACGAAGCGGGCGCCGACCAGCATCTCCTGACTCTGCGAGGCCGCGCAGAGGAGAGAGGCGGCGGTGAAGATCGTCAGGCCGAAGAGGAAGACGCGGCGCTGGCCGAGCAGGTCCCCCATCCGGCCCGCCAGGAGCAGCAGGCCGCCGAAGGGGATCATGTAGGCGTTGATCACCCAGGCGAGGTTGTTCTGGGAGAAGCCGAGGTCGTCCTGGATCGAGGGCAGGGCGACGTTGACGATCGTCGCGTCGAGGACGATCATCAGCATCCCCGCGCAGAGGACGTAGAGGGCAAGCCAGCGGGTGCGGTCGTTCTCAGTCGTGTTCATGCAAGTAGGACTCCTGGGTCGGCCGAAACTAATCGCCGCCGGCCCAAATCGTTGTGAGCTTCGTCAAACGACGGCAGTCGCGGTAGTCAGGACTCGCCGTCGAAGTAGTCGACCCCGCTCTCGCGCCGGACGATGACGTCGGCCTCTGGGTCGCCGGTCCAGATCCCGACCTTATCGCTGTCGGGGTAGACGGTGGCGGTGGGGACGACAACCGTCGAGAACATGAGGACGCGCGCGGTCTCCTCGGTCTCGTTGCGGATGCCGTGGGCTCCCTCGGGGCCCTTGGGGAAGAAGACGACGTCCCAGGGCTCGAGCCGTTCGGAGCCCTGCGGGTGGCGCAGGGTCGGGTTCCCCTCCAGCACCAGCAGCCACTCCTCCTCGCCGCACTCGTAGTGGTACGGACAGACCGCCTGGCCCGGCGGCAGCTCGTAGACGCTGGCGCCGGATTCCTTGGCGCTGCCGCCGAGGAGCTTGCCGAGGCGGGCCATGCCGCTGCGAAAGCCCTCCGGGTCCTCACCGTCGTACTCGAACTGGGGCGATCCGATGTTGATCCGCTGCATGGTTCGAAGCTAGCAACGGCCTCAGCGGCCCCGCCGACCGAAAGCGTGGCCGGCGGGCGTCACGGCGCGGAGCTCGGCGATCGCGTGCTTGCGCGCCTCTTGGTTCGGCTTCTTCTGCTGGGGTGGGGCTGTTCGCTCCAGCGGCGCCAGGTCGGAGACGACGATGTTGACGACGCCCTCGCGGCGCTCGAGGCGGCCGCGGGCGCGGAGCAGGGGCGCGGTGCGGACGAGGGGGCGGTGGCGCTCGTAGACCGACGGCGGGACGATCAGGTTGACCGAGCCGCGCTCGTCCTCGAGCAACATGAAGGTGATGCCGTTGGCGGTCTCGGGGCGCTGGCGGGCGGTGACCATGCCGGCGATCTCGATCGTGGCGCCGTGGTCGAGGCGAGCGAGGTCGGAGCTGCGGACCAGCTTCGGGTCGAGGCCGGGGCGCAGCAGCTTCATCGGGTGCTTCTCGACCGTCATCCCGGTCGAGCGGTAGTCGGCGATCAGCTTCCCCCAATCCCCCAGCGGCTCCAGCTCGGGCGGCGCGGGCGGCTCCATCGGCAGCGCCAACTGGGTACTGCTGCCGGTGACGCGGCCGGCGCCGGTGACCCCGACCTGCCACAGAGCCTGGCGGCGATCCTCCTCCGAGCCGACGGGGATGCCGTCGAGGGCGCCGGCCCAGGCGAGGCGTTCGAGGCTCGGCAACCCGACGCCCGAGCGGGAGGCGAGCTCGGCGATCCCCTCGTATGGACCGCCCCGCTCGCGCTCGGCGACCAGCGCCTCCATCTCCTCCTTCTTCACGCCCTTGACGTAGCCGAGGCCGATCCGCACCACGAGGCCACCGCGGACGTCGCCTTCCTCGCGCGGCGTTTCGACGTGGCAGAGGACCCGGCTGCGGTTGGCGTCGGGCGGGGCCACGCGGATGCCGCGGCGCTGGGCCTCGTGGACGAGCGAGTCGGGCGGGTAGAAGCCCATCGGCTGCTCGTTCAGCAGCGAGCAGAGGAACTCGGGGCCGTAGTGGATCCGCAGCCAGGCCGACTGGTAGGAGAGCAGGCCGAAGGCGGCCGAGTGCGCCTTCGGGAAGCCGTAGCCGGAGAAGCCTTTGATCTGGTTCCAGACCCTTTCCGCGACCTCCTCGGAGACGCCGTTGGCCGCGGCGCCGGCGAGGAAGCGGCGGTGGTGCTCCTGGATCGCCTCCTCGGAGCGCTTGCGGCTCATCGCCCGGCGCAGCCCCTCGGCCTCCGAGGAGCTGAAGCCGGCGAGCGCCATCGCCGACTCGATCACCTGCTCCTGGAAGACGATCGTCCCCAGCGTCTCCTCCAGCACCGGCTCCAGCAGCGGGTGGGGGTAGGGGACCTTGTAGCCGGGGTCCTCGCGGAGGTGTTTGCGGCGTTCGATGTAGGGGTGGATGGCGCCGCCCTGGATCGGGCCCGGCCGCACCAGCGCCACCTGGACGATCAGGTCGTCGAGGTCGCGCGGCTGGGTGCGCGGCAACATCTGCATCTGCGCCCGGCTCTCGATCTGGAAGACGCCGGTGGTCTCGGCGGCGCGGATCGATTCGAAGGTCTCCTCGTCGTCGAGCGGGATCCGCGAGAGGTCGAGCCGCTCGCCGCGGGCGCGGCCGATCTCCTCGACGCAGCGCTCGACCGCCGAGAGCATCCCCAGGCCCAGCAGGTCGATCTTGAGGAAGCCGGCGTCGGCGCAGGAGTCCTTGTCCCACTGGACCGTCTGGCGGCCCTTCATAGCCGCCGGGACAACCGGGCAGACGTCGATCAGCGGCCGGGTCGAGATCACCATCCCGCCCGGGTGCTGGGAGGAGTGGCGGGGCAGGCCCATGATCTCGTCGGCGAGCTCGAGCAGCACCCGCCAGCGCGGCTCCTTCGCCCGCTCGGGTCCCAGCGAGGCGACGAGGTCGCGCTCGATCTCGGCGGCGGTCCGCTCGTGGAAGCCGACCGTCTTCGCCACCCGGTCGATCTCCGCCGGCGGCAGCCCCAGGGTCTTGCCGAGGTCGCGCACCGCCCCCTTTGGGCGGTAGGTGGGGAAGGCGGCGACGAGAGCGGAACGGTCGGCACCCCAGCGCTCGTGCACGCGCGGGATCAGGACCTCGCGGATGTCACGGGGGAAGTCGAGGTCGATGTCCGGCAGGGTCGTCGTTTCCTCGTTGAGGAAGCGACCGGCGAAGAGGTCGGCCTCGACCGGGTCGACGTGGGAGAGGCCGGTCAGGTAGCAGACGATCGAGCTGACGCTGGAGCCACGGCCTCGGCCCGGCGGGAGAACGTTGCGCGCCGACTCGGGGCCGCGCACCTCGGCCGCCACTTCGCGCGCCAGCTCGAGCAGGTCGCGGTGGAGGAGGAAGAAGCCGGAGAGGCCGAGCTTGCGGATGATCGCCAACTCCTCCTCCAGCCGCCACTGGGCTTCGAGCAGGCGGGCGCTGCCGGCGTAGCGCCGGCCGAAGTGGTGGTTGCAGACGCGGGCCAGCTCGGTGTCGGCATCGGCGTCCTCGCTGCCGGGATAGCGGTAGCCCAACTGCTCGGTGAGGTCGAAGCGCAGCCGCTCGGCGAGGCGCTCGGTCTCGGCGACGGCCTCGGGGTATTCGACGAAACGCGCCGTCATCGCCGCCGGCGAGGTGAGGGCGGAGGTCGAGTTGCCGCGGCGGTAGGGCTCGGACTCCTCCAGCGTCTCGCAGCGTCCGATCGCGACCAGCGCGTCCTGCAGCGGTGCCCGGCTGCGGTCGTGGGAGTGGATGTTGCCGGTGGCGACGCAGGGGACGGCGAGGCGCTCGGCCAGCAACGCCAGCCAGCGGTTGCGGGCGCGGTCCCGGCGCCAGTAGGGACGCTGCAGCTCGACCCGGAAGCGGTCGCGTCCAAAAACCTCGAGGAGGCGGCGGGCAACCCGTTCCCCGCCCGCGGTGTCCCCCCGTTCGAAGGCACCAGCCGCCACCCCGTCCCGCGCACATCCGGAAAGACAGACCAGCCCCTTCGCATGCTCCTCCACCTGCTCAAGCGTCGCCCCAGGCTGCGTCTGGCTGCGGGTGGTGTTGTCCCGCGTATGCGCATGAGCCAGCGTCAGCAACCTGCACAAGTTCCGGTATCCGGCCTCGCTTTCGACCAGCAGAGTCAAGTGCGCGGTCCCCCCGGCGGGTGGCGACGATTCCGAGGACCCTCCCGGTAGGGAGAGCCCGGAATCGGAGACAGGACCCGCCGGCCGGAGCTCCACCGTCAACTCCGCTCCCGTGATAGCCCGAACACCGAACCCCTTACAGGCGTGGGCGAACTCCATCGAGCCCCAGACGCCGTCATGGTCGGTGAGGGCGAAAGCGGGATAGCCCTGCGCGGCCGCGCCGGCGGCCAGCTCCAGCGGGGTCGAAGCACCGTCGAGGAAGGAGAAGGCGGAGTGCGCGTGCAGCTCGACGTACATAAACAATCAACCCCTGAGCCTCAGGCTCGCTGTCGGTACCAGCGCTGGCCGCGGGCGGTGCGGAACACCGTCAAGGCCCGCCCATCGCCCAGCGCCAGCTCGAAGTAGTGGCGGCGCAGCGGCTTTGAGGTCCACCAGCGGTCCTCGACCAGCCACTCCTCGCGCACGGTCTCGACCTCCTGGCCCTCCACCGTTGCCGGAGTGCCGCGGGGGTCGGTCCTAACCGCCACCCGCTGGGGGGCATAGAGGCGACGGAGGCCAGGCATCAGAGCTCTGGGTAGGGGGTCAGCATCGCCCAGCGCTCGGGCACCCGCGAAGAAGCGTCGACGGGGAGGATCTTCAGCAGCGCCTCCGCGCCCTGCACGGCCCGCACCTCCCGCACCGCCGCCCCAAGGCGGCGCCGGCGGGGCTCGCCGCCTCCCACCGATAGCTCGAGCTGGTCGCCGACGGGCGGTCCGAGGCCCACCGCCCGCAGGCGCAGCGCCGTCGCCGGGCCGGGCAACTCCTCGAGGCGCGGGGCGAGGACGTTGCGCAGAACCCGAGGCGAGGCGCTCGGCCGGCCCAGCCCCTGCTCAACGCTCCAGCTGCCGCCGGCGGCGAGCAGCGCCCCAAGGCGCAGGCCCAGCAGCGTTCTCCCCTTCCGCTGCGGCGCCGCCAGTAAACGGTCGACGAGCAGCTCGAGGGCACGGTCGAGCTGACGCCCGGCGGTCCCTTCCGGCAACTCGATCTCCTCGGCCAGCTCCTCGTGCGGAGCACGGAGACGCAACGGCTCCTCTTCGCCACGGCAGAGGCGCAGTGCCTGCAGGCCAAGAGGCCCGAAGCGGTCGGCGACTTGGTCAGCGGAGAGGCGCGCGAATGCCGGCAGGGTCTCGATCCCGAGGCGTTCGAGTGCCTCGATCAGCTCATCGGCCTCGCGCTCGGAGACTCCTAGTCGCGTGCGCAGCGCCGCGACCGAAGTCGGGCGCGACCAGCCGGCGGCGGCGAGGAAGGCGGCAAAGCGAGTCGAGCCGGTGCCGATCGCCCACTCCTCTCCAATCGCCTGCCGCGCCGCAGTGAGGACTCCGATCGACGAGCCCCCGTAGAGGCCGCGAAGCCCATCGGCCGCGAAGAAGGCCTCTCCTGCTCGCTCCGACTCGGCCGCGACGCCGAGCGCCTCCAGCGCCCGCAGCATCGTCTCGGTCCTCTCCGCGGCCTTGACCGGATCATGAAGATCGGCGCGCCCGGACCGAAGCCCCCCAGCACGGCCCGGGCGCGGCGGAGTCGCCAGGCGCTTATTGATGACGCAGGCGATCTCCATACGAACATATGTTCGGGGTTGATCATACAGATCTCCATAGCGGTGACCACAACTTCTTCAATTTCTCGGTGGCCGCGCAGCAGGCAGGAGCGACGGGGGAGGACCCTCCGTCGCGATTTGGGGAGGCTCCTCCGGGTCTTCCCCCGTCGCTAGTCCGGGCGGTGGCGTTGGTTGGCTAGCTCTGGCGGGCTACCTTGGCAGCCTCAATGCTGCCCAGGTATGGAGTGAGGGTGAACTCGACCAGGTCGGGGAGGAGCGATTCGAGCTCCTCACGACGGTCGGCGAAGATGCGGCGGGAGATCAGCGAGACCATGCCGCCGACCAGTGCCTCCTCGGTCGTCGGCGAAAGACCGGCGAGCACCTCCTTCGAGCGACCCTCGCGGCCGGCCTGGAAGTAAGGGACCAGACTTTGGATGGCAGCGTCGTAGCGCTCCACCACCACCGGGCCCGCCACCAACGCCTCGACCATGCTGAGTCGGGCGAGATGCGGCTCGGCCGTCAGGAACTCGAGCATCGCCGCGATCCCGGCGCGAATGGCCTGCGGCCATTCCTCCTCCTGGTCGAAAGCCTCTCCCACCCGGCTGCGCAGCTCGGTCATCACCGTGTCGTAAGCGGCGACGAAGCACTCGTCCTTGCTGCTGAAGTGCTCATAGAAGGTGCGCCTCGAGACGGCGGCGTGACGGGTGATGTGAGCGATCGTCGTGCCGGCGTACCCGTTTTCGGCAACGGCCTCGGCGAGGCCTGCGATCAGTCGCTCGCGCTGATTGCGGGCGACGAACTCGCGCGGCAGGCCGTGCCGACCCGGGGGAAGCCGGGCCAACTCGGGCGGGAACTCAGGAGACTCGATTGAGTTGGCTGAATCTCTCAAGAGAACCGAAGATACCGATCCGGACGCGTGGGGCTTAACTTGGCCAACTGGCCAGTTTTTTTAGGCGTCATTTGTTCGAGGGCCCCGATCCAAGTGCTTTGCCGTCATCCGCGGCCCCTATCTCCCGCGCGGCCTCGGTGCCGAGGTAAGGGACGAGGGCGAACTCGACCAGCTCCGGCAGCAGCGCCGAGACCGAGTCCTCCGTATTGCTGGTCAAGCGCTGATAGACAATCCAGAAGACGCCGCCGACGATGGCTTCCTCCAGCGCCTCGGGCAGCTCAGAGCCGTTGAAAGAGACACTGCGTCCAATTCGAAGCAAGGAGACGAACGCCTGCTGGGACTCCTCGTGGTACTTCACCGCGGCCGGTCCGGCCGAGAGCGCCTCCACCATGCAGGTCCGCCCCAGCGCCGGCTCGGCCGCCACATAATCAAGGAAGGCAGCAAGTCCGGCACGGACTTGCCGAGGCCAGCTCTCGAAGGTCCCCGCAGCCTCGACGACTCGCTCGAGAGCCGTTGACATCGCCAGCTCCTGCGCCGCGAGAAAGCACTCTTCTTTTGAGCTGAAGTTCTCGTAGAAGGTTTTGCGAGCGATCCCCGCGCGCTTGACGACGTCGGCGACGGTGACGGCGGGGTAGCCCTTCTCGGCCGCCTCGCGCGTGAGGGCGTCGATGATCCTGGCTCGTTGGTGCTGGGAGATGAACCGACGCGAAAGCGGCTCCTGTCCCGGAAGTGGACGCGCTGTTGAGTATGAGGTCACGAACGAGACGGTACCGGAGTTGAATCGCCGGGCTGCTGAGAGCGCCGACCGGATACCGTTTAGGTACCGAAAGACAGACAAGATGTTTTATTGATCTACTCGACCGAGCGGGGAATTTGACCGTAAAACGCCAGCGCATCCTCCAAGGGATGCTCGAAGCAGTGGGAACCCATGGTTACGAGCGAACCACGGTTCAAGACGCGATCACGCGCGCGGGCATCTACCGGCAGGCCTTTTACGACGACTTCGAGAGCAAGGAAGACTGCTACCTCCAAGCACTGGACGCCGGATCTGCCTGGGTCGAGCTGGCGATGCGGGAAGCGGCGGCAGAAGGGGAATCGGGCTGGCGCGGCCAGTTGCGAGGAGCCCTGACCGGGCTGCTTCGCTTCTTCGACGAGCAGCCGGAGGTCGGGCGGGCCCTGCTGGTCGAGGTTCACGCAGCCGGGCCCCGGGCCGTGGGCAAACGAACAGAGGCGATGGGGAGGGCGGTGGCGATGGTGGACCTGGCCCGCGAGGAAAGTGAGGGTCTCGCGCCGGCGATCGCCGCCGAGGCCGTAGTCGCCGGCATCCTCGCCGTCCTCCACACCCGGCTCGCTGCCCACCAGCCAGCCAACTTCGGCCGCCTTCTTCCGGAGTTGATGTACCTCGCCGTGCTCCCATATTTCGGGCCCGACGTCGCCGCCGCTGAAATGCGCGCCGAAGCAGACTGAGTGTCCAGCTAGACCCCGCCGCCGTGGCGGCCCTCGCCGCCGGCAAACCGCGCCGCCCCTCTTACCGCGACCTCTAACACCTCACGACCGAGTTGACGCTCCAGCTCCAGTCCCTCGCCGAGCGGTAGGGCGGAGCCCTCGAGGGCGGCCCGCCGGTCGCTCAGCATCGTCTCCTGGGGAAAGGTGGCGATCTTCTCCGCCAGCTCCAAGGCCCGCTCGAGGTGTTGCCCAGGTTCGACCAGCTCGTTGACCAGACCGATCCTGTGCGCCTCCTCGGCCGCCACCGGCCGACCGGTGAGGATCATCTCCATCGCTCGTCCGCTGCCGACCACCCGCGGCAGCCTCTGAGTCCCCCCGTCGATCAGCGGCACCCCCCAACGGCGCTCGAAGCAGCCAAAGACAGAGGCGGGGGTGGCGAGCCGCAGGTCGCACCAGAGCGCCAGCTCCAACCCCCCGGCTACGCAATAGCCATCGATCGCTGCGATCGTCGGCTTCGAGGGCGTGAGGCGGGTGAAGCCCATCGGCCCGGCCGGATGGTCGACATCGAGGTCGAGAGCCTTGAGGTCGGCGCCCGCGCAGAAGGCCTCGCCACCGGCGCCCGTGAGGACCAGGACCCGAGCCTCCGCATCGGCCTCGAACTCCTCCAGACCTCGCCGCAGCCCGGCGGCCGTGGCGGCGTCGACCGCGTTGCGTCGCTGCGGTCGATCGATCGTGAGGACAGCTGCGGCCCCGCGGCGCTCGTAGCGCACCTCCTCGCTGCTCATCCGAAGATCGTTCCATAGGTACCCTCAGCGGGTGCGAATCGAAGAAATCATCTCTCAGCAGCAGCCGACCTTCTCGATCGAGTTCTTCCCCCCGAAGACGGCCGAGACGACCGAGCAGCTCTACGAGACGGCGCGCGAGCTGCGGGCGCTGGAGCCGGACTTTGTCTCCGTCACCTACGGGGCGGGTGGCTCGACCCGTGACGGCACCGTCGAGATCACCAAGGCGCTGAAGGACGAGGTCGGGTTCGAGACGATGGCGCACCTCAGCTGCGTCGGCGAGACGACCGAGGGGCTGGCGGCGACGCTGGACCGGATCGAGGCGGCCGGGATCGAGAACGTCTTCGCCCTGCGCGGCGATCCGCCCCGGGGCCAGGAGGACTTCGTCCAGCCCGAAGGCGGATTGGGGAGCGCCGCCGAGCTTGCCTCGTTCATCTCAGCCGGCTGGAGCTTCGGGATCGGCGGCACCTGCTTTCCCGAGGTGCACCCGGAGGCACCGGACCTCGAGACCGACCTCCGCTACCTGAAGACGAAGGTCGACTCCGGCGCCAGCTTCCTGATCACGCAGCTCTTCTTCGACAACCAGGTCTACTTCGACTTCGTGCGGGCGGCGCGCCTGGCGGGGATCGAGGTGCCGATCATCGCCGGAGTGATCCCGGTCACCAGCTTCGCCCAAACGAAGCGGATCTGCGACCTCTGCGACGCGTCGATTCCTCCGCGGCTGGAAGCCGCCTTCGAGGCCGCCGGCGGTGACCCCGAGCGCGAGTTCGAGCTCGGCATCGCCTTCGCGGCGCAGCAATGCGCGGAGCTGTTGATTGCCGGTTGCCCCGGGATCCACTTCTACGCGCTCAACAAAGCTCCGGCGACGCGGGCGGTGCTCGGGGCGCTGCGGGCGTCGCGGCCGTGGGAGCGGGTACGGGGCGACGCTGCCGAAATGGAACGAGCTGACTAGAATTCTTGATCTATGGGCAAGGGAGAGCGCGAAAGAGAGCGACTGCGCGAAGAGCGGATCGCAGCCGAAGAAAGTGAAAGCCAGTCGGGGCGCAACCGGCTGATCGTCGGCTACGCGGTCGTCTCAACGGTGGTGCTGGCCGTCGCGGTCTTGGCCTTCGTCCTGATCAGCGGCGGTGACGACAGCAGCAGCGCCGGTGGCAACGCGACCGAGGCCAGCGCCCACATCAACCTCAACGAAGAAGTCGGCAACACCAACGGCGTCCAGCCCGACGAGCGGGCCGGGATCGTCGCGCCGGCGCCGAAAACGACCGACGTCAAAGAGGCGGCGCAGAAAGCGAACTGCGAATTGCGGCTGGAGCTTCCCGACGAGGGCAACACCCATCTTCCCGAGGACTCGGAGCCTCCCAACTACAAAACCAGCCCGCCGACTTCCGGCAACCACGTCGAACCGCCTTATCAGCAGGCCGACGGCGCCTACTCCGAGCAGCCGGAGCAGCTCAACGTCGTCCACTCGCTCGAGCACGGCCGGCTGGCGATCCAATACTCGCCCGATCTGCCCGAGCAGGCCCAGCTGGAACTGAAGGGGCTCTACGACACGATGTACGGCGCGTCGCTGCTCTTCCCCAACGAAGAAATGGTCTATGACGTCGCCGCCACGACCTGGACCAACCTGCTCGCCTGCCGCGAATACAAAGGCGCGGCCACCCTCGACGCGATCCGGGCCTTCGGCAAAGAGACCTGGGGCAAATACGGCGGCGAGCCCGTCTTCGCCTTCAAATTCACCGGCCCGACGCCGGCTGAACCCGACGAAGGCTGAGAGCCGCTAGGCGCGATAGGCGGGGAAGAATCCCCCCGCCTCGCGGTTGCTACTGAGCTGCGCGTACTTCTCCGCGTCGCAGACGAGCTCTGAGGTGAACCACGGGTGCTGCCGGTTGGCGAACCCGCGCTTGAACTCCTCTAGGGCGTCTCCGGGGGAAATGCCGCCACCTAAGTTGAGAGGAAGGTTGAGCTCGGAGGAATGCTCGACCAGGCGGGCGACGACGTTCTTCATCGGCGCGCTGCGTAGGTGCGAGTCGGCGCTACCGCTGAGGTAATAGTGGAGGTAGCCGTCGCTGACGGCGGCGATCGAGGCGGCGGCGAGATCGCCCTCGGGCCCTGTTGCGAGCGCCAGCCAGGTCCGCTCGGCTTCGAGGATTCGTTCGAAGTAGGCGGCACCGAAAAAGTAGTGCGATGCGGCATTGGTGCGCCGCATCGTCTGCTCGTAGGCGTCGAGGAATCCGGCGCGCTGCTCGGCGGTGGCCTCAGAACCGGACACCAACTCGAGCGTGTAGCCGGCTTCGAGGTTGCGCCGGATCTGACGGCGATCGCTGGGGCGACTCTTCGGCGGCAGCTCCGGGTCGGCGATCTGGACGACGTTGCGCTCGGTGGCGCCAGCTATGGACGAGGGACCCAGCGTGTGACGTATGAAGACACTGACCAGGCCGGTGGCGGTCCAATCGATCGTGGCGGGATCGAGCTCCTCGATCGAGCCAACCAGCCCCGGATATCCGTACGGAGAGATTGCGTCTTGATGTTCAGTTCCGTCGATCTCGCGGAGGATGAGGGGGGCGAGGAGCTCGGCGTTGTCGGTCTCGATGCGGAGGGTGTGGGTGACTCCCTCGGCGTCGAGGAAGGGACGGGAGCGGAAGAAATTGTCGTCTGCCGCGGCCTCGCCGCGGTCCTCGAGCAGCTCGGCCTTGGCGGCGGGGGCGCTCACTCCAACAGGTCCGCGGCGGCGGCGCGGAACTCGTCCGGCAGCACTCCCCAGACCTCGCAGTCGTCGGCGGGAGCGCCTTTGCGAGCGAGGTGGGCGCGCATCGTTCCCTCGTGCTTCCAGCCGAGGCCGGCGACGGTCTTCTTCGCCACCTCGTTGCGGGCGGGGATGCGGCCGTAGACGCGGTGGGCCCCGTACTCGTCAAAGGCCCTGGCGATCGTCAGCGCCTCGGCGCGGCGGCCGACCCCCTTGCCGCGGACGTCGTCGCCGATCAGGGCGCCGAGCTCGGGCGCGGTCTGGCGGAAGAGCCCGTAGAGGGCGGTGAAGCCGACCGGCTCCTCGTAGCCCTCGACGACGATCGCGAACTTGCGGTCCTCGCCGGAGTCGTCCATCGCCCGCCGCGCCCAGGCTTCCGCCTGCTCCAGGGTGAACTCGTCCCGTTGCTCCATCAGCGTCTGCGTCGCCTCGGGGTTGTTGAACCAGCGGTGGACGGCCGGTGCGTCCCCGGGCTGGAAGGGGCGCAGGGTCACCTTCGGGCGGTCAGGCGTCACGGCCGAACCCTATCCGGCTCAGTCGGGAGCCAGGCCCTGGGCGGTGAGGACCAGCCAGACGGTCTTGGCGAGGATGCGGAGGTCGAGGGCGAGGCTGCGGTGGTCGACGTACCAGACGTCGAGCTCGATTCGCTCCTCCCAGGGGATGCCAGCGCGGCCCTGGACCTGGGCCCAGCCGGTGATTCCCGGCAGCACCTCGTGGCGGCGTTTCTGGTGGGGGGTGTAGTCGTCGACCTGGGCCTTGATCGTCGGGCGGGGGCCGACGATCGCCATCTCGCCGCGGAGGACGTTGACCAGGTTCGGAATCTCGTCGAGGGAGGTGCGGCGGAGGAGGCGGCCGGGAGCGGTGACGCGAGGGTCGTCGCGGTAGACGACTTCGCCGACGCCGATTGGATCCGAGCCCTGGACCATCGTCCTCAGCTTCCACATCTCGAACTCGCGGCCGTCGAGGCCGACGCGGGGCCGACGGTAGAAGACGGGGCCCGGGCTGGTCAACTTGATCGCGATCGCGGCGACGAGCAGGAACGGCGAGAGGACCGCGAGGGCGACGGCGGCGATGAGGACGTCGAAGGCGCGCGGCATCAGCGCGTTCCCTCCGCCTTCTCCCAGCGCCCACCCGCGCCGCGCCGCCAGCGGTCCCAGAGGCCGGCGGCGATCGAGGCGGTGGTCATCGCGTAGTAGCGGGCGATCCGGAACGGGGCGATCGGCAGGAAGCGCCCGAGCAGCGCCGCCGCGATCAGGGCGAGCTGGAGGGAGAAGGTGGCGACGTAGAACCAGCCGTCATCGAGGAGGAAGGCGTTGGCGACGAGGGCGACGAGGTGCAGCAGCGGGCTGAGGTAGCGGAGCAGGCGGTGGGAGAAGATCTCGAAGGCGAACAGCGGCGAGTAGCCGCGGGGGGAGAGCATCCCCTCGCCGACGACGATGTCCCAGAGGCCGACCATCATCCGCCGTTTGCGGGCGAACTCGCCCTCGAGCGTGGGGACCATCTTCTCCTCGGCTCGGGCGCCGGGGGCGTAGAGGGAGTGGAGCCCGCGCTTGGCGAGAGCGAAGGGGAAGCTGAGGTCGTGGCTGCCGGAGGGCGCGAGCGGGATGTAGGCGTCTTTGCGGACCGCGTAGATCGCACCGTTGCCGGCGGTGACACCGGCGAGTGCCGACTCCATCTCCCGCACTGCCATCTCGTAGCGCCAGTAGGCCCCCTCCATGTTGTCGCCGCCGGGGTCGAGGAAGCGCACCTGGCCACAGGCGTAGCCGACCTTCGGGTCGGCGAAGGGAGCGACGAGCTGACGCAGCGCGTCCGGTGCCCAGGTGCTGTTGGCGTCGGAGAAGGCGAGGATCTCGCCGGTCGCGCGCTCGGCGGCGGCGTTGAGGGCGGCGACCTTGCCGCCGGGCGGCAGCTCGAGCACGAGGTCGGCGCCGGCGGCGCGGGCGCGCTCGGCAGTCGCGTCGGTGGAGCCGTCGGAGGCGACGACGATCTGCAGGCGCTCCCGCGGGTAGTCGAGCGCGAGCGCGTTAGCGACTTTTTCGGCGATTACCGCCTCCTCGTCGTAGGCGGGGATGATCAGAGAGACGGAAGGCGTAGCGGCGGCGGGTCCTGTCTCCGATCGGGGGCTCTCCCTACCGGGAGAGTCCTCCCGATCGTCGCCACCCGCCGAGAAGCCTCGCAGATGGACGAGCAGCCAGAGGAGCAGCGGGTAGCCCAGGTGGGTGTAGACGAGGGAGCCGGCGCTGAGCCAGAAGAGGATCGCGGCGGTGGTGGTCATGCACGCCTCTCGGTCAGCTCGCGGTAGAGGTCGAGGGTGCGGCTGGCCGCCTCGTCCCAGGAGAAGGGGCCGGCGGCGGCGCGGGTCGCGGCGGCGGCAAGCTCGGCGCGGCCGGCGTCGTCGGCGACCAGCTCCTCGAGCGCCACGGCGAGGGCGGTGGTGTCGCCGGGCGGCACCAGGCGCGCCGCACCGGTCTCAGCCACTTCTGGGAACCCGCCAACCGCGCTCAGCACCAGCGGCTTGCCGAAGGCGAGGCCGGTGTAGAGGACGCCGGAGTGCTCGGCGTCGAGGTAGGGGAGGACGACGAGGTCGGCGCGGCGGAAGATCGCCGGGATCTCGGCCTCGTCGACGAAGCGGGTGACGAAGCGAACGCGGCCCTTGGCCCTGGCAGCCAGGTCTCGCAACGGGCCGAGGTCCATGCGCGGGTTGCCGACGATCCAGAGCTCGGCGCCCTCGACCCTGCGAAACGCCTCCAACAGGTTCTCGATCCCCTTGTAGGGACGGAGCAGGCCGAAGCAGAGGATCACCGGGCCCTCGGCGCCCTCGAGCTCCGCCGGCAGTGGCTTCTCCTGCGGCAGCTTCGTCAGGTAGTCGAAGGCGCCGTGGGGGACGACCCGGACCTTCGCCGGGTCGACGCCGACCTCGTCCCGCAAGCGCGCGGCGCTGTGCTCGGAGTGGGCGACGACGGCGTCCATACCGCCGAATACGCGCCGGGCGCCGTTCACCTGCCGGCGACTCGGCTGCGGGGGAAGGATGTAGTGGGCCGTCATCACTCGCGGGCGCCGCGGGGGCAGCAGGCGGACGTCGAGCGGCGGGATCGTCAGCCACTGGTAGTGGACGACGTCGGCGTCGGCGAGGCGGCGGAAGCGGAGCATGTCGGGGACGTGCTCGGCGGTCTTGAAGGGGAGTCGCCCGCGGGCGCCGAGGCCGCGCCTGGCGGTGCGGCGGTAGAAGAGCTCGTCCACCCGGTAGCCCTCGGCGGGCGGGACCGGGCCGTAGAGGAAGCGGCTCGTCAGCAGCTCGACCTCGGCGCCACCGCGCGCGAGCGCGGCCGCGAGAGCGCGGTCGTAGGGCGGCGTGAACGCCGAGGGATCGACGAGTTGAACCTTCATGGCGGCGAGCGGATTATCGTGACCCCCTTGCCGCCCACGCTCTCCTACTGCGTCGTGAACACGAACGGCCGCGATTACCTGCTCGCCTGCCTGGCTGCGATCGAGCGCGCCCACCCGGCCGGAGTGGAGCGGGAGATCCTCGTCCTCGACAACGCCTCCGAGGACGGCTCGGCCGAGGCGGTGCGGGAGCTCGACGGTGAGATCGAGCTGATCGCGCTGGAGCAACGGACCGGCAAGGCGGAGAACGACTCGACCCTGATGCGGGAAGCGAAGGGGAAGTACTGCCTGCTGCTGAACGAGGACTCCGAGCTGCGGCCGGGAGCGGCGGCGGCGCTGATCGCCGCGCTCGACGCCGACCCGAAAGCAGCCGCGGCGACCGTGCAGCTGCTCGACTCCTCCGGCAGCCCCGTCCCCTCCGCCTGGCGCTTCCCCGGCGTGGGGACGGCGGCGATCGGCGCCCTCTTCCTCCATCGTCGCTTCACGGTGCAGAGCGTGGGCAGCACCACGCGCCGCGTCGACTGGGCGCAATCGAGCGCGTTGATGGTGCGGCGCGAGGCAGCCGCCCAGGTCGGCTTCATGGACCCGGCCTTCTTCGTCTACTACGACGAGTGCGATTTCGCCAAGCGCCTCGCCGAGGCCGGCTGGCACTCCCTCTTCGTCCCCGGCGCCGAGGCCATCCACCACGACCAGCTCTCCACCGACCTCGCCAAAGGCCTGCCGCGGATCGTCGAATTCCACCGCAATCGAGATTTGTACATGCGGGTGCACCACGGGGGGGCCGCGGCCCTTGCAGTGCGCCTGCTCACCGCCTGGTCATATGCCCTGCGAGCCCTGGCGGCGACCGTCCTCCCCAACCGCCCCGCGCCGATCTTCTGGGCCCATGCCCGCCAGGCGCTGTGTCCCGGTCGCGGCGAATCCCTGCGAGATCGCGCTCAGTCGCGCGCGTCCTCGTCCACGCGCTCCACTTCGTAGTCGCGGACTCCGGATGCTCCGGAGTGCGCCAACGACGCTCCTACTGCCAGCAGGACCCAGGTAATCGGGTCATCGAAAAACCCGGCATACGACAACGTGTGGACCAGCAGCGCAATGAACGCGGCAAGGATTGCGGCGCGAGCGGCCCCTCCGGCGGGTGGCGACGATGCGGGACCCGCGCCGGTAGGCGCGGGGGACGTATCGGAGACAGGACCCGCCGGCCGACCACTCCACAGCCCTTTCCCCAGGGTCCACAGCGCTACCGTGATCAGGGCGACGTAGGCCGCGAGACCGATCAGGCCCTGCTCGGCGGCGACGGTTATCGGCTCGGTGTGGGACTCGGAGACCGGGACGTCTTTGTCCTCGCGGTGCTCTTTGTAGGCGGTTTGGAACGAACCTGACCCGTAGCCCTGGAGCGGGCGTTCGGAGAAGAGCTCGGCGCCGCCCTCGACCAGGTTCGCCCTGCCGCCGGTGATGATGTTGATGCGATCGACGTCGACCCTGCCGCCCGCCAAGAGCACGACGGCGGCGATCCCGACGCAGCCGATCGCCACCGCCGCCAGGGTCCAGCGGGGTTTGCCCCAGCGGATTGCCGCCAGCACCGCGAGGCCGGCGAGCAGGGCGATGAAGCTCGACTGCGAGTAGGTCGGGACCAGGCCGATCCAGAGGATGAGGATCAGGCCGCTGAGGAGCCAGAAGGTGTCCCGCGTCCGCGCCCACAGCATCGCTCCGGTCGCCAGCACGGTGACCAGGGCCAGGTAGCGGCCGTAGACGTTCGGGTCCCAGAAGACCGAGTTGACCCGGAAGTAGGTGTGGAATTCGTTCGACCTGATCACCTGGTCGTTCCAGAACAGGCTGCGGGTCACCCACTCGACGCTGCCGATCAGCACGAACACCACCGCCTCCACAGCCACAACCGCGAGCGCCCAGCGCAAGAGGCGCCGGTCCCACTCCACCTCCCGCAGGAGCCGGTAGGCGATGGTGAAGGGGACGAGGAAGAAGCAGAGGTTCTGCAGCCCCTGCGAGAAGTCCTCCGAGTAGAGGGTCTGCAGCCCGTAGAGAACGACTACCGCAGACAGGACGATGGCTAGCGGGCCGGCGGGTCCGGTCTCCGATCGGGGGCTCTCCCTACCGGGAGAGTCCTCCCGATCGTAGCCACCCCCCGGCAGGAGCGGCCAGTCGCGGACGACCGTCGCGAGGACGCCTGCGGCGATCACCAGATAGAGCGGAACGAGGAGGTTGGCGGTGTCGCCTCCCGCCTCGAGCGGGACGCGGAAGGGGAGAGCGAAGATCACCGCGAGGGGGAAGAGGATCGGCCAGCGACGGAAGAGGTAGGTGAGGAGGGCGATGACGGTGGCGGCGATCGCGAGCAGAGCGACGATCCGCGCCTCGTCGTGGCGGAGGTCGACGATCTGGGCGGTGTGCCACTGGTCGCCGGCGATCAGGACCGGGAAGAGGGCCATCGCCAAGACCATCACGGCGCCGCGCAAGCGGCCGGGCGGCAGCAGGATCGCGCCGGCGCAGGCCGCGGCGACGAGGAGCACGCCCGCCCCGGCGAGAAACTCGCTCAAGGCTTCGACCCCGCGCCGAGGCCGCCGGGACCCTCTTTGGTCACGCAGAACGACTCCGACTTCTTCGGCGCCCGGTGCAGGCGGATCGCCCCCGGCGTCACCAGCGTCCGCTCCGACCCTAGTTTCACCCGCAGCTTGTAGCGGCCGGGGGGCGCCAGGCCGCCGCCCCGCTGGCGACCGTCCCAGAAGAAGTCGAAGAAGGTGTAGCGCTTGAGGAACTCGTCCCTCGCCAGCGTGATCACGACCCGGCCGCCCGGCTTGATCACCTGCACGGTTCCGACATGGGATTGGGTGACGCGGAAGCGGATCTTGATTTCGTCGAAGCGGCAGTCGCCGTTGGGGGTGAAGTTGCGCACCGGGTCATCCGGGTTGAGAACCGGGAAGCCGCTGAAGCTGACCCGGTCGAGCACCAGCGGGTCGCGCTTGACCCGCTGCGCGTAGGCGAAGGCGGCTACCGTGGCGAGGACGAGGAGCGCGAAGACGATCGCCGCTGCGCGACCGTCATTCAGCCGCTTCGGCATCGTCTTCGCCGACCACTACGGCGACGTCAGCTTCGGCCGCGATCGATTCGATTTCGCCGTTCATCGGCTGCAGCTTCTGGATGCCCATCTGCTTGGCGACCTGACGAGCCTCGGGTTTGCGCCCGGGCAGGAACATGACGACGCTTTCCGCGAAGCTCTGGGGGCTGTTGGTGACGGCGCCGAGGCTGAAGCCCTTGCCCTCGACTTTGTCGCCGAAGGTCGCCGCGAGCCCGGGGACCGAGGTGCCGTTGAGGACGCTGACTTCGATTTCGCCCGGTTTCACTTTCGTCGCCGCTTGCTTGGAGCCGCCGTCGTCGTTGCCGTCGTCGGAGCCGCCGATCAGGAGATAGGCCGCGCCGCCGATGAGGGCGAGGATGACGACGAAGAGCGCGATCAGCGAACTTGGTCGTGAGGCGGTCTCGCCGAAACTGGAGAAGCGACTGCGGACCCGCTCGCCCGTGGACTGCTCCGGCAGGCCCTCCTCGCGCCGGCGGCGGCGCTCCTCGCGACTGGAGACGGCCTCCTGTTCCGCCGTCCGCGCCTCCTCCAGCGCTCGCAGCTCCTCCGCCCGCTGGGCGGCGATCGTCGAAGTCTGCTCCTTGCGGTCGGCGTCGCGCTCGGGCGCCGAGCCCGCCCACTCGCGCAGGCGGCGGATGTCCCGCCCCTGGGTGAAGGAAAGGAGCGCAAGCACGGCAAGGCCGAGGAACGCAGCCAAGCCAGCGAAAGCTCCGATCTGTTCGAGCACGTCGAGCAAAGTGGCTGCGAGAGGCTATTCGTTGGAGGCGACCGTCGCCGCGTCGCCGCCCGGCGCGGCGATCAGCTCCACCACTCGCTCGGCCAAATTAGCCTCGTCGCCGGCCAGAACGAGGTGTTCCAGCGACTCGAGGGTGGACTCGACCCACTCCTGGTCGATCGGTTTCGCCCGTACCGCCCGGTTGATCCGCCGCGCCGCCGTCGGCTGCACCTCCTCGCCCTCGGAGAAGAGGTCCTCGTGCAGCTTCTCGCCGGGGCGCGGCTGCGTGAACTCGATCGCGATGTCCTGCTCGGGCTCGTAGCCGGCGAGGCGGATCATGTTGTGGGCGAGGTCGACGATCTTCACCGGCTCCCCCATGTCGAGGACGAAGACCTCGCCCTTGCCGGCGCCGATGTCGCCCGAGCGGATCACCAGCTGCACCGCCTCCGGGATCGTCATGAAATAGCGGGCCATCTCCGGATGGGTGACGGTCACCGGTCCGCCGCGCTCGATCTGGCTGCGGAAAATCGGGACCACGCTTCCCGAAGAAGCGAGGACGTTGCCGAAGCGGACCGAGGCGAAGCGGGTCTCCGGGTATTTCTCGCCGGCGGCCTGGACGATCCACTCCGCCATCGCCTTCGAGGCCCCCATCACCGTCTTCGGGTTGACCGCCTTGTCGGTGGAGATGAGGACGAAGCGCTCGACTTTGGAGGCGGCGGCGGTCTCGGCGGTGACCCGGGTGGCGATCGCGTTGTTGCGGACCGCCTCCAGCGGGTTGGACTCCATCAGCGGCACGTGCTTGTAGGCGGCGGCGTGGAAGACGACGTCGGGTTTGAACCGCTGCATCACCTCGAGCATCCGGTGCGGCTCCTTGCAGTCGGCGAGGACCGACTCGCAACTGGCGAAGTGCCGCTCCTCGACCATCTCGCGGTCGATCTGGAAGAGGTTGTCCTCGGCGTGATCGAGCATCACCAGCAGGCGCGGTTTCACCTGGGCGATCTGGCGGCAGAGCTCGGAGCCGATCGAGCCGCCGGCGCCGGTGACGAGGACGATGCGATCGCGCAGGTAGGCGGCGACCCGATCGAGCTCACGGACGATCGGCTCGCGCCCGAGCACGTCCTCGACCTGGACCTCGCGCAGCTGTTTGTTGAGTTGGACACCGCCGCGCAGGAGCTCGAAGACGGTCGGCAGGGTGCGGACCCGGATCTCGCGGTCGCGGCAGGCGGAGACGATGCGGCCGCGCAGGGTGCCGGGGGCCGAGGGGATCGCGATCACGACCTCGTTCGGGTTCGTCTCGTCGAGGATCTGCTCGATCTCCCGGGTCGAGCCGAGCACCTTCAGGCCCAGCATCCGCATTCCCCGCTTGCGCGGGTCGTCGTCGACGAAGCCGATCGCGGTGGCGCCGAGGTTGGGGTTGAGCTGCAGCTCGCGGACCACCATCTGGCCGCCGGAGCCGGCGCCGACGACCAGCACCTCGTGCTTCGGCATCCGGGCGCCGCGGCTCGGCCGCTCGACCACCAGGCGCACGGCGAGGCGCGCGCCGGCGATCAAAAGCGCCGTGAGGAGGAAGTCCATCACCTCGACCGAGCGGGGCAGCGCGTGCTCGAAGGGCTGGGCGACGGCGAAGACGATCACCAGCAGGGCACTGGCGACGGCAACCGCGCGCAGGATCAAGAGGAAGTCGCGGCCGCTGACGTAGCGCCACCACTTCTGGTAGAGCCCGAAGGCGTAGAAGACGATCAGCTTGCCGGCGATGACGAAGCCGACCGACTGGGCGAAGAGCGTCTCGTAGCGCTGCGGCCAACCGTTGGGGTCGTCGAGGAAGCGCAGCTGGAAGGCAAGGAAATAGGCCAGCGCAATCAGCGCGGCGTCGGCCGCGATCTGCTGAATCCGGTTGCGGTAGACGGGGTGGTTCAACCGGCGCATGAACATCCGAGTTTAGTTGCTGGTAACCGGCGTCCCTAGAATGCCCGGCTCACGATGCCGCTCTTGCCGTTCGCCAGCGTTACCGATTTCTTCCTCGACCCGATCGTCAACGCGGGGACCGACTTCATCAGCAGCACCGGGCTGCCGGCGGTCTTCGTGCTGATGCTGCTCGAGTCCGCCTGCCTGCCGGTGCCGAGCGAGGCGATCATGCTCTTCGCCGGCGCCAGCGTCGCCGCCGGCGACCTCAGCCTCTTCGGCGTCGTCGCCGCCGGGGTGCTCGGCAACCTCGTCGGCTCCTGGATCGCCTGGGGCGTCGGCTACCTCGGCCGCGTCGACCTGCTGGAGAAGAACCGGCTGATCCACCTGCCGCCGAAGTACCTGCGCTGGGCCGACGACTGGTTCGAGCGCTACGGTGACGCCACCGTCTTCTTCTCGCGGATGCTGCCGATCATCCGCACCTTCATCTCGCTCCCGGCCGGGGTCGCAAAGATGCCGTTCTGGCGCTTCACCGTGCTGACCTTGCTCGGCTGCATCCCCTGGGTGCTGATGCTGGCCCTGATCGGCCAGAGCGTCGGCCACAACTGGGAGGAGTGGCGCGACCATCTGCACTACCTCGACTACCTGGTCCTGCTCGCCGTCGTGGTCATCGGCGGCTACCTGCTGATCAAGCGCCGGCGCCGTCCGCCGTCCGAGCCGGCCAGCGCCACCGAGGCTTGAGCGACGGCGGCCTGCCGGCCGGGCGCGCGGTCGCCCTCGGCCTGGTTCAGGGGCCGGCGGAGCTGCTGCCGGTCTCCAGCTCCGCCCACATCGTCCTCGTCCCCTGGCTCGCCGGTTGGGACTGGGACGGGATCGACCCCGAGCTGCGCAAGAGCTTCGAGGTGGCGCTCCACACCGGCGCGGCGGTGGCGCTGGTGATCGGGCAGCGGGGGACGATCGGCGAGGAGCTGCGCCAGTTCGACGCCCGGCGGGCGCTGCTGCTCGGCCTCTCCTTCCTGCCGGCGGCGCTCGTCGGCTACACGCTGGAGCGACCGATCGAGCGGCACCTCGGCGGGCCGCGGGCAACCGCCTACGGCCTGCTCGCCGGGGCGGCGGCGATGCTCGTCGCCGATCGTCGCCCGCAGCAGCGCGGCCGCGGCGACGCGACGCCGGCCGATGGGCTGGCGCTCGGCGTTGCCCAGGCCGCGGCGCTGGCCCCGGGCGTCTCCCGCAACGGCGTCACCCTCGCCGCCGCCCGCTGGCGACGTTTCTCGCGCGACCAGGCGAACCTGCTCTCGCGCACGATCGCCCTACCGATCATCGTCGGCGCCACCGGCCTCAAGGGCGCGCGCCTGGCCCGCCGCGGCGTCACCCCGGAGGTGCGGCGCTCACTTGCGGTCGGCATCGCCGCCTCCTTCGCCTCCACCCTCGCCTCCCAGCGCCTGATCAAGCTGGTCGAGCGCGACCGGGCGCTGTGGCCCTACGCGGCCTACCGAATCGGCCTGGCGGCCGTCGTTCTTGCAAAGCTAGGGCGCAAGTGAGCTCGAGCGACGCCTACGCGAAGGCCGGGGTCGACCAGGGGGCGGCGGATTCGGCCGTGGCCGGTCTGGTGCGGGCCCTCGGCGCGATCAAGCTCGACCGGCCCTCGGCGCAGGTGCCGCTGCCGGGGCACTACGCGAGCGTGATCAAGATCGACGAGCGGACCGGGATCGCGCTCTCCACCGACGGGGTCGGGACGAAGTTGATGATCGCCGAGGAGCTCGGCCGCTTCGACACGATCGGGATCGACTGCGTGGCGATGAACGTCAACGACGTGATCTGCGTCGGGGCCGAGCCGCTGGCGATGCTCGACTACATCGCGATCGAGAAGGCCGACCCGGCGGTCTGCGAGGAAATCGGGGTCGGGCTGGCGCGCGGGGCCGAGCAGGCCGGGATCGAGATTCCCGGCGGCGAGCTGGCGCAGCTGGGGCAGATGGTCCGCGGCGTCGACGTCTCCGGCGCCTGCTTCGGGACCGTCGCCCTCGACGCGATCGTCGACGGATCGGCGGTCGAGCCGGGAGACGTCGTCATCGGCCTTCCCTCGACCGGACTCCACTCCAACGGCTACACCCTGGCTCGTTCGGCGCTGGCGGACATCCCCCTCGACGACGAACGGCTCGGCCGCCCGCTCGGCGAGGCGTTGCTGGAGCCGACCGAGATCTACGTCAAGCCGATCGTCGAGCTGCTGCGCTCCGGGGTCGACGTCCGCGGCCTCGCCCACATCACCTCCGGCGGCACCGGCAACCTGCTCCGGCTCGCCGCCGAGGTCGGCTACGAGATCGACGACCCTCTGCCGGTCCCGCCGATCTTCGAGCTGATCCAGGAGCAGGGCGAAGTCGCCAGCAAGGAGATGCACGAGGTCTTCAACATGGGCTGCGGCTTTTGCGTCGTCGTGCCCGCAGGCGACGAAGCGGCCGCGCTAGAGAGATTGCGGCGGCATTACCCGGAGGCCAAGCGGATCGGATCCGGAGTCTCCGGGGAGCGTCGCATCCTCGGCTCCTAGACCTTTCGGCAGAATGCTCAGTTGGAATTGAGCATCTATTCGAAAGGAACTCCATGAACCGCAAACTCAAGGTCCTCGCCGTCGTCCTCTGCAGCCTCGCTTGCGTTGCTCTTCCCGCTGCGACGGCACAGGCCGCGAGCTTCACAGCTTCGAGCTACCCCGCTTCCTTCGCGGGAGAAGGGTCCGTCGGGAACAGCCAGCTGGGCACGGAGGGCGGCACGCTTCAATGCCCCGAGCGCTGGGAAGGCACGCTGTCGGCAAGCAGCGAATCCATCACAGCCTCCTGGGGGCAAATGGGGCTTTGCAACTGGTTCGGCTTCCAGCAGGGGGAAATCAACATGAACGGCTGCGACTACCGCTTCCAGCTGACGGGAGGATCCGGCGACAGCTACACCGCCGCCACAGACATCGTCTGCCCGGCCGGCCAGTCGATCGTCATCACCGCGGGCAACTGCATTGTCAGCTTCCCCCCGCAGACGGGTCTTACCGCTGCCGACTTCACGGTCAACACAGCCGCCGGGGACATCTCGATGCAGGCCACAATCACGGGGATTAGATACGTCGTCACCAAAGACGGCTTTCTCTGCCCGTTCAAAGGAGTCGGCGAAAAGACGGACGGGACCTACACCCATCTCACTCCGGTGACACTCGACTCGGCTCAGACCTTGGACATCGGCTGATTCCGATTGTCGTGGGGGGCCGAGAGCTGACTCGGCCCCCTTTCATCTGCACGTAGACGTGCTCAGCATCAACCGCACCGGCATCCCGGACCCGATGCGTCGTAACGTTGGCGGCTCACGTGAGCAACCGCCCCCCGACCAGCTCCCAGATGATCGGCACCGTGCTCTCCAGCCGCTACAAGCTGGAGGCGAAGCTCGGCAGCGGCGGGATGTCGACCGTCTACCTGGCCCGCGACACGACGCTCGACCGGCAGGTGGCGGTGAAGGTGCTGCACCGGGAGATGTCCGAGCAGGCCGACCAGCTGGAGCGGTTCCGCCAGGAGGCGCGGGCGGTGGCCAAGCTCTCCCACCCCAACGTCGTCGCCGTGATCGACGCCGGCGAGGACGGCGGCCACCCCTACATCGTCTTCGAGTACGTCGAAGGGGAGACGCTGAAGCAGCGGATCAACCGCGTCGGCGCCCTCGATGCCCAGGAGGCGCTCGCCTACGCGATCGAGGTCGCCCGCGGGCTCACCGTCGCCCACAACCGCAACATGGTCCACCGCGACATCAAGCCGCAGAACGTCCTCATCGACTCCGAGGGACGGGCGAAGCTGACCGACTTCGGGATCTCGCGCCAGCTCGAACAGGACGGGATGACGGCGACCGGGCGGGTCCTCGGCACCACCGATTACGTCGCCCCCGAGCAGGCGATGGGGCACCCCGTCGACCAGCGCTCCGACGTCTACTCGCTCGGCGTCGTCCTCTACGAGATGCTGACCGGGGGGGTCCCGTTCCAGGCCGACAGCCAGGTCGGGGTGGCGATGAAACACGTCAACGAGGAGCTGCCCGACGTCCAGCAGCGCCGGCCCGAGCTCTCGGCCGCGGCGGCGCTGGTCGTCGAGCGGGCGACGGCGAAGGACCCGGGCGAGCGCTACCAGCAGGTCGGCGAGCTGATCGACGACCTCGCGACCGCGCTCGAGGTCGAGGCGGCGCGGGCGGGCTCGACGACCGGCGAGGCGACGAGCGTGCTGGAGGCGGTGCCGCCGACCGAGCGCAAGCTCTCCAGGGGCGGCGGCTGGTCGCGACTGGCGTTGGTGCTGCTCGTGCTCGCCTTCGCCGGCGCCGTCGCGGCGGTGATCCTGATCAGCAGCGGCAACGGGCCCGGCGGGGGCGGGGGCGCCCTCAAGAACAAAGGGAGCCCGGTGGCGCTTGCCGAAGCCGCCGACTACGACCCGCAGGGAGACGACGAAGAGGACCCCGAAGCGGTCAGCCTCGCCGTCGACGGCGACCCCACCGGCACCACCTGGAGCAGCGAGCACTACGACACCGAAGACTTCGCCGGGACGAAGACCGGGCCCAACCCCGGCGTCGGCCTCTACGTGGTGGCGAAGGCGACGACGACGCCGAGGGAGATGCTCGTCAAAAGCACCCCCGGTTGGGACGCCGAAATCTACGCCGCGGCGGCGGGCCCGCCGGAGGACCTCTCCGAATGGGGTGAACCGGTCGGCGAGGTGAGCGACGCGAAAGAGTTCGAGGAGATCGAGCTCGACCTTCCCTCGCCGGCGAAGTACTTCCTGATCTGGTTTACCAAGGCGGCCCCCTCGCGGGATCAAGAGGGCCGCTACCAGATCGAGATCAGCGACGTGAAGCTGATCGACTGATCCTTGTCAGGACGGGTATAGGAGCGGGCGGGCTGAGGATGGTGTGGGAGATCACTCACGTAACCATTACATAGATCGGTGTAGCATTCGACAATGGCAGAACGAGGTGCCGTCCCCAACGTCCCGAAAGTGCGCCAGCGTGCCCTGCATGCGGTCCGCTCGCTGTTCACGCCGCTGCTGCCGGACGACTACCTCGAACTGATCAACCCGCTCTGGTCGACGCAGGAGCTGCGCGGCCGGATCGAGCGGATCGTGCAGGAGACGCCCGACGCGGTGACGGTGCTGATCAAGCCCGGCTATGAATGGGGCTGGCACCAGCCCGGCCAGTACCTGCGGATCGGGGTCGTCGTCGACGGCGTCCACCACTGGCGCGCCTACTCGCTGACCACCGACCCCGGGCGACCGGATGGGTTGATCGGGATCACCCCGAAGCTGGTCGACGCCGGCAAGGTCTCGCCCTACCTCGTGCGGCAGGCGCGGCCGGGGGACATCGTCCGCCTCGGCGGCGTCGAAGGCACCTTCGTCCTGCCCGACCCGCCGCCGCGGAAGCTCCTCTTCATCAGCGCCGGCAGCGGCATCACGCCGATCATGAGCATGCTGCGCAGCCTCGACCGCGACGAAGCGCTGCACGACGTCGTCCACGTCCACTCCGCGCGCACCCCCGACGGCGTCATCTTCGGCGAGCAGCTGCGCGACCTCGACAGCCGCTGCTCCGGTTACCGGCCTCATCTGCAGATCACCGGCGAGGCGGGGCGGGTCACGCCCGCCCACCTGGATGAGCTCTGCCCCGACTGGCGCGAGCGCCGCGCCTTCGTCTCCGGCCCCGGCGAGATGCTCGACGCCCTGGTCGAGCACTGGCAAGCGGAGGGCGACCCCGAGCTGCTGGAGATGGAGCGCTTCCAGCCGGTGATCGGGGGGGCCGCGGTCGCCGGCGAGGGCGGCAGGATCAAATTCCTCTCCAGCGGGGTAGAGGCCGAGAGCGACGGCGGCACGCCGATCCTCGTCGCCGGCGAGGAGGCGGGGGCGGAGCTGCCGTTCGGCTGCCGGATGGGGATCTGCCACACCTGCATCGGAAGACTTTGCGAGGGGGAAGTCAGGGACCTGCGGACCGGTGAGGTCTCCGGGCAAGAGGGAGAGATGGTCCGAACTTGTGTCAACGCGCCAGAAGGCGACGTTGCAATCGCCTTATGAGAAAGAGGAGTAACTGAAGAGATGACTACCGCCACGCCCACCACGCCCCCTGTAGACACCCAGATCGAGAGCCCGCTCGCGCACCTCTCCGAGGAGCAGCTCGAGGAGCTCGGTCGCGAGTTCGACGCGATCCGCGACCGCGTCATGGCCGAGCTCGGCGATCGTGATCGCCGCTACATCGAGAGCATGATCGAGATGCAGCGGCGCCTCGCCGTGCTCGGCCGCATCCTCCTGCTCGCCTCCCGCAACCGCGCCGCCTGGGCGGCCGGAACCTCGGCGCTGTCGGCGGCGAAGATCCTCGAGAACATGGAGATCGGCCACAACGTGATGCACGGCCAGTGGGACTGGATGAACGACCCGCGCATCCACTCCTCGACCTGGGACTGGGACACCGCCTCGACCGCCGAGGCCTGGAAGCACTCCCACAACTATGTCCACCACACCTACACCAACATCCGCGGCAAGGACAAGGACCTCGGCTACGAGATCATGCGGATCGACCCGGAGCAGAAGTGGCACCCGGTCTACCTCGCGCAGCCCGTCTACAACCTGATCCTGGCGGCGTTGTTCGAGTGGGGAGTGGCGCTGCACGACCTCGATTTCGAGGCGATCCGCAAGGGCCACAAGCCGATGCACCAGGTGAAGCGGGAGCTGAAGGGGATCGCGGGCAAGGCCAAAGCCCAGATCGTCAAGGACTACATCGCCTGGCCGCTGGTCAGCGCCCTGGCCGCGACGGCCGTCGACGCGGTGGTGGAGACGCGGCGGCAGCGCAAGCAGCCCCGCGGGATCCTCGGCCGGGTCAAGCGCAAGCGGCAGAGCCGCTTGGCGCCGGTGGTGGAGGCCGCTTTGAACAGCGGGGCCAAGACCTTCCGCCAGACCGCCAAGGCCGACTTCACCTCCAACATCGTCCGCAACTTCTGGGCCTACGCGATCATCTTCTGCGGCCACTTCCCCGACCAGACCTACACCTTCTCCCCGAAGGAGGTCGAGGACGAGAGCCGCGGCGGCTGGTACATCCGCCAGCTGACCGGCTCCGCCAACATCGACGGCAGCCCGCTCTTCCACGTCGCCAGCGGCAACCTCAGCTATCAGGTCGAGCACCACCTCTTCCCCGACATGCCGAGCACCCGCTACGCCGAGATCGCGCCGCAGGTGAAAGACGTCTGCGCGCGCTACGGCCTGCCCTACAACAGCGGCCCGTTCCTGCAGCAGCTGGGGATGGTGCAGCGGACGATTCTGCGGCTGGCCTTCCCCGGCGGCAAGGCCCGGCCGAAGCCGGGGCCCTACCGCGGGGAGAGCAACGGGAACGGCTCAGCTCACTGAGCCGTTCCCTCAGCCGCCGGCGATCGGCGCGATCGGGGTGCAGATCACCGGGCGCGGGTTGGCCGGATCCAGCGCGGTGAGGACGTCGGCGCCGACGATGTGGTCGTAGGGCATCGAGAGGTGGTCGCCGAAGTCGAGGATGCACTGGTTCTGGAGCAGGATGTTTTTCACGTTCGGCCCGGAGAGGAAGGCCGAGGTGTAGGGGGTGACGACGGTGTCGTAGCGGGTCTGGATCACCGTGTAGTCGACCCCGGGCACCGTCTCCCCACCCGCGTTGAGGTTGGTGATGAAGGCGGAGTTGTAGCGCTGCTGCTCGCAGGCCGGGCAGAGGGCGCCCGTGAACTGGTTGGCCCCCGGGAAGAAGTTGGCGAGGACGAAGAGGCCGTCCAGGGTGGTGCCGTGGTTGGACGGTGAGAGCCCGACGAGAGCGCGGACCTCGCTGGCGCCGCCCAGGTACTTGAGGTAGTAGCGCGGCATCATCCCGCCCTGCGAGTGGCCGACGATGTCCACCTCCGCGGCGCCGGTGGCGGCGCGGACTTTGTCGACGAAGGAGTTCAGTTCAGCGGCCGAGGTGGGGATGTCGTCGACGCCGTAGACGCCGATCGCGCCGCTGCCGTTGTAGTCGCCGTAGTTGAGGGCGAAGACGCAGTAGCCGTTGTTCTTCAGCAGGGGCGAGATCGCCTGCCAGCTGTTCGACATGTCGGCGAAGGTGCCGTGGACGAGGACGACCGGCTGGGGATGGGCGGCGCTGGGTTTGCAGTTCCAGTCGTTGGCCCCGGGCGGGCTGGCGGTGGGATGGGTCTGGGCATAGCCGTAGACGCCGTTCCAGATCACCGGCAGCTGGGCGCGGGCGGGCGCGGCCAGGGCGACGAACAGGACAAGTGAGAGAAGAAGTACGGGGAGGGTGCGGCGCATCGAGAGGCTCCTTCTGGACTGGGTGTACGCGAATGTTCGAATGAGCTTGCGGGACCTTTAACCGCAAACTATCTTGACCATACCCAGGGGTGGGCAGGGCAAACGGAAGGAGAAGTGATGAGCCAGTCAATCGCGAGCCGAGGCCGGCAGGCGCTGTGGCTCCTGTTAGCGGCGCTGGTGGCGCTGGCGCTTTCGGCGGCCGCGGCGATCGGGGCCCGCGCCGCGAACTACGTCGCCCTCGGCGACTCCTACGCGGCCGGGCCGTTGATCCCGAACCCCGTGCTGCCGCTCGGCTGCCTCAAGTCGAGCAACAACTATCCGCGCCTCGCGGCCCCGGGCATCGGGCTGCCGCTGCGGGACGCGACCTGCAGCGGTGCGACCACGGTGCACATGACCAACCCGCAGAACGTCGACCCGGACGGGCCGAACCCGCCGCAGCTCAACTCCATCGACGCCAGCACGACCGTCGTCTCGCTGACGATCGGCGGCAACGACATCGGCTTCTCGGAGGTCGCCCAAAGTTGCATCGTCGTCAACCCGTTCAGCCATCCCTGCCTCGACAAATACAACGCGGGCGGGGTCGACCAGCTGAAAGCGCGGATCAACGCGACGGCGCCGAAAGTGGCGGCGGTCCTGCAGGGGATCAAAGCCCGTTCGCCCTCGGCGAAAATCTACGTCGTCAACTACCCGGCGATCTTCCCGGAGACCGGGTACGGATGCTGGCCGCAGATGCCGATCGGGTTCCTCGACGTCCCCTACCTGCGCTCGACCCAGAAATCGCTGAACGCGATGCTGGCGACGCAGGCGGCGGCGAACGGAGCGACGCTGGTCAACTGGTACGCGGCGAGCATCGGGCACGACGCCTGCAAGGGCAGCTCCACCCGCTGGGTCGAGCCGCTCGTGCCGGGCAACTCGGCGGCCCCGATCCATCCCAACAAAGCGGGAATGGTCGGCGGTGCAAACGCGCTGCTGGCGGCGGTGAAATAGTCATCGCATGAGAATCGTCAGCCTCGTCCCCTCCGCGACCGAGATGGTCTTCGCGCTCGGCCTCGGGGGGGACGTGGTCGGCGTCACCCACGAGTGCGACTACCCGCTGGCGACGGCGGAGCTGCCGCAGCTGACGGCGACGGTGCTGCCCGAGGGGCTCGACGCCGGCGCGATCGACGCCGCGGTGAAGGAGGTGGTCGGCGAAGGCCGTGCGCTCTACTCATTGGACGAGGAGCGGCTGCGGGAGCTCGCTCCCGACCTGATCGTCACCCAGGCGGTCTGTGCGGTCTGTGCGGTGTCCTACGAGGACGTCGTCGCGATCGCGGCGCGGCTGCCGAGCCGGCCACAGGTCCTGCAGCAGGACCCAAGCACTCTCGAGGAGATGCTGGACGACGTCACCCGTCTCGGCCAGGCGGCCGAAATCGAGAACCGGGCGAACGAAGTGCGTCGCGATCTCGAGGGTCGGCTTGCGGCGGTACAGGAGGCGGTTGCGGGGGCGCCGCGGCCCCGTGTTCTCGCCCTCGAGTGGCTCGACCCACCGTTCCTCGGCGGCCACTGGGTCCCGGAGATGATCGCCCTTGCCGGCGGCGAGGACGTGGCCGGGCAGCCGGGCCAGAAGTCCCCGCAGGTGGAGTGGGGCGACCTCACCGATCTTGCCCCGGACGTCGTCGTCGCGATGCCCTGCGGCTGGTACCTCGACGACTCCCGCGCCCAGGCGCTGGAGCATCGCGAGCGGCTCGACGCTCTCGGTGCCGACCACGTCTTCGCGGTCGACGCCGCCTCGACCTTCTCCCGTCCCGGCCCGCGGCTGGTCGACGGGGTCGAGCTGCTCGGCCACCTGCTCCACCCCGATCGGGTGCCACCACCCGGTGGGATCGGCTTCGCCGAGCTGACGCCTCAGATCTCGCGCTCGTAGAACAGCATCGACGGCCCGTCGGGGCCGCCTTCACGGTTGGTGAACCCCATGCTCTCGTAGAGGCCGCGGGCGGCGGTGTCGGTTTCGCCGGTGTTGAGGTCGATGCCGTCGGCGCCGCGCTCGCGGGCGAGCTCGATCGTACGCTCCAGCAGCGCCCGGCCGATGCCGTTGCCGCGCAGCCCCGGCACCACGTAGAGCTCCTGCAAATACGCTTCGAGGCCCCTGCTCCAGAGCGCCGGGCGGAAGCGGAAGAGGGAGAGGCCGTCGGGGCCGTCGCCGGCGAGCAGGACCGTGATCTCGCCCGCTTTCAGAAGCCGCTGGACGGTCTCGGTCAACTCCTCGGCCGTCGGCGTCGGTTCCTCGAACTCGAGGTTGAAGTCGCGCAGGAGGCGGGCGATCGCCGGCGAGTCGTCGACCGCCGCCACTCGAACCTGTATCTCTCGTTTCTCCATGTCCCCAGTTTCCCTCCCCGACGAAGTTCGCGTCGCGTCCGCCTGGGTGGCGGAGCGGGCGCGGTCGGTTCGAATCGACGAGACGCAGGTCGAGCAGTACGCGGTGGGCCTGGCGTTAGGGGCGGAGGACGAGCCGGCGGAGCAATCCGTCGAGCGCGATCCGGAAGCGGCCGCGGCCTTCGCGATCTGCATGAACGCGATCAACTTCGGCTCCGGCTGGTGGCCGACGATCCGCAAGCGCCCCGGCCTCAGCGGCTACTCGACGATGGAGGCGGGGGTCATCGAACGCTTCGGCTCGGCGGGGCACTGGAGCGCCGAGGAGTTGGCGGCGATGACCACCGGCGAGATCGCTGCCATGGTCGGCCAAGACCCGCAGCACCCGCTGATGCCGCAGTTCGCCGCCGCCCTGCGCGACGTCGGCGAGCACCTGATCGCCCAGCACGACGGTCGCTACCTCGGCGCGGTCGATGCGGCGGAATCGATCCCCGACCTGGCGAGCATCTTCGCGAGCTGGAGCTCCTTCGCCGACGTCTCCTCCTACGACGGCCGCGAGGTTCCCTTCTTCAAGCGTGCCCAGCTCGCCGCCGCCGACCTCCACCGCGCCGGCACCGCCGACCTGCCGGGCTTCGACCGGCTCACCGCCTTCGCCGACAACCTCGTCCCCCACGTCCTCCGGGTCGACGGCCTGCTCGAGCTCGACCCTGAGCTGACGAGGAGGATTGAAGCGGAAGAGCTCCTCATCCACGGCTCGTCCGAGGAGGTCGAGCTGCGCGCCTGCGCCATTCAGGCGATAGAGCTGATCGCCGCTGCCTGCTCGGTCGCCGCCGCCGAGGTCGACAGCGCCCTCTGGAACCGCGGCCGGGGCCGTCGCTACAAGTCGCTCCCCCGACCCCGTTCCCGAAATTCCGCGTACTGAGCCTCGAGTGACAAAGGCTCGATACATAAGGGTTCTCTCTGGGTACAAACTGAGTTAGATGGCAGGAACCAGAGGCATGGGGCCCCAGTCGGGGAACGGGACCGGAAGCCGGACGCGGGCTGGCGCCGGGGCCCTGAACCTGCTCGCGGCCCCTCTGAACGTGCGAGTCCTGAAGGCGCTCGAGCCGGGGTCATCCGCGCTTTCGGACCTCCGCTACGCGACCGGCTCTCCGCCGCAAAGCACGATGCGCCTCTACATGAGCTCCCTCAGTGGAATTGGGGCTATCGAACGCATGTCGCGTAGGGAATTTCCGACCTCCGTCGATTACGCCATCACCGACACCGGACGGGACCTTCTGCAGGTAGCCGAGGTGCTCGAAGCGTGGCTGCGCCAGTCGCCCGGCAGGTCGCTGAAACTGGGAAGCCCCGAGGCCCGCAATGCGATCAAACCGCTGGTCGAGGGATGGTCGACCAACATCGTCAGGGCGCTGGCGGGGAGATCGCTCTCGCTGACGGAGCTGGACCGCTTGATCCCAAGAGTCAGCTACCCCTCGCTGGAGAGGCGTTTAGGGGCGATGCGGATCGTCGGCCTCGTGGAAGGGCACCGTGTGGAAGGAGGCTCGACTCCCTACACGGCAACCGACTGGCTGCGGCGAGCTGTCGGCCCGCTTGTGGCGGCAACCGCCTGGGAGCGGAAACACCTCCCGGAAACGGCTCCACCGATTGGCCGACTAGACATCGAGGCGGCGTTCCTCCTCGCGATCCCCCTGATGGCACTGCCGACGAGCACAACGGGGAAGTGCCGGCTAACGGTGGAGGTGCAACGGGGAGGATCTCCGGTTTATGCCGGCGTGTCGGTCTGCATCCAAGAGGGGAAGGTGACCTCCTGCGCCCCGAACCTCCAGGGCAACGCGGAGAGCTGGGCATCGGGTAGCCCGAGGGCCTGGCTGAGCCGGCTCGACTCCGGCCCGACCGAGGCGCTTGAGGTCCGTGGCGATGCGACCCTGGCCGAAGCGATCGTCGAAGCACTCAGGAGTACCCTGAGCAAACCCCGGTAGCTCTTCGCGCCAACAAAGTGCATTGCGCTTTATTACACGCGCGAAAGCTTGTGAAACTGGTATTTGCAGGCAAATTTTGCATTGAAAAGATCCAAACCAAAGCAGTTTCCAGGCTCGACGATTAGGCCTCTTGAAGAAGGTAGAAATTCCCCAAAAAATGGCGGGCGATTGTGTCGATCCTCGGCTCTACATCCATGGCCGCATGAGGCGCGCAGGGGGGCAGGCCCTCTCTCTACTGGCCGCACCGTTGAACGTCCACATACTGCGAACGCTGGCAGAGGGGCCAAAGGAACTGATGGACCTGCGCCGCGCTGTAGGATCGCCGCCCCAGAGCACGATGCGGGTGTATTCGCGGACACTCACCGAGCTGGGTGTCCTCGGGCAGCAGCGTGAGAGCGAGTTCGCCGGCTCCTCCCTCTACACGATCACGTCGTCCGGGCATGCCCTTCTCGAAGTGGGGGAAGTCCTCCAGCGGTGGCTGAACGAATCGCCTGACGGAGATATCCCGCTGGGCAGCATGGCGGCAAAGAACACGGTGGGGGCACTGGTCGAGGGATGGTCGACCAACATCGTCAGGGCGCTGGCGGCGAAACCGCTCTCGCTGACTCAGCTCAGCAGGCTGATTCCCAAAGTCAGCTACCCGTCGCTCGAGCGCCGCCTCGGGGGCCTGCGGCTGGTGAACCTGGTCGAGCCGCACCCGGGCGAGGGACGGGGAACCCCTTACCGGGCCACCGAGTGGCTCCGCCGGGCAGTGGTCCCGCTCGCCACGGCTGTCAGCTGGGAGCGAAAGTACCTCCCCGACTCGACTCCTGCCATCGGCCGCCTCGACGTCGAGGCTGGCTTCCTCCTTGCGATCCCCTTGATGGCGATTCCTGAAGACTTGACTGGAAGATGTCGCTTGGGGGTGGAGGTGCAGGGCGGTGCCAGTCCGATCTTGGCCGGGGTACTGATCAGCGTTGAGGACGGGCGAGTCGTCTCCTGCTCCTCCCGCCTGGAAGGAGAAGTCGAGGGATGGGCTTCCGGCACTCCGATGGAATGGCTGCACCGGATGAACGGGGGCGCAAATGAGGGACTCGAGATCGGCGGGGACGTCGGCCTCGTTCTCACTCTTACCGACGCACTGCGCTCCGCTGGAAGAACCAACGTGTGATCAGAACTCGTAGGAACGCGCCTGCGCGTGGCGCTCGACTGCGAGCTCGACGAGGCGGTCGCAGAGCTGGGGGTACTCGATTCCGGTGGCCTCGAAGAGCTTGGCGTAGACGCTGGTGTCGGTGAAGCCGGGCATGGTGTTGATCTCGTTGACTAGGACGGAGCCGTCGGGCTCGACGAAGAAGTCGCAGCGGGCGAGGCCGGAGCAGCCGGCGAGCTGAAAGACGGCGACGGCGAGCTCGCGGACCCGCTCGATCACCTCATCGCCGACCGGGGCCGGGACGCGGAGCTCCATCCCCCCCTCGGTGTACTTGGCCTCGAAGTCGTACCAGGTGGCGTTGGCGACGATCTCACCCGGCAATGAGGCCTGCGGGTCGGCGTTGCCGAGGACCGAGCACTCGACCTCGCGGCCCGCGGCCGAGGCCTCGACGATCACCCGCGGGTCGTGGCGCAGCGCCAGCTCGACGGCGGCATCGAGCTCGTCGAGGCGCTCGACCCGGGTGATGCCGACGCTGGACCCCATCCGCGAGGGCTTGACCCAGAGCGGCAGCCCCATCTCCTCGCAGCGGCCCCACCAGTCGTTGCCCTCGACCGCGGTGAACTCGACCTGCGGCACCCCGTGGGTGGCGAACAGCCGCTTCAGCGTCAGCTTGTCCATGCAGATCGCCGAGGAGAGGACGTCGGAGCCGACGTAGGGAAGGTCGAGCCACTCGAGCAGGCCTTGGATGCTGCCGTCCTCGCCGAAGGCGCCGTGCAGGGCGGGAAAGGCGGCGTCGGCTCCGAGCAGGCCGGCGCCGGGCACCAGCTCGACCGAGGTGCCGGCGGCGCTCCAGCCGCCGTCGCGGGCGATCGTCACCTCGACCGCCTCATGGCCGGCCTCGCGCAGGCCCCGCGCGACCGCCGCGCCGGAGCGCAGCGAGACCTCGTGCTCGGAGGAGCGGCCGCCGGCCAGGACCGCGACCCTCATTCTTCTTCGCCTTCTTCTTCGACCGGTTCGGCCGCGGCTTTGCCGACCGTGATCGTCACCGTCTCGCCGGGTTCGAGCTCGCTGCCGGGGGGCGGGAACTGGTCGGTGACGCGGCCGACTTTGCCCGCCACCGACGTTTCCTCTTCTTCGACGCTCGGCTGCAGGCCGGCGGCGCGGATCGCTTCCACCGCCTCCCGCCGCAGCTTGCCGATCACGTTCGGGACCCGAGCCTGCTCTTCTTCTTCGCCGCTGGAGACGACGATCGCGACCGTCGAGCCGGGTTCGACCTGGCTGCCGGCGTCCGGCGACTGCTGGATCACCCGGCCTTTCGGTTCGGGGCTTTCTTCTTCGGAGATGCTCGCTTCGAGGCCGTTGCTGCGGAGCCGCTGCACGGCCGCTTCCCGTTGGCTGCCGACCAGCACCGGCACCTTGGTCAGCTTCGGCCCGCGGGAGACGAAGAGGACGACGGTGGAGCCTTTGGTCGCGGTGCTGCCGCCGCCGGGCTCGGAGTTGATCACCAGTCCTGATTCGACCGTTTTCGAGTTGAGGCGCTCGACCGAGACCTGGAAGCCGGCATCTTCGAGCGCTTCGGTCGCCTCTTCCTGGCTGCTGCCTGCGGTCGACGGCACTTTCGCGCTGCCGGGCCCTGAGCTGACGGTCAGCGTCACCTCCGGCTTCGAGCAGAAGAAGGTGATGAAGGCGCAGTCTTCGGAGGCCTGGTCGGCCGGCGGCGAGGCCGAAGGGTCCTGCTCGAGGACTTCGTTGGCCGGCGCTTCGCGTTCGACCCGGACCACGTCGCCGACCGTGAACCCGTCCTGCTCGAGCAGGGTGATCGCGACGCCGAGCTGGTTGCCGGTCACGTTCGGGACTTTGGTCGTGGTGTCGCGGCTCAGCGCCCAGCCGATGAGGAGGCCGATCAGGATTGCGGCGACGAGGAGGATCCAGGGCCACCATTTGCGTTTCTCCTCCGGCGGCACCTCCTCGACGACTGCCGGCGCGGCGGCGAAGGTCGCCGTGCCCTGCCCCACCCCCGGGTCCTTCAGCGCCGCGTCGAGGGCGGCGATGAAGGCGTCGGCGCTTTGGAACCGCTGGCCCGGTTCCTTCTCCAGCGCCCGCATCACCACCGCGTCGAGCGCCGGCGAGACCTGGGGGTTGATCGAGCTCGGCCGCTGCGGCACCTCCGAGACCTGCTTCATCGCGATCGCGACGGCGCTGTCGGCCTCGAAGGGGACGCGGCGGGTCAGCGCCTCGTAGAGGATCACCCCGATCGAGTAGAGGTCGGAGACCGGGGTGACTTCGAAGCCCTGCGCCTGCTCGGGCGAGAGGTAGTGCGGCGTCCCCATCACCGAGCCGGTCTGGGTGATCTCCGAGACGCCGGCGCGGGCGATCCCGAAGTCGGTGACGATCGCCTTGCCCTCTTCGTCGACGATCACGTTCTGCGGCTTCAGGTCGCGGTGGACGATGCCGTTGCGGTGGGCGAAGCGGGCGCCCTCGAGCACCTGCCGCACCAGCGCCACCGCCTGGTCGGGGGTGAGGCCGCGGTCGATCAGCTCCTTCAGCGTCGGTCCCTGGACGTACTGCATCGCGATGTAGTTGACGTCGCCGTCCTGGCCGCGGTCGAAGACCGAGACGATGTTCGGGTGCTGCAGCCCGGCGGCGTGCTCGGCCTCGCGCTGGAAGCGGCCGACGAACTCGGGGTCCTGGAGGTAGCGGCGGTGGAGAACCTTCAGCGCCACCTGCCGCTGCAGGTGCGAGTCCTCGGCCAGCCAGACGTCGGCCATGCCGCCGCCGCCGATCCGGCGCAGCACCCGGTAGCGGTTGTCGATGACGCTGCCCTCGCTGACCTCAGCCAAAGCTCCTCCTCATTCCTCGTTCAGGATCGATTCCGCGACGGTGCGGAAGATGGGCGCGGCGACGTCGCCGCCGAATTCGGGGGTGCACTCGACGCTGACCGCGATCGCGATCTGCGGGTCGTCGGCGGGGGCGAAACCGATGAACCAGGCCTGGTTTTCGTCGGCGCCGCCGCCGCAGGCCTTGTTGCCGGGCGTTTCCGCGGTGCCGGTCTTGCCGGCGACGGCGACGCCGGGAATGTTCGCGTTGGTCCCGGTTCCTTCCCTGACCACGCCTTCCATCGCCGTCGTCAGGGCTGCCGCGGTCTCCTCGCTGATCGGGTTGCTGTAGGTCGACGGGTCCATCTCCTCGACCACGCGCCCCTCGGGGTCGATCACCCGCTTCCAGATCCGCGGCTTCATCTGCTCGCCGCCGTTGGCGACCGCGGCGGTGACCAGGGCCATCTGCAGCGGCGTCGTCAGCAGCCGCTCCTGACCGATCGCGAGGCGGGCGAGGTCGACCGGGTCGCTGGCGGTCAGGAGTTCGTCGTTTTCGATGTCATAGACGCCGCTCTCTTCGACCTCGTCTTCGGGCAGGTCGATCGCCGGCGTCGAGTTGAAGCCGAACCGTTCCATGTATTCGAACAGGGTGTCGTTGCCGAGCTGCTGGCCGAGCTGGCCGAACCAGGTGTTGACCGAGTTGGTCAAGGCGGTGTCGAGGGAGGCGCCGAAGAAGTCCTGGTTGAAGTCGTTGGCCAAGGGCGTCCCTTCGACTTCCAGGGTCCCCGGAGCGTCGATCGTCGTTTCCGGCGTGATCGCGCCGCTGTCCAGGCCCGCCGCTGCGGTTACGACCTTGAAGGTCGAACCCGGTGGGTATCGCCCTTGCGTCGCCCGGTTCAGCAGCGGCGTTTCGATCTCGTTCTGGTTCATCTGTTCGAGGTCGAAGGGGATCCGGTTGGGATCGAACGAAGGATTCGAGACCATCGCCTTGACCGCGCCGGTGCTGGGCTCGATCGCCACCACAGCTCCGTAGCCGACTTCCTGCAGCGCCGCCAGTGCCGTCCGCTGGGCGTCGGCGTCGATGTTGGTGACGATGTCGTTGCCTTCCTGCTTGTGGCCGAGCAGCTCGTCGACGATCGAGACGAATTCGCCCTCTTCGCCGACCAGTTCCTCGTTGTGGAACTGCTCGAACTCGGTGTCGCCCTCTTCGACGAAGCTGTAGCCGATCGGGTGGCCGAAGAGTGCGCCTTCCGGGTAGCGCCGCACGTACCGCCTTGCGTCCCCCCTCCCCTTCGGCACCGACTTCGCGATCAGCACGCCGTCGGCGGTGAGGATGCGGCCGCGGGGAATCTGCTGGGCCTCGAGCAGCGGCCGCTTGTTCGCGTTCTTTTCCTTCAGCGCCTCGGCGTCGAAGACCGACCACCAGGACGTGAAGCCGATCAGGACGCCGAAGAGGACGACGACGAAGGCGAACAATTTGACGATCTGCCGGTTCACGGGACCATCCCCCTCGTCTCGAGTCGCCTGCTCGGATCGGCGGCTTCACGCCGGGCGCGGTCGGAGACGAGCAGCAGCAGCGCCAGCAGCACGAAGTTGGCGAGGATCGAGCTGCCGCCGTAGCTGATGAAGGGCAGGGTGACGCCGGTCAGCGGGATCACCCTGGTGACGCCGCCGATGATCACGAAGGCCTGGAAGGCGAAGACCGTGGTCAGACCAGTAGCCAGCAGCTTCGAGAAGCCGTCGTTGGCGAGCAGCGCGATCTTGAAGCCGCGGGCAGCGACCAGCAGGTAGATGAGGACCAACCCGCAGGCGCCGAAGAGGCCGACCTCGTTGACGATCAGCGAGTAGATCGTGTCGGTGTGGGCCGCCGGCAACAGCGTGTCGCCGCTTCCGGGAACCGTGATCAGCGCCTGCCCGAAGCCCGCCCCGAAGAGGCCGCCGTCGGCCTGGGCGAAGATCGACTGCAGGATCTGGTACCCGGTCCCTTCCGGATCGTTGTAGGGGTGGAGCCAGATTTCGATCCGGTCGTGAACGTGGGGAACGGTGCTGGCGAAGAACCAGGCGCCGAGGGCGAACATCGCCATCCCGATCGCGACGAAGCTGAAGCGGCCGGTCGCCACGTAGAGCAGGGCGAGGAAGGCGGCGAAGAACATCAGCGAGCTGCCGAGGTCGCGGATGAAGACGAGCAGCAGCATCGTCGCGCCCCAGACCACGAGCATCGGGCCGAAGTGTTTGATCGGCGGCAGGGTCACGCCGAGCACCCGTCGCGCGCCGACGATCAGCACCTCGCGGTTCTCCCGCAGGTAGGAGGCGAGGAAGACGACGATCGCGATCTTCGCGAACTCGGCCGGCTGAAACGAGATCGGCCCGATCTTGACGCCCAGGTATGCGCCGTTGACCTGTTCGCCGATCCCCGGCAGCCGAGGCGCCAAGAGCAGCAGGATGCCGACCGTGGCGATGATGTACCGGTAGCGCTCGAGCACGTCGTAATCGCGCAGGAACTGGATCGTCAGGGCGAAGAGGACGAGGCCGAAGACGAACCAGTTCGCCTGGTCCCGGGCGAGGCTTTCGTCGATCCGGTAGATCATCACCAGCCCGAAGGCGGTCAGCACCGCCATCAGCGGGAAGAGGTAGGGATCGGCGTGCGGCAGGCGGATCCGCAGGTAGATGTGCGCCGCCAGGCAGAGGGCGAAGAAGTAGGCGCCGTAGGTGAGGCTGAGGTTGCCGAGTTTGGAGTTCTCCTGGGCGAAGACCGCGGCGAAGCCGGCCGTCAGCAGGAGGGCCACCGGGATCAGCGCGAGCATCTCGCGGTTGCGCGCGCGCGTCATC
>DATIMV010000018.1:0-29580 GCA_035474955.1 Solirubrobacterales bacterium
CGGGGGTGACTGCCCCGGCCTGAACGCCGTGATCCGGGCCGTGGTGCGCACCGGCGGCCGGCACGGACACGAGCACGTCGGCCTGCAGCGCGGTTGGAAGGGCCTGCTCGAGCGCGACGCGCGCCCGCTCGGACGCGACGACGTCTCGGGGATCCTCACCCGCGGCGGCACGATCCTCGGCAGCTCCCGCACCAACCCCTTCAAGTCGGAGGGCGGCGGCGAGGAGTGCGTCCGCGCCTTCGCCGACCTGGGCCTCGACGCGCTCGTCGCGATCGGCGGCGAGGACACGCTCGGCGTGGCGCGCCGCCTCTTCGCGGAGCACGGGCTGAACGTGGTCGGGGTGCCGAAGACGATCGACAACGACCTGTCGGGCACGGACTTCACGTGCGGCTTCTGGACCGCGGTCCAGATCGCGACGGACGCGATCGACCGGCTCCACACCACCGCCGAGTCGCACGACCGCGTGATCGTGGTCGAGGTGATGGGCCGCCACGCCGGGTGGATCGCCCTCGAGTCGGGGCTCGCCGGCGGCGCGCACGCGATCCTGATCCCCGAGCAGCCGCCCTCCGTCGACGCCGTGGTCGCGCGCCTCGAAGACCGGCGCGCGCGGGGGCGGCGCTACGGCATCGTGGTCGTCAGCGAGGGGGTGGTGCTCGACCAGGACGCCACCTCCGGCGAGGTGGACGACTTCGGGCACGCCCAGCTCGCGAAGGCCGGCGTCGGCGAGGTGCTCGCCGAGCGGCTCTCGGAGCGCATCGACGCCGAGGCCCGGCCGGTCGTCCTGGGGCACGTCCAGCGCGGCGGCACCCCGACGGCCTTCGACCGCGTCCTCGCGACCCGCTTCGGCCTGCACGCGATCGACGCCGCCCACAACGGCCAGTGGGGCCAGATGGCGGCGCTGAAGGGCACCGACATCGAGCTCGTCTCCCTGACCGAAGCGACGGCGGAGCTGAAGACGGTGCCGCGGGAGCTCTACGAGGAGGCCGAGGTCTTCTTTGGCTAGGAGGAGTTGCGGGGCCCTGCTCCTGGTGGTGGTGGCCCTGGTCGGAAGCGGCTGCGGAGAAGAGGGCGCCCGGGAGGGGGCGGAGCTGACCGTGTACGTCAGCGCGCCCGGCCAGCGACTCTGCGAGGAAGCGAGGGCAGAGGCCCAAGGCATGAAAACGACGGGGGACCACACACTGCGGGTGGTCTGCCTAGGCACCGGATCCGAGAACGGCGGAACCCTGGCAAAGGTAGGCAGCAACGCCCGCCGAGCGACCGAGGACTCGACCACGGTCGCCTACATAGGCGAGCCGGACCGCGAGACGCGGAAACAGTCGCAGCCGATCCTCAACGCGGCCGAAATCGCCCAACTGGCCAACCTCAACGGCCGCGAAGCGATCGAGACCGTGAGCGCCGCGATCGACGAAGGCGATTCAGACGACCCCCGCGCAGCCGTCTACGACGCCATAGAAGGCTGATGGGGGAGGGAAATCCGCCGATCTCGGTCGTAGTACCGACCCGCGACCGCCCCGAGCTGCTGCAGCGCTGCCTGGCGGCCTTGGAGAAGCAAACGGTCCCCGTAGAGGTCGTCGTAGTCGAGGACAAAGAGGGCCAAGGCCCAGCCTGGGCCCGCAATCAAGGAGTACGCCAGTCCCAGGGCCAAGTCATCTGCTTCACCGACGACGACTGCGCCCCCTTCCCAAACTGGGCCAAATCCCTATCAACCCCAATCCTCACCGGCAAAGCCCAAGCAACCGCAGGCCCAACCCTGATGGGAGAGGGAGCCACCGCAGCCGACCACGCCTGGGAGGCAATCGTCAGCTACCTCCAAGAACAAGCCGCAAGGCCCGGTACCGCCTCCCCAGGCTTCGCCGCCACCGCCAACCTAGCCTGCTCGAGAGAGCTACTTAACCAACTCCCCTTCGACGAGTCCTTCCCCGTTGCGGCAGGCGAGGATCGTGACTGGGCAGCAAGGGCGGCGGGGCAGGGCGCGGCGCCTATGTTCGTCCCAGGCGCCCCGGTAATCCACCAGCCAGGCCTCACCGTCCGCGGTTTTCTACGTCAGCAGTACCGCTACGGCAAGGGGGCCTCGCAATATCGAAGCGCGACGTCAGGCCGCCGCTTCGGTGCACCCACCTTTTACGCCGGACTACTGCGCCAGGGCTTCGTCGCCGGGCCGGGACCGGGACTGCTGGTCTACGCCGCACAAGCAGCGACGCTAGCGGGCGTCATCGCCCACGCTGATCGGCCCATAAAGCCGTTTGCACCGGATTAAGGCTGCTAGTTCATAGAGAAGCCAGAGTGAAACGCCGATCTACCTCCTAGCCTGAATACATGCGCAGCCGGTCCCAGATTCTCTTCGGTCTGATCATCTTCATCGTGGCGACCGGCCTTCTCGTGTGGGCGTTTATTGAGGCCGTTCGGGCAGAGCCCGCTGTGGTTGGCTCGCTGGGTGTAGCCGCCGTGGGTGTCCTTGGAGTGGTGTGGCAGCAGAGGCAAGCCGAGAAGGCTCGTCTACGAGAAGCACACCGGGATCGCATGACTCCCGTTTATTACGACCTGCTTGGGGTGATCTGGAAGCAAGTTGGTGAAAGCCAAGAAGGCAAGATCGACTCTGAGACCGAAGAGTTCTTTCGAGATCTCAAGGCGCGTCAGCTGATGCTTGGCGCCTCGAGCACCATGGTCCAAGCCTTCAACCAATGGACGGACTTGGCCACGGCTGCCGCCGAAGCTGGCGACAACAAAGCGGTCTTGGTCTCATGGGAATTTCTCCTCCGTGCCATCCGGAGCGATTTGGGGCACAAAGACTCTGATCTTCCGCCTGGAGAACTCTTGCGACTCTTTGTCTCGGATTACGACGAGCACTTCTCGGCAGGGGGATAGCGGGAGGGGATCCCGCGCTACACGGTTGCTGCGTCTAGGCGCCGGTGAAGTAGCGAGGCGATCGTCAAGACGTCAAGCGCGTCGTTCAGTTCGACTGCCCATTTGACCTTCGGCGCGTGAGCAGTTGGATTCCGCGCCATCGCAAGGAGTCCCTTGGTGAGCATGGCTAGGCCCGTGTGCTCACTTTCTTCCCATTCAGTTTTCAGTTCGTTGAAAGCGAGAATGGGCTGACCACCTTTTAGACTGGTTGCTTCATCGATCAGGGGCGCGCCGTCTTTCGTCAAGCCCGTGAGTTCGCGGATTCGGTCGGCAATACTCTTGGTTGCCTCCAAGACGGCGTGGAAATAGTTTTCCTGCAGAAGCTCTTTACGACAGAAGGCCAAGACTCGCGGATGCACATTTCTCTGCTTTAGCTCGGACCCAAGAGCGTCTGCGCGCTCCTGTGCATCCGCGATCGTCGAGGCCGGCTTCGCTTTTCCGACTTTCCCGTCTTTCCTCACTTCGTATCCGTAGAGAAGAAGCTTGCGGTTGACGGAGGCGCGGCCGCTCTGAAACTGCTGGTCGTCATCGAAGCGGACCGGCTGCATGACCTCCGTTATCAACCTGATTAATGGCCGGCCGTCACCTTGCTTGTTTTGTCGATAGGCAACGGCATTAAAGAGTCGCTTCCACTTCGTTCCAGTCCCGTCATCGGTGGATTGTGGAATTTTCAGTGGAGCTATGAGTCCAGTGATTTGCGAGCCGATCACAAGCTCACCAAGCTCACGGCAAACCGCCTCGACGGCTGCGGGTGAAAATGCCGGTGGGAGCTGTTTTCCCAGGTTCAAAAGAATGCAGTTGGCCGATTCATGTCTTTCCCGACTTGCCGCCGCTAGTCGCCCGGAAGATCGCGAGCCAGGCGGGCTCGGAAGCTGTGGCCGCGCAGGCTGATTGGGTCAGCCCCGAGCAGCGGCACCCGCAGCGTGCTCCGCCAGAGATCCCGCCCGGGGCGGCGCCTGAAGGTGGCGGTGCCGGTGAAGGGGTAGGGCGGGTCGACTCTGGCGGTGCCGGCTTTGTGGTTGAAGGTGAAGGTCGAGGGGGCGGCTTTTTCGGTGAAGGCGATGCGGGCGATTTTCATCCCTTCCCGATTTTCGAGTTTGCCGGCAGAGAAGGTGGTCCAGGGGGTCTCTTTGGGGAGACGGGTGGCGAAGGCACTGAAGGAGCAGCGGCAGTGGCGATTGCGGGCGTTCAGGGCTGCCACTTCGTCCCTCGACTTCTCACGGGAGCTCTGAGCTGACGGCCGCGGTGCGGTGTCGAGGCGTATCGGCCCCTTGGGATCGCGGCATTCCCACTCCGGGGTCACCTGCATCTTTCCCTCGGCCCGGGCCGCGTCGATTCGCACGTACTCGCGCTCGCCGGTGAACTGGATCGTTCCCTCGAATATGCCTTCGCTGTCGACCCAGGTCTCTCCCTTGCATTCTGGCGGAGGCTCGCTCGTGCTCACCGTTTTGGTGGGCCGGTAGGTGACGTCGATCAGCCCGAGCTTTCCGAACTGCGCTTTCAGCCCGGTCCTGGTGCTTTCCCCCTCGACGATGTAGAAGACGGCATTGTGTTTGTTGCCGATCGAGAGGGTGACGGAGTTATCGAACCCTTCGACGTGGGCGTACAGGCCGTTGCTTCCGTCGAGTTCGAATTCGATCGAAGCGGCATCGGGTGAAGGGCTCTTCCCTGCGGTGGCGACGGGCGCCGCCGCTAGCAGGACGATGATCGCGAGGGCCGGGACGAGCAGCGACGATCGCTTCATCCGGCTCACCGGCCGGGGGGCTCGCGGACCAGGTTGGCTACGACTTTCTTGCCCCGGATGTGGAGGGGAGGGGCGCCGAAGAGGGGGACGCGGAGCGTGCTTCGCCAGAGGTCGCGGCCGGGGCGGCGCTTGTAGGTGGCGGTGCCGGTAAAGGGCCGGGGCGGGTCGATGCTGGCGGTACCGGCGTCGTGGTCGAAGACGAAGCGGCCGGGGCGGGCGAGGACGGAGATACCACGGGTGATCTCCATCTTTTCTCGCTTTTCGAACTTGACCCCGACGAAGGCGACCCATTCTTTGTCTTCGGCCCTTACCGGGAGCGCGGCGAAGAAGCAGGCGCAGTCACGCTTGGTGACGATGAGCGACGCTTGTTCCCGCTTGGGCTTGGCCCGCTCGCTAGGGATGGGGGCCGATGACGGCTGCGGGATGGGAGGGGGCACCGGCTTGTAGCCGCTGGAGCACCGCCATTCCGGCTGGCGGGATATCTCCATCGTCCCTTCGGCCTGGGTCGCCTCGATCCGGACGTAGTCCCGCTCGCCTCTGAAGCGGATCGTGCCGACGAAAAGCCCCTCGCTGAACGTCGACGGCTCTCCTTTGCACCCTTTCGGCGGCTTGAACGTGCGCGTCTTGGTCGGCGTGAAGGCGACTTCGATCACCCCGAGCTTCCCGAATTGCGCTTTCAGCCCCGTTTCAGTGACTTCGGCAGGTACCTCGTATTCCACGATTCGACCTTTGCGCTCGATCGCGAGCGCGATCCCCTCGCTGCGGTTCTCGACGTGCGCACGAAAGCCGTTGTTGGCGGGCAAGTCAAATTCGATGTCGATGTTGGCCGGGGAGGCGACCGGCGTGGTCGCGGACGGGGCGGCGGGCGCCGCCACGAGCAGGGCGACGATCGCGAGGGCCGGGACGAGCATCTGGAGCCGGGTCATTCCGGTCCAGCATATGGCGAACGCTTAGCGCTCGATCAGCGGTTCGCCGGCGAGCCCGTCAAGCGGCACCCCCTCGAGAGCGGCGACGGTGGCGGGGATGTCGGTGACTCGGGCGGGGCGGCTGAGCTCGCGGGGGCGGCCGGTGCGGGGGGCGAGGATCGCCCAGGCGTCGCCGTCGGTGTGGTTGCCGGTGCGGCCGCTGCCGTAGCCCTGGCGGCGCACGGTGCCGAAGCGGGGGGAGTGGAGGGCGTCGAGGGCGATCGAGGAGGTGGGGCGCCAGCGCACGACCAGGTCGGGGAGGCGGTCCGCCGCCGCGCCCTGCCAGCGCTCGCCGACCTCGTCTACCGCGACGACGGCCGGCTCCCCGTCGGGGTCGCGAAAGTCGAGCAGGCCCTCGCGGATCTGCGCCACCAGCTCCGTCGCCTCGCTCCCGCCGACGATCCCGTCGCGCTCGCGGTCCGCGCGGTTGAGGTGGACATAACCCTGGTTATCCGCAGGGTGGGCGAAGGCACGGGTCGTCGACCAGTCGACGCCGCGCAGCTCCAGCCGCGCGGTCAGGTTCAGGGCGAGCTTGTCGGGCATCGCGGCGGCGATCTGCGCCCGCACCCGGCCCGAGAGCGCCGCCCGCAGCCGCCACATCGCGCCGGAGTCGGAGTCCTCGGAGTTGCGTGGTTCCTTTCGGTCGCTGGGCGTCTGAAAGGAACCACGCGGTGACTCCTCGCCGGCGAGGACCGCATGCAGCATCCCCGGCAGCAGGTCGGCGCGGCTGGTGTTGACGTCCATCCCCAGGACCGAGCAGGCGATCACGTCGCAGTCGTCGGGCAGGGCCTCGAGCACGCGCCCGAGCTGGCGGTCGACCTCCTCGTAGACCTCGGCCAGGGCGCCGTCGAGCCGTTGGCGCTCCTCGGCGCCGACATCGCCCTCGTCGAGGTAGGGCGGCACTTCCCAGAGCCGGTGGCCGGCCAGGTGGGGCGCCGCGAAGACGATCCAGGCGAGGTCGAAGCTGCGCTCCCGCAGGCGCTCGATCGCCAGGTCGGCGACCCGCGCCGGGGCGGCGAGGAAGCGCTCGCGCAGGCGGCGCAGCTCGCGCGGGGTCTGGGCGCCGAAGACCTCGGTCACGTCGGGCGGGCGGCCGTGGCGGCGTCGGGCCGCGCGGTCGCCGCCATCGGGGATCGACCAGCGCTCGAGCACGACCCGCTCCCGCATCCCCCAGCCGCAGACCATCGCCCCCTGCGCCTCGTGGGGGCGGTGGCACTCGTAGGGGTCGATCGCCAGCGTGCTGCGGCCGCGGCGGCCGAGCCGGTCCCAGATCGGCGGAGGCGCCTCGAAACTGCCGGCGAGCTTGATCCGCTGGTCGGAGGCCCCCCACTGGAAGGGATAGAAGAGCCCGTGGTCGCCGACCTCGACGCCGCGGTAGAGGTCCTGGTAGGCGCTGGCGGGGAAGTGTTCGGCCGGGGTCTCCAGCTCCAGCGGGGTTCCGCGCTCGCGCAGCTCGGCAAGGTTCGGCAGGCGGCCTTCGCCCTCCAGGCGATCGAGCAGCCACGCGCTGGCGGCGTCGAACTGGATGACGGCGATCACGCCGGTGCTCCCTGGGGGGCGACGGTTACCTCGGCGCCGCCGAGCTCGGCTGAGCGGCGCGCGGCCTCGACGACGGCCATTGCGGTGGCGCCGTCGAGGGCGGTTGCGAGGGGGCGGTCGGGGGGTCCCTGCGGGAGCAACAGATGGGGAGGCTCCATCAGGGACACCCCCACCGCCTCTAGTTGGCGCTGCAATGAGATGACGAGGGGACTGGGCCTTCCAAGAAGACCACCCAGGCGACTGCGCAGGCCTCCCCAGGTGGAGCGCGCCAGTGTCCTGCCAGCTCGGTCGCGGACCTCGATCGTCTCTCGGTGGCTGCGGTCGGTGGCGCAGCGGATGCGGGCGCGGCCGCGGCTCAGCTCCAGCTCCAGCTCGGCTCGCTCGGGTTCGACCAGGGCGTGGCGGACGGCGATCGGGGTGGCGTTGCTGAGGTGGGTGGCGAGGTCGATCAGGTGGATGCCGGCGTCGAGTAGAGCCTCGTCGCGTGCCTCGTGGGCGCCCCAGGCCTGACGCTGAAATCGGAGTTCGAGGTCGAGCTCCAGCCAGCCTTCGGCGGGGATCGCGTGGCGCAGCTCTTCGCCTTGGAGGAAGCGGCGGTTGAAGGCGAGCAGCGGTTCGGGGTCCAGCGCCGCCAGCTGTCGCGCGCTGGGGAGATCTGGCGTGGGCGGCTTCTCTACAAGTGAGCGGAGACCCGCTGCGGCTGCCTCTTCGGCGAGCGGGAGGTGGTGCTGGAGCGGTGCGGCTACTACGAGCAGGTCGATCGGTTCCGCCTCCAGCAGCGAGGCCAGGTCGGGGAACCCCTGCACCTCGCCGCCCCAGAGCTTGCGGCAGCGCTCGCGCCGCTCGGCGTTGGGGTCGGCGAAGGCGACGATCGTCACTCCCTCGGCGGCAAGTGCCGCCGGGATGTAGCCGAGCTCGACGATGCGGCCGCAGCCGGCTACCCCAAGCCTCATCGCTCCTCCTCGATCGCGGGCAGGGCGAGGGCGGCGGGGACAGAGGCGGCGGCGGTCAGCTGGTGCAGCTGGTGCAGGCCGATGCCGGCGAGCAGCAGCTGCGGCCCGCCGCGGCGGGCGAGGAGTGCGTAGAGGTCGCGGTCGAGCGCGAGGTTCGCCAGCAGCGCCGCCGCCGCGAGGCGGGGCCGGCGGGCGAGGAGCGCGCCGAGCAGGGCGACGCTCGCCCCGGTGCTGGCCCGGCGGCGCCAGCTGAGGTTGAGCGCGGTGCTGTCGCTGCCCTCGCGCAGCAGCAGCCGCGCCCAGGGCACGCCGCGCCGCGCGAAGTCGGTGCGGATCATGCTCGCCGGCGTCCAGCGCTTGAGGTGGCGGCCGCGGATCCGCGGGTCGAGCAGGACCCTGCCGCCGCCGCGGCGCAGCCGCATCCCCAGCTCGATGTCCTCGATGCTCGCCTGCGGGAAGCGCTCGGGGTCGAAGCCGCCGGCGGCTTCGAAGGCGTCGCGACGGACGGCGCCGAGCCCCGCCCAAAAGGTCTCCGCCTCGCCCGCGGCCCCCGCGTGGACGTGATGGTGGAGGAGGTTTCGGTAGCGGGAGGTGAGGCCGGGGTCGGCGGGGTCGTCGTCGTAGGCGCCGAAGACCGCCGCCAGCTCGGGGTCCTCCGCGAAGTGCCGGGCGATCTGCTCCAGCGCGTCGGGGTGCACCTCGACGTCGGAGTCGACGAAGACGATCACCTCGGCCTCGCACCGCGCGACCCCGAGGTTGCGCGCCGCGGCCGGCCCGGCACCGGCCGGCTCCTCCTGCACGATCGTCTCCTCGGGCGCGCGCGAGCTCGCCCGCAGCGCCGCGAGGCAGCGCTCCAGCGTTGGCGGGCGGTCGGTCGCCGGAACGACTACCGCAAGGGTGGTGACGGACTCGCGTGGGTGGCGCGACTCCGGGGGGGAGACCTGCATTAGGGCTACCTAATAGCATCTCGCGCCTTGACGGTGTCCGCCCCTCGTCCCGATCTGTTGCCCGTTGCCGTGCTCGGCGCCGGTCCCGCCGGCCTTACCGCCGCCTACCGCCTGGTCGGGCGCGGCCTCCCGGTCATCGTCTTCGAGGCCGGGGAGGAGGTCGGCGGCCTCGCCCGCACCGTGGTCCGCGACGGCTACCGCTTCGACCTCGGCGGCCACCGCTTCTTCACCAAGAGCGAGGAGGTCGAAGCGCTCTGGAAGGAGCTGCTCGGCCCGGAGCTGCTGGTCCGACCGCGGCTCTCGCGGATCTACTGGCGCGGCCGCTTCATCGATTACCCGCTGCGCCCCGCCGACGTCTTCGCCAAGGTCGGCCCGCTCGAGCTGACCCGAAGCCTCGGCTCCTACGCCCGCGCCCGGTTGCGGCCGGAGGGCGAGCCCGAGACCTACGAGGAGTGGGTCAGCTCGCGCTTCGGCCGCCGCCTCTTCGAGCTCTTCTTCAAGACCTACACGGAAAAGGTCTGGGGGGTGGGGACCGACGAGCTGCGGGCGGAGTGGGCGGCGCAGCGGATCGCCGACCTCTCGATCTGGTCGGCGCTGCGCAACGCGCTGCCGGGCGGGGGCGGCGACACGCCGAAAAGCCTGATCGAGCAGTTCCACTACCCGCGCCTGGGGCCGGGCCAGATGTGGGAGGAGATGGCGCGCCGGGTCGAGGAGGGCGGCGGAGAGATCCGCCTCGGGGCCACGGTCGAGGGACTCGATCACTCCGACGGTCGCGTCACCGCCGTCCGCGCCGGCGGCGAGCGGGTCGAGGTCGCCTCGGTGATCTCCTCGATCCCGCTGCGGACCACGGTCGGGGTCGCCGAGCCGGCGCCGCCGCGCGAGGTGACGGACGCCGCTGCCGGTCTCCGCTACCGGGACTTCCTCACGGTCGCGCTGCCGATCGAGGGGGAGCCTCCCTTCCCTGACAACTGGGTCTACGTCCACGACCCCCGCGCCCGCGTCGGCCGGATCCAGAACTTCCGCGCCTGGAGCCCGTGGATGACGCCGGACCCGCGCCGCTCCTGCCTCGGGCTCGAGTACTTCTGCTTCGAAGGCGACGACCTCTGGGCGAGCCGCGACGAGGAGCTGGTCGAGCTCGGCCGGCGCGAGGTGGCGGCGCTGGGGCTGGTCGACCCCGAGCGGGTCGCGGGCGGCCACGTGGTCCGGGTGCCGAAGGCATACCCTGTCTACGACGCCGAGTACGCCGGGCGGGTGGAGCGGATCCGCGGCTGGCTCGGCGGCTTCTCCAACCTGCAGCAGATCGGCCGCAACGGCCTCCACAGGTACAACAACTCCGATCACTCGATGCTGACCGCGATGCGCGCCGTCGAGAACCTCTGCGACGGCGCCGGCCACGACGTCTGGGCGGTCAACGCCGACAGCGTCTACCACGAGCGCGAAGAGGCGACCGAGCAGCCCTACCGGGCGGCCCCGGAGACGCCGGCGATGGCGCGGCCGCTGGCCGAGGTCAGCGAGTAGCCGAGGGGCAGGGGAAGCGGGTCGCTCGCCAGCGACCCTCCTGCGCGATCACCGCGCCGCCGGGGAGGGGCTTGGTCGAGAGGGCGACGCCGTAGCGAGGTTTCCTCCGCACGGGGACGGAGGCGATCGGCTCCTCCAGCTTCCAGGCGAGCGCCGTCTGCTCGCGCACCTGCGTCATCCGCACCGTGCCGCCACAGGCGAGCAGCTGAGCCTTGCCGGTCTCCTCGACGAGCTCGAAAAGCTGATCGACCGAGTCCTTCTGCCGCTCGACCACCTCCAGGTCCCCCGGCAACTGCCCCGCCCGCCAGCCGAAGCCCGCGACGGCCAGCACGAGCGCCGCCACTACAAGCCCCCGCAGCGCCCGTTCCCGGGGTGTGGTTGAGCTTCGGCGCCCTATAGGAGGCCAAAGCTCAACCACACCCGAGCCGGCGCGGGCGATGCCGACGGCTCCTAGGACTGCCAGCACCGCCGTTGCGGGGGCGAGGAAGCGGGGGAGGCCGGCCCAGCCGGCGACTGCCATCAGGGCGACGAGTGCTATCCAGGCTCCGGCGCCGGCCAGGAGGACCTTCAGCGGGCGCCCCAGCTCGCGGCCTTCGCGCCAGAGCAGCAGTGCGAGGCCGATCCAGGCGGCGGCGAGGGGGGCTGCCAGCGCTCGTCCCAGCACCTCGAGCCCGTCGAGCGGCTCGATCCCGCCGGCGCGGGCGGTTTCGCCTCCCTCCAGCGGGTTGCCGGCGCCGACCAGGTCCGGGATCAGCCAGGCCAGCGGGACGAGCACGGCGGCAGCGATCGCCGCCGCGCGCAGGCGGGGCCGCCCCCTGCTCGCGTAGAAGGCCCAGAGGACGAGGAACGGCCAGCATTCCGGGCGCAGCAGCGCCGCCGCCGTGCCCAACCCGAGCGCGACCGCCGGCCGCTCGTCGAGCGCCGCCCAGATCGCTCCCAGCACCAGCGCCACCAGCAGCGGCTCGGAGAGCCCGCCGGTGAACTGGCGCAAGGGCGGCGTGAAGGAGTCTCCGGTCAGCGCCACCGAGCCCGCCGCGACCGCCGCCGCGACCCAGCGCCAGCGGCCGGCGCCCTCGCCGCTGAGCCGCGCCGCCAGCAGCCCGGCCAGCAACGGCGCGCAGATCCAGCCGCTGCGGGCGACGAACAGCCACGCCTTCGGCGCCGCCTCGCCGAGCAGCGAGAGCGGCACGTCGACCAGGACCGGCAGCGGCTTCCAGGAGGGGCCGGCGGCGGTCTCCAGGCCCCCGTCGGCGATTTCCCGTCCCCAGATCAGCCAGGCCCAGGGGTCGTAGACGGGGTGGAAGGGGAGGGCGAGGGAGACGGCGGCAAGCGCCAGTGCCGTCGCCACCGCCCAGCGCGGGCCGAGCGTCACCCGATCACGGCGGCGCCGCGCCCCGCTCGCTCAACAGGTAGACCGGCACCGCGGCGACCGCCAGCAGCACCAGGGCCGGGATCGCGCTCGCCTCGTAGAAGCCGAAGGTGGTCTGGGTCCAGATGTCGGTCGCCAGCGTTTTGAACCCGATCGGTGAGAGGATCAGGGTCACCGTCAGCTCCTTCATCGCGTGCAGGAAGACGAGCGCCGCCCCGGCCATCATGCCGCCGCGCGCCAGCGGGATCGTGATCGTGCGGAAGACCTCGGCCTGGCCGCGGCCCATGCCCCGCGCCGCCTCTTCGATCCGCGGCGAGAGCTGGACCAGGGAGCTGGCGATCGGGCCGATCGCCAAAGGCAGGTAGTGGATCGTGATCGCGAAGACCAGCAGCGCGATCGTCTGGTAGAGCGCCGGCACCGCCCGGGTCGCGAAGAAGACGAGCCCGAGCGCGACGAGGATGCCGGGCAGCGCGTAGCCGGCGTGGGAGAGGCGCTCGATCAGCCGCGCCGTCTTCGACGGGTAGCGGACCGCCAGTGCCGCGACGACGAGCGCCGCGATCGCCCCGATCGCCGCCGCCCAGGCGGCGATCAGCAGCGAGTTGCCGCCCAGCGCGGCGACGGTCTCGAGCGAGGTGCTGCCGGTCGAGATCCCCTTCGAGGCCCAGTAGACGAGAACGCCGACCGGGAGGACGAAGGCGACCAGCACGATCAGTGAGCAGAAGGCCAGAGCCGGCCAGCGCCAGCGCCCGAGCCGGTAGGGCTGGGTCGGCCGCAGCGTCCCCGGCCCCAGCCGGTGGACCGTTTTCGCCCCCCGGATCCGCGAGGCGGCGAAGAGCAGGGCCAGCATCGCGACGACGAGGACGGCGCCGAGGGCGGCGGCGGCGACCCGGTCGAAGCTCGACTGGTAGGAGACGTAGATCTCGGCGGTGAAGGAGTCGAAGCGGAGGATCGAGACGGCGCCGAAGTCGCTGACGACGAAGAGGGCGACGAGCAGCGATCCGGCGGCGATCACCGGCCACAGCTGCGGCAGCACCACCGTGCGGAAGACTTCCAGCGGCCCGCGACCCATCGCCCGCGCCGCGTCCTCGAGCTGCGGGTCGATCCGGCGCAGCGTCGCCCGCAGCGGGATCAGCAGCAGCGGGAAGGTGAACAGGGTCAGCACCAGCCAGGCGCCGAAGAAGCCGTAGATCGAGGGCAGCCGCTCGACCCCGAGCGCGTCCTGCAGCATCCCGTTCGGTCCCAGCGCCGCGACCAGCAGGTAGGCGCCGACGTAGCTGGGGATCACCAGCGGCAGCGTGCAGAGGACCGCCCAGAGGCGGCGGCCCGGGAGGTCGGTGCGGACCGTCAGCCAGCCGATCGGCAGCGCCACCGCGATCGAGGCGACGACGACGGCCGCGGTCAGCGCCGCCGTCCGCAGCAGCGTTTCCAGCGCCCGCGAGGAGAACGCGACCTCCAGCGAGGCGGCGAGGTCGCCGGCGACGACGACGACGAGGTAGGCGGCGGGGAGGACGGCGGCGGCGCCGACCAGCGCCCCCGCGGCGAGCAGCCAGGCCGGCGCCCGGCGCGCCGCGGCCATCAGCCCTCCGAGCGCGGCGCCCCCACCTAGAGCGCCCCGCTTTCTTTCATCAGGTCGATCGTCGCCTGCAGCTCCTTGAGGTCGACGAGATCGTTGTCCGAGACGGGGATCTCCGAGATCGGGACGCTCAGCGCCGGGTCGGCCCTGGCGGCGCGGGCGAGCGGGTACTCCTTCGAGCTCGAGGTGAAGAACGCCTGCGATTCCTCGCCCAGCAGCGAGCGGACGAAGTCGAACGCTTCTTCGGTGCGGTCGCTCGACTCGAGCACGCCGACGCTGGTCAGCAGCATCAGCGAGCCGAGCCCACCCGGCGGGAAGTAGACCGCGACCGGGTAGTTCGGGCCGCCTTCGGCGATCCCCTGGGCGACGTAGTAATGGTTGATCAGGCCGACGTCGATCTCGCCGCTCGCGACCGCGTCGCGGATCGTCACGTTGTCGGGAAAGGCGACGGCGCCGTTGTCGACCATTTCTTCCAGCCACTGCTTGGTCCGCTCGTCGCCGTATTTGGCCCGCAGCGCGGTCACGTACTCCTGCATGCTGGAGGTGGCGGGGCTCCAGCCGACCCGGCCCTCCCACTGGGGCGCGGTCAGACCGAAGGGCGAGGCCGGCAGTTCGGACTCCTTGACGACGTCGCGGTTGTAGGCGATCACGCGGGCGCGGCCGGTGACGCCGACCCAGCGCCCCTCCGGGTCGCGGAAGCGCGGTTCGACGCTGTCGACGATGTCCTGCGGCAGCTCGGTCAAGAGGCCGGCTTCGGCGACGGCGGCGATCGCGCCGGGCTCCTGGGCGAAGAAGACGTCGGCGGGGGAGGCGTCGCCCTCCTCGACCAGGGTCGCGGCGAGGTCGGCGGTCTCGGCGAAGCGCACCTGCACGTCGAGGTCTTCCTTCTTCTCGTACATGTCGACGGCGGGGCCGATCGCGGCCGGGATCCGGCCCGAGTAGAGGGTGATGCCCTCGGTCTCCGGCTCGTCGGAGCCGCCGCCGCTGTCTTCGGTGCTGAAGCCGCAACCAGCGGCGAAAATCGCCGCGAAGACGAGCAGGGCGGCGAGCAGCCGCGCGGGTTGTGCAGTGAGGCGAATCACGGAGGAGGACCGTTAGGTTCCCCTAATCTTATGGATTCCTCTCTCTATGGAGTTCGAAGAGTCCACTCAAACGCCCGGCCTGCGACTTCGCGGCCTGCGCAAGTCCTTCGGTGAGGTCGTCGCGGTCGACGACCTCGACCTCGACGTCCCCGAGGGGGCGACCTGCGCCCTGCTCGGCCCCAGCGGCTGCGGCAAGACGACGACGCTGCGGCTGATCGCCGGGCTCGAGCGCCCCGACGCCGGCACGATCGAGATCGGCGGCGAGGAGGTCACCGGAACCGGCCGCTCGGTGCCGGCCGAGCGGCGTCGCATCGGCATGGTCTTCCAGGACTACGCGCTGTTCCCGCACATGAACGTCGCCGCCAACGTCGGCTACGCGCTGGGCCGCCGCCCGGACCGCGAGAAGGTCGAGGGTGCGCTGGAGGCGGTCGGCCTCGGCGGGCTCGGCAAGCGCAACCCGCACGAGCTCTCCGGCGGCCAGCAGCAGCGGGTGGCGCTGGCGCGGGCGCTGGTCGCCGAGCCGCGGGCGCTGCTCCTCGACGAGCCCTTCTCCAACCTCGACGCCGGCCTGCGGGCGCGGGTCCGCGAAGAGGTCCGCGAGATCCTCGCCGAGCAGCAGCTGACCTCGGTCTTCGTCACCCACGACCAGGAGGAGGCGCTGAGCGTCGCCGACGTCGTCGCCGTCGTCAACGAGGGCCGGGTCGAGCAGGTCGGGACCCCGGAGGACGTCTACTCGCGCCCCTCGACCCGCTGGGTCGCCGGCTTCCTCGGCGAGATCGAGGTCCTGCCGGGGCGGGCGAGCAACGGCACGATCGAGTGCGAGCTGGGGCAGCTGCCCAACCGCGACGGCCTCACCGGCGAGGTCGACGTGCTGGTGCGGCCGGAGTCGCTGGCGATCGGCACGATCGAGCCCCCCGACCGCCGCAGCGAGAAGGCAACCGTCGTCTCCCGCAGCTTCTTCGGCCACGATCAGCTGGTCGAGCTCGAGCTGCCCTCGGGCAGCATCGTCAAAGTCCGCCGCCTCGGCTTCCCGGCCTGGCACCCGGGGGACAACGTCCGCATCTGGATCGAGGGCCCCGCCGACGTGCTCGCGCGGGACGCCCGCTAGAGAACGTCGCTCAGCGCTTCGTCGAGCTGCGGGTACTTGAACTCGTAGCCCAGCTCCCGCGTCCGCTTCGGGATCACCCGCTGGCCGCCGCGCAGGACCTGGCCGAACTCTTTGCCGAATTTGAGGTCGAGGACGAGGCCGGGGACCGGCATCACCGCCGGCCGGTTCAGCGCTCGGCCGAGTGCCTTCGAGAAGTCCTTGTTGGTGGCGGGGTAAGGGGCGGTGGCGTTGACGGTGCCGTTCACTCCATCGTCGTCCAGGGCCCAGAGCAGGATCCCGATCTCGTCGTCGATGTGGATCCAGGAGAGGTACTGGTCGCCGCCGGCCAGCGGCCCGCCGACGCCGAGCTTGAACGGCGTCAGCATCTCCCCGAGCATCCCGCCCTCCGGGGTCAGCACCTGGCCGGTGCGGACGACCACCAGGCGGACGCCGGTGTTGTCGAGCTCGTGCGCGGCGGCCTCCCAGGCCTGCACCACCTCGGAGTCGAAGCTCTCGCCGCCGGGACCGTCGCGCTCGTCGACTTCGTCGGAGCCGCGGTCGCCGTAGTAGCCGACCGCCGACTGGCTGACCAGCACTTTCGGCGGCTGCTCCAGCGCCTCGATCGTCCCCACCAGGTTGTGGGTGCCGGTGCGCCGGCTCTCCATGATCTTCTGCTTCGCCTCGTCGGTCCATTTCTGGTCGATCCGCTCGCCGAGCAGGTGGATCACTCCCTCGACTCCCTCGAAGGCGGCCGGATCGGGCCGTTCCAGCGTCGGCTCCCACCTGTGCCATGTGACCCGGGGGTTGGCGGCGCGGGCGCGCGAGGGGTCGCGGGTGAGCCCGACGACGTGGTCGCCGCGGGCGAACAGCGCGTCACACAGTGCCCGGCCGATCAGGCCGCTGGCGCCGGTGACGAGGACCTTCACTAGTTAGTTCGCCTCCACCGTGGCGAAGGTCCCGGTCTCCTCGTCGATGCGGGCGATGCCGTCGCGCTTCGCCTCGTCAACGACGGCTTCGGCGACCTTGGGGGCGACTTCGCGGTTGAAGACGCTGGGGATGATGTAGTCCTCGGCGAGGTCGGCCTCGGAGACCGCCATCGCGATCCCTTTCGCGGCGGCCAGCTTCATCTCGTCGGTGATCGCCGCCGCGCCGGCGTCGAGGGCGCCGCGGAAGACGCCGGGGAAGGCGAGCACGTTGTTGATCTGGTTCGGGTAGTCCGAGCGGCCGGTGGCCATGATCCGCACGTAGGGCGCGGCGTCCTCGGGCATCACCTCGGGGGTCGGGTTCGCCATCGCGAAGACGATCGCGTCGTCGTTCATCTTCGCCAGCGACTCGGCCTGGATGATCCCGGGGCCGGAGAGGCCGATGAAGAGGTCCGTCCCCTCGATCGCGTCGTCGGGGGTGCCGCTGACCTTGTCCGGGTTGAAGCTCTCGGCGAACCAGCGCTTGGTCGCGTTCATCTCGCCGGACTGGTAGTCCTCGCGGTCGGTCGAGAGCGCGCCTTTGCGGTCGCACCCGATGATGTGACTGACCCCTGCTTCCTGCATCATCTTCGTCACCGCTACCCCCGCGGCGCCGAGGCCAACCACCAGCACCCGCAGCTGCTCGATCGGTTTGCCGGTGATCTTCAAGGCGTTGAAGAGCGCCGCCATCGTCACGATCGCGGTCCCGTGCTGGTCGTCGTGGAAGACGGGGATGTCGAGGCTCTCCTTCAGCCGCTCCTCGATCTCGAAGCAGCGCGGGGCGGAGATGTCCTCGAGGTTGATGCCACCGAAGGTGGGGGCCATCAGCTCGACCGCGCGGACGATCTCGTCGGCGTCCTGGGTGTCGAGGCAGATCGGGAAGGCGTCGACCCCGGCGAACTCCTTGAAGAGCATGCACTTGCCCTCCATCACCGGCATCGCCGCCTCCGGGCCGATGTTGCCGAGGCCAAGTACGGCGCTGCCGTCGGAGACGACCGCGACCGTGTTCTTCTTGATCGTGTACTCGAAGGCTTTGCTGCGGTCGGCGGCGATGTCCATGCAGACGCGGGCGACCCCCGGGGTGTAGGCCATCGAGAGGTCGTCGCGCGTCTTCAGCGGGTACTTGTTGAGCTGCTCGATCTTGCCGCCGCGGTGCATCTGCATCGTCCGGTCGACGTAGTCGAGGACGCGGGCGCCGCGGGTCGAGCCGATCGCCCGCAGGATCCTCTCCCAGTGCTCGCGGTCGGAGGCGTCGATCGTGAACTCGCGGACCCGTTTGCCCTCCGGCCCGGCGCCGGGCACGAGGTCGACCCCCTGCAGCTGCCCGCCGGCCTCGGCGATCGCTGCGGTGAGGCGCCCAAGGGGCTCCTGCCGCGCGTCGAGCTCGACCCGGATCGTGACGCTGTATTGAGCGCTGACTGCCATCGGCGGCTATCGAATCAGATTCGCTGCGCGGGCCAGCGCCTTCCTCGCCTGGATGGCCGCCTTAACGTCTCGTCGTGGGCTTCGACGAAACCCTCGCTGCTCGCATTCGCGGCGTCCTCGCTGCCGCTGAAGCGAAATAGGGGGAGAGATTCAGGGCGTGTCGCTTTATGTGCCCACGTGGGTCAAAAAAGCGACATGCCCGATATCGAGGTAGCTGCGATCGCTGCGCGGCACCACGGCGTGGTCCTTCGACAGCAGCTTGAAGTGGCTGGCATAGTCTCGACGGCCGCTTCATGGCCGCCGTCCTTGCCTTGTGGAGAAGGAGCGGTGCTGAGTCACGGCTCGCGGCCGTGCTTTGGAAGCTGCTCAAACCGCTCGACGGTCCCATCCACGTCTCCGTACCGACCACCTCCGGCCGATCGGCTCGTCGCGGCATACACCTCCACCGCTGCTCTTCTCTCCCGGCGCTCGTGGAGCCGTCCTCCTCGCCTACTTCCTTGCCAATTAGAGGTAGGCGAGGAGGACGGCTCCTGACGACCCGCCGCGACAACATCCCCGTCACCTCCGTCGCGCGCACGATCGAGGACCTCCGGCGTATCGGAGACAGGACCCGCGGGCTTGGTGCTGGCGTCGCACCTTCACCGACCGGCAGCTGGAGGAAGAGCCCGGGCGCGTCGTTGCCGACGTCGCCCGGGCTCTTTCCAAGGAGGTTCCTTCAGCTAGCTAGCGGCGCGCGAAGGGGTCGATGTAGAGGTCATCGACCTGCCACTGGCCGCCGCTGCCCACCGGCGTGATCTTGATCTGGATCGCGCTCGGGATCAGGGTGCCGACGACCGTCGAGAGGGTGAGGACGGTCGACATTTCCTGCGCCGGGGCCCAGTTCGGTCCCGCCTTGACGGTGCTCACCGTCTTCGTGCGGACCAGCCCCAGGAGCTTGTAGGTGGCTTCGACCCGCAGGCCGGCGTTCGGATCACCCGTGTTGCGGGCGAGCAGGCGGAAGATCGGCGTGTCGAGCGACATGCAGATCGGCGGGCTGACAGCCGAGCTCCCCGCCGGCAGGCTCAGGGAGCGCTGGTCGGCCGGATCGTTGAGGTAGAAGGACTCGTTGCCGGCGACGGTCGTCGCGCCTCCGGAGAGGGACCATCCAGCTCCGCCGGCCTCGAACCCACCGTCGGGTGCCAGCACGTAGAAGTGGTTGTCCCCCCAGGGCTTGAAGACCTGCTCGGCGCCGCGGTAGTCGCAGGCCGATGCGGTCGCGGCGGTGCACGCCAGCACGGCGACTGCCGCGGTCAAAATCGCAAGGAGCTCTCGAAACGACTTCATTTGTTGGGTAAACCTCCTGGTCGCAGGCGAAAAAGCCTGGTTTTGAAAAAAACCAAGCTGGCGGCCGAGCCATCTCGCGCTTGACGCACGAGACCTCTGGCTTTGCGTCCCTGCCTCACGACAGGTTTGCCCTTATTCAGCTCACATCTGCACTTATGTGAGGCGAAGATCGGCCGACCGGTGGGGGGACTAAACCGAGTTGGACGGATTGTCTAGCGACTTTTCGCACTAGAGCTGGGAGAAATTTGGGAAACCCGCTCATTTACAGGCCGCTTTCGGCCGATGTAGGGGGCACGAACGGGTTTGAGAACCCCCTGTTCCCATGCAAACGGCGAATCCAGCAACCAACCCCGAGCAGCTCTTCGCCCGCGGTCGCAGCCGCGAGCTGAGCAGGGCCGAAGGGCGCGAGCGCGCCGTCGAGTGGGCGGCCGGGGCAGGCTTCCTCCTAACTGCTCTGGGAATGGCCCTGTTTATGGACTCCCCGCGGGCGCTCGAGCTGGCGCCCCTCGCCGTCCTCGTCGCTGCCTACGTAGTTGCCTGCCAGGCCAAGTTCGACATCGCCGATGGCTACACCGTGCCCACCGAGCTGGTGCTGGTGCCGATGCTCTTCCTGCTGCCGACGCCGGTCGTGCCGCTGGTCGTCAGCCTCAGCTGGGCGCTGGGGCGATTGATCGACTACGCCAGCGGCCGCACCAGCGTCCATCGCGCCTTCCACGTCTTTGGCGACTGCTGGCACGCGGTCGGCCCGGCGCTGGTGATCGTCGCCTGCGGCGCCCAGGCCTTCTCCTGGGATCACTGGCCCGTCTACCTGCTCGCTCTCGTCGCCCAGTTCGGTTTCGACTTCGCCGCCACCGCGACGCGCGCTCGGTTGATCGACCGCACCCCGCCCGCCGCCGTGCTGCGGATGATCGCCCCCGTCTACGCGCTCGACGCCGCCCTGGCGCCGATCGGTCTGCTGGCGGCGGTGGCGGCTCTGCAGATCGGGTCGGCCGTCTGCCTCGCGGTGATCCCGCTGGCGCTCGTCCTCGCCGTCCTCTCGCGTGAGCGGCAGACCCGGATCGAACAGGCCCTCACCCTCAGCGAGGCCTACCAGGGCACGGCAATGCTTCTCGGCGACGTGGTCGAGGCCGACGACGCCTACACCGGCAGCCACAGTCGCGGCGTCGTCGAACTCTCGCTCGCGGTCTCAGACCGGCTCGGGCTGGGATTCGACCAGCGCCGCAACGTCGAGTTCGCCGCCCTCCTCCACGACGTCGGCAAGATCGCCGTCCCCAACGAGATCATCAACAAGGAAGGCCCGCTCGACGACGCCGAGTGGGAGGTGATGCGCCAGCACACGATCGAGGGCGAGCGGATGCTGAAGCGGATCGGCGGCGTCCTCGCCGAGGTGGGGAGGATCGTCCGCGCCTCCCACGAGGACTTCGACGGCTCCGGTTACCCCGACGGCCTCGCCGGCGAGGAGATCCCGATCGAGGCCCGCATCGTCACCTGCTGCGACGCCTTCAGCGCGATGACGACGACCCGCTCCTACCGCAAGGCGATGAGCACCGAGGCGGCCCTCGCCGAGCTGCGCGCCTGCTCCGGCACCCAGTTCGACCCCGAGGTTGTGGCAACCCTGGTCGAGCTGATCGAGACCGGCCAAATTTAGAAGTTCGAATATCGATGAGGAGCCGGTCCCGCTGGAGGCAGGGCCTGGACTAGTCTCGGCGGCGATGATCAGCCGAATCGCGATTGCCCTTGCCTGTCTGGCCAGCCTGCTCGCCATCCCGGCGATCGCTGGCGCCGACGAAATCGAGTGGATGTACGACCCCGACGCGGTCGTCGAGATCCGCCTCGGCGGCCTCTCCGAAGCAGAGCTCGACGCGCTCGAACTCGATCCGACCGAAGAGCAGGAAGGGACGTTTGAGCTCCTGGTCGACGGCGTGCCGAAAGGGCCGCTGCTGAACGACGTCGGGATCCGCCTCAAGGGCGGAGTCGGATCCGGGCGGCCGGTCAAAACGAGCAAGTCGGGCTTCAAAGTGCGCTTCGACGAGTTCGTCGACGACCAGCTCTTCTTCGGGATCAAACGGCTGACCCTGAACAGCATGATCCAGGACCCCTCGATGGTCCACGAGTCGCTCACCTACAAGATCTTCCGCACCCTCGGCCTGCCCGCCTCGCGCACCGGCTATGCCTTCGTCACCCTCAACGGCGCCGACTACGGCCTCTTCCTCAACCTCGAGACCCTCGACGAGATCTCGCTGCCGCAGTGGTTCGCCACCACTCAGCACCTCTACGAGGCCGACAAAGCGAAAACCGACGTCGTCCCGGGCGCGCCCCCGTTCGAGGTCGACGAGGGCGACGACGAGGAGATCAGCGACCTCGAAAAACTGATCGCCGCCGTCAACGACCCGGAGGGCGACTGGTCCGACAACGTCTCCCCGTTCGCCGACCTGGAGCAGATGACCGCGCACTGGGCGGTCGAACGCTACGTCAGCCACTGGGACGGATACGCGGGCGAGGCCGGCGAGTTCCGGCCCAACAACTACTACCTGCACAGCGACGCGGCGGGGGTCTTCCAGATGATGCCCTGGGGCACCGACCAGACCTGGGAGTTCAACATCGACTTCGACGAGCCCGCCGGCGGCGTCATGTTCAACAAATGCCTGGCCGACGCGTCCTGCAAGCAGCTCTACCTCGATGGCCTGACCGACCTCTACTGCGTGGCTCCCGGTCTCGACCTTCCCGCACAGGCGGCGCAGCTGGCGACGATGCTGGCCCCCTACCAGGACCGCGAAGACCCGGTCAAGCGCGAGGCCACCGAGGAGAAAATCGCCGAGGCGGTCGAAGACTTCGAAGCCCTCGCGACTGAACGCCCGCAGGAGCTCGAGGACTACCTGACCGCGGAGGGCGTGCTCGCCGATGGGGTCGACCCGTGCCTCCAGTCGCCGCCGCCCGGAAAACCAACCGTCATACCCTCGCTTGAGTCGCCGCCGGCCACCATGGCCCAGATCGGCAAGCTGCGCCGGAAGGGCGCCGTCGTCCTCACCAATCTTCACGTCACCGGCTCGGCGAAAGCGACCCAGCGCGTCTTCACCCGGATTGATGGTAAGCGCCGTGGCCTCTGCACGGACCAGTCCGAGCGCATCGGGGCCGGTCGCCTCATCGTTCGCTGCCGCCTCCCCGAGTGGGCCCTCGAGCGCCTCGAGGACGGGCCGCTCAAGCTCAAGGCGCGGATCGGTTTCTTCCCCGAGTTGGGCACCTCGCGCACCGCGATTCGCCGCCTCACCGCGCCGCGCCGATAACCGGGTTCGCGCCTGCATAGAGTGGGGCGTCGATGCCCGACGCGCCCCAGCTCTTCCTGATCGACGGCAACAGCCTCGCCTACCGCGCCTTCTTCGCCCTGCCCGAGTCGATCGGGACCAGCGACGGCCGGCCGACCAACGCGATCTACGGCCTCGCCTCGATGCTGGTGAAAATCATCGACGAGCACCACCCGCAGGGCGTGGTGGTCGCCTGGGACGCCGGCTACAGCGGCCGCGAGAAGACCTACGACCTCTACAAGGCCCAGCGCAAACCGCGCCCCGACCTGCTGCGGGAGCAGTGGCCGCACCTGATGCCGCTGGTCGAGGCCTTCGGCTACACCAACGTCAAGGTCGACGGCTACGAGGCCGACGACGTGATCGCCTCGCTCGTAAAACAAGCGCGCGAGCAGGGGATCGAGGTGATGGTCGTCACCGGCGACCGCGACGCCTACCAGCTGGTTGACGAGGGGGTGCGGGTGATGAGCACCTCGCGCGGGATCACCGAGACCAAGATCTACGACCGGGCGGCGGTCGAGGAGCGCTACGGGGTGCCGCCGGAGCTGATCACCGACTTGATGGGGCTGCGCGGCGACACCTCCGACAACATCCCCGGAGTCCCCGGGATCGGCGAGAAAACCGCGACCCAGCTGCTGCAGCAGTTCGGCTCGCTGGAAGGGGTGCTGGAGAACGTCGACCAGGTCTCGGGCAAAAAACGCAAAGAGAACCTCACCGAGCACGCCGAGGACGCGCGGCTCTCGAAGCAGCTCGCCACCCTGCAGTACGACATCGAGACCGGCGTCGACCTGGGCGAGGCGATGTCGAGCGAGCCCGATCGCGGCGCCCTGCGCGAGTTCATGCGCGAGTTCGAGCTGCGAGCGGTGCTGGAGCGGCTGGAAGAAGCGCTGCCCGAGGGCGACGCGGTGCCGGGGCGCAAGGTCCAGACCGAGCTCGAGGTCGAGGCGGAGGAGGGCAAGCCCGAGGACCTGGGGGAGGGGCCGCTGGCGCTGGCGATCGACGGCGACCGCTGGGCCGCGGCCGAAGCCGACCGCGTCCTCGCCGGGACCAGCACGCACGACGAGCTCGCCGTCGCCCTCGGCTCGAAGCCCTTCGCCGCCCACGACGCGAAGTCGCTCGGCGGCGGCCGCCACGGCCTGCTCGCCGCCGCCGCTCGCGAGGGGGTCGAGCCGAACCTCGACCACGACACGATGGTCGCCGCCTACCTCATCGAGCCGCAGCGCCGCACCTACGACCTGGTCGAGCTCGCCGCCGACGCCGGCATCGGGCTCGCCGAAGGCGCCGCCGCCAAGCCCGAGGAGGACGACGGCCAGCTGGCGCTCGGCGAGGAGGTCGAGGCGGGGCTCGAGCCGGCCGAGGAAGCCCGCCTGGTCGCCGCTCTCGCGGCCGTACAGGGGCCGCGGATCGAGGAGCTCGGCCTGGGGCAACTGCTGCGCGATGTGGAGCTGCCGCTGGTCGCGGTGCTGGCGGCGATGGAGCGGGAGGGGCTGAAGCTCGACGCCGAGCGCTTGGCCGAGGTCGGCGCCGGCTTCGGCGAGCGGATCGACACCCTGGAGAACGAAATCTTCGAACTCGCCGACGAGGAGTTCACGATCGGCTCGCCCCAGCAGGTCGGCCGCATCCTCTTCGAGAAGCTCGGCCTCACCCGCAAGCGCCGCGGCAAAACTGGGTTCTCGACCGACGCCCGCGTCCTCGCCCAGATCCGCGACGAGCACCCGATCGTCGAGAAGATCGAGTCCTGGCGCGAGCTTACGAAGCTGAAGAACACCTACTTGGACTCGTTGCCGGAGCTGATCGACCCCGAGACCGGGCGCGTCCACACCACCTTCAACCAGACGGCGACCACCACCGGCCGCCTCTCCAGCACCAACCCGAACCTCCAGAACATCCCGATCCGGACCGAGATCGGCCGCCCGGTTCGCGCCTGCTTCGTGGCGGAGGAGGGGATGCAGCTCCTCTCCGCCGACTACAGCCAGGTCGAGCTCAGGGTCCTCGCCCACGTCGCCGACGAGGCGGTCCTCAAGGACGTCTTCCACAAAGGCGAAGACGTCCACGCCGCGACCGCCGCCGAGGTCTTCGAAATCGAGCGCGACGAGGTCGACGTCGGCCAGCGCTCGAAGGCGAAGATGGTCAACTTCGGGATCGTCTACGGGCTGACCGGGTTCGGCCTCTCCGACCGGCTCAATATCCCCCGCAAGGAGGGCGAGGAGTTCGTCTCCCGCTACCTCGAGCGCTTCCCCGCCGTCCGCGCCTTCCGCGAGGAGGTGATCGAACGGGCCCAGGAGGAGGGCTTCGTGACGACGCTGATGGGACGGCGCCGGCCGATCCCGGAGCTGCGCTCCGGCAACCCGAACACCCGCCGGCTCGGCGAGCGTCTCGCTGTCAACACGGTGATCCAGGGCACCGCCGCCGACGTCATCAAGGTGGCGATGGTGAGCTGCCGGCGGGCGCTGCAGGAGAGCGGGCTGGAGACCCGGCTCGTCCTCCAGATCCACGACGAGCTCCTCTTCGAGGGCCCGCCGGGGGAGATGGAGGCGGCGGCGGAGCTGGTCAGGAGGGAGATGGTCGCGGCCTACCCGCTGGACCCGCCGCTTGAGGTCGACGTCGGCGTCGGCTCCGACTGGCTCAACACCAAGTAGGCGGCTCAGTCCCCGTCGCTGCCTGACCCGGAGCTGTCGTCGTCGAGCTCCGGTTCGTCGATCTCGGGTTCCTCCGGGGGCTCGATCTCGACGTCGCCGTCAGAGCCGGAGGAACCGGACCCGGAGTTGCTGCTGCCCGAGCCGGAGCTGTCGGCGGGCTCGAAGTCGTCGTCGCTCCCCGACGGCCCGGAGCCCGACGACCCCGACCTTCCTGACCCCGACGAGCCGGAGCCGCTGCGGTCGTCGACCGCGTCTTCGCGATCGTCGACCTGGTCCTCACGGCGGTCTTCGAGATCGTCCCTGCGATCCTCGCGCTGGTCGGCCCGGTCGTCGCCGCGGTCTTCGCGAGCGTCGCCGCGGTCCTCGCGGGCATCCGCCCGCGACTCTCCGCGCCGACCGTCGTCGCCCCCGCCGGGCCCGCTGGAGCTTCCTGCCGAGCTGTCGTCTGACGACCCGCTGTCACTCCCCGAGGACCCTGAGCCCCGCGAAATCGTGCTCGGCTGTGCCCCTGGCGTCACCGGGGCCGCCTGCGCGGCATCCGGCCCGCGATTGTCGTTGCCGCCTCGCTGCTCCACCGCGACCCCAGCGCCGGCGGCGCCGGCGACCAGGACCGTGGCCACCCCGACCTTGGCGGCGGTGCCGCCGCCGAGGCCACCGAAGATCGCACCGCCGCCCGCGGCAGCCGCTCCGCCCGCGGCGGCTGCCTCGCCGCCGTGCTCGGCCAGCGTCCGCATCAGCGGCAGCGGCAGCAGCAGGCCCAGCCCGTTTCGCAGCGACGCCCGCGCCCGGTAGATCGCCTGCCGCGCGGCGCCGCCGCTGACCCCGAGGGCGGCGGCGATCTCCTCGTGGCTCAGCCCTTCCAGCTCGCGCATGACGAGCGCCGCGCGCTGTGGCTCCGGCAGGGCCCGCAGCCGCTCCATCAGGTCGGTCAGCTCCTCCCGGGCCTCGACTTCGGCGCCGGCGCTGCGGGCGCCGGCGATCGTCTCTGAGAGCTCCTCGGTCACCGCCGGGTTGTCGCGCAGGTCATTCAGCGCCGTGTTGCGGACGATCCGGTAGAGCCACGGGCGCAGCTCGATCTCCGCCTCGGAGCCCCGCAGCGCCAGCAGCGCCTTCGAGAAGGCGTCCTGGGTGACGTCCTCGGAGCGGCCGCCGACGATCGCGGCGGCGAAGCGGTCGAGCGGGCGCCGGTAGCGGCGGACGATCTCTTCGAAGGCGGCGTCGTAGCCGTCGCGGACGAGGTCGACCAGCCGCCGGTCCGGCTGCGCGCGCAGGGCCGGGCCGAGGAAGATGCGGGCGGCGAAGTTGTCGGCTGGCGGCGGGGTCATAGTTAGACAACCCATGTCAACGGTAAAGATCACGCGCCGCGGCCTTCATGGATAGGGGCCTGGCGGTTCTCATCACCGCTGCCGCCGGTGGCCTGATCGCTCTCCAGGCGCCGATCAACGCCGGCCTCGGCAAGGCGACCGGGAGCCTGCCGGCGGCGCTCGTCTCCTTCTCGATCGGCACCGCGGCGCTGGCGGCGATCGTCGTCCTCAGCGGCAAGGCGGGAGGGCTGAGCGGCAGCTTCGACGTCAGCTGGTACTACCTGCTGGGGGGCCTGCTCGGCGCTGTCTACGTCTTCAACGCGCTCATCGCCGTCTCGGTGATCGGCGCCGGCGGCGTCGCCGCGGCGACGATCTTCGGCCAGCTGACGGCCTCTGTCGTGATCGACCGGCTAGGCCTGTTCGGCCTGGACGAGGTCGCGCTCACGCCCGAGCGCATCCTCGGCGTCGTCCTGCTGCTGGCCGGGACGATCCTCGTCGTCCGCTGAGCGGGTCGCCCACCTCGAGCCGGCGTACTCCGGCGGCGCGATCCGCAGGTAGTGCGTGAACGACCAGTCGACGAAGCGCTTGTTGCCCAGCAGCCTGATCAGCGGCGCGAGGATCCGCGGCGGCACCCGCGGCACCAGCTTCTGCACCCGCAGCATCCACTTGAACTTCCACTCGTGCGAGTCGTGGAAGGAGGCGTAGTTGGATTCCGCCTGCGCTCGCGTCTGCCGACCCTCGACGACGCCCCGCAGCTCCTGTCCCAGGCCCATGCCGAAGTAGAGCGCGGTGCGGATCCCCTCGGCGCTGAGCGGCAGGCAGTGGCCGGCCGAGTCGCCGGCGAAGAAGACACCGCCCTCGGTGGCGCGACGCAGTTCGTGCGGGATCCAATTCCCTTGATACTCGTTCGGCTCCTTGCCGAGGTCGTGGGTCAGCTCGACGGTGGTGTCCTTGACGTGGAAGCGGGGGTCGAAGGAGCCGACGCCGATCCGCAGCTCGTCATGGGCCGGGAACGACCAGCCGTAGCCGGCGGGGACGTATTTGCGGTCGATCCAGATCGCCAGATCCTCGGACTCGCCGCCGGGATGGACCTCGAGGCCGCGCGAGAGCGGCGCGTCGGGCGGCTGGTAGCCATCGCCGTTGGCCAGCACCCGGCGCCAGCCGAGTGCGTCGACGACCAGCGGGGCGGTGATCGTGCCGCGATCGGTCTCGACCGCGATCTCGCCGTCACCGTTGGCGGGCGCCGCCCGGCCGTTGACCTTGGCGGTCTCGAAGGTCGCGTCGCAGTCGCGCCAGAGCAGCTGGCAGAGCTCGCGGTAGTCGAAGGTGGAGAAGGTCCAGGGGAGCCGGTAGCGGGAGGTGCCGTGGGGGGTGTGCATGACCAGCGTGTCGAAGCGCTGGCACTCGGCCTCCATCAACCCGAGCCGCTCCAGCCACTCGGTCGGGATCCCGCAGGCGGAGGTCTGGCGCTCGCCGATCTCGTAGCGATCGACGATCAGGACGTCGGCTCCGGAGCCGGCCAGCTCGCGCGCGATCGCCAGCCCGGCGAAGCTGGCGCCGCAGATGAGGACGTCGCGCTCGCCGCTCAGGGGCGTGCGTTCGCTACCGCGCTTGGTGGCTCGGACCGGCATCGCGGCGGATTCTGCCATCATTCGCGCCCGTGTCCGCGACCGAGACCCTGACCCCTGCGCCCAGTGCCACCCCTGTAGAGGGTTCAAACGGCCTGCTGCTGCAGATCGACGGCAAGATCGTCCCGAATTACGCGGCGACGATGGTCTCCTTCGAGGAGGGCGACGTCGTCAAAGGCAAAGTCGTCCGGATCGACAAAGACGAGGTCCTCGTCGACATCGGCTACAAGGCCGAGGGGGTCATTCCCTCGAACGAGCTCTCGATCCGCAAGTCGGTCGACCCGCACGAAGAGGTCGAGCTGGGAGAGGAGATCGACGCCCTCGTTCTCACCAAGGAGGACTCCGAGGGCCGCCTGATCCTCTCCAAGAAGCGCGCCCGCTTCGAGAAGGCCTGGCGCAAGATCGAGGTTGCAGCCGACTCGGGCGAACCGGTCGAAGGCAGCGTCATCGAGGTCGTCAAGGGCGGCCTCATCCTCGACCTCGGGGTGCGCGGCTTCCTGCCCGCCTCGCTGGTCGACATCCGCCGCGTGCAGAACCTCGACGAGTACATGGGCGAGAAGATCGAGTGCAAGGTGATCGAGCTGAACCGCAGCCGCAACAACGTCGTGCTCTCGCGCCGCGCCGTCCTCGAGGAGGAGCGCAAAGAGGTCCGCGAGCAGATCCTCGGCCGGCTCGAGCCGGGCCAGGTGGTCGAGGGCAAGATCTCCAACATCGTCGACTTCGGCGCCTTCGTCGACTTGGAGGGCATCGACGGCCTGATCCACATCTCCGAGCTTTCCTGGAGCCACGTCAACCATCCGTCCGAGGTGCTCGAGATCGGGCAGGACGTGAAGGTGAAGGTGCTCGACATCGACCGCGACCGCCAGCGGATCTCGCTCGGCCTGAAGCAGACGCAGTCCGACCCGTGGCAGCAGGTGATCGAGAGCTACAGCGAGGGCGACGTCGTCGAGGGCCGCGTGACGAAGGTGGTCACGTTCGGCGCCTTCGTCGAGATCCTGCCCGGCGTCGAGGGCCTCGTCCACATCTCCGAGCTCGCGCAGCACCACGTCGAGAACCCGCGCGAGGTCGTCTCGCAGGGCGACGCCGTCAACGTGCTCATCCTCGAGGTCGACGCCGAGCGCCGCCGCCTCTCGCTCTCGCTGAAGCGGGTCGAGGAGGGGCAGGAGCCGCTCCCGCGCGCCGACGGCGGCGAGTCGGTGCACCTGACGCCGAATCTCAATCTTTCCGAGGACGTCTTCCCGGCCGGTTCCGCCTCGGCCGACGAGGCGCCCCCGCTCGAGGACGATGCCGCGCCGGAAGCCGCAACCGAAGGCGAGGCT
>DATIMV010000019.1:0-13551 GCA_035474955.1 Solirubrobacterales bacterium
CTCTTCATTGACGACGTCGGAAGGCAGGGTGTCCTCCTAGCTCATGCGGGGTGGTGGGCCGGCTTCCGGCCCCGGAAGTGCTTCACGTCTGCAGGTACCGGTCGACCAGGTTGATCTCCTGGAGCCGGCGGAGACCCTCGCGAATGTCCTTCGCGCGGATCTCTCCGACGCCCTCGACCGTCTCCAACTCGGCGTCGGTGGCGGCGAGGATCTCGTCGAGCCCGCGGAACTCGCGCACGATGTTCTGCACCACCAGCCTGGGAAGGCGAGGGATGCGGCCCAGGATGCGGAAGCCGCGAGGCGAGACGGGGTAGTCGAGCGTGTTGACCTTGCGGTCATAGCCCAGCAGCTCTGCCAGGCGCCCGAAGTCGAGAAGGTCCTGGTGCGGGAGGCGGGCGATGCCGTCCAGCACGGTGGCGTAGTGCTCCTCCGTGGCCTCCGCCAGGTAGTCGTGCAGCAGCGCGGCGCGGTCGCCGGCGACGCCCACCATCGTCTCCTCGAGCTGCATCTCGATCAGCCGGCCCTCGGTGCCGAGCTCGACGATGTAGCGCTCGACCTCGACCGCCATCCGCGTCACCAGCTCGGCCCGCTGCAGGGCGGAGAGCGCGTCGTGGAGGACGCCGCCCCCCTCGAACTCGAGCTGGGTGAGGCGGGCGGAGACCTGGTCGAGCCGCTGGCGGTACTTCTCGAGGGTCGCCAGGCCCTGGTTCGCCTTGGCGAGCACGGCTGGGATGTCCTGAAGGATGTACTTGGTCCCCTCGACGTAGAGGGAGACGACGTCGCGGCGCTGCGAGATCGCGATCACCAGCGCCGTCGTCTGTTTGGAGACGCGCTCGGCGGTGCGGTGGCGGGTACCGGTCTCCGAGCTGAGGATCGTCGGGTCCGGCATCAGCTGCACGTTGGCCCAGGCGATCTTCGTCGCCTCGCCGTTGAGGACGATGGCGCCGTCCATCTTTGCCACCTGGTAGAGCATCGCCGGGGTGTAATCGACGTCCAGCTTGATCCCGCCGGAGAGCAGGTGGGAGATGTCGTCGAGGTCGCCGACGACGAGCAGGCCGCCCGTCCGCGAGTGGACGATGTTGTCGATTCCCTCGCGCAGGGCACCGCCGGGCGCTACTACGTCGAGAGCTCTGAGGAGTCGGGGATCTTGGCGTTCTGAAAGCTCTTGGAGCTCATCCCCAGACAAAGAAGGCATCCCCTAGAGGATGGCAAATAGCGCTCTGGAATGCGGTCTGGGCATATCCGACTTGATAGGTCGGATAAGCGTTTGTCAAATCCGCGCCAAAAGCGTGCCTGAAAGTCTCACAAGTGGAAGCGCTTGTGGTGCATCTGGTGCTGCGGGTGTCCTTCGGCTGGTTTCTCCGGGTCGCGGACGAACATCCAGGTAAGGACGGCGCCGACCGCGCAGAGGGCGACAACCACCCAGGTCGAGTCGGCGATCGCGGCGGCGAAGGAGTGGCCGTCGCCGAGCAGGGCGTGGAAGACGGCGCCGGTGGCGGCGAGGGCGACGGCGCCGGCGAGGACGCGGTCCATCGCCAGGACGCCGGAGGCGATCCCGACCTTCTCCCCCGGCATCGCCGCCATCGCCGCGGTCGACATCGGCGCGTAGACGAGGCCGAGCGCGATCCCGAACAGCAGATAGCCGGCCAGCAGCACTACATAAGGGCTGTCGGCCTCGACCCGGGTCAGCACCAGCAACCCGAGGACACCGCAGAGCATGCCGGCGGTCATCAGGCGGCGGACGCCGAAGCGGCCGATCAGCCGCCCCGAGAAGGGCGAGACGAAGACCATCGGCGCCGTCACCGGCAGGATCATCAGGCCGCTGAGGATCGGCGAGTGGTCGCGCACGTCCTGCAGGTACTGGGGCTGGAAGAACATCACCGCCCAGTAGGAGCCGACGAGGGCGAAGGCAGCGGCGCTGGCGCCGAAGTAAGGGCCGTTGCGGAAGAGGGCGAATTCGACGATCGGCTCGCTGACGCGGTGCTCGATCGCCCAGAAGGCGAGCAGGAGCAGCAGGCCGATGGCCGCGAGGGCCACAACGGGGCCGGCGGACCAGGACTGCGACTGGACCAGGGCGAGGACAACGGCGGTGAGGCCGGCGCTGAGCGCGGCGAGGCCGGGCCAGTCGATCCGGGTGCCGGCGGCGGGATCGGTCGACTCGGGCGCCGCGGCGAGGGTGATCGCGATCCCCAGCGCGCAGACCGGCAGGTTCATCCAGAAGATCACCCGCCAGTCGAGTTCGATCAGCAGGCCGCCGGCGAGCGGCCCGACCGCCAGCGCCACCGCCGAGACCGCGGCCCAGATCCCCAGCGCCCGCGGCTGCTCCTCGGAGGGGAAGACGTTGCAGACGAGGGCGAGCGAGAGCGAGAGCATCGGCGCGGCGCCGGCGCCCTGCAGCACCCGGCCGAGGATCAGCGTTTCCTGGTCGCCGGCGGCGCCGGAGACGACAGAACCCACGGCGAACAGAACCATGCCCGCCAGGAAGACCCACTTGCGCCCGAACATGTCCCCGAGCCGCCCCGCAGTCACCACGAGCACGGCGATCGTCAGCAGGTAGCCGTTCATCACCCACTGCAGCCCCTCGGCGCTGGCGCCGACGTCGTGCCGGATCTCCGACAGCGCCAGTGCGACCACGGTCGAGTCCAGCATCAGCACGAAGAGCCCCGCGCAGGCCCCGGCCAGCGTCCACCACTTGCGGTTCACGCGCGCAGACTACGAAGCGACCAGGTCGCGACCGGGGTCGATGCCCCAGCGGCTGCCGACCTCGGCGAGGTCGTCGGTGAGGGCCCAGCGATCGGGCCGCTCCTCCCCCTCGTGCTGGGGGTTGGCGCCCTTCAGCGCCATGGAGCCGGTGTTGTCGCCGATCGCGCGGATCGCGGCAACGTCGTCCTGGGAGAGGCGCAGCTCGACGGGTAGCGCTGCCAGCTCGGCCCGCTTCTCCTCGATCGGCCGGGCCTCCGGGCCGATCTCCTGGATCAGGGTCGGGGCGCAGCTCTCGACGGCGGGGTGGCCGAGGTTCCACTGGCAAGCGAGCTGCATCGGGGTCAGCTCGGCCCGCTCGGCGAACGGGCGCAGCCGCTCCAGCTTCTCCATCCCCGCCTCGATCCAGCCTTCGGGGCGGAACTTGCGGTGGTCGTACTGGGCCATCTCCATCCCCGGCCGCACGTCGCCCCAGAAGAGGCCGCCGTAGTCGACGACCCGGGTCAGCACCTGGACCTCGTGGCGGGCGGCGGCGTCGAGGCAGAGCTCCCCGGGCCAGGGCTCGAGCGGGTTGAGGATCACCATCGCCCAATCGATCCGGTCGCCAAAGCGCTCGAGGCAGTCGATGACGTCGAGCGTGAACCCGTTGGCCGGACCTGGAGCGACCCCGATCTGCGCCGCCAGCCCCACCTCGCGCAGCGCCGCCATCCCGTCCCAGACCACCTCGCTCGAGTAGCCGATTCGATCGGGGTTGTGGAGCAGCAAAAGATCAAACGAGTCAGCACCGATCCGCTCCAAGCTCTTCTCCGTCGCCATCCGCAGGTAGCCCGCGTACTGGTCGGGCCCGCGCAGCCGCGGGTCGGTGAAGCGCGGAAACCCTTTCGCCCCTTCCCGCTCCCCCTCGTAGAAGTCGTGGCCGACCGCACCGATCAAGCAGTAGTCCTCGCGGGGAACGCCTCCGAGCGCGCGCCCGAGAACCTGATCGGCCTCGCCCTGCCCATAGGCGTCGGCAGTAAGCACGGTCTCGATCCCCCCACCCGGCCGCAGCAACGCCTCCAGCCGCTCCTCCTCGATCTTCTCGCCGAAGTGCAGATAGCGCCCACCGCTCCAGGTGCCGATCGCCGCTCGCCCAGGTTCACGCATGAAAGAACCGTATCGATGCCTCTCCGCCAGGACCGCCAACACCGCGCTAGAGCTCGTCGACCAACCTGACCACATGCACGTCGTAGCTCAAATCCCCTCCGTTCAGATCAGTCATCCGGTCGGCCTCCTCCAGCGCAGCGGCATCCGTCAGAAAGCCTTCGTCAAGGTGATGTCCTGATGACCTACAGGACCTTCGTCATCGTCCCCATCAGGCTTCCACAATCGGCTTACCACGAAGATGTGCCGATAGCGAGAGTGCAAGAGTCTGGTAGCGCGGCACTGTCTAGTTCACCCCGAAGGGTTTCCGGACACGGCTTCAAGCTCTTCGCAACGCTTGACGCCTGCTTTGGTGAACCACCATAGGAACCAGTCGGGATCATCGCCCCACGGCTTCTCCTCGGCATAACCAGCCTCGACCAGCGCGGGAACAAGCGCGTTCAACTCAGCTTCAACAGCGTCCGTGAAGTCCTCCAAAGAAAGCTCCCAAGCCCGCATCAGCTTTTCATCTAGAGGATCCACGGCATCGAGAATTAGCATCAAAGTGAGCCACTCAGCTAGCGACGCCTCCCGCTCGCCGATTCAACTCCGAGAACCTCCCAATCATTCAGCCGAAGCAATCTGCCTCTGGTAGATGCCCAGCCTCCAGAACTTCCGGTTCGGTGGCGCTCATGGCTACTCATTATTCCCGGCCAGCACCTCATCTGAGGCCGAGCAGATTCATCTATCAATCAATCATTCGCGATCCAGATTAGAAAGGACTCGCCATCAAAAGCGGAGACCACCACAGCGACTAAACTTTCCACCAGCAACCGCGGAAGATCCTCGGGAATCTGCTGTCGATCCGCCAAGCCGAGTTCGGCAGAAGTACTTTTAGTCAAAAAAGCATTAAGAGGATGCCCATGTGCCCCCCTGATGATGGTCTTTGCGCCCGCTCGTGCGCCATCCCGGAGATCGCACCAATGGAGCACACGCTCACCGATAAGTGCTAATGGCTCAGTCTCTTTGACAAGCACAGGATCGGAAGCCCTCGCCATGTCGTGCTCTACCACAACCGACGCCGCACCCCGACCGGCGACTTTAGCCAAGAAATCGCCAAGCGCTTCAGCGGAAGCTCCCTGTTGGGTAACTCCACCAGCCGCAAAATTTAGAGGCCGAGTTTTTAAGCCAGTCGGAATGAGCGCCAGAAAGTGACCTTTGTCAAACGGTTGCTCAGCGAGTACCGCCGACGATAGATCGAAGCCTTGCCGGAGGGACCTCACCATCCAATCCCTCGCCTCGTTTCTTTCGACCTCGACGGTCCGCAGTTCAACAGTCACGGCTAGTTCGATTCGACTCTTCCATCGGGGTAGATGCGGAACCGCTCTCCAGAGGGCGACGTCCAATCATAGTGAGGGTCTACCGGTCCTGGGTGATCTAAATCCGGATGAAGACTTTCTCCCGTCTTTGGGTTATACCAAGCGCCTTCATCGCTACCTGGTGGGCCATTACCCCTCCACTCCCACTCAGCACCAGGGGCTTGAGCGGGATCGTCGAAGTTTGGTAGGTCGGTTAACCGTTCAGCAGGACACACTTCGCGTGCGGCGTCGTATTCCTGTTCAGCACGGCTTCTTGGCGACACTTCAGTGCTGTCGCTAGCGTCGTCGCCAAAGATGCTGCTCACGAAATCCTCTGCCTTGCTGGCCACTTCAGAGACGGCATCGCGGCATGCCGCTGAAGCGGCACAAGCAGTCGCAGCGGCACCAGCCGCAGCACCCGCGGCACATCCTGCTGGTCCCGCTGCGCAGCCAGCAGCCCCAGTAGCCGCTGCCGCCGTCATCCCAGTGGGATCGCTGTAATGCAGGGGATTGCTGGATGCATAGGCGTATGGCTGCCCCGTCAGCCCCTCCATGGGATCCCGGGTTAGAAGTTGCGCCGTTGCGGGGTCATAGAACCTCGCCCGCAGGTACTGCAGGCCGGTCTCCGCGTCGGTGTATTGGCCGGCGTAGCCGAGAGGCGTGGCCGCCGTGCCCGCTTTCGCTGCCAGCTGGCCATAGGCGGTGTAGGTGAAGCTGGCTGAAACTTCTCCGGCTCCGTCGGTCAGCAACCTGGTGCTGCCGAGCTGGTCGTGGTGGAGGTAGGTCGGTTTTTCTTCTCCGTCGATTTGGGTGATTGGGAGGCCGTAGGGGCCGTAGACGTAGCTGTTGACGTCGTCGTTAAGCAGCAGCGGCAGCGGGACGCTGACGTCCCAGGTCGTGTACCGCGTGGTGAGGCCGCTCGTGTGCGAGGTGAGAAGGCCGCCGCCGTCGAAGCTGAAGCCCTTGTCGATTGCCGGGACTTCGCCTTCAGCGGCGCGTTTGACCGAGGTCAGCCTGCCGGCCTGGTCGTAGCCGTAGTTGGTCGGAGGACCGGATGAGGGAGTCGCTTTGACCCGCTCCCCCACCGGGTTGTATTCGTAGGCGACGCCGGTACCGGTTTCGAGCTGGCTGGCGGCATCGAAGGCGTTGGTCGAGCCGGGGAGTTTGGTCGGGTTGTCGGCGTTGTCGTATTCGAAGGCTTCGGCGCCGGCTTTGACGAGGCGATTGTTGTCGTCGTATTCGTAGGTCTCTTCTTCGGGACCCGGCAGGCCCGCGCTGACCATCGCTTCGACCTGCCCCAGCGGGTCGCGTTCGTAGGCGATCGAGGCGAGCGATTCCGCGCCTTTCTTGAAGTTGGCGGAGATCATCTGGCCCGTCCGGTCGTAGGCGTATTCATCGACGTTGCCGGTCGCGGTCGGGAACTGGATCTCCTCGAGGTTGGAGTCGGCGTCGTAGACGAAGGTCGTCGTCTTCCCCAGCCAATCGGTCACGCTTTCGAGACGGCCGGCGTCGTCGAAGGCCCGATCGACGTCTTTGCCACTGGGGTAGACGATCTTCTCCTGTTGGCCGGCGAGGTCGTATTCGTAGGAGACGGTGTCGCCGTGGCCGTTCGTCATCTCTTCGAGCCGGCCCAGCTGGTCGTAGACGTAGGTCGATTCGCCGCTGCCGTCGACCATCCGCGTCAGGTTGCCGTCAGCGTCGTATTCGAAGTTGACGTCGGCGGTGGCTTCGCCTGAGTAGGCGACTTCCTCGAGCCGGTCGGCGTCGTCGTATTCGTAGGCGGTGACCCGTTCCATCGGGTCGATGACCGTCAGCAGGTTGCCGGCATCGTCGAACTGCTGGATCGTTTTCCGGTTCAGCGGATCGATTACTTCGATCGGCTCGCCGAGGACGTTGCGGACGTAGGTCGTTTTCTCTTCGTTGCCGTCGATCTGCCCGACGACTTGACCGTCGTCGTCATATTCGGTTTTGACCACGACCCCGTTCGGCTTTTTGGTTTCGATCAGATCATCGACGCCGTTGTAGGCGAATTCCGTCGTTTTCCCTCTGGCGTTGGTGACGCTTTCGAGATTGCTGTTGCCGTCATAGGCGAATTCGCTGTCATTTCCGAGGGGGTCGATGACTTTTTCCGGCCTGCCGCGCGGGTCGCGCTGGATCGTGGTCGTGAATTCGCCCGGTTCGGCGCCTTCCTCGTTGCCGCGCGGGCTGACGATCGAGGTCACCTCCGAGTTTTCGTCGTAGGCCCAGCTGCGCGTATCGCCCTCGGGATTGATTTCCGCTTTCAGGTTGCCTTTTGCGTCGTATTCGAAGGACCAGGTCCGTTCCAGCGGGTCGGTCAGGCTTGTCAGCTGGCCGAGAGGATCGAAGTCGAAGCTGATCGTCTGGGTGGTTTCTCCCAGTGCCGGCTGCGAGATCGTTTCCGGATTGCCGGCGGCATCGCGGACGATCGTCGTCGTCTGGCCTTTCGGCGTCGTTTCCGAGATCACGTCATGGGTCGCGTTATAGGCCCATTCCGTTTTGTTTTCCTCGGCGTCGGTCACGCTCGTGCGGTCGCCGGCGGCGTTATAAGTGTAGGCGGTGGCGTGGCCATTGCCATCCGTGCGGCTGAGCTGGCGACCGGAGTCGTCGTAAGTGAATCGTTCGGTGGTGGCGTCTTCGGTGCCGTAGCCGCGGGTGATCGAGGTCGGCTGGTTGTTGCTGTTGAACCAGATGTCGGTGATCGCGCCGGTGCCTTCGTTGGCGTAGCGCGTGTGGAAGCCGTCGTAGAGGAAGTTCAGGGTCCGCCCCGCCGGATCGGTCTGGGAGAGAACCCGGCCTTCGGCGTCGTATTCGTTTTCGACTTCTCCTCCGCGCCCGTCGATCATCGTCGTCATCCGGTGCGAGCCGTCGTAGTCGTACTGCCAGCGCGGTTCTTCTTCGCCCTGCATCGTCACGCTGGCGAGCTCTTTGCCTTCGTAGCCGTACTGGACGAGGTGGCCCATCGGGTCTTCGGCTTTTTCGACCAAGCCTTCGCCGTTGTAGGAGAGGGTGATTTTCCGCCCGGATGGGTCTTCGATCGTTTTCAGCTTCCCCGCTTCGGTGTAACTGAGAGTCGTTTCGTTGCCGTTGCGGTCGGTGACGCTCTGCAGCGCTCCGCTTGGCGCGAAGCCGTATTCGATCTGGGTCGCCCCCTTGTAGACATAGCCGGCTTCCGCGTTCCCGGTCAGCGTGTCCTCGCTCCAAACGGGAGGATCGAAGCCGCCTTTCCCATCGCTCGTGAAGGGCACGGTGTTGCCCTTCACGCGGACGAGCGTGATCCGTTTGCCTTCTTCTTCGAAGTCGAGACGGTCGCCGAAAGAGTTGAACCAGCCGTAGCCGAAAATCCCCGGTAAGGTCGCCGACGCGGCCGCCAGGGCGCTGTAGCTCCTGGTCAGCTCGAGGCCGACGCCGAGGCCCCCGACCGCGATGTCCGTCTGGCTCTCGCCGAAGTCGCCGGTCGCGACTTCGATCGGGTCGCCGCAGTAGCCGCGGCAGCCGAACCGCTCGCTCGCGGGCACGCCGAGTCGGTTGACGATGTGGAGCGTGCCGCTGAACTGGTTGATGGCACCGTTGTTTTCGAAGGGGACGGTCACGGTGGTGGTGCCGGTCCCTTCCTCCTTGTTGAATTCGGATTTGTTGATGATCCGCGGGTTGGTCGTACTTGATTCCGCAATCCCGATCTGGGCAGTAAAGCTCGGATCCTCCGAGCTGGCGTTGAACTCGGCTTCGTTCTGCAACCTCGCCCCGTTCGCCATCATCAGCGCCGCGTCTTTCACCGAGAAGAGACCCTGGGTGATCAGCCGGCGCTGGTCCAAGGTCGCGAATTCGGATTCGTTGCCGAAGATTCCGCCGACTTCGGTGACTTTGGTCAAGCCGCTGCCCGACATCACCGTGCTCTCCCAGCCCAGTTTTTTAGCGACCAGGTTGCCAGCTCCGCTGAGGGTCCCGGCCTGCAGATATCCGTCGAGGGCATTGATGGTGGCGCCGGTCGAAACGTCTGCGGAACCTTCCTCGATGTAGAAGTCGTCTTCGATCGAATAGGTGACGTTTTCGCCGACGTCAAGAGAGCCGACGTCCAGATAGGTGTCCTCGGCGTCGAGCGACGAACCGACCCCGACGGTCACTGCACCTTCCTGGATGAAGAGCCTGCCGAGGTGGCCGGTGCTGTTGGTCCCGACTTCGAACGGGCCCTGTTCCACGAAGGGCGATTTGGCTTCGACGTGGGACCCCGCGCCGATCGTCGTTTCGCCTTCTTCCTGGTAGAACCATCCGAGATCGGCGTCGCTGTTCGCGCCGATCTGGAACGGACCACGACCTACGTAGGGGCTGCTGGATTCCACCGACGAACCCGCACCGATCGTGGTCGTGCCTTCTTCCTGGTAGAAGCTGCCGAGGTCGACGTCACTGCCGACCCCGATTTGGAGCAAGCTGCCTTCGTAGAGTTCCGACCACTGGAAGGTCAGGTTCGTTTTGTCGCCGGCGTCGAAGCTGCCTTTGCCTTCGAGGGACAGGGATTCGACAGCCAGCACGCCTTTGTTGATCAGGTCGATTTCCCCGCCCGTCGTGCCGAGGAAGCCGAAGTTCGATTCTTCTTCGGCGCCGGTGATCTCGAAGCTGCTTTCGTCAAGCCAGACTTCGGCTTCTTCGGCTTCGAAGCGATGGCCTTTGAGACTGGCTCCTTGTGAACCGAGGATCGTTCCGCTCATCGCTGCTTTTTCGCCGAAGGTAAACGCGCCTTCGGCGAAGGCGATCTGAGCTTCTTCCGCGCTTACCCACCTGTCGAGTTTTTCCTGACCGGAGTTGCCACCGGCGAAGAACGTCAGCGTTCCCGATTTGGCTTCGACCAGATCCTCGTTGTCGATTTTGAATCCGACCAGCGAGATTTCACCGCCTTCGTCCTTGAGGACGGTGCCGGTGTTGACCAGTTTCGGAGTCGGAGCGGGACCGGCGGGTAGGCCGTTGCCGGCACCCTCGGCATTGACGACCAGCGTCCCGGAGTTGTCGATGTCGGCGCCTTCGCTGCCGCGGATCTCCGCCGCCGGACCTGCCACGGACACCGTCGCGGAGTTGTCGAGCGAGGTGCCGACCAGAGCGACGCCGCCTTCAGGCCCTTTCACCGCCAACTCGCCCGTGTTGAGGACTTCGACAGATGACCCATCGATCGCGTTCATCTGCCCACCGAGGCCTCCGACCTCGAGCACGCCTTTGACTTCCAGATCACGGCTTTCGGTCAGGCGCAGTCCCGGGCCTTCTTCAATCGGATCCACATGCCCGGACGCTTCCGCCCCGATCACCGTCTTGCCGGCACCTTCCATCGAGCCGCCGTCGGCGTGGAGAAATTCGGTCACCAACAGCTCCCCTGGTCCCCGTAGGGCGCCGCCGCCGACTCGAAGTCTTTGGATGTGGGACTGTTCGCCCCCCATAACGGCAAGCGAGCCGGCAAGGATCGCCACCCGGCCTTCGCCTTGGAGCATTTCGACGAAGTTGGTGCCGCTCACCACCTGCGCCGTTTTTTCTTTCGGGATGCAGGCGACATCGGAGGAGTTCGGAACTTCTTCCGGGGACCAGTTTTCAGCGACCTGCCATTCGCCGCTGGTGGCGCCGGTCCAGGTGCTGGTGCATTCAGCCGCGAAGGCGACCCCGGGGATCGCAAGCACCCCGATCAGCATGCAGATCCCCGCCAGCGCGCGCCCGAGCGCCTTCCTCCCCATGATGCACCGCCCTCTCCTCAAATCCCGATCGGGACCCGAAGCAGGACGTCAACCGGAATGCTCAACTGGTTATGGAGCATTCATAACGGGTTCTCAGCGAACCCGCATGTAGGAGCTGGCGCTTATGGACGAATGATCAGGACTCGTCGTCGCCGGCGGCCTCGGGACCCTCGTCGTCGGGGCCTGACTCGCCGTCGTCGTCCTTCTTCGCGCCGACGCCGACCTTCTCGCGCTTGGGCTCGATCGCTTTCGGCTTCTTCGGGGCGATGATCTCCAGGTCGAGGGGTTTGTCCTCCTCGTCCCCGGCGGGGTTGCGGGAGACCATCACCGTCGAGCCGGGGGTCATCTCGCCCTGGCGCAGGACTTCGTCGGCGAGCGGGTCCTCGACGTAGCGCTGAATCGCCCGGCGCAGCGGGCGGGCGCCCATCGAGGGGTCCCAGCCTTTGTCGACCAGCAGTTCCTTCGCCTCGTCGGTCAGCTCCAGCTGCAGTTCGTGCTCGGCGACCTGGACGCGGACGCGGTTGATCATCAGGTCGATGATCTCTTTCACCTCGTCCTTGGCGAGCTTGTGGAAGACGATCACCTCGTCGATCCGGTTGAGGAACTCGGGCCGGAAGACTTTCTTCAGATCGCTCATGATCCGGTTCTTCATGTCCCCGTAGGACATGCCGGTCTCGTCCGCGACCGTGAACCCGATCGAGGTGTTCTTCGAGATCTCAGAGGCGCCGATGTTCGAGGTCATGATCACGATCGCGTTGCGGAAGTCCACGGTGCGACCCTGGGAGTCGGTCAGGCGCCCGTCCTCGAGGATCTGCAGGAGGATGTTGAAGACGTCCGGGTGCGCCTTCTCGATCTCGTCGAGCAGGAGCACGCAGTACGGCTTCCGGCGCACCGCCTCGGTGAGCTGGCCGCCCTCGTCGTAGCCGATGTAGCCCGGGGGCGAGCCGACCAGGCGCGAGACGGCGTGCTTCTCCATGTACTCGGACATGTCGATGCGGACCATCGCGTCCTCGTCACCGAACAGGAACTCCGCCAGCGTGCGCGCCAGCTCCGTCTTGCCCACGCCCGACGGGCCCAGGAAGACGAACGAGCCGGTCGGCCGCTTCGGGTCCTTCAGGCCGGCGCGCGAGCGCCGGATCGCCTTCGAGATGACCTCGACGGCCGCGTGCTGGCCGATGACGCGCTTGTGGAGCTCCTCCTCCATGCGCATGAGCTTCTGCGTCTCGGCCTCGGTGAGCTTGAACACCGGGATGCCTGTCCACATGGAGACGATGTCGGCGATCTCCTCCTCGCCGATGGCGGGACGCTCGGAGTCGCCCTCGCCCCGCTCCCACTGCTCCTCGAGCTCGCGCTTCTTGTTCGTCAGCTTGCGCTCGGTGTCGCGGAGGTTCGCGGCCTTCTCGAACTCCTGCGCCTCGATCGCGGCCTCCTTGGCGCGGCGCGTCTCCTCGATCTCCTCCTCGAGCTCCCGGTACACGGGCGGGGAGGTCATCGACTTGATGCGCATGCGCGAGGCGGCCTCGTCGATGAGGTCGATCGCCTTGTCGGGCAGCTGGCGGTCCGAGATGTAGCGGTCCGCGAGCTCGGCGGCCGCCTCGAGCGCCTCGTCGGTGATCTCCACCTTGTGGTGCTGCTCGTAGCGGTCGCGCAGGCCCTTGAGGATCTGCACGGTCTCCTCGGTCGACGGCTGGTCGACGCGGATCTGCTGGAAGCGCCGCTCCAGGGCGGAGTCGCGCTCGAGGTACTTGCGGTACTCGTCGAGCGTCGTGGCGCCGATCGTCTGCAGCTCGCCGCGCGCCAGCGCCGGCTTGAGGATCGACGCCGCGTCGATCGCGCCCTCCGCGGCTCCCGCGCCGACGAGGTTGTGGAGCTCGTCGATGAACAGGATGATGTCGCCGCGCTGGGTGATCTCCTTCATCACCTTCTTGAGGCGCTCCTCGAACTCGCCGCGGTACTTCGAGCCGGCGACGAGGGCGGCGAGATCCAGCGTGTAGATCTGCTTGCCCTTCAGCAGCTCGGGCACGTCGGCGTTCGTGATGCGCTGGGCGAGGCCCTCGACGACGGCGGTCTTGCCCACGCCCGGCTCGCCGATCAGCACGGGGTTGTTCTTGGTGCGCCGCGAGAGGATCTGCATGATCCGCTCGATCTCGGTCTCGCGACCGACGACCGGGTCGAGCTTGCCCTCGGCGGCGAGCTTCGTGAGGTTGCGGCCGAACTGGTCGAGCAGCTTCGAGGACTTCTTGCCCTCGCCCTGGGGACCGGCGCCCGCGCCGGATCCCGAGCTGCCCGAGCGGCGGCCGCCGGGGCCCGAGAGCATGCGGATGACCTCGTTGCGGATCTTCTCGGAGTCCGCGTCGAAGTCGAGCAGGATGCGCGCCGCCACGCCCTCGTTCTCGCGAACGAGACCGAGCAGGATGTGCTCCGTGCCGATGTAGTTGTGGCCGAGGGACAGCGCCTCGCGCAGCGCGAGCTCGAGCACCTTCTTCGCACGTGGCGTGAAGGGGATCTGCCCCGAGGTCACCTCCTCACCGGAGCCGACGATGCGCACGACCTGGGCGCGCACCCGCTCGACGGTGATATCGAGGCTCTCGAGGACACGAGCGGCAAGCCCCTCCTCCTCGCGAAGGAGACCGAGGAGAATGTGC
>DATIMV010000020.1:0-8901 GCA_035474955.1 Solirubrobacterales bacterium
GTTTGATCACTTCGAATTCGGCTTCCGCGGCGACGTAGCCGACGGCGGACTCATCAGGGCAGGCGGGGTAGCCTTCGCTGCGGGTGTTGAACTCGGCGGCGGTGCACTTCGGCACCGCGGTCTGGTTGCCGATGAAGCCCCTCATCTGCTCGACCGTGAGGTTGCGGAGTTCCCCGGCGGGGACTTCGCCTTCGGGGGAGGTGGTGGTGGTGACGTTCAGGTTGGTCGCCATCTGGAAGGGGTGGGAGCCAGCTTCAGAGACCGGGTTTCCGTCTTTGTCTTCGAAGGTGACTTCGAGGTTTTCGAGGTCGAACTGGGCCGAGGCGGTGGCCGGCACGCAGAGCAGGCAGAGCGCCAGGGCCGCGAGGATCGTCAGTCGCCTGGTCATGCTCCCGCCCTCCAGCTCGTGCTCAGTTGCGCTCGGTTGCTTTTGCCCGCTTTGCGTTTGCCGGCTTTCTTGTTCTTGACGCAGCGCACCTTGCCGGCTTTCTTGACCTTGTGCTTGCCCTTCGGGCATTTCTTCGGTTTCGGTTTGGGCTGGGGCCAGGTCGGGTTGCCGGGGCCGGGCGTGGTGGAAGCGGGTGCAGGCGGTGGGGATGGGGGCGTGGTCGCCGGGTTGGGGCAACCTTCGCCCTGGCAGATGATCGGCGGGGCGACAGGTCCCGCGAAGCCGCCGCCGACTCTGGCGTCGTAGATGTCGAGGCGGTCGGGGTCCTGGCCGACCAGGCTCTCGTAGGTTTTGAAGAAGACGTCGGAGCCGTCGGCGGAGATGTCGACCAGTTCAGAGCCCTCGGGGTCGGTGCCCGAGCTGATCAGGTCGATGCAGCCGCCGGAGACCTCGTGGTAGGTGGGGCTTGCGGTGGTGCATTTGCCCGGGCCTGCTTCGCCCCCCGGTCGGCTCCACTGGTAGACGTCCTCTTCGCCGTTGACGTCGGTCGAGACCAGGGCCTCGAAGGAGTTGAAGTACATGCGGTTGCCGTCCTCGGAGATGATCCGGGAGCCGTAGAGCTCTGAGGTGTGGGTGGAGATCCGGGCGGCAGCTCTCTGGGTGGCGAGGAAGTTCTGCGTCAGCTCCCGGCCCTCCGAGCGCGCGTTGGTCGGGTTGCACGAGGGGCAGAGGATCGCTCCCTCGCCGCCGTTTGCGGTCGCGTCGTAGAGGAAGACCTCCATGTTCTCCTCGCCGGTGACCGCGTCTTTGTTGTCGTAGCCGGTCAGCGGCGCGTAGGACATGAAGGCGAGCTGCTCGCCGCTTTCGTTGGTCCGCGAGACGCGGGCCCCGGGCCAGGGCTGGACCGGGCCGCCCGCGACGCTGACCCCACCCTGTTCCGAGGGAAGCAGCGTGCCGATGAAGCTGAACCCCGCCCCCTCCTCGTAGAGGTAGAGGTTCGGCTCGCCGGCCTCGGCTTTGTCGCCCTCGCTGTTTTCGTCTTCGCCCGCCAGCACGTTGCTCGAGGCGAAGTAGATGCGCGAGGCGTCCTCGCTGGCGCCGGCGAAGCCCGCGAAGCCGCCGGCGATCGCCGTCTCTTCTTCCTCGTCGACGTCGAATTCGCGCAACTCGTCACCGACCGTGTAAATGGCTTTCGAGCCGTCGGCGGCGGCCGTCCAGAATCTCGTCGTCGGGGCCGCAGAGACCTCTACCGTCCTCGCAGTGGGCTCCGAGCCGTCGATCCGCACGTAGAGCGGGCCGGCCTCGGAGTCTTTCGCGGTCCAGAAGATCCTCGAGCCGTCCTCGGAGATCGCGTTGCCGAGCTGGCTCATTCGGCCCCTGAGGATGTCGAACGTCGAAGTCTGCCCCGCCGAGCACACCCCCGCGAAGGGGGTCTCCCCCGGCAGGATGCAGACGTACTCGAGCTGGCCCGCCCGCGCTTCGTAGAGACCTCGCAGGCACGCGTCGGAGTTCGTTTTGTTCACGCACGCTGCAGGCTGCGCCGGCGCCTCCGGCGTCAGGTTGTCTTTGGCGGTGAAGATCGCCACCGAGCCGTCCTCCGAGATCCCCTGTAGTTCGGGGATGAATTGCGGCGCTGGCAGGTTCGGCGGTTCCACCGTCGTCAGGGGTGTATAGGTGCCGATGTCTGGAGCGCAGTTGTGGCGCTCGTAGAGGCCTGGGAAGCCCGCCACCGCCCCGGCGGCGAGGATCGGGTTCGCGTCCTGGATTAGGAAGCCGCTGCAGAGATCCTTGGTGAAGGCCTTGTACTGGCGATCGAGCTGGGCCGATTCGTAGGTCATGATCGAGGGGCCTTCGCGTTTGGGCGAGATCGCTTCGCTCTGCCAGCCGCCGCCGGTGCGCCGCGCCAGGTACTGGTTGGTGTAGGGGGAGGACTGGGGGTTGGCGAAGGCCTTGTAGGCCGAGTAGGTGATCGAGCCGCCGTCGAGAGCCGCCTGGTCGAGGTTGGCCAAGAAGTTGGGGCCGTTGAAGAGCGGATCGATGTTCGAGCCCTCTTTGTTCACCGGCGAGACCATCTCGTAGCCGCGGCAGTCGGGCAGGAAGGTTCCTGAACCTTCGGTGCGCAGGCCGTCGTTCGCGCAGCCGGTGATCGCCTCAAGCGTCGCGAAGGTGGTGAAGGTGCCTTCGGCTTTTTCTTCGTCGGTGATGTCGCAGAGCGGCGCCGGGTCTGGGGCGCAGCGATAGGAGACCATCAGCCGGTAGCGGTAGGCGGTCTTCTCCTCGAGCCCTGAGACCGTCGTCGAGACCTCGACCATTGCTTCGCCTTCGCCGAGATCGATCGGGTCAGCCGGCGCTTCTTTGGCCTCGCTGTAGTCGGTGTCGGCGAGCTCGGTGTACTGGAAGCGGGCCGTCGCCTCTTCGAGCCCCAGCGGGTTGACTTCGGCGTGCAGGTTCGCCGAGCCGGTTTTCACCCCGGTGGTCCATGCGCAGCAGAACTCGACGGGGGGTTTGGTGGTGAAGGACACCGTCGGGCCGGTGTCTTCGCCCGAGGGGTTTGTAGCCACCGCCCGGAGGCGGTATTCGGTTTCCGGGAACAGACCCGTCACCTGGGTCTGCACGGGATGCAGTTTGAAGTCCGCTGCCCCGCCCACCGGCGTCTCGGTGGTTTTCAGGGTACCGGCGCCGAAGGTGTTCCCTGCCGCTTCGTAGTCGGCCTCGGTGATGTATTCGAAGAAGTATTCGGTCGCCTCACCCTCGGGGTTGACTTCAGCATTGAAGGTCGCTTTGGTGTTGCCGATCGGATTGGCGAAGGTGGCGCTTGGCCGTGGGTAAATTACCGGGCCTGGATCCGGGAAGTCGATCGCAACCACCCTGGTGGGAAACGATTCTGCGGCGAAGATGTCACCAAGGGGCGTTGGCGGGTAGGGAGCGAGTCCCACCACCCGCTGATCGAGCGACCCGTAGAAGACGCGCAGGAGGATGCCGGCTGAATCGTATTCGAGGATCTCGCTGACTTCGGTGTTGTCGGCAACGAAGACATGGTCACTCGGGCCGGTGGCGATAGCGTTGACGTTGAACGATTCGTTGAAGACGTCGAGCTCATTCCCGCTGGAGTCGTACTTGCGCACTGCTCCGTTTTCGCCGAAAGTGCCCACGTAGACGTTGCTCCCCGAGTCGACGGCCAACGCCGTCGTGTTCCCGGCGCCACCGGTTATCAGGAGCAGTTTCCCTCCCAGAAGGCCCAAGTGAGCCCCGGCGGGGCTGTACATCTGCACCCGGGTTTTCTGGATCCCAGCGTCCAAGACACGATCGCCGACATAGACGGTCCCGCCCGGGCCGACGTCGATCGTGTCGCCCACGGGGGAGTTGAACTGGCCTTCTGCATTACCGCCGGTCCCGGGGCCGCACACGTCACCGGAGGCCGCGGTGCAGAGGTCGCCGCCGGTGGTCACGTTGACGCCATCGCCAACCATCCATACGAACTGTCCTTCAGGCGTGAATTTCTGCACCCGGCGGTTGCCGACGTCGAAGACGTAGATGCTGCCGGGGGTGGCCGACTCGTTGTCGACGGCGATCCCCTGTATCTGTTTCAGCTGCCCGGAGCCGCTGCCTTCTTTGCCCTGAAGGCAGGTGGTCGTGCACACCTGCAGTTCATTGGCTCCGTTGAGCACCCCCCAGCCAAACGCCTTGACGAAGGCTCCCGTTGAAGCGTCGAAGACGGAGATCCGGTTGTTGGCGCGATCGGCGACGTAGAGCAGGTCTTCTGCTTCGTCGACGTCCACGCCGCGGGGGTCGCTGATCTGACCAGCTCCGCTGCCGGATGAGCCGATCTGACTTTCGGCCAACGCGGAACCGGCCAAGGGCCCAAGCGTCATCGCCGCCGCAAGCAGGACCATCGCGCCCGCAACCACGGCGAACCTGGGCAAACCAACCCTTCTCAGAACCATCCCCGCCTCCCTTGGCTTTTACTTCCTCCGAGCATCATCATGGCGGCTTGTACCTGGGGACGCAAGAATGCGCGGGTGACGCATTGTGCAACAAAAGAGGGCCGGGAATGCCCCAGCCCTCTTTGTTGCTGCGCGAGGCAGCTACTCATGTGCCGCTGAAATCAGCTGACGGAGACTGATTTCCCACTCGCATGGAATGTGACGGGTGATATTTGTTTATAGGTGCCGACCGTCTCTGTGACGGGGAGCGTTTTCCCGGCCGTGTCGAATGGGCACAGGAACCCGTCTTTGACAATTGTGTAGTCGATGCCGGTAATTGTGGCCTGGACGGAGACGTCATTGGGAGTCGCCGCTGTATTCAGCGTGATACCCACGTGACCGCTCGGTGTTTGTGTGGGGACTCGCACTTCGCAGTTACCAGCAGTGATTGTGATCTCATCCCTACCCCCAGCTGTGTCGGGGCAGACCACTTCCACCGGAGCGTTCCATTTGTCAGTTCCGGTGTTGACCGGTGTCTCGAATGTGTAGTCGCATCCGTCCATGGTGACTGTCGCATGCGCGAAGCCGAACGCTACACAATTGGTGTAGGTGGGTACGACTGTCAGATGATTGCTAGGTTCACTCAGCGTCGCTGCGAAACTCGATGTACATTCGACGGTGCCGCCCGAGGTGGTGAACACATCATTTTTAGCCGCGCTGTGAGCTGTTCCCGAGGCCGGGTAGCTCCCGGCTGTGTATTCGCCTTCTGCCATGGCGGCCGAAGCCACGACGGCGCTGAGGGCGAGTACGGCGACCAGCGCCAAGCCCAGAGTCTTGAACTTACGAATCATGTCTACTCCTTGTAGTGGTTAACGATGCGCCCCGAAGAGCGCGTGCCAATACTCGGGATCTTCTTGAGCGGTAGCAACCGGGCCCGGGTGACAGGAAGAGCGAGTTGGGGTTGGCAGTCGCACCGATAAAGAAATCCCCTGCAAAATCACCGGGCAGATCGGCACACGCGCGAAATGGCGCACTCACTTTTGGGTTCCAACACGGCCCCGTGCGTCAGTCGACTTGGATCGGGGTGAGGTAGGCGGCCGAGAGGCCGCCGTCTACCAGGAAGGTGCTGGCGGTGACGAAGGTGGAGTCGTCGCTGGCCTGGCGATCACTCGCAGATGAAACCCGAATGGCCAGGGCCGGATTCGAACCGGCGACACCACGATTTTCAGTCGTGTGCTCTACCAACTGAGCTACCTGGCCTCGGCGCGCTGGACGGCGGCGCTGGGGGAAGGCTAGCGGGAGCGCGGGGGCCGCGGCTGATTGCATGGGGGCGTGAACTGGGCCCGGGCGGTGTTGGCGCTGGTCGTCGCGGCGGTGGCGGGAGCGTTGCTGATCTCCGGCGGCGAGGAGGCCGATCCGCGGACCCCGCCGGGGCTGCCGGGACTGCCGCCGCCGTTCCTCGGGGTGGCGGTGCTCGGGGAGGGCGAGCTGACGGCGGCGGTCGACGCTTACGGAAACGTGGTCGACCTGCGAGCGCCGGGGCCGGCGGGACGGGCGCTGATCGAAAACCCGGCGGACCGGCAGGCGGCGGGGACGGTCGCGGCCGACACCGGGATCCAGCCGTGGGTGCGGGTCGGCAACGGGCCGGAGCTGCCGATGTGGCGCGCCGACCGGATCCGCCAGAGCTACCTGCCGGGGACGAACGTGCTGCGAACCGAGGCCTGGTTCGGCGGGGCTCGGGTCGTCATCACGCAGGCGGTGCACGCCGGCGAGCTGGCGATCGCGGTCGGTGGCGACGCCTCCTCGGTTCAGTTGCGGGCGAGCGCTGGCAGGAACCTCGTCACCAAGGAGCGTCGGGTCCTCGCCCAAGCCGCAGCCGCCGACCGGCGCTGGCTCGCCCGCGCCCGGCCGCTCGGCACGGACGCACCCGTTTGGGTGAAGGAAATATACGAGCGCTCGCTGCTCGTCCTTCGCGCCCTCACCGGCAACAACGGCGCCGTCGCCGCCGGCGCCCGCGACGGCTGGGCCTACGTCTGGCCGCGCGACGCGGGAGCGGTCGCGATCGCCCTCGCTGCCGCCGGCTACCAGCCGGAGGCCGAGCTGATCACCCAGTTCATGCTCGGGCTCGGCGTCGAGCAGTTCGCCCGCTTCAACGGCGACGGCAGCCCGGTCCCCGACCGTCCCGCCCAGGGCGATGAGATCGGCTGGATCGCCGCGGCGGCTGAGGCAACCGGGATCATCGGCAGCGCCCGTCACGCCGCGAAGATCCTCTCCGAGACCTACCCCGTCCCCTGGCGCGAGCGCGACGACTATTGGGAGAGCGGCGGCGGCGACTTCCTCGCCAACGCGATCGTCTCGGGCGAATCGCCGATTCGCATCCGCGCCGACTTCGGCAGCGAAGGCGCGCTCGCCCGCGAAGCCGGCGGGGGCGGCGGCCTCGACACCGCCGCTGCCTGGGCGGTGCGCCCGTTCCCGCGGCCGCGGTTGTTCGAGCCGGCGCGGCGGACCCTGCTGCGCCTGACTGAGGACGCCGGCCGCTACGGCCTCCTCCCCGGCGCAGGCTGGGAGGGCGGCGAGGATCCGTGGTCGGCACCAACCGCCTGGACCGCCTGGTCGCTTGCAGCGCTGGGGGAGCGAAGCCACGCCCTGCAGTTGATGCGCGCCCTGCGCCGCAGCGCTACCCCGGCCGGCGATCTCCCCGAGCGGGTCGGAGTCGACATCGGCGTCCCTCGCTCGACCACCCCCCTCGCCTGGTCACACGCCTTTGCGTTGCTCGCCCTGCGCGAGCTCTGGCCCTCCCCCTGAGGCGCCTATCCTCGGCGGATGCAGGTCCGCGATGCCACCTTCGAAGACTGCGACGCGCTCGGCACCGGGATGAAGGTCGTCGTCGACGAAGGCATCTGGCTGGCAACCGAGGGCGCGTCGGAGCTGGAGCTGGCGAACCGGTTCCGGCAGGCGATCCTCGAAGGGCACACGCTGCTCGTGCTGGAGGACGGGGGCGGGATCGTTGGTTCACTGGGCATGCACCCGACGCAGACGGAGGGGGTTACAGCGCTGGGGATGTGGGTGCTGCCCTCGCACCGCCGTCGCGGCGGCGGCTGGATGCTGATCGAGGCGGCGCTGGCGGCCAGGCCCGAAGAGGTCCACAAGATCGAGCTCGAGGTCTTCCCCGAGAACGAGGCCGCAATTGAGCTCTACCGACGGATGGGTTTCGAGGAGGAGGGCCTGCGGCGGGACCACTACCGGCGCGCCGACGGCTCCCTGCGCTCAGCCCTGATCATGGCCCGCCTCTTCACCTGACGCAGTGTCGCTCCTCACAGCTCGCCCCGCATCAGGCCCATCAGCTCCAGCGCCCCGGCCTTGTGCAGCGGTTCGTTCAGGTTGCCGCACTTGGGGCTCTGCACGCAGGAGGGGCAGCCGGCCTCGCAGGGGCACTCGGCGATCAGCCGCTCGGCGTCGCCCAGCAGGCGCTCGAACTCCTCGTAGCCGCGCTTGGTGATCCCGACCCCGCCCGGGTGGCCGTCGTAGATGAAGATCGTCGAGCGGCCGGTCTGGAAGTGGACGTTGGTGGAGAGGCCGCCGATGTCCCAGCGGTCGCACATCGCGATCAGCGGCAGGACGGCGATCTGGCTGTGCTCGGTTGCGTGCAGGGAGCCGAGCAGCGCCTCGGTCGGCAGCTTGCGGCTGAGCGGGTCCGGCAGCACGTACCAGAGCGCCTGGGTGACGAAGTTCTGCTCGGGCAGCTCGAGGGCGACGATGTCGATCGGTTCCTGGTCGGAGACCGAGACGCGCTGGAAGGCGATCACCTGCTCGGTCACCGACACCTCGCCGAAGTTCAGCTGCACCCCGGCGACCTCGCGCTGCTCGTGGATGCGCTCGATGTAGATCTCGGTCTCTTTTTTCGGCCGCGTGTACCAGTCGCCGTCGAAGCTCGAAACCAGCGCCCGCCGCTCGCGGATGTCGAGCTGCTCGACCTCGTAGGAGCGCCCCAGGTGCAGGTAGATCGCGCCCGGGTGGATCGTGGTGAAGGCGCGCTCCGCCTCGACCAGCCCGAGCATCTCCCCCGACCCGCGCTCGATCACCGCGACCGACTCGGCCGAGGCCGAGCGCAGCGGGATCCGCGAGGCGACGAACTCGTTGCGTCCCGGCGCCAGGCGCCCGCGCGCTTTGCGCAGCTCCCCCGCCTCCAGCAGCCGTTGCGCTCGCTCCCGCCAACCGTCGCCGAAGAACTCGTCGTCGGCCTCCGACAGCGGGATCTCGTACGCCGCCGCGATCAGGTGGCGCATCGCGATCTGCTCGTTGGCGTGGTCGAGGATCGCCGCCTCCACCGGCCGCCCGAGGAACTCCTCCGGGTGGCGGCAGAAGAACTGGTCGAGCGCGTCCTGCCCGGCGACGTAGACCGCCAGCCCGCGCCGCCGCCGCCCCGCCCGTCCCCACATCTGGCGCAGGCTGGCGACGGTACCGGGGAAGGTGACGCAGATCGCGGCGTCGAGCTCGCCGACGTCGATCCCCAGCTCGAGCGCGTCCGTCGCGACCACCGCCAGCAGCTCACCCGCCGCCAGCCGCGCCTCGATCTCGCGCCGCTGCTGC
>DATIMV010000021.1:0-4180 GCA_035474955.1 Solirubrobacterales bacterium
GCGACCGTCACCACCAGCGGTTGCGCCTACGTCCTGCACCTCGGCGAACAGACCGCCGAAGACAAATTCACCTCCACCTTCGACATCGCCTGCGAAGCGGGCAAAGCGATCAAAGTCACCGCCGGCAACTGCGAAATCGAAATCACCGCCCAGACGGGTCTCAAATCAGTCGCGCTCAACAGCGACACAGAAGCCCTCCCGAAACCCGACATCACTTTCGACCCCGAAGTCTCGGGCCTCGCCTACACCGTCTTGAAAGACGGCTTCCTCTGCCCCTTCGGCGGCACCGGCGCGAAAACCGACGGCAAATTCCAAGCCTTCGAACCGATCACACTGACAGGGCAAAGCCCGAGCAATCCGGAAACCAAGGTCGGGGTGGAAATCAAAGAAGTCTGAGGCAGGCGGCCTACCCGGCCTGCCAAGATCCACGGGTGGATCAGGAGACCTTTTCTGCCGTAGATGCCTTCATCGGTGAGACGATCGCCGCTGAAGACGAGGCACTGCATAGGGCGGTGGCGGCTGCCGAGGAGGCTGGGCTGCCGGCGATCCAGGTTTCTCCGCCGCAGGGGAAGTTGCTGCAACTGCTGGTTCGGCTCGTCGGGGCGAAGAAGATCCTCGAGTTCGGGACCCTTGGTGGCTATAGCGCGATCCTGATGGCGCGGGCGCTGCCCGAGGACGGGCGGCTGATCACGCTCGAGGCGAAGGCGGAGTACGCGGAGGTGGCGCGGCGGAGCCTCGAGAGGGCTGGGGTGGGGGAGGGGGTCGAGGTGCGCGTCGGTCCCGCTCTGGAGGCACTACCGGACTTAGAGGAGGAGGCGCCGTTCGACCTCGTCTTCATCGACGCCGACAAGGTCAACACGCCCAACTACTTCGCCTGGGCGCTCGATCGCACCCGTCCCGGCGGCCTGATCATCGCCGACAACGTCGTCCGCGACGGAACTCTCGCCGACGCCACCGCGGTTGACGAGTCGACCCAGGCCCAGCGCCGCCTGCACGAGATGCTTCGCGACGAGCCACGGGTCAGCGCCACTACTATCCAGACCGTCGGCGTCAAGGGCTACGACGGCTTTCTGATCGCCCTCGTCGAGGACGCCTGACCGGGCTTCGCCCAGGCCCCGCCCCTGCTATCTTTCTCCGTCGGCCTTGTTGGCCGGTTGGTTCGTCCTGCCGTCCGATTCATGGGGCGTGTGGGGATCCTGTTGTCGATACGAGATCCGGAGCAATGAAGGTTCGAGCTTCCGTTAAGCCGATGTGCGAGAAGTGCAAGGTAATCCGCCGAAATGGGGCGGTCCTGGTGATCTGCCAGAACCCGCGCCATAAGCAGAGGCAGGGTTAGGCATGGCACGTATCGCGGGCATCAACATCCCGGTCAACAAACGGACCGAAATCGGGCTCACCTACATCTTCGGGATCGGCCGCTCGACGGCCCAGCAGATCCTCGAGGAGACGGGCGTCGACCCCAGCACCCCGGTCAAAGACCTGACCGAGGACGAGGTGATGAAACTCCGCGAAGCGGTCGAGAACCGCGAAGTCGAGGGCGACCTCCGGCGCGAGCGCTCGCAGAACGTCAAACGGCTGATGGAGATCGGCTCCTACCGCGGTCTGCGCCACCGGCGCGGCCTCCCGGTCCGGGGCCAGCGGACGAAGACCAACGCTCGCGGCCGCAAGGGCCCCCGGCGCCTCAGCGTCGCCGGCAAGCGCAAGGTATAGGTAAGAGAGATGGCTGAGAAAAAACCTGGCAAAGGCCGTACGCGCCGCCGCGTCAAAAAGAACGTCACCTACGGGCAGGCGCACATCAAGACTTCCTTCAACAACACGATCGTCACCCTCACCGACACCGATGGCAACGTGATTGCCTGGGAGTCGGCCGGTTCGGCCGGCTTCAAAGGCTCGCGCAAGTCGACCCCGTTCGCCGCCCAGGTGACCGCCGACGCGGCCGCCAAAAAGGGCATGGAACATGGGCTGGAGCGGGTCGAGGTCTTCGCCAAGGGCGCCGGCTCGGGCCGCGAGACCGCGATCCGGTCGCTGCAGGCCGCCGGCCTCGACGTGACCACGGTCAAGGACGTCTCCCCGCAGGCGCACAACGGCTGCCGCCCGAAGAAGCGGAGGAGGGTCTAATGGCTCGCGATACCGCCCCGCAGTGCAAGCAGTGCCGACGCGAGGGCCAGAAACTCTTCCTCAAGGGCGAGCGCTGCTTCACCGACAAGTGCGGCGTCGAGCGCCGTTCCTATCCGCCTGGCGAGCACGGCCGCGGCCGCCTGCGTCAGTCCGAGTACCGGGTGCAGCTGCGCGAGAAGCAGAAGACCCGCCGCTACTACCAGGTGCTGGAGAAACAGTTCCGCGCCTACTACGAGAAAGCTTCGCGGCAGGAGGGCGTGACCGGCGAGAACCTATTGCGCATCCTCGAGTCCCGCTTCGACAACGTGCTCGTTCGCCTCGGCTTTGCCGCCTCGCGGCGCCAGGCGCGACAGCTGATCACCCACGGCCATTGGCAGATCAACGGCCGGCGCGTGAACATCCCCTCCTACCAGGTGCGCCCCGAGGACATCATCTCGATCAAGGCCGGATCGAAAGCCACCGAGACGATCCAGCGGGCGACGGAACTGGTCTCCACGGTTCCCGCCTGGCTGCAGGCCGATCACGACGCCCTCACCGCCAAAGTCCTGCGCTACCCCGAGCGCTCCGAGATTTCGGCACCGGTTCAGGAGCAGCTCATCGTCGAGCTCTACTCCAAGTAGTCCCGGAACGATTTCTGAAACACCCCAGAGCAAGGAACTCATGACCACCGATTTCCAGGTCCCCCGCATCACCTCCGAGAAAGTCGACGACCGTCGCGGCACCTTCACGATCGAGCCGCTGGATAAGGGCTTCGGCTACACCTTCGGCAACAGCCTCCGTCGCGTCCTGCTCTCCTCACTGGGCGGCGCTGCGATCACCAGCGTCCGCATCGAGGGCGTCGCGCACGAGTTCTCGACCGTGCCCGGCGTCAAGGAGGACGTCACCGACATCATCCTCAACCTCAAGGACCTCGTCGTCCGCATGCACACCGACGCCGACGAGGTCGAGGCGCCGCTGGTTGCCACCGGCCCCGGCGAGGTGAAAGCCAAAGACATCGATCTTCCCTCCGGCGTTGAGATCCTCAACCCCGAGGCGCCGATCGCGACGCTCGAGAAAAAAACCAAACTCGAGGTCTACCTGACGATCGGCCGCGGCCGCGGCTACTCCCCGGCCGAAGAGAACAAGTCCGACGAGCAGCCGATCGGCGTGATTCCGATCGACTCGATCTTCTCGCCGATCCGCCGCGCCTCCTACTCGGTCGCCGCGGCTCGCGTCGGCCAGCGGACCGACTTCGACAAACTGACCCTCGACCTCGAGACCGACGGCTCGATCGAGCCCGGGGCGGCGCTGCGCGAAGCCTCCGAGATCCTGATCAAGAGCCTGGCGATCTTCACCGACGCCGACCGCGTCGAGGAGCTGACCGCTCGGGAACCGGTTCCGCCTGTCCAGGGCGACGGCTTCTCTGCCCCCGGCAGCGATGGCGGTGCCGCCAGCAACGGCCTCGACGAGATCCTGATCGAGGAGCTCGAACTGGGCGTGCGCTCCTACAACTGCCTGAAGCGGGCTGGTGTCCAGACCGTCGGCGACCTTGTTCGCAAGTCGCGCGCGGAACTGAACGCGATTCCGAACTTCGGTCAGAAGTCGATCGAGGAAGTAATCGAGACCCTGCACTCCCGCGGCCTGGATCTTCAGGCAGACTAAGACGGTCCAATAGAGCAGAGCGGAGGATCAGGTGCGGCATAAAAAGAAGCGCAACAAGCTCAGCCGCGACTCCGCGCACCGTGAGGCGCTGCTCTCGAACCTCTCGAAGCAGCTGATCGAGCACGAGCGGATCCAGACCAGCCAGGCGAAGGCGAAGGCGGTCAAGCCCGAGGTCGAGCGGATGATCACGATCGCCAAGCGCGGCGATCTCCATTCGCGACGGCTGTTGCTCTCGCGGCTCGGTCAGGACAAGTTCATCGTCCACAAGCTCGTCGACGAGATCGCGCCCCGCTACAGCGAGCGCCCGGGCGGTTACACGCGGATCGTCAAGCTCGGCCCCCGCCGGTCGGACTCGACCGAGATGGTTTACCTGGAGCTCGTTTAGGTCACGCGGGCGCCCGAGTGGGCGGCGACCGCAGAT
>DATIMV010000022.1:0-16946 GCA_035474955.1 Solirubrobacterales bacterium
TTGACCGCCACATCGGCGATGTCCTGCGGGAACACCAGCAGCCCGAGCAGGATGAAGAGGCCGATCTGCGACACCCAGCCGAGCCCCTCGTGGAACGAGACGACGCTGCGCCGCGCCGGGATACGGGCCGAGCCGAGCGCCAATGCGGCGAGGTAGACGGCGAGCAGGCCGGAGCCGTGGGCGACCTCGGAGACGCCGTAGGCGAGCGCCGCCACGGCGATCGTCGCCACCGGATACAGCCCCTCCGAAGCCAGCTCGATCCGCGACATCACCCAGACCGCCGCTTTCCCGAGCAGCAGCCCGACGACGATCCCGACCGCGATCTTCACCGCGATCAGGCCGATCATGTCGGCGGGGCCGTAGCTCGGCTGCTGGATCCATTCGATGAAGCCGATGACGAGCAGCAGGGCGACCGGGTCGTTCATCCCCGACTCGCCCTCGAGCGAGCGCGCCAACCGCTTCTCCAGGGTCGAGCGGCGCAGCACCGCGAAGATCGCCGCCGAGTCGGTGGCGGCGACCGCCGAGCCCACCAGCATCCCTTCCAGCGTGGTGAGGTCGAAGAGGAACTTCGCGGCGAAGCCGGCGATCACCGCCGTCACCAGCGTTCCAATCGTCGCCAGCGAGGCCGCCGTCCCCAGCACCGGCCTGATCTCCGACCAGCCCGCGGTCAGACCGCCCTCGAAGAGGATCAGGACCAGGGCGATCGTCCCCAGCGTCCGCGCCAGCTCGGCGTCGTCGAACCCGATCCCGCCGACCCCCTCCGAGCCCGCCACCATTCCCAGGACCAGGAAGAGCAGCAAACCCGGGACCCGCACCCGGTCTGCCAGCAGCGCTCCGACGATGCCTGCGGACAGGAGGACACCGGCGATCAGAATCAACTCGGCGTCGTGCTCACCCATTGCGGCGACCCTAGAGGAAGGCGCTTACGCGTTCTCGTCGATCGAGGCGAGCCGCAGCTCGAGTTCCTCGGTCGAGCCCTCGCGCGGGATGTCCTCCGCGCGCCCGTGCGGGTACCGGTAGACGAGGTAGAGCAGGGCGAAGAGGACGCCGGCGGTCAGCGCGAACCCGACCTCGACTCGGCGGAACTCGTCGCCGACGATCGGCAGGAAGTTCCAGAGGATGAAGAAGCCGGCGCAGGCGATCCAGCGCGCCGCGGCGCGCCGCACCTGCCCCTGGGCGACGCAGGCCTGGTTGAGGGTCACCGCGCCGAGGTAGAGGCCCATCCCCAGCGCCGCCAGCAGCAGTCCCGGCCGGTCGTACTCGAATTTGTCGCTGAAGGCGAGCTGCATCAGCTGCGGGCCGGCGATCAGGACGACGACGGCGGTGAAGGCCGCGAACCCGCTGACGCCGAGGAGGACACCGCGGACCGAGCGGTGGAATTCCCGCTCGCTGTCGGGCGCGGTCGAGGTGTGGAGGCTGGTGAGGTGGGGGAGGATGCTGGTCGAGACCGCCTGGAACAGCTGCAGCGGCGCCCGCGCCAGCATCAGCACGTTGAAGATGAACCCGGCCGCGGCGGCGTCGTCGAGCGCCCAGATGACGATCGGCCCGACGTTGAGGAAGGCCTGTTCGCTGAACATGATCACCAGGACCGCGGCGGCGAAGCCGCCGCCCTCTTTCATCGTGAAGTCCTCAGTCGCCGCCTCCTCCGCTTCGCGTCCGGGGGCGGCTTGCTGCTCCTTTTTCGCGCGCCGAGCGAAGGCAAACGGCACGATCAGCAGGCTCAGGCTGGGAGCGGCGACGATTCCGACCGCGACCCACGACTGGCCGCTGAGCAGGCCGACCGCGACCAGGACCGCGAAGAGGGTGCGGAAGACCGACTCGGAGAGGATCATCGCCGTGAACAGGCCGAAGGTCCGCTGCCCAGCGAGGAAGCCGCGGGCGAAGTAGCTGGCGGCGTAGAAGAGGACGGCGCCGAAGAAGACCCAGTAGAGCGCTTCGTCGCCTTCCAGCAGGCCGTCCTGAATCGGCCCGCGCAGGGCCAGGGCAATGACCGCGAAGGTCAGCGCCAGCCCGATCTGGATCGTCGAGGCGACGCGCATCGGCTGCGCCAGCGGTTCGCCCCTCGCCAGCCGCTCGGAGACGTGGCGGCTGAGAAGCTGTTCGACCGGCCGGTAGAGGGTCGAGATCGTGATGAAGACCGCCGACCAGAGGACGGTGATCTGGCCGTAGTCGGGCTTGGAGAGGGTGTGGGAGGCGATCAGGAAGTAGGCGTAGGTGATCAACCCGGTGAGACCGACCCCGATCGCGAGGAAGCCCGCGGTTTTCCCGTATTCGCCGGCGCTCGCCTCGGCGCCCCCCTGCTGGCGACTCACTCGGCGCTCTCGCGGCTGACGACTTTGGCGCCGGGCTCGTAGTGGGAGGGCTCGATCTCGAGCGCCAGCTCGACCCGCCGCACCCGCTCGAACACGCGCTGGGTCATCACCCGCTGGCCGGCGAGGAGGTCGCCGATGACGCCGAGGGCGAACAGCTGCACCGCCGAGATGAAGAGGACCGCGCCGAGGATCAGCGACTGCACGTGGCCGTCGCGGTCGCCGTTGAAGATCCAGTCGATCAGGAACGGCATCCAGGCGGCGAAGGCGGCGAGGAGGACAACCGCGCCAGCCGCCGCAAAGGCCCGCAGCGGCTCGTAGCGGGCGTAGATGCGGAGGATCGCCGGCCCGTTCTTGCGCACGTAGGCGCCGGTCGTGGCGAAGAGGCGGGACTCGCGCGTCTTCGGGTTGGTGGCGATCGGCACCTCGTCGACCGCGACCATCATCTTCCCTGCCTGGATCAGGCTCTCCAGCGTGTAGGTGAAGTTGTCGACGACCAGCAGCTGCAGGGCGGCCTCGCGGTTGTAGGCGCGGAAGCCGGAGGTGGCGTCGGTGATGTCGGTTCCGGAGAGGCGCCGCACGACCCAGCTGCCGAGCCGCTGCAGCCCCTTTTTCGAGCCGGAGAAGTGGTCGATCTGGGAGACCTGGCGGTCGCCGACGACCATGTCGGCCTCGCCGGCGACGATCGGCGCCACCAGCTTGAGGACGTCTTCGCCGCGGTACTGGTTGTCGGCGTCGGTGTTGACGACGACGTCGGCGCCGAGTTTCAGGCATGCATCCAATCCGGCCTGGAAGCCGGCCGCCAGCCCCTTGTTGTTGGTGAGGCGGACGATGTGGTCGACGCCGCATTCGCGCGCGACCTCGACCGTGCGGTCGGTGCTGCCGTCGTCGATCACCAGCAGCTCGACCTGGTCGATGCCGGGGACCTCGCGCGGCAGGTCGGCGATCGTCGCCGGCAGGGTCGCCTCCTCGTTGAGGCAGGGGATCTGGATGATCAGCTTCATGGGGTGGCGGCCCAGCGTATTAAGATCTGACCGATTGACGAGTCAATCAGCCACCGATATCGGCTTCTTGCAACGCGCGCTTGCCCTGGCTGAGGGCGGGAGGGGACGGGTCAGCCCAAATCCTCTGGTGGGAGCCGTGATCGTCCGCGGCGACGAGGTGATCGGCGAGGGGTTCCACGCGGAACTGGGTGGGCTGCACGCCGAGCGGGCGGCGCTGGAGGATTGCCGAGGACGCGGCGAGGACCCGGCGGGGGCGACGATGTACGTGACGCTGGAGCCCTGCGCCCACACCGGCCGCCAGCCTTCGTGCGTCGAGGCGATCCTCGAGGCGGGGATCGGCCGCGTCGTCATCGCTTCCGAGGACCCGAGCGAGAAGGCAGCGGGACGCGGCCCCGGGATCCTGCGCGACGGCGGCGTCGAAGTGACTTTCGCGTCCGGGGCGGAGGCAACGGCGGCTCGCCGTCTCAACCAGCCCTTCCGCAAACACGCCCGAACGGGCCTTCCCCTGGTGATCCTGAAGATGGCGATGTCCCTCGACGGCCAGACCTCCACCGCGCCCGGCGATAGCCCCTGGATCTCCGGCCCCGAGAGTCGCGAGCTGGTCCACAGATGGCGCGCCGAATGCGATGCGATTGCAGTCGGCATCGGCACCGCGCTAGCTGATGACCCGCTACTGACTGCTCGCACCGACGGCGCTCGCCAGCCGAAGCGCGTCGTCTTCGACTCCCAGGCGCGGCTCCCGTTGGACAGCCAACTGCTGAAGACCCTCGATCAGGCGCCGGTGTTGATCGTCACCGCCCCCGATGCTCCAAGTGACCGGATCGCTGCTCTACGGGATGCCGGCGCCGAAATCATCGTTGCCACCGACATCGAATCCGCCCTGCGTGAACTGGGCCGCCGCGAAGTCACCAGCTTGTTCTTGGAGGGCGGCAAGACCCTCGCCGCCTCTTTCCTCACCTCTGACCTGATCGACGAATCCCGTACCTTCGTTGCTCCCATGCTTCTTGGCGTTGACGAAGGTGGTCGGCCCGCGGGTCCTGTCTCCGATCGGGGGCTCTCCCTGCCGGGAGAGTCCTCCCGATCGTCGCCACCCGCGCGAGTTACCGCTTTGGAGACGACTACCGAGCAGATCGGGGAGGACATTCTGATTCGAGCCCGGCTCAAGGAGTGGTGATGTTCACTGGCCTAATTGAAGATCTGGGGCAGGTTGAGTCCCTTGAGCGCACTGGTGACGGGGCCAAGCTGCGAATTGCCTCCCTTCTCAGCGGCGAACTCGCTTTGGGCGACTCGATCGCGGTCAACGGCTGCTGCCTCACCGCTACCGCCGTCGATGAGGGGGCTTTCGAGATCGAGGCGATGAACCAGACCCTCGAGGTCACCGCACTTGGCGCGGTCGAGGAGGGATCGCGCGTCAATCTCGAGCTGGCGATGAAGACTGGCGACCGCCTCGGCGGCCACATCGTGCAAGGGCACGTCGATGGCATCGGCACCGTCGCCTCTGTCGAGGACGACGGCTTTGCGCGCCGTGTGCGAGTCGAGCTTCCCCAAGAGCTGCTGCGCTATGTGGTCGATAAGGGCTCGATCACCCTCAGTGGGGTCAGCCTCACCGTGGCCGAGCTGGGAGACTCCTGGGCAGAGGTGTCCCTGATCCCCGAGACCTTGGAGCGGACCAACCTGGGTGAAGTCGCGCCCGGGGACCGGATCAACGTCGAGTGCGACATCGTGGCCAAGTACGTGGAGCGTTTGGTGGCACCATTAGCCGGAAAGGAGCAGGCGTGAGCCATATGGCGGAGACCCAGCGACAAGACGAGAAGGCGGCGGCGGGCGATAGCCCGTTCGCGACGATCGAGGAGGCGATCGAGGAGATCCGCGCCGGCCGCATGGTCGTCGTCTGCGACGGCGAAGACCGCGAGAACGAGGGCGACCTGGTGATGGCGGCGCAGTTCGCGACTCCCGAGGCGGTCAACTTCATGGCCAAGGAGGCGCGGGGGCTGATCTGCCTGGCGCTGACCGCGAAGCGCTGCGAACGGCTCGGCCTCAACCTGATGACGGCGAAGAACGAGGCGCCGCTGGAGACCGCCTTCACGGTCTCGATCGAGGCCGCGGGCGGGGTCAGCACCGGCATCTCCGCCCACGACCGCGCCCACACGATCCAGGTCGCGATCGACCCCGAATCGGGCCCGCGCGACATCGTCGTCCCCGGCCACATGTTCCCGCTGCGGGCCAAGGACGGTGGTGTGCTGGAGCGCACCGGCCACACCGAGGCCAGCGTCGACCTCGCCCGCCTCGCCGGGCTGACGCCCGCCGGCGTGATCTGCGAGGTGATGAACGACGACGGGACGATGGCCCGGGTCCCCGACCTCGTCCCGTACTGCCGGAAGCACGGCCTGAAGATGATCACCGTCGCCGAGCTGATCGCCTACCGGCGGCGGACCGAGAAGCTGGTCGAGCGGGTCGTCGGCACCGCTTTGCCGACCGCCTTCGGCGACTTCCAGGCCGTCGGCTACCGCTCGCTGGTTGACGACAAACACCACGTGGCGATGGTCAAGGGTGAGGTCGACGGGGAGGAGGACGTGCTCGTCCGCGTCCACAGTGAGTGCCTCACCGGCGACGTCTTCCACAGCATGCGCTGCGACTGCGGCGAACAGCTGGAAGCGGCGCTCTCGATGATCGAGCGCGAGGGCCGCGGCGTCCTCCTCTACCTCTCCCAGGAGGGGCGGGGGATCGGGCTGCTGAACAAGCTCAAGGCCTACAAGCTGCAGGAGGAGGGGGCCGACACCGTCGAAGCCAACCTCAAGCTCGGCCTGCCCGCCGACCTGCGCGACTACGGGATCGGCGCCCAGATCCTCGGCGACCTCGGCCTGACCAGCATCCGCATCCTCACCAACAACCCGAAAAAGATCGTCGGGCTCGAGGGGTACGGGCTCTCGGTCTCCGAGCAGGTGCCGATCGAATCGGTCCCCAACGCCCACAACGAGGCCTACCTGCGCGCCAAGCGCGACAAGATGGGCCACTCGCTGCACCACCAGGGCCTCCCCCTCGACGAGGAGATGATCCACGACGAGGAGGAGCGCGACGCCAGGGGCGACAACGGCGCCAAAGGCGGCAATGGCTGAGGCCGGCGCGTTCCTGGAGGAGTTCCGGGACGAGGAGAAGGCGAAGCTGGCGAACCTCGAGTTCGGGGTGATCGTCGGGCGCTTCTACGAGGACCTGGCGCAGCGGCTGGTGAGCGGGGCGAAGCAGGGCTTTGAGCTGGCAGGCGTGCCGGCCGAGAACGTCCGCGAGCACTCGGTCCCAGGCGCCTACGAGCTGCCCTTCGCGGCCAGCGCCCTGATCGACGGCGTCAGGCGACGCAACGCTCGCGACGGCGGCGGACCCGAGATCGGCGGCGTCGCCTGCCTCGGGGTCGTCATCCGCGGCGAGACCGACCATTACGACTTCGTCTGCGCCGAGGCGGCCCGCGGCATCCAGGACGTGCAGCTGGCGACCGGCGTCCCCTGCGCTTTTGGGGTAATCACCTGTGACGACATGGACCAGGCGCTGGCCCGGGCCGGGGGCGACAAGCGCGACCAGGGCCGCAACGCCGCCCTCACCATCGCCCGCATGGCCCTGCTCAAGCGCCAGATGGGCTGACGGCTAAGGGCTCGACTCCGGTACCATCCTCGCTCCTCATGGCCAAGGTATGCCACAGCTGCGGCAAGGGACCCGCGTTCGGCCAGTCCCGAAGCCACTCGATGGTCGCCACCAAGCGGCGCTTCGACCCGAACCTGCAAAAAGTTCGGATCCAAGAGAACGGCCGCCCCCTCCGCGCCTACGTGTGCACTAGGTGCTTGAAGGCCGGCAAGGTCATCAAGGCCGCTTAGAGCGTCGAAGAAGGCTGGGTAAGGGGGCGAGTTCGAGGCCCTGTCGACTTTGTTCGGATATGCCGAACAAAAGCGACACCCGCGACGACGCGATCGCGCGTTGTGCGACTCGGCAGCATGGGGTCGTCACGGCAAGGCAGCTGGCGGTGGCAGGATTGGGGCGCTCGGCGATCGCGGAACGAACTCGCGTAGGCCGCCTTCATCGCGTCCACCGAGGCGTCTACGCCGTCGGTCACCGCAGCTTGAGCCTCCACGGCTGCTTCATGGCGGCGGTGCTCGCATGTGGTGAAGGAGCGGTGCTGAGTCATGGCTCCGCCGCAGTGCTCTGGAAGCTCCTGAAACCGCTCGATGGCCCGATTCACGTCTCCGTCCCAGCCACCTCCGGCCGATCCGCTCGTCGCGGCATCCACCTCCACCGCACCCAGGCGCTCGCGGAGTCTTCCCCGTCGTCCTCCTACCTGCAGCAAGGGGGGCGACGGGGAAGACTCCTCATCACCCGTCGCGACAACATCCCCGTCACGACCGTCGCCCGCACGATCGAAGACCTCCGGCGCATCGAATTCCCGCCGCGCTTGGTGCGCCGCGCGATACGACAAGCGGAGCTCAGCGGGCTGCGACTCGATGGGGTGGAAAGCGATGGGACGCGCAGCGACCTCGAGGCCGCCTTCCTCGATCTCTGGCGCCGCCACCGCATCCCGCCGCCCGAGGTCAACGTCAAGCTCGGCCGCTGGGAAGTCGACTTCTTCTGGCCCGCTCAGCGCCTCGTCGTCGAGGCTGACACCTGGACCTACCACCGCGGCTCGGTGGCCTTCGAGGACGACCACGCGCGCGACCTCGACTTGCGCGCCGCCGGCTACACCGTCCTGCGCTTCACCGATCGGCAGCTGGAAGAGGAGCCGATTCGAATTGCCCGGGACGTGGCGCGCGCCCTGGGGTTGTCTCAGCTCGACTGCTGAACGACCGGGTGCTCGCCCGTTGGCGCCGGGTCGCCCTCCTCCGGCTCTACATGGAGCTTGGGGAGGATGCGGTCCAGCCAGTCGGGGAACCACCAGGCGCGGGCGCCAAGGATCTGCATGATCGCCGGGACCAGGGTCGAGCGGATGATCACTGCGTCGATGAAGACGGCCGCTGCGAGGCCGAAGCCGAAGAGTTTGATGATGCGGTCGTCGCCAAGCATGAAAGAGGCGAAGACGGTGACCATGATCGCCGCCGCCGCGGTGATTACGCGGCCGGTCAGAGCGAGGCCGCGGGTGACGGCTTCGGTGGCGTCCTTGCGGTGCTCCCACTCCTCGTGGATCCGCGACATGAGGAAGACCTCGTAGTCCATCGAGAGGCCGAAGACGATCGCGAAGAGGAAGATCGGCAGGAAGGAGATGATCGGCCCGGTCTCCTCGACGCCGATCAGGCTCGCGCCCCAACCCCACTGGAAGACGGCGACGACGAGGCCGAAGGCGGCGCCGATCGAGAGCAGGTTCATCAGGATCGCCTTCAGCGCCACGGGGATCGAGCGGAAGACGATCATCAGTAGCAGGGCGGAGAGGAGGACGACGACGCCGATGAAGAGCGGCAGCTTTTCGGCGATCGCGGTGCCGAAGTCCTCGAAGACGGCGTTGATGCCGCCGACGTGGACCTGCGCGCCCGTTTTCTCCTCGACCGGTGGGATCACGTCGTCGCGAATGCGGTCGAGCAGCTCAGTCGTCTCAACGCTCTGCGGCGAGCTGGTCGGGTAGAGCTGGAAGACGCCGGTGTTCTCGGCCGGATTGAGGGTGACGTCCGTGACCGCGGCCACGCCTTCGGAGCCCTCGAGCTCTTTGCGCAGCTCGACCAGCGCCGCCTCTTCGCCTTTATCCGGCAGCGCCGCGACGAGCTGGAACGGGCCGTTGAAGCCCGGCCCGAAGCCCTCGGCGAGTAGGTCATACGCTTCCTTCGTCGTCGATCCGGCCGGGTCGGTGCCAGCGTCGTTGGTGCCCAGCCGCAGCGAGAGCGCCGGGATGCAGAGCGCGATCAGCAGTCCCCCGGAGAGCAGCATCGCCAGCCATGGGCGCCGCTGGATGCGACGGCTCCAGCGGAACCACCAGCCGCCCTCGTCGATACTGCGCTTGCCCCTGCCGAGGCCCGGAATGCGAAGGCGGTTGATCCAGGACCCGATCATCGAGAGCAGCGCCGGCAGCAGGGTCAGCGCCGCGATCATCGTGAAGAGGACGGCAAGGGATGCGGCCAGGGCGACGCCGTAGAGGAAGCTGAGCCCCAGCAGGAGCATCCCCATCAGGGCGATGATCACCGTGATCCCCGCGAACAGCACCGCGCGGCCGGCGGTATCGGTCGCCGCGATCGCGGCCTCGCGCTTGTCCATGCCCTCGTCGAGGCCGTTGCGGAAGCGGGTGACGATGAAGAGCGCGTAGTCGATGCCGACACCCAGGCCGATCATCGCCGCCAGCTGCGGTGCGAACTCGGCGGTGTCGAAGACGTGGGTGCCGAGGGCGACGAAGCTGAGCCCGACCCCGAGCGCGAACAGCGCGGTGAGGATCGGCAGGCCCATCGCCACCACCGAGCCGAAGGTGATCAGCAGCACGACCACCGCCGCCAGCAGGCCGATCGCGAAAGAGTTGTCTTCTTCTTCTTCGGCCCGGGCTTCCTGGATCGGGCTGCCGCCGAACTCGACCTGAAGGCCGTCCCCTGCCGCCTCGCGCCCGGCCGCGATCAGCTTCTGCGCTTCGTCGTCGGCGAATTCGTTGGAGAAGACGTCGAACTGGACGGTTGCGTAGGCGATCTTGCCGTCGGGGCTGACCGCGGCGGCGCCACCTTTGACGTAGGGGCTGGCGACTTCGCTGACGTGGGGGAGCTCTTCGGCTTCGGCGAAGACCCGCTCCATCTTCGTTCTTACCGCGGCCGACTCGACCCCGGCGTCGCTCTTGAAGACGATCTGCGCGCTTTCGCCGGACTGCTCGGGGAAGCGGTTTTCAAGCAGGTCGTAGGCTTCCTGGGAGTCCGAGGACGGCAGTTTGAAGTCTTCGCTGAAGTCGTCGCCGACCGCGCCGGAGAGGATTCCCATCCCGACCAGGGCGATGATCCAGCCGATAATCACCGTCTTGCGGTGACCGGTGATCCAAGTGGCAAAGCGTCTCATTGGGTCGCGCACCGTACCAATGGCGCAGGCGGCTGGGAGTGATCGCGCTCACGTCGCGTCCGGGGAATAGATTCCTCGCAGATGCCCGAACCCCAAATTGCCCGTTTCCGCCGGGTCGTCAGCTCTGCCTATGCCTCGCTCGAGGAGCGCCGCCAGGAAGTCAACGACCTCAACGTCTTCCCGGTCGCCGACGGCGACACCGGCGACAACATGGCGATGACGATGCGGGCGGTGATGGAGGAGCTCGATCGGCTCGACGGTCAGTCGGTCGACGAGGTCGGCCGCACCGAGCTGGTCCAGGCGCTGGCCCGGGCGGCGCTGATGGGCGCCCGCGGCAACTCCGGGGTGATCTTGAGCCAGATCGTCCGCGGCGCCGCCGAGGAGCTCGCCAGCCGCCCCGGCGAGCTGATCGACCCGACCCTGGTCGCCGCCGCCTTCGCGCGCGCCGCCGACGCCGCCTACGACTCGGTCCGCGAGCCGGCCGAGGGGACGATGTTGACCGTCTTCCGCGAGATGGCCCACTCGATCTCCCGCCAACTCGCCCACCTCGACAAGGAGAAGCAGCGGCTCGGCGCCGACGCCAGCGAAGAGGAGCAGGACGCGGTCCTCGCCGAGGTGCTGGAGCGGGCGATCGCCGACGGCGAGCGCGCCGTCGCCCGCACCCCCGAGCAGCTCGAGGCGCTGCGCGAGTCCGGCGTCGTCGACGCCGGCGGCCACGGCCTCGTCCTGATTCTCGCCGGCGTCGTCGCCGGCCTCCGCGGCGACGGGGCGGAGCTGCCCGAAGTCCAGCACTACGAGCCCCCCAAGCGCAGCCTCCCGCACCACGAGGACAGCCGCTACCGCTACTGCACCAACTTCATCGTCGCCGGCCAGGGCCTCGGCAACCGCGAGTACCTGCCGCGCCTGGAGGGGCTCGGCGACTCGGTCCTCGTCGTCGGCGACGACGTCACCCTCAAGGTCCACGTCCATACCGACGAGCCGGAGGCCGCGGTCGCGGTCTTCGACGGGGTAGGCGAGGTGACCAACCTCGACGTCGCCGACATGCGCGAGCAGATGGCCGAGCGCGACGCCCGCCTCAGCGGCCGCACCGGGGTGGTGGCGGTCGCAGCCGGTGAGGGCATGCAGCGCCTCTTCGGCGATCTCGGCGCTCATGTGGTGCCCGGCGGCGAGACGCTCAACCCCTCGACCTACGAGCTCCTCGCCGGCATCCACAGCGTCGCCTCCGAGGAGGTCCTCGTCCTGCCCAGCTCCTCGAACGTGATCATGGCCGCCGAGCGCGCCTGCGAGCTCTCCGAGAAGCCGGCGCGGGTGGTGCCGGCGACATCGCAGCAGGCGAGCCTGCTGGCGTTGGTCGAGCTCGACCCCGATGCCTCGCTGGAGGAGAACGCGGAGCGGCTGGGGGAGGCGTTGGAGGGGATGGCGACCGGCGGCGTCGCGCCGGCCGCCCGCGACGACGCCCAGGGCCGCTTCAAGAAGGACGACGCGGTCGGCTTCCTCGACGGCGAGATCGTCGCCTGGGGCGGGGCGGGGTCGACCCTGTCGCGGACCCTCCGGGGCCTTGCCGAGGAGGCGGAGATCGTCACCGTGATCGGCGGCGAGGGAGCGCCGATCCCGCTGGAGGAGATCGACACCCACGTCCCCGACGGGGTCGAGGTCGAGACCCACGAGGGGGGACAGCCGAGCTGGTGGTGGCTGCTGGCCGCCCAGTAGTGCGCTCCTTCGCCGGCGATCGCGAGCTCGGGCGCGGCGACCTGCTCGAGGCCCCGGTCCACTGGCCGCGGCCGAGCGTCCTCGAGGTCGGCCTCAGTGCCCTGAAGGGAGTCGGCCCGAAAACGGCCGAAGCCGCAGCCGAAGCGGGCATCCGCACCGTCGGCGACCTCCTCTACCGCGTTCCCCGCCGCCACCGCGATCTGCGGATCCGCCAACTGGGCGCGCTGGAGCCAGGAGAAACCGCGACCGTCCAGGTCGAGGTCCAGGGCGCCCAGCCCCGCCCCTTCCGCAAAGGCCGCCTGCGGATGGTCAGCGTCAAAGTCGGCGACGAGACCGGCCACGTCCGCGCCACCTGGTTCAACCAGCCGTGGGTCGCGTCGAAGCTCACCCCGGGCACGCAGCTCCTTCTCACCGGCAAGTACTCCGGCCGCGGCTTCGCCGTAAACGAATGGGAGATGGTCTCCGGCCCGCTGGAGTCACGGCCAGAGGGTCTCGTCCCCCTCCACTCAGCCACCGAGAACCTGCCCCCGCAGAAGATTCGCGAGTGGGTGGAGCGGGCGGTCGCGCTGGCGCCGAATGCGCTCGAGGGTCTACCGGCGGAGATGCGGGTGCGGCGGCGGTTGGCGGGTATCGGCGACGCGCTGCGGGTCGTGCACTTCCCGGAGACGACCGATGAAGTCGACGAAGCCCGCGAGCGGCTCGGCTTCGAAGAGCTGTTCCTCCACCAGGCCCTGCTCGCGACCCGCAAGCGCACGCATCGCACCGCCCGCCCCGCGCCGCGTTTCGGCAAGCCCGGCGACCTCGTCGCCCGCTGGCTGGATTCCTTGCCGTTCGAGCCGACCGGGGACCAGCTGAAGGCCTTCGACGAGATCGAGGCCGACCTCGACTCCGGTGAGCCGATGCAGCGCCTGCTGATGGGCGAGGTCGGGTCGGGCAAGACCGTGGTCGCTGTCTACTCGATGCTGCGGGCGCTGGAAGCCGGCTACCAGGCGGCGTTGATGGCGCCGACCGAGACGCTCGCCGAGCAGCACGCGGTCACCCTCGGCCGGCTGCTGGCCGAAGAGGCGATTCCGTTCGCGTTGCTGACCGGAGCCACTTCGGCCTCGGTCCGCCGCCAAGCCCTGAACCAGCTCGCCAGCGGCGAGCTGGGACTGATCCTGGGGACTCACGCCCTGATCGAGCCGACGGTGCGCTTCGCTCGTCTCGGTCTCTGCGTGGTGGACGAGCAGCACCGCTTCGGCGTCGGCCAGCGAAGCGCACTCGACGAGAAGGGGGTGGAGGGGATGGCACCGCACGTCCTCCACATGACCGCGACGCCGATCCCGCGCACGCTCTCGCTCACCGCCTACGGCGACCTCGACACGACCGCGCTGCACGAGCTGCCGGCGGGGCGCCAGCCCGTCACCACCCACCTGGTCGAGGAGTCCCAGCGCGACGAAGCCTTCGAGTTCCTGCGGCGCCAGCTGCGCGAGGGCCGGCAGGCCTTCGTCGTCTGCCCGCTCGTCACCGAGTCCGAGAAACAGCCGGGGAAAGCGGCCGAGGTCGAGGCGGAGCGACTGCGGAAGGGCGAGCTGCGCGAGTTTCGCGTCGGCCTCCTCCACGGGCAGATGCACTCGACGGAAAAGGCGGAGGCGATGCGCGCCTTCGCCGCCCACGAGACCGACGTGCTGGTCTCGACGACGGTGATCGAGGTCGGGATCGACGTCGCCAACGCGACCGTGATGATCATCGAGGGGGCCGAGCGCTTCGGCGTCTCCCAGCTGCACCAGCTGCGGGGGCGGGTCGGCCGCGGCGAGCATCCCAGCCAGTGCTTGCTGTTCGCCGAAGACGCCGGCGAGCTGGCGCGGCGGCGGTTGCAGGCGGTGACCGGCGAGCGCGACGGTTTCAAGCTCGCCGAGGTCGACCTCGAACTGCGCGGCGAGGGGGAGATCCTCGGCACGCGCCAGTCCGGCCTGCCGCGCTTCGTCGTCGCCAAACTGCCGGAGGACGGGGGGAAGCTGATGGAAGCCCGCCGCGAGGTGCTGGAGCTGCTGCGCAGCCACGGTTCCCTCTCCGACCCCGCCCTCGGTCCCCTGCTGGACGCCGCCCGCCAACGCTTCGGCGCGGGTGCGGCTGATCCAATCCCCTTATGAGAGTCATCGCCGGAGAGCTCAAGGGCCAGCGCCTGGTCGCCCCGCGCGGCTGGAAGGTGCGGCCGACCTCCGACCGCGTCCGCGAGGCGATCTTCTCGGCCTTGGGCGAACGGGTCGGCGGTGCCCGCGTCCTCGACCTCTACTGCGGCACCGGTGCCCTGGCGATCGAGGCGCTCTCCCGCGGCGCCGCCAGCGCGGTCCTCGTCGACCGCGACACCCGGCCTGCGCTCGGCAACGTCCAGCGCCTGGGCCTGGGGGAGCGGGCGGAGCTCGTTCGCGCCGACGTCGGCCGCTGGCTGGGCGAGGTTTCGCCTGCCTCATTTGCGGGGAATTTCGACCTCGTCTTTGTAGACGCCCCGTATAAACTCGCCGACCGCGTGGCCCAGGACCTCAACACCCACCTTCCTCGACTGCTCGCAGCAGAAGGTCGAGCCGTGGTCGAGAGCGGCGCCCGCCGCCCGTTGCGGATCGATTCGCTGGAGCCGCTGCGGCAACGCCGTTACGGCGCCGCCGACGTGACGATCTACAGAGAGGTGGCCGAGTGAGCGAGCGCAACGGCACGGTGGTCTGCCCGGGCAGCTACGACCCGGTCACCAACGGCCACATCGACATCATCACCCGCACCTCGAACGTCTTCGAGCGCGTCGTCGTCGGGGTCGTCAACAACCCCGTCCGCAAGGCAAAAACGCTCTTCACCGCCGAAGAGCGCAAGGCCTTCATCGAAGAGGCCACCGCCCAGCTGCCCAACGTCGAGGTGCAGATCTTCGCCAACCTCCTGGTCGAGTTCGCCCGCGACAACGAGGCGACGGCGATCGTCAAGGGGCTGCGGGCGATCTCCGACTTCGAGTACGAGTTCGAGATGGCGCAGTTGAACCGCAAGCTCGACCCGGGGATCGAGAGCATCTACGTGATCGCCTCTCCCCACTACAGCTTCCTCTCGTCCACCGGCGTGAAGGAGATGGCCACCTTCGGCGGCGATGTTTCCGACCTCGTTCCGGCAGCTGTCGCCGCCGCCCTGAGTGAACGCCTGGGCGATAGGTAGGCTGTGGAACACCAGTCCGTCCGCATGGGCGCCGCCTTGCAAAAAATGGCTCGTTGAACTTCATCCCACCTAAAACCCCCGCATACACGTAGGCTTACGAACCTCATATGGACGTTCTGGTCCTCATAGACAAGCTCGATGACGTAGTTCACAACGCCCGTCCGGTCCCCCTGACGGATCAGGTGCGCGTGGATCGAGAGGAGATCTACGACCTCCTCGATCAGATGCGCGCGACGATCCCCGAGGAGATCAAGCAGGCGCGGTGGATCGTCAAGGAGCGCCAGGAGATGCTGGCCGAGGCCAAACGCGAGGCGGAGCGGATCGTCCGCGAGGCCCGCGAGCAGCAGGCCCGCCTGATCTCCGATGAGGAGGTCACCAAGCAGGCTGAGCGCGCCGCCGACGAGATCGTCGAGGACGCCCGCACCCGCGAGCGTGAAATCCGCCTCGGCGCCGAGGACTACGCCGACGAGATCCTCAACACCCTCGAAGTGAACCTGCAGAAGTTCCTCGCCGCCGTCCAGCGCGGCCGCGACCGGCTCGCCGGCCGCGAGGAGGAGCAGCCGCAGCCCGAGCTCGACCAGCAGCCCTAGCGGCTACTACTCCAGCTTCAGGTTCTTCAGCGCCGCCCAGCGGTTGTCCGTGGGTTCCTCGTGCTCGTGGGGGTTGTCGTTGAGCGACTCGCCGCAGACGGGGCAGAGGCCGGCGCAGTCGGAGCGGCAGAGGATGCGGGTGGGGAGGGCGAGGATGGTGGCGTCGTGGGCCCAGCGGCCGATGTCGAGCTCGTCGTCTGAGACGTAGGGGCTGCGCAGTTCCGGGTCGTCGGTCCCGGCTTGGTCGACCTCTCGCGCTTCGACCTCGAGATCGAGGGTCGCCGGCTCCAGGCAGCGCATGCAGGGTCCCTTCAGGTGGACCGGGAAGTCGAGGCGGAAGGCGAAGCCGTTGCTGGGGCGGGACACCTCGAGCCGCACCGTCGGAGCCCAGGGGTCGGGCTTGTAGGTCTGGCCGGCCAGCTCGAACGGCTCGAGCGCGACCGGCACCTCCAGTCGCTTCCCCTCGCCGTGGGCGAGCGAGAGGCGGGATAGATCGATGACCGTCTTCGGCTCCTGCGCCATTCCACACCTCCGCTGCGTCGGGACTTACGATGGACTGCTCCGACGAGGTTACGAGATGGGCCAATTCCACTGGAAACCAGATACCTACCCGGAGCTGATCCGCTCCGAGGTGCCGCGCTATGACGAACTGCAGGAGCAGGCGATCGCCGCTGTCCCGTTCGCGCCCGAGCGGGTGCTGGAGCTGGGAATGGGGACGGGGGAGACCACCCGCCGGCTGATCGAGGCCTATCCGGACGCCTGGGTGATCGGCCTCGACGCCAGCGCCGACATGGTCTTTCGGGCCAGGGAGAACTACGACGACGTGCAGCTGGCGCGGATGGAGGACCCGCTGCCCGACGGTCCCTGGGACCTGGTGATCGGCGTCCTCTCGATCCATCACCTGACCAGCGACCAGAAGAAAAACCTCTTCCGCCAGGTCCGCACCCAGGCGCGATCCTTCGTGATCGGCGACGTGGTGAAAGCGGAGACCCAGGTGACTCCCATCGATCCCGCTCACGACTTCCCTGAGACCGCGGCCGACCTGGCCGAGTGGACCGGCGGCCAGATCAGCTGGGAAAAAGACGACTTGGCAGTCGTGAGAGCGCTGTACTGAGGGGGCCGGTACCCCTCTCCAGACACCTCTCGCTATGGCTCGAGGTTGAGTGTCT
>DATIMV010000023.1:0-37995 GCA_035474955.1 Solirubrobacterales bacterium
CCGGCGCAACGGCCGCGAGGTCGAGTTCTACGGGTCGGGCCCGGCCGACTACGGCGGCGGCGGCGGAGGGCCGTGAGCCGGGGGTCGGAATCCGGCGGCGCAAGCGCGCGCGGCACGGGCCCTGCCGACGCGGCCCGGGGGCCACGCGCCAAGCGCCCGCTCAGTAGTCGTCCAGCCCGCTGAGCAGCTCCTCGGCGTCGCTCCACAGCCCCGGCGGCACTCGCAGCGCCACGTCGCCGCGGCCGAAGCGGTCGAGCGGCCAGTCGGAGGTCAGCACCGCCTCGATGTCTGCCTCGACCAGGGCCTGGTGCCAGGCACGGGCGGTCCTCAAGTCGCCGAAGTCCCGCACCACCTCCCAGGAGTCGAAGCTGGGGTCATCGATGTGGACAGGCGTCTTCCCAGGGCCGGGCTCCGGCCGCCACCTGCGGGGTATCCAGTCCCGCAGGCCCACCTCAGTGACCGGGGAGCTTGGGCTTGTGGATGCCGATCGCGAGCTCGCGCAGCTGCAGCTCGTCAACCGGGGCCGGGGCGCCGGTCAGCAGGTCGAACCCGGAGGCCGTCTTGGGGAAGGCAATCACGTCGCGGATCGTCTCGGCCCCGTAGAGGCGCTGGACGATGCGGTCGACGCCGTAGGCGATCCCCCCGTGCGGCGGGGCACCGTAACGCAGCGCCTCGAGCAGGAACCCAAAGCGCGCCTCGGCCGTCTCTTTGTCGATTCCCAGCGCGCCGAAGACCGCCTCCTGAGTCGCGGCGTTGTGGATACGGATCGAGCCGCCGCCCAACTCCTGCCCGTTCCAGACGACGTCGTAGGCCTGGGCGCGGGCGGCGCCGGGGTTGTCGGGGTCGAACTCGCCGGCCGGAGCGGTGAACGGGTGGTGCAGCGCGTCCCAGCGCTTCTCGCCCTCGTTCCACTCCATCAGCGGCCAGTCGACGATCCAGACCAGACGGTTGTCGCCCTCGTCGATCAGCCCGAAGCGCTCTGCCAGGTCGAGCCGCAGCTGGCCCAGCACCGCGTTTGCCACCGCGGGCTTGTCGGCGACCACCAGCAGCAGGTCGCCCTCCTCGGCGCCGAGGCGCCGGTTGAGGTCGGAAAGCTCGGCCTCGCTGAGGAACTTCGCGGTCGGCGAGCGCCAGCCGTCGCCCTCGCGGAAGGCCCAGACCAGCCCTTTCGCCCCCAGCTCCTGGGCGCGGGAGATCAGGCCGTCGAGCTCGGAGCGCGGCAGCTCCCGTCGCCCGGCGTTGATGCCGCGGATCGAGCCGCCGCCATCGAGGACCGAGCGGAAGACTTTGAACTCGGTCTCGCGCAGCGCGTCGCCGAGGTCGACCAGCTCGAGCCCGAAGCGCAGGTCGGGCCGGTCGGTGCCGAAGCGGTCCATCGCCTCGTCGTAGCCCATCCGCTGCATCGGCACCTCGATCTCGGGACCGCCGACACGCTCGAAGACGTGCGCCAGCAACCGTTCGTTGGCGGCGATCACATCGTCGACCCCGACGAACGACATCTCGACATCGAGCTGGGTGAACTCGGCCTGGCGGTCGGCCCGCGTCGCCTCGTCGCGGAAGCAGCGCGCCACCTGGTAGTAGCGCTCGAAGCCAGACACCATCAGCAACTGCTTGAACAGCTGCGGCGACTGCGGCAGCGCGTAGAAGGAGCCCTGCTGCTGGCGGCTGGGGACGAGGAAGTCCCGCGCGCCCTCGGGGGTGGAGCGGGTCAGCACCGGCGTCTCGACGTCGACGAAGCCCTCGCCGTCGAGGAACCCGCGCATCGCCGCGACGACGCGGTGGCGCAGCAGCAGCGCCTCGCGCATCTGCTCGCGGCGCAGGTCGAGGTAGCGGTAACGGAGGCGGGTGTCCTCGCCGACCTCGCTGCTGAACCCCTCGATCTGGAAAGGGGGCGTCTCCGAGCCGGCCAGCAGCTCGCCACCGGTGACGTGGAGCTCGACCTCGCCGGTCGCCAGGTCGGGGTTGACCGTCTCATCCGAGCGGCGCACCACCGTGCCCGTCGCGCTCAGCACGTCCTCGGGCCGCAGCTTGTGCGCGAGCTCGAACGACTCACCTGAGCTGTCGGGGTTGAAGACGAGCTGGACGATCCCGGTGCGGTCGCGGAGGTCGATGAAGATCAGGCCGCCGTGGTCGCGGCGACGGTTGACCCAGCCGGCGACGCGGACCTCGGTATCGACCCGGTCGGGTAGGACCTGACCGCACCAGGCGTCGCGGTACCCGTTCGCGGCCAGCGGCGGTGCTTCGTTCACGATTCCCCTCCCGTCATCTCCTCGACAAGCTTGCCGGGATCGGCGGCGTGCTGCTCGCCGGTCGTCATGTCGCGCACCTGCGCACTGCCGTCGGCCTCGAGGATGAGGACGCGGCGGGCGCCGATCCGGTCGGCGTGTTTGAGCTGGCCCTTGAGGCTGCGCCCGGCCAGGTCGAGCTCGGCGGAGACGCCCGCGTGGCGCAGCTCCACCGCCAGCGCCATCGCCCGCCCCCGCAGCTCCGGGTCGGCGACTGCGATGAAGGCGTCGCGCCCGGCCGCGGGCACCTCTTCGTCCAGCGCCAGCAGGATCCGCTCGATCCCGGCGGCGAAGCCGACGGCCGGCGTCGGCTTGCCCCCCAGCTGCTCGATCAGGCCGTCGTAGCGGCCGCCGCCCCCGACCTCCGACTGCGCTCCGAGCCGGTCGCAGACGAAGGAGAAGATCGTGCGCGTGTAGTAGTCGAGGCCGCGGACCAGGGTCGGATCGACGGCGTAGGCGACGCCGGCGGCGTCGAGCAGCGCCCGCACCTCCTCGAAGTGCTCGGCGTCCTCCCCCTCCAGCTGCTCGACGATCGTCGGCGCGCTCGCCATCACCCCGCGGGTCCCCTCGTCATCGGAGTCGAAGGCCCGCAGCGGGTTGATGTCGATCCGCTCGCGCACGTCCTTCGACAGCTCCCCCTCGTGGGCGTGGAGATGAGCTTTCAGGTCCTCGAGGTAGGCGCGGCGCGCCTCGAAGGAGCCGAGGCTGCCGAGCCGCAGCTCCACCCCCGGCACCCCCAGCTCGGCGAGCAGGTCGGAGAGGAGCATGATCACCTCGGCGTCGGCCAGCGGCGAGTCGGTGCCGATGCACTCGGCCCCGAGCTGGTGGAACTGGCGGTAGCGCCCCGCCTGCGGGCGCTCGTGGCGGAAGAACGGGCCGAGGTAGGAGAGCTTCACCGGCTGCGCCAGCTTGTGCATCCCGTGCTCGAGATAGGCGCGGCAGATCGAGGCGGTCCCCTCCGGCCGCAGGGTGAGGCTGCGTTCGCCCTTGTCCTCGAAGGTGAACATCTCCTTGCGGACGATGTCGGTCGATTTGCCCACCCCCCGTTCGAACAGGGCGGTGTCCTCGAAGGCCGGCGTCGCGATCGGCTCGTACCCGGCGCGGGAGAAGACCGCCGCCGCCGCTTGCTCCAGCCGTCCCCGCGCCCGCGCCTGCTCGGGCAGCACGTCGAAGGTCCCGCGGGGTGCCTGGAACTTGCTCGCCATCGTGCGGCGACTCTAGGCCAGCGAGCCGAGGAAGGGATTGGTCGCGCGCTCGGCGCCGAGGGTCGTCAGCCCCATGTGGCCGGGGTGGACGACGGTCTCGTCGGGGAAGGCGTCGAGCAGCCGGCCGATCGAGGCGAGCAGCGTCGGGCCGTCACCGCCGGGCAGGTCGACCCGCCCGACCGAGCCCTGGAAGAGGACGTCGCCGGAGAAGATCGCCGGCTCGCCCCGCACCGCGTAGGTGACGTGGCCGGGGCTGTGGCCGGGGGTGAAGACGACGTCGAGCTCCATCCCCGCCAGCTCCAGCGTCTCGCCGCCGCGGACGATCTCGTCGGCGTCGTAGCTCTCGAACGGGCCGAATCCCTCCCAGGGGACGAAGCGCATGATGTCGGCGAGCAGCGGCACCTCGATCTCGGGGCAATAGACCGGCGCTCCCGTCGCCTTCGCCACCGGCGCCACGGCGCCGATGTGGTCGAAGTGGCAGTGGGTGAGGAGGATCGCCTCGACCTCCGCGCCGGTCGCCTCGATCGCCGCCAGGATCCGCTCCTCCTCCTCGCCGGGGTCGACGACGAGCAGCCGATCGGAGCCCTCGCGCCGGAACAGGAAGCAGTTCTCGGCGACGGGGCCGACCGTGAGCATCTCGACATCGAGGGCCATGGCTCAGATGGTCGCAGGCCCGACCGCTAAGCACCTGTCTGAGACGGGTGCTTACTCGCTGCGGGCGCGGATCCGGGCTCGCTCCCGGCGCCGCCACAAAGTCATGTCGATGTAGTAGCCGGCGGGGACGTAGAAGGCCAGCATGAAGACGCCGAAAATGAGGGCGGTGCCGAACGACTCGCCGAAGATGAGGATCACCAGGACGACGAAGACCACGGCGGCGAAGAGGCCGCGGATGAACGAGTTGCGCCAGGTCGGCGGCTGGTCCCCCCGCGCCGTTGGCCGGCGGCGAGCGCGGGCACGGTCCTTCGCTTCCGCGCGGCTGCGGGGGCGCCCGGCGCGGGGACTGGCGTCGACCCGCCCGCCCTGGGTTCCGCGGCGCTTGCGCTGGCGCTTCTTCCTCGTCTGGGCCATGCAGCTCGAAATCTAGTCGGTCGCCTCGGCCAGGCGCGTCTCGATCACGTGCCGGCGCGGATCGAAGCCGCGGATCGGCACGTCCTCGGGGTAACCGGCCACGGCCGCCTGGGGGATCAAGCCGACCAACTCCGCCTCCAGCGGCCGCGCCCCCAGCGGCGCCGCCAGCCGCCGCACCCGCTCCACGACCTCCCCCAGCGGCACGGTCAGGGGATCGTGGACGTTGGTCGAGACCTGGACGCGGCCATTAGACAGGAGGAGGCCGATAGCCCGCACCCCCGTCGGCCCGCCTCCCGCCTCGCGCAGGCCGGCGGCGACGGCGCGGGCGACCTCGACGTCGTCTGAGTCGAGCTCGACGTTGAAGGCGGCGAGCGGCGGGCGGGCGGTGACGAGCGTGGCGCCGGCGGTGCGGTGCGGGAGGTCGGGGCCGAAATCCGGCTGCAGCTCGCCCGACTCCATCCGCAGCCACAGCTCGCTGAGGCCACCGTTGCGGAAGTAGGCGCGCTCGGCCCGGCCGGGATCGCGCGCCAGCTCGCCGTAGAGGAAGACCGGAATCCCGAGGCCGCCGATCTGCTCCGCCACCGCCACCGCCTCGGTTCGGGCTGCCTCGTGATCGCCTGGCGAGAACCAGACGACCGGGCAGACGTCGAGGGCACCGATCGCGGGATGGGCACCCCGGTAGCCGTGCATGTCGATCGTCTCCAGCGCCTCCTCTGCGCCCGTGGCCAGCGCCTCGGTGAGGACGCCAGGTTGCCCCGCCAGGGTGAAGACGGAGCGGCCGTGGTCGGCGTCGGAGTGGCGGTCGAGCAGGGAGACCCCACGGGTGAAGGCTCTCTCCAGTCGCGCCAGGCGCTCGGCATCGCTCCCCTCGGAGACGTTCGGCACCGCGAGCAGGGGCGGCACGCTCGCGCCCCCTCAGACGAGCAGATCGCCGTCGCGGACGATCGTCTCGCCGTCGATCTCGACCGTCGGTTCCAGCACCACGCAATCGAGGTGGACGGGGACCTGCACGGTGCCCCCGATCGCCGCCGAAGCACCGAAGGCGACGTGGCAGGTGCCAAGGATCTTCTCGTCCTCGAGGATGTTGCCGGTGAGGGTCGCTTCTTCGTTGGTGCCGATCCCCAGCTCGGCGACGTTGGTCCCGCCCTCGCCGTGAGCGGTCAGCAGCTCCATCAGCTGCGCGCCCTGCTCGCCGCTGGCGTCGAGGAGATGCCCCTCGCGGACGGTCAGCGAGACCGGCGTGTCGAGCAGGCCGACGCCGGCGATCGAGCCGTCGACGACCAGCGTTCCCTCCGTCGTCCCCTCGACCGGGGCGATGAAGCCCTCACCGCAGGGGAGGTTGCCGAAGGCGCCGCGATTCCCGAGTTCGCCCGCGTCGACGATCCCCAGCCGGCCCTCGAGGCCGATCCGCAGGTCGCTGCCGTGGGGGCAGGTGATGCGTGCCTCCGCGGCGCGGTTGAGGGCGGTGATCACACCCCAGCCGCGGCGGCGGATCTCCTCCAGGTCGCCGTTCATCAGCCGCCCCAGCATCTCCTCGGTCACGCCGGGCAGGGAGCCGATGCGAACGCCGATGTCGCTGGCGGCCTTGCGGGCGGCGGTGTGGGAGAGCGACTGAATCGTCGGCGCCAGGACCACGTCCGCGGCCGACATCGCCGCCGCCACCGCCCGCGGCGGCTCGGCCGCGTGCGATTCCCGCTCGGAGATGACGGCCAAGGTCGCATCGGCGCCCTCCCCCTGCGCCTCGATCCGCATCAGCGCCCCGATCTCTTCGGTCACCGGGTTGCAGATCACCAGGACCTCCTCGCCGGGCGAGATCCCCATGCACTGTCGGACGACCGTCCTCACGGCCCTGTCCAGTTCCGCGGTCATCGTCTCACCCTAGCCATGACACCTTCCCCGGCCTCGCTACCATCCCCCTCCCGCCGGAGTAGCTCAGCTGGTTAGAGCAGCGGAATCATAATCCGCGTGTCGGGGGTTCGAGTCCCTCCTCCGGCATCGCAACGCAATGAGGATGCGCCACTTCCCGAGGTCAAGAGGGTCCGATTCGGCTGGGGGGTGGCAAGGGAAGTGGCAAGGGGGCTACGGCCGAACACCTGGCGAACACACGGACCGTCGCCCGCCGACAACCTGGCTACCGTGGGTCAGGTGTCTAGCTCTGCGCAAAGTCCCCGCCGCATCACGGTTCCTGAGTGCTTCCCGCCCAATGATCGTCTTGCCCTTTTCGCGGTAGCCATTGCGATGGCGGGAAACGATGTCGAGTACTCGATCCGCCAAGCCATCGCCGCGAATCCTGATGGAGCCACTGACGACGACCGGCGGCGCAATCGCTTCGACTACAAGGTGAGGATCGCCAATGGTTTTCTTTTTGAGGCGATAGCCACCCTCCGCTTCTGGGAAAGGGATGAGCCCGAGGTTCGGAAGCTGCTGGATGACCTTCGCGACGACGGCCGGAAGTGCCTCAAGGTCGTCCGGGGCTTGGAGCAGCGAGTAGGCCCCAAGACCTTGGAGCACGTCCGCCAGACCACGTTCCACTATCCGCGCCCCGATCCGTCGAAGAAAGGATCAAACTCGATTGGAGAACTCGCTGAGGTGATCGGGGAGCTAAGCGAGGTGGGGGCTGACATTGACGTTGGATCGGACACCGAAATCACCTTTCGTTTTGCCGATCCGGTGGCTACGACTCTTGCCCTTCGTCGTCACGACAGCTTCCGAACTCAGGAGGAGGCGATCCGAGACGCCGCCGTAGCTTTCGTTCGACTTAGCTGGCATATCCACCTGGCGTACTGCCAGAAGCGCGGCATCCTTTTCGGAGAAGTTGATGGTGTTTGAGGGCATCGCGATCACTGTCATCGGCGGGCTGATCCTGGCGGGCGCTTAATGGATGCAGGCATGGGAGCGCCGCGTTCCTTGACGAAGCAGTCCTTGGTGAGAGGCCCGCCCATCGCGGCAAGGCAGGGATCGCAGTCGATGCAATCAAGCTGGAGTCGGTCTAGCGGGCGAGGCCTTTGGCGGGCCTGGTCCCATCTGCGATTGCCTGCGCAATAGCGTGCAGCGGAAGGGTCAGATAGACCCCCTGCCTCAAGCCCTCAATAAAGAAGGCATCGTCATCAAACGAAACTTCAACCTCGATGTCTTCGGTCTCGGGATTCTCAACTTCTCCGTCCCACCAAGTGGCTATGCATTTGGTCTTCTTTTGCTCCATTGCCCTTCTTTCGCTAGGTGAGTCGGCAATCCTAGGGCGGTTTCCTCGCGGTGGTTCGCACTCTTGCCTACAGCGAGATACCCGAGGCAGCAGAATGTCCCGCTGTGGATCAAGCCGCTGAGAACGCCGCCATCTTGGCTGCTTTGGAGCGTGCCTGTCGGCGAGCACAGGAACTGAGCCAACCAAACTCGGGACCCCTTCCATTTGAAAGCGCTAAGACTCTCCAGAGGAACCCGCGCGGCGGCCTTCAGGTGGCTACTGAGAAACGCTTGGACTGGCAGCAGTTTACGGCGAAGATGACCCGCTTCTCTGGTTGGTGGGATGAGATGGCACGACTGGCGGAGGCCCTTAGGAAAGATGAGGATGTTGAGGGGCTCGTCGGCTTCGATCCAGACATTGGGATGCGCGCTCAGACGCTCTGGGGAGACATTCTCGATCCACTCCTCCGGCAATATCGCCTAATCCATGAGGATTGGACCTGGGACCCCAATGCCGCCTCGGAGGTCTTAACGACCTGGCGGCAAGCTCAAAATCGAACGAGTTATCGACGCCAGGCGCTCGCGCCACTTCACAACTGCAAATCAATGTCTGATCGCCTAGAGGTTGAACCCGGCCTTGCGATCCGCAAGTTCACTGACGAGGACCGAAGGGATCTTTGGGATGCCTTTGGGGCCGAGCATTTTCCCGGGCAAATTAACCCGACTATCCCTGATCTTGAAGCCTGGGAGACGGTGATCGACTACCGCTGGGAGCTACCTCATAAACCCCCGTTGAGCAATGAGCCTGCCGTGGAAGTGATCCAAGACACGGTGCGCGCTCTAAGGCTCCATCACCCAGGCGTCACGGGTACGACCATCATTTGGCATCGACCCGATCCAGCCGAGGTCTTTCCTGAGCGAGTCATGGGGAGCTCGCTTTTCGCCCCGCTCGGGACGGGTCCCGGCCTTTTCATGGACCGTTTCGTCTCGCATATCGGCCCGCATTGCCCGGAGTCGCTACGCGACCTCTTGAACGCCCTAAGAACGGCAGAGGAAGACCGACGGCTGAACTTAGCTATTCGGCGATTCGATGCTGCATACCTACGCATAGATCCTGAGGACCGCCTGATTGACCTATGGATTGCATTTGAGGCCCTCCTCCTTCCCGATACGGCGGGCGAGTTGAGCTACCGAGCCGCCATTCGGTTGGCACAGCTTGTCGGACAAACCGCCGAGGACAAACGGGCGGCATTCAACTTTGCCCGCCGCTCATATGACAGGCGCTCCAAGGTCGTTCATGGACAACCCGCCAAAGATGATCTTGGAAAGGTCGTTGAGGAAACGCGAGAGCTAGCGCGCAAGGCGTTGAGGGCTTGGCTTCTAAATGGGCCAAGAAACGCAAGCGACCTAGACGAGGCGATATTCAGCGAGGCTCCCGAACCAGCCGCTGAGTGAGGCCTTGGCCCTTCGGTGGCAACGAGACACTCGGAAACGGCCGAAAATACCGAGCGGCCAGAACTCTGCGATTTGGCTTTCTAGGGGCGCAACGCCTAACAGCAGAAAGCCCAGCAGCCCGCGCGGCAGCATCATAATCCGCGTGTCGGGGGTTCGAGTCTCTCCTCCGGCATCGTTTGGCGGCAGGAAACAGCCTGCTAGAACCTCGCGTCCTCGTCCATTCGCTCCACCTCGTAGGTCTCGGGCAGGCGACCGTCGACCGCCGCGGGGGCTTCGCGCATGCGTTTGAACTCCGCTGCGATCTCGCGGGGGTGGCGGAGCTTGGCGAGCCAGCGGCGCTCCTCGGGGGAGAAGAAGCCCGTCGCGAGCAGGCCGAGCGGGTAGAGCGCCAGTAGCACGGCGCGGCCGAGCAGGCCGGTTACGCCGTCGGTCGGCATCAGCAGTTCGCCGAGCCCGACCAGGACGGCGGTAGTGAGGACGATGCGGGCGAGGCGACCCCACTGGTAGGGGACCGGGAACAGGCGCTGGGTGAAGACGTACATCAGCACCACGCCCACCCCGTAGGAGGCGACCAGGGCGATCCCGGCGCCGACGATCTCCAGCGAGGGCACCAGCAGCAGGTTGAGGGCGATATTGGCGGCAAGCGCGGCGCCGGCGGCCGGGAAGTTGAACTCGGTGCGGCCGGTCCTGCCAAGGATCACCACCATCACCATGTAGAGGGCGTAGAGGGTGACCGCGGTGGAGATCAGCCCGACCGCTTCCCAGGAGTCGAAGAACCGGGGATCAGCGAGGACGCGGGCGAACCAGCGGCTGAACAGCCACATCCCGGTGACGACGAAGGCGCAGCCGGCGACGAACAGGGTGACGACGGTGGCGTAGGCGCGGGCGGCCTCCTCGTCGTCGCGGATCGAGTAGGCGAGCGGCGGCCAGGCGAGCTGGAAGCCGCGGACCAGCACGTTGACCGCCTGCGCGAACTTGACCGCCACCGAGTAGAGCCCCGCCTCGACGGCGCCGACCGTGCGGAGGATGATCAGCCGGTCGACGAAGTTCAGGAGGTAGAGGCTGACCTCGGCGGGCATCGTCGGCAGGCCAAAGCGCAGGAGCCGACGGAGCAACGGAACGTCGACCGCCAGGGTAAGGCGGCGGCGCTGCTCGAAGATCATCCCGAGGACGAAGACGGCGCCGGTCACGTAGGAGCCGAGGAGGAGGCCTCGCGCCCCCTCGTCGCCGCCGACGACGAGGATCACGGTCAGCCCGATCGTCGCGAGGACGTTGGTGATCGTGGTGATGAAGTAGGCGCGGGCGCGCTCGTCGAGGCGGTAGAGCGTCAGCAGGTACTCGAACATCGTCGCCACCCAGAGCCCGCCGATCGCGATCCGCATGAGTTCCGCGGCCTGGCTTCGCTCGGCCGAATGCTGCGGGTCCAGCAACGCCTCGGAGAGCGGCCCGGCGAAAGGCAGAGCGATCAGGGCGCCGATCGTCGCGCACCAGAAGAGACCCGAGAAAGTGGCGCCGACGACCCGTTCGGGATCCTCGTCCTCGCGGTAGTAGAAGCGCAGGACAGCCTCGATCAGGCCGAAGCGGACGATGATGCTGGCCGAGATCACGGCGGCGAAGAGGACCTCGGCCTGGCCGTAGGCCCCCGGACCGAGGTACCGCGTGTAGAGCGGCAGCAGCGCGACCGCGATCAGCTTCGAGAAGATGCTCGCCGCCGTATAGGCGGCGCCGGTCGTCGCCAGTCGACGCAGGTATCCCGTCACGCGAGCAGCCTAGATGGGTGAGCGTGACCGGCGCCCTCCTGGCCGCCGCCGGCTATTTCGCCAGCAGCGCGCAGACCGCGGTCGTCTGCACTCGCCGCAACTGCTTCAGGAGCTTGCCGGTCGGCGCCGGGATGTTGAGCGAGGTGGTGACGGCGCGGGTGCCGTCGGCAGAGGCGGCCGCCCACTGGACGTAGCCGGGGAAGTTGCCGGTGTGGCCGTAGACGGTGCCGCATCTGGTCTGGTAGCGGAAGAGGGCGAGGCCGGCGGAGTTCTTGCCGGGGCCGGGAGGACTCGATTCGCCGCCGGGGAAGAACCGCATCTGCTCCTGCTGCTGGGCGGCGGAGAAGAACTCGAGGCCGAGGTAGGAGCGGATGAAGGCGTTGAGGTCGAGGGGCGTGGAGACGATCGCGCCGGAGGCCCAGGCGCCGCTCGGGCTGAGGAAGGTGGAGACGTCGATCGGCTCCTCACCCGGCTCGACTACGTAGCCGTGGATGAACGGTCGCGGCAGCGCCAGCTTCGTCGGGAAGGAGGTCTGGTTCAGCCTCGCCGGTCCGAAGACGATCTGCTCGAGGGCCGTGCCGTAGGACTGGCCGGTGATCGCCTCGACGATCAGGCCGATCACGATGTTGTCGGTGTTCGAGTACTCGTAGCGCGAGCCGGGAGCGAACTCGAGCGGGTCGGCCCGGACCCAGCCGATCACCTTGAGCGGCGAGACGAAGCCGCGCGGATCCTTTTCCGCCTGGCGGATGAAGCCTTTCGATTTCGTGTAGTCCGGGAGGCCGCTGGTGTGGTTGAGCATCTGCCGCACCGTCACCGCCCCCCACTCCGCCGGCATCCCGCCGAGCCGCTGCGCGATCGTGTCGTCCAGGCCCAGCCTCCCGTCGCGCACGAGGTTGAGCGCCACCGCACCGCTGAAGGCCTTGGCGACGCTGGCGATCCGCATGTGATCGGTCGGCTTGGGCGCCCCCGGCCGCTTGACGTTCGCCCGGCCCGCCCGCAGCACGGTCATCCGGCCATCGCGGTAGATCGTCGCGATCGCCCCCGGCGGGCCCCCCTCCGCCTTGACCAGCCGCTCGAGCCCGCGCTTGACCTCGTCTGGGCCAGGCGCCGCCGCGGCTGGAGCCGTGAAGCACAAGGCGAGGAGCACGACTAAGCAGGCGGAAAGCTCCGGCTTCTTCATCGGCGCATCATCGCAGCCCCCTGACCTTCGCCGGCTTAGGCGTAGCCGAGCCGGCTCAGAAAGCGGTCGAGCTCCCGCAGGTAGCGGTCCCCGTGCGGGCCGATTTCATAGCGGTCACGGCGACGGACGAAGCCCGAGCGGATTGCTCGCCTCACCACTTTGAACCCCGAGGCGCAGCGGCCGAGGAGGCACTTGTCGGCGACCAAGGTGGCGAGGATGCCACGAACATCGCCATCTCCCCGCGCTCGCCGGTAGAACCTGTTCGTCCGCGCGAGGTGCTTTCGCACCTCGCCGGGATAGGCGGGGGTCACGTCGATGAACCTGCCGTCGCTGTACTTCCAGATCCGCGGCGGATAGATCGTGCAGGCGAAGCAGGAGAAGCGGTAGGCAAGGCGGCTGTCGCTGCCGGCGAAGAGTGGGCGGCCGCCGTTGCGAAGGTCCTTGAGTCGGTAGCCGAAGTCCTGGAAGTCGTGAACGGTGAGGAGGTAGCGCCCAGCCGTCTCATCCCAGCGAAAGACCTGGGCAAAGATGCAGCAGTGCGCACCCCCTGAATGGAGAGTGAAGACCACCTCTGGTTCCGGGGTTCCATCCAACTGGACCACGCGGGCAGGAGCTTGATAGGAGGGCGGAACCGGCACCAATTCGCAGCTGGGACACGGACGGGCCGGGGCGCGGTCGAGAACCTTGAAGCCATCGCGGTAGATCTGCAGCCGCACTCCATTGATCGAGCCTTCACTGTTTTCGTGGTAGCTGACGTCCGCCTGCACGCGCACCTGCCCTGAAGCAGCCGGAGCGATTGAGGCGCTGAAGAGCAGCGCCAACAGGGCGAGGGCGATTACAGCGGGCGCGATAGCGCGGACTTTCCGCATCTGCCGATCTTATTCGTGGGCAGATCAGCCAGGAAGCGAGCGCTCGCGTCTGTCACCCAAGGCCGACCTGATCAGCACCCAGCCGACGAAGACCAGCAACGCCCCGAAGGCGAGGAAGCCAAGGTCCCAGCCGATCGGGCCGCCGAGGTCGTCGCGGACGTGGTGGATGCCAAGGATCTGATGGTCGATCAGGCCCTCGACGAGGTTGAAGGCGCCCCAGCCGAGGAGGAGACCGCCGAAGTGGAAGCGCCAGGGCGGGGCCAGCTCGCCCCGCTGCCAGGCGCGGACGGCGACGATCGTGCCGGCCATGACCGCGATCCAGGTGGCGAGGTGGAAGAAGCCGTCGGCGAGGGTGTTGTCCTCGAGACCGCCAACCGTCGAGGCGGGGCAGCAGCCCTCGTCGGTGAGGATGTGGTGCCACTGGAGGATCTGGTGGAGGACGATCCCGTCGACGAACCCGCCAAGGCCGATCCCCAGCAGCAGCGACGGCAAAAGCGGCGGGCCCGACCGTTTTCTCACCCAGTGCGGCTTCCCCGGCGCGGAGAGCGCAAACCTACGGTGCGGCTACGGCTGGTGATCCAGGTGATGCGCAGTCAACCTGCCTTGACGTCGCTTGCCTGGAAGCTCCGGAAGACGATCGGCGAAATAGCCGAGCATGGCGCCGCCTACCACTGCGGTCAGGCCCAGGGCGACCATGGCAATTCCCGGTCCAGCGTCGAGCCGGTTGAGCAGTTCCACCAACCCAATGACGACTGCAGACGGAACTCCAAGGATTGCGATCCATCTCGTCGTGTCCCGAGTGTAGATCACCTCAAGTAATCCCTTGCCAAGAGGAGAAGGCCCAAACCAACGCCAAAGAAGAACCCGAGATTCCCGCGATAGGCAAGATGCTCATACGACAACCCTAGCGGTTTTCGCAGACAGAACATTTCGCCAGCCTCTCGTCAAACCTCCAGCATCAGCGTCACCGGGCCGTCGTTGATCAGCGCCACCCCCATGCAGGCGCCGAACACGCCCTTCTTCGCGCCGAGGCGCTCGCAGAAGCGGTCGTAGAGGGGCTCGGCTGCCTCCGGTCGCGCCGCCTCCATGTAGCTGGGGCGGTTGCCGCGGCGGGTGTCGCCGTAGAGGGTGAACTGGCTGACGCAGAGGACCTCGCGCTCGCCGAGCGGCTCGTTCATCCGCCCCTCGGCGTCGTCGAAGATCCGCAGCTTGCGGACCTTCTCGGCGAGCCGGTCGACCTCCTGCTCCCCATCCCCGGTGCCGACCCCGAGCAGGATCAGCATCCCGGGGCCGATCTGGGCGACACGCGTACCCTCGACGTCGACGGCCGCCTGGCTGACGCGCTGGACCAGGGCCTTCATCGGCCGCGCTAAGCGTCTGCTTCCAGCGCCTCGACCAGCGAGGAGGCGTCGTAGGCGCCGAAGAAGCGCTCGCCGTTGACGAAGAAGGTCGGGGTGCCGGTGGCGCCGCTGGCCTCGGCCGAGGCGACGTCGCGGGCGACGCGGTCGCGGTGGGCGCCGGAGTCGATCTCGGCTGCCATCCGCTCGGCGTCGAGCCCCAGGTCCCGCCCCACCTGCAGCATCACCTCGCGCGAGAGCTTCGGCTGGACGGCGTAGAGCTCGTCGTGGTACTCCCAGAACTTGCCCTGGGCGGCGGCGGCCTCGCTCGCCTCCGCCGCTTCCGGAGCCAGCGGGTGGCGCTCGGGGATCGGCAGGTGGCGGAAGCCGAACAGCAGCCGCTCGCCGAGGCGCTCGCGGACCCGGCGCAGGATCGACTGCGCGCCGAGGCAGAAGGGGCACTGGAAGTCCCCGAACATGACCAGCTCCAGCGGCACCCCGCGCTCTCCCCGAACGTGATCGAGGTCCTCCAGCGGGGGTGAGAGCAGTTCGTCCACCTGAGCCTTGATGTTATGTGCCCGTGCACGACATCGAGTCGATCCTCGTCCTCGTCCTCGCCGCGGCGCTGCTGGTCCGCCTCGCCGACTTCGGCAAGATCCCGGCGCCGATCGTCCTCGTTCTCGGCGGCCTCGCGATCGCCTTCGTGCCGGGACTGCCGGACGTCGAACTCGAGCCGGACACGATCTTCCTCCTCTTCCTGCCGCCGCTGGTCTACGCCGCCGGCTGGCGGACCTCGCCGCTGGAGCTGCGGGCGGTGGTGCGCCCGCTCGGACTGCTCGCGGTCGGCCTCGTCTTCCTCACCGCCGCGGTCGTCGCCGTCGTCGCCCACGCCCTCGTTCCCGAGCTGAGCTGGGCCGAGGCGGCGATCCTCGGCGCCGTCCTCGCCCCCACCGACGCGCCGGCCGCAACCGCGATCTTCCGCCGCCTCGGCGCCCCCGAGCGGGTGCGGCTCCTGGTCGAGGGCGAGTCGATGATCAACGACGGCACCGCGCTGGTCATCTACCGGATCGCCGTCGGCGTCGCCACCGGCGGCGCCTTCAGCCTCGGCAGCGCCACTCTGGAGTTCGTCGGCATCGCCGCCGGCGGGATCGTCGTCGGCCTCGTGGTCGGGCTCCTCTCCGACCTCGTCGTCCGTCGCCAGAGCGAGGCCGACCTGACCATCGTGCTCACGGTCCTCACCGCCTACGGCGCCTACATCGGCGCCGAGGAGCTGCACGTCTCCGGCATCCTCGCCGCCGTCGTCGCCGGCCTCTACGCCGGCTATCGCTCCCCCCACTCGCTCGACGCCGACGTCCGACTCAGCGCCGTCGCCTTCTGGAACGCCCTCATCTTCGGGCTCGAGATCACCCTCTTCGTCCTCCTCGGCCTACAGCTGCCGGAGATCATCGACACCCTCGAAGAGAGCGGCGACGGCGTCAGCGGGCTATTGGTGCCGATCGCGGCCATCGCCGCGGCCTCGATCGCCGCCCGCCTCGCCTTCGTCTTCGCGATGCGCGGCGACGCCGGCGAGACCGCCGGCGAACGCTTCGCAGTCGGCTGGAGCGGGATGCGCGGCGCCGTCTCCCTCGCCGCCGCCCTCGCGGTCCCGCTCAGCGTCGACGGCCGCCCCCAGATCATCTTCCTCACCTTCGCCCTGATCCTGATCACGATCGTCGGCCAGGGCCTCTCACTCCCCTTCATCGTCCGCGCCCTCAAGCTCGAACAGCCAAGGCGCTGGTCAGACGAAGAGGCAGTTGCGCGGATGGAGGCAGCCCAGTCGGCCCTAGACCGGATCGACGAGATGGAGTCCGAGGAGCGAGCTGCCGAGAAGCAACTGCAGCGCCTGCGTGACCTCTACCGCAGTCGCTTCCGGATGTGCCAAGCCGTGCTCGGCGGTGAGGACCCCGACGTTGCCGCCCGCGAGCAGCGACTAGCCGACTACGGCGAGCTGCGGCGCGAGCTGATCGGGATCGAGCGGGAGGAGCTGTTGGAGCTGCGGAGTGCGGGGCGCTTGCGGCACGAGACTTTGCGCCAGATCGAGCGCGACCTGGACCTCGAGGAGGCACGAATCCGGGCTTGAGGGGAGCCGGGAGAGGGGTTCGGCGGACAACAGCGGGGAGGGTCCGGCGAACCCCTCTCCCGGCTCCTGCTCAGGCGCCGAAGAAGTCCCGGGCTCGCTCGGCAACCAAGTCCGGCATCTCGTCGGCAATGAAGTGGCCGCAGTTATCGATTAGATCTACATCCATCGCGTCTGCGTGCTGCTCGTAGCCTTGGAGGAGCGTGTACGGGAGGGCTCGGTCGCCTTTGCCGAAGAAGAGTTTGGTGGGGACCTCGAGGCGGGTCCGTGCATAGCGGCCGCGAGCGATCTCCGGTGCCTCATACAGGGTGAAGGTGCGGTAGGTCTGCACAGCCGCCCGCGCCCGCGCCGGCTGGGTGAAAGTGTCGGAGAAGGCGTGGATGGAGGCGTCGTCCCAAACCTCTTTTCGCACTGAGCCGCCGACCAGGACCTTGGGGATGAACTTGCCGCTGGTGTGGAGCCGGTAGCCGAGCCCCGGGCTGGAGATCATCCACTGATAGAAGAAGCGCCAGATGTGCGGCGCCATCGCTCGCGTGCTCGTCCAAGGCGTGAGGATGTTGAGAGCCAGGTAGCGCTCGAACCGCTGCGGCTCCCGCAGCGCCAGGAGAAAACCGATCCAGCCGCCCCAGTCGTGGCCGACCAGTTTCACCCGCTCGATCCCGAGCTCGTCGAGGACGGCTAGCACGTCGTCGGCCAGGTTCTCCTTCTCATAGCCGCTCGGCGGGGCATCCGACCAGCCGTATCCGCGCAGGTCGAGCGCCAGGACCCGGTGGCGGTCGGCCAGCGCCGGCATCAGGTGCCGCCACTCGTACCAGTGCTGCGGCCAGCCGTGGAGGCAGAGGACGACGTCGTCGCCACTCCCCGCTTCCGCGTAGTGGAAGTCGAGTCCCCGCGCCCGGACCCAGTGATGGGTGACGCCGTCGATGTGCGGTGGCTGGCTCACCAGCCAAACAGGCTATCGAGCCTCAGGCCTTCTCAAAGCGCGCAAGCGACCGGCTGCGCGCCGGGAGGTCGCGCCAGTCGCCGGGCCCCCTTCCGCTCAGTGCAACGTGGCCGTCGCTGCCTGCTGGCGAAAGTCGTTGAGCATCTCCTCCATCGCGCCGACCTCGCACGGGACCATTTCCGGCCACGACTTCTCGGGGTGCTCCTGAAGCGTCTTCAGCCCGTTGCCGCTGATGATCGCGACCACGGTCTCGTCGGGCGCGATCTTCCCTTCCTGCGCCAGCCGCGCCGTCGAGGCGATCGTCGTGCCACCGGCCGGCTCGGTGAGGATTCCCTCGGTCGCGCCGAGCAGGTCGATCGCGCCGAATATCTCCTCGTCGGAGACCGCGGCCGCCGAGCCGTTGCGCGAGCGCACCGCGTCGACCACCAAGGCGCCATCTCCGGGCGCCCCGATCGCGATCGAGTGTGCTGCGGTCTCAGGCGTCTGCGGGACGAGCTCGCCGCCGTCGAGGATCGCGGTCGAGATCGGCGAGCAGCCGCTGGCCTGGGCGATGTTGATCTTCGACTCCGCCGTCTCGGCCAGGCCGACTTTCTCCAACTCCACCAGGCCCTTGTGCATGCGTGAGGAGAGGGTGCCGCCGGCGGCCGGGATCACGAAGTGGTCCGGGGCTTTCCAGCCGAGCTCCTCGACCACCTCGAAAGCCATCGTCTTCGCCCCCTCGGCGTAGAACGGCCGCAGGGTGATGTTGGCGAACTCCATGCCGGTGGTGATCGCCAGCTCGCGGCAGGCGCGGTTGGCGCCGTCGTAGTTGGCGTCGAGCTGGATCACCTGCGCACCAAGCGCACGGCAGGCCTTCGCCTTCCCCTTCTCCATGTTGCCGGGGTAGAAGATGTAGGGCTTGGCCCCGGCCTGCGCGCCAAGCGCGGCGACGGCGGTGCCGACGTTGCCGGTCGAGACGCAGCCGACCTCCTCCTTGCCCAGCTCGAGCAGACGGGCGATCGCCATCCCGACGACGCGGTCCTTGTAGGAGAACGAGGGGCGGTTGCTGGAATCGTCCTTGATGTAGAGGTTGCTGAGGCCGAGCTCGGCCCCCAGGCGCTCGGCGTGGATCAGCGGCGTTTTGCCGGCGAACTGAGCGACGCGCTGCTGCGCGCGGCGGTTGAGGATCGGCAGCAGCTCCTCGAAGCGCCAGACGTTCCAGGGGCGCTCGGTCAGCGGGCGCTCCTCGATCCGCTTCTTGGCGAGCTCGTAGTCGTAGTCGACGTCAAGGCCTTCGCCGCAGGCGTGGCACTTGAAAGCCCGGTCCAACAACGGCGTCCGGTAGCCGCAGTCGCGACAGACGAGTTCGGTGGCACAGGAGTTGGTCCGGAGCCCATAGGGCTCGGTGAGATGCGGATCTACCGCGTCACTCATGACTCCTCCTTTGCCGCCGATCCCTCGGCCCTGGTCCAATTGGTCGCACGGGTATAACACATGGTCAGCTAGTGCTCAACGCTTTCTGCGCAAAACTGTTGCGGATGATGAATCGATTCGTCTCAGGAAGGTAGCGGAAGCTGAAGCGGGCGCAAGCGTTCTGAATCCTCTTGTCTGTAGAGCTTCTGTCCGCAACCGGAAAAGATCCTCCCCGATGACTCCCCAGGAGCGCTTCGCCGTCAACCTCCGCAAGGCCCGAACCGAGGCCGGCGTCTCCCAGGAAGAGCTGGGCTACATGTGCGATCTGCACCGCACCGAGGTCTCGCTGCTCGAGCGAGCCGGCCGCGAGCCGCGCCTGGCCACGATCGTCAAGCTGGCCGGCGCTTTGAACACCACCACGAGCGAGCTCTGCGCCGGAATCAGCTGGCTGCCGAAAGCGCGCCGCTTCGACGTCAAGCGCCCCCCGAGGGCCTGAACGTCGCGCGACGCGCTCCAGCCGATCACGAAGGGAAGTGAAGGGAGGCGGGGCGACGTCGGCCGAGCCGACGTGACCCGGATCCGTCATGACGCTTGATCCGGGCTCAGGATTGGTCCTCCTTTGCCACCCCAAGGCGGTTTCCCATATCCGAGAAGCCCCGCCTCCTTCACCGGTGATCGACCGGCATCCGCATTCATAACAGAATCAGTTCTATCAATCAAGTCTCTTTGCACAATCGAGCAAGTCTTTGCCTAGATCCCTAGGAAGAGGCAGGCGTGGAGGCCGAGGACACCGGGATCTCGGCCGACTCAGGCCAAGCCTCCAGGGCCTCGGCCGTATCCCCCGCTCCCGCCGCCACCAGCAGCTCCTCGGCCAGGTGAGGTGCGAAGGGGACCAGGGTCCGCGCCAGTAGGACCAGCGCGGCGATCTGCGCCTCGGCGTCGGCGCGATCGAGCTGGCCCCGACGTTTGATCACCCGCTTCTCGAAGTCCTGGATCCGCTCGAAAAGACGGGTGATGTTGCGGATCGACTTGTGCATCTGCAGCTGCTCGGTGTCCTCGGTGATCCTCGACAAGCCGTTCTCGCACCATTTGCGCAGCCGGTCGCGCATGTGCTCGGTATCGGCAGCGGCCTCCGGATCGTGCGCCAGATCCTCCAGCGCGGCAAGGCGGTCGTGCGTGTAGATCCAGAGGTTGCGCAGGAAGCGACTGGCGAAACGGACCGTACCGTCGCTCCAGTTGAGCGTCTTCGCCGGCCCGGCGGCGTAGAGGACCGCGAGCCGGACGGTGTCGGCGCCGTGCTCGGCGACCAGCTCGTCGGGGTTGACGACGTTCCCCAGGTGCTTGCTCATCTTGCGGCCGTCGGCGATCACCATCTCGTGGAAGAGGCAGCCGGCGAACGGCTCCCCCTCCCCCATGAAGGCGAAGGGGCCGATGTCGCGGAGGGCCTTGGTGACGATCCGCTGGTCGAAGACGAAACCGCCGCTGTCGTTGCCGGCGACGAGCCGCTCCGACGGCAGCCACTCCTGCAGGTCGGGATGGGTGAACATCTGCTCGTCGCGCGCCTCGGGCGGCACCGCGGCCGGGACCCAGAGCCAGAGCGCGTCGAAGTGGCAGTCGAGGGTGTCGGTCTCGCGCTTGGCGGCGCCGCCGCACTTCGGACACTCGACGTCGACGAAGTCCGGCCGCTCGGCCAGCGGGTTCCCTTCCCCGGTCGGCTGCAGGTCGCGCGGCAGGACCACCGGCAGGTCCTCCTCCGGCACCGGGACCGGGCCGCACTCGTCGCAGAGGACGATCGGGATCGGGCAGCCCCAGGCGCGCTGGCGCGAGATCGAGAAATCGTTGGCGCGGTAGCGGGTGGTCTCGCGGGCAGCCTCGGCGGGGGCGGGCGCCGGCCCCTCGTCGTCCTCGCCCCGCTCGGGCACCTCGACCCGCTGCAGCCGCTCGGCGAGGTCGCGGTCGGCCTCGTCGATGGCGGGGATTCCGAGCGCGGCGGTCGGTCCGAAGCGGGCATCAACGAGCGGCGAGACGACCACCGGCAGCTCCGAGCCGTCGGGACCGGTGATCGAGGAGCCGGTGTCGACCAGCGGCACCAGGCGCGCGTCGCGGGCGCTGCGCTCCCAGCCGCCGGAGCGCATCTGCTCCATCTGCTCCCGCGCGGCCGGGTCGGTCGCCCAGGCGTCGACTTCCGGGTGGCGCGGCGAGAGCAGCACGAAGCTCGCCAGGCCGGCGAACTTGCGGTGCGGCGTGAAGACGGTCAGCGAGCGGGCGTCGCCCTCCAACTCCAGCTCGACCCCGTCGGAGCGGCCGAGGATGTAGCGCTGGGTCGCCAGCGAGAGGTCGTCCCACTTGCCGCTCTCCGCGAGCTGCTCGGTGTTGCGGTCGTTCTCCTCCAGATAGGGGGTGATCCGCAGGAACCAGGTCGGGCGCCGGATCAGCCGCACCTCGTTGTGGCAGCGCCAGCAGCGGCCGTCCTCGACCTGGATCGAGGCGAGCGTGGTCTGGCAGGTGTCGCACCAGTCGACGGTGGTGTCGGCGCGGTAGATCAGGTCGCGCTCGAGCAGGGTGAGGAAGAGCCACTGCGACCAGCGGTACTGGCCCTCGTCGGAGCTGTAGAAGACGCGGTCGTAGTCGAAGGAGAAGCCGAGCCGCTTCATCTGTCCCAGCATCCGCTCGCCGCACTGGGCGACCCAGTCGGCCGGGGGGATCCGGCGCTCGATCGCCGCCAGCTCGGCCGGCAGGCCGAAGGCGTCGAAGCCGAAACCGAGCAGGACGGCGTCGCCGCGGCCGCGGCGGAAGCGGGCGTAGGCGTCGCCGATCGAGTAATCGCGAACGTGGCCCATGTGCAGGTTGCCCGAGGTGAACGGGCTCGAGGGCTTGACGTAGACGCGCTGCTGGCCGTCTTTGGGCTGCGGGGCGCTGAAATCGCCGCGCTGCTCCCAGATCTCCTGGCGCTTGGCCTCGGTTGCCTGGGGGTCGTATTTCGGCTTCTCGCTCATCTCCTCAATCATGCCTGAGGAGACAAGCGCTCTGCTGAGCTAAGAAAACGTCCAGAGCTTGTTGCCCAGGAAATTGAAGGGCATCGCCGCGGCTACGGCGATCGCCTGGGCGGGGAGCTCACCCATGGTGGTGTAGGCAAGGAGCAGCTGGAGAACCACGAGGTTGAGCCCTAAGGACGCGAGGCTCACCGTGAAGAAACGCGCCGCTTGGAAGTGCATTGGGCCGTCGCCGGGGCCGAAGGTCCAGTGGCGGTTCCAGAGGAAGTTGTTGGTGACGGCGACGGCGAAGGCGCCGATTGCGGCGGCGACGTGGTGAGTGCCGAAGCTGCCGGTCAGCAGGGCGAAGACGGCGAGGTTGACCAGGTACCCGGAGCCGCCGACAAGGCCGAATTTGAGCAGCTGCACCCAGTTCGCCGGCTGGCGAGCGGCGGCGCCGATCCGATAGGCGAGCTCAGTGGCAGGGGACATCGCGAACCGAGGAGGTTAACGGCAGGGCAGGCGCTGACCCCTCTGCGTAGTCTTCCCGCCCTCATGCGCAGGAGGAACGCAACCGTGGCGGCGGTGGCGCTGGCCGCCGTGGCCGTGGCAGTCGCCCTCGCCTTTGGCGGCCACGAGGGATCGGGTTCAGAGAACGCCGAAAGCGACGAGCTCGCCGGCCGGCCGTCGGTGGAAATCATCTCCCCCCGCAACGGCGCCCGCCAGGAGAACCGCGCGGTGGTGGTAAAGGTCGAGGTCGAGAACTTCCAGCTCGCGCCGCGCCAGCTCGGCGGCGAACCGCAGCTCGGCCAGGGCCACATCCGCTTCAGCCTCAAGCGCGTTCCCGACTGCGTCGACCCGAAGAAACTCCTGGACGCGGAAAACAGCCCGGTCGGCAAAGGCCGCCTCGTCGGGCGCTCGTTCGACTACGCGGAGTTCGCCGGCCCCAACGGCATCCTTGCCGAACGGATCGGGGTGGCCGGCGCCTACTCCCCCGCGACCAGGCCGGAGATCTACTACCACCACCTCCCCCCCGGCTTCTACCGGATGGTCGTCAACCTCGCCCAGAACAGCGGCACGACGACGCAGTTCAACGACGTCACCAACTTCCAGATCCTGCCCCCGCCGGGCGGCGGACCGAAACCCTGCTCAGAGGGCAAAGTCCCCAGCGCCAAGGCAGCCGCGCGCCTCGAATAGGGCCGCTGTAGGGCAATACTTCACTTTGTATAGTGGGTGGGTGCGCACCTACCGCCGGCTGATGGGTTTCCTGCGCCCCTACCGGGCGCAGCTGTGGGGTTCGCTGGTCTTCGCCTGGGCGGCGATGGGGATGACGGTGTTGATCCCTTGGCTGATCGGCCGCGCGGTGAACGCGATCGAGGCCGGGAATAAGCAGGACCTGCTGCCACTGGCGCTGGCGATCCTCGGCGCGGCGGTGCTGCGGCTGGCCTTCATCGTGGTCCGGCGCGTGGTCGCCGGCAAAGTCTCCCTCGGGGTCGAGTTCGACCTGCGCCAGACCTTCTACGCCCACCTGCAGCGGCTCGAGCTCGGCTTCTTCGACGGGCAGCAGACCGGGCAGCTGATGTCGCGGGCGACCGTCGACCTGCAGTCGATCCGCTTCTTCCTCGGCTACGGCCTGATCTTCATCACCCAGAACCTGCTGACGGTGACGCTGGCCAGCGCGGTGATGTTCGCGATCGACCCCTGGCTGGCGCTGATCGCGCTGGCGCCGGCGCCGCTGATCGTCTACACCGCCTCCCGCTACAACCGCGTCAACCGCCCCGCGGTACAGGAGGTGCAACAGCGGATCGCCGAGCTGACCGCGGAGGCCGAGGAGAACGTCTCCGGGATCCGCATCGTCAAGGCCTTCGCCCGCGAGGAGCACCAGCGGCAGCGCTTCGCGCGGGCGGTCGGTCGGGTCTTCGACCAGAGCATCTACTCGACCAGGTTGCAGGCCATCTTCTCGCCCTTCATCGGCCTGCTGCCCCAGTTCGGGATCGCCCTGATCCTGCTGATCGGCGGCCGCCAGGTGATCAACGGCAGCCTCAGCCTCGGCGACTTCACCGCCTTCTACACCTACCTGGTGATGCTGGCCGGGCCGCTGCGGATGCTGGGCTCGACGATGGCGATGGCCCAGCGGGCGGTCGCCTCGGGCAACCGGCTGTTCGAGATCCTCGACCGCGAGCCGCGGATCCAGAGCGCGCCCGATGCCCCGGAGTTGCCACCGGGCGGCGGCCGGGTCGAGCTGCACGGGGTGGCCCTGCGGTATGAGGGCGCGGAGGAGGTCCCGGCCCTGCACGGCGTCGATCTCGAGGTCGAGGCCGGCAAGACGGTTGCCCTGGTCGGTCCCTCGGGCTCGGGCAAGACGAGCCTGGTGGCGCTGATCGCGCGCCTGTACGACCCGAACGAGGGCAGCGTCCTGGTCGACGGCGCCGACGTGCGCGAGGTCGACGTCGCCTCGCTGCGCTCGGAGATCGCCTTCGTCGCCGACGACAGCTTCCTCTTCACCGCCAGCGTCGCCGAGAACATCGCCTACGCCCGCCCTGAGGCGAGCCAGGAGGAGATCGAAGCGGCGGCGCGGCGGGCGCAGGCCGATGACTTCATCCGCGAGCTCCCCGACGGATACGAGACCCGCGTCGGCGAGCGCGGCCTCACCCTCTCCGGCGGCCAGCGCCAGCGGGTCGCGATCGCCCGCGCGCTGCTCGCCGACCCGCGGATCCTGATCCTCGACGACGCCACCTCCTCGGTCGACGCGACCACCGAGGCGGCGATCAAAGCCGGGCTGCGAGAAGCGATGGCCGGCCGCACCACCTTCATCATCGCCCACCGCCTCTCCACCGTCTCGCTCGCCGACGAGATCGTCGTCCTCGACGGCGGCCGGATCGTCGACCGCGGCAGCCACGAGGAGCTGATGGAGGGCTGCGGCTTCTACCGCGAGATCGCCGAGCACGGGCTCGCCGACTCGGTCTTCCTGCAGCGCGACCTCGAGGAGCGCGAGGAGATGGCGAAGCTGTGAACGGCAGCCCCAACATCGGCAACATCGGCCGCCTCTTCGCCGACCTCTGGAAGCTGATCCGGGGCGAGGACCGGCGCGGCCACAAGGTGCGCTGGCTCGTCGCGCAGCTGCGTCCCTACCGCGGCCGCGTCGCGCTGATGTTCCTCGGGCTCGCCTTCGCGACCGCCGCCGGGCTCGCCCCTCCCTACCTCGCCGGCAAGGCGATCGACGACGGCATCCTCGCCGGCGACGGCGGCGCCTTCGACTGGATCGCCGGCGACGTCGGCGACGTCGGCGCCCTCGACCGGATCGTCGCGGCCTTCGTCGCGGTGGCGGTGATCTACGCGGTGGCGACCTTCCTGCAGACCTACATGGTCGGCTGGGTCGGGACCCGGGTGCTGCAGGACCTGCGCCAGCGGGTCTTCACCCACATCCAGTCGATGTCGATCGGGTTCTTCACCCGCCGCAGCCCCGGGGTGCTGATCTCGCGGATGACCAATGACATCGAGGCGCTGAACCAGCTGGTGACGAGCGGCGTGGTGACGATGTTCTCCAGCACCCTGACCCTGCTCGGGGTGGTCGTGATCCTGCTCCTGCTCGACCTGCAGCTGGCGCTGGTCACCTTCCTCACCTTCCCGCTGCTGGCGGTGGCGAGCCTGATCTTCCGCGTCGCCTCCGCCGGCGCCTACCGGGCGACGCGGGAGCGGATCGCGGCGATCACCGGCTACCTGCAGGAGTCCCTCAGCGGGGTGCGGGTCGTGCGCAGCTTCGGCCAGGAGCCGCGGCACGTCGACGAGCTGACCGTGCTGAACGAGGCGAACCGCCAGGCGAACCTGAAAACCGTCTACCTCAACGCCTCCTACTTCCCCGCGGTGGAAATGCTCTCTGCCATCGGCACCGCGGTGATCCTGCTCTACGGCGGCAGTCAGGCGATCGACGGGGCGATCCAGATCGGCGTCATCGTCGCCTTCGTCGGCTACCTCAACACCTTCTTCGACCCGATCCAGCAGCTCTCCCAGCTCTACACGACCTACCAGCAGGGGATGGCGGCGCTGGACAAGATCTTCGACCTGCTGGAGACCGAGCCGGACATGGTCGACGCGCCGGACGCGATCGACCCGGGGACGCTGCGCGGGGAGATCGAGCTCGAGGGCGTCTGGTTCTCCTACGGCGAGGAGGGCGAGTCGGGCGAGGACACCTGGGCGCTGCGAGGCGTCGACCTGCACGTGCCGCCGGGGCAGACGCTGGCCCTGGTCGGGGCGACCGGCGCCGGCAAGTCGACCTTCGCGAAGCTGGTCGCCCGCTTCTACGACCCGCAGAAGGGGACCGTGCGGGTCGACGGGCACGACCTCCGCGGCGTCCAGCAGCGGGCGCTGCGGCGCCAGCTCGGAATCGTCCCCCAGGAGGGCTTCCTCTTCTCCGGCAGCGTCCGCGAGAACGTCGCCTTCGGCCGGCCGGAGGCAAGCGAGGAGGAGATCGAGGCGGCGATCGCCGCCGTCGGCGCGACCGCATTCGTCGCCGCCCTCCCCGACGGCCTGGAGACCCAGGTGGGAGAGCGCGGGATCCAGCTCTCGGCGGGCCAGCGCCAGCTCGTCGCCTTCGCCCGAGCCCTGCTCGCCGAACCGCGGATCCTGATCCTCGACGAGGCGACCTCCAACGTCGACGTCCGCACCGAGAAGACGATCGAGCGAGGCCTCGAGCGCCTCCTCCACGGCCGTACCGCCATAGTCATCGCCCACCGCCTCTCCACCATCCGCCGAGCCGGCAAGATCGTCGTCCTGGAAAACGGCCAGATCGCCGAGCAAGGCACCCACGACGAGCTGATCGCGGCCAACGGCCCCTACTCCAAGCTCTACGGCGCCTGGTCTGAATCAGCGGCCTGAGGAGCGCAAGACCCAGCGTCGTCGGTACAGGAGCCGGGCAACCCTCTTCACTCGCATGCTGGCTGGATCGCCTCCAGCTGACCGCGATGGGTGTCAGGCCAGATGCGCAAAACGTTCAGAGGGTCACCCGGCTCCTCCACAACGGGCAGAACGAGGCAACCTGCCCAGCGAGACCGCAAAAAACATCCCTCAAGGAGGTTTTTTGCGGTCTCGCGAGAGGTGAGGCGAAACGCCCTCGGGCCTCTGAGCATCGCCAGCTGTCGCTAGGAGGGATGGGTGTCCCCTGGCCGACCGGCGTCCTGATTTTCGCAGTGCCCGTGACCGAGAGTTGCTGAGTTAGCGGCGAAAATCCCAGGGAGGTCAGGGGACACCCATCCCTCCCTACCGACTAGCTCATCCAGGTCCTACGCCACCCGATTCGCCGCCCGTTTCGGGTTCCGGCGCGGGTTCTTCGGTACCGCCGGCGCCGCCGGTTTCGGGGGCGATTTCTTCTTCGGGGAGGGCTTCTTCTTCGGGGACGAGTTCTTCTTCTTCGAATTCGGGTTCGACTTCGACCCCGCCTTCTTCGCCTTCGAATTCTTCGCCCCCGGGTTCGACTTCGCCGCCAGCCGGGGCCGGCGCTTCGCCGGGGCCCTCGCTGCAGTCCTCGAAGCCGTAGATCTCGGCCTGGGACTGGAATTCTTCGAGCGCCACTTCCGCTTCGCCGTTCAGCTCGCCGATCACTTCGAGGTCTTCGCGTTCGGCCGCGAGTTTCACTTCGCCCTCGACCTTGGCCAGCTCTTCGGCCGCTTCCATGAATTTGGCGTAGCTGCCGTCGTCGTCGGCCGGGGAACCGAGGTCCTGCAGGCGTTCGACCATCCCCGTGTAGAGGTTGGCGACTTTTTCGGCTTCTTCGGTGGGGAAGTCTTCCGAGGCCGCGGAGGCGGTCAGGGCGGCGACCGCGGCATTGACCTCAGCGCAGACGTCGTCGCCCTCGGCGATCAGCTCCTCTTTGCTCAGCGCCGCCGGTTCTTCGACGGTGGGCGCCGTCGTTTCAGTCTCGTCGCCGCCACCGCCGCAGCCGGCGATCACGAGCGCGGCCAGGGCGCCGAGAAGTAGGAGGAACGTCTTGTTGCCGGGGGTCCGCATGGGGCGAAGCTAGCAAAGGGATTCGACGCCTTTGCAGGGCTTTGATGAAGCTGCGGCCCAGGGACTCGAACCCCGACTACCTCGTCCAGAGCGAGGCGTGCTGCCATTACACCAGGCCGCAACGGCGTTCCCTCAGGATAAGGGACTCAGTCGAAGGGGGTTCCCTCGGCGATCATCTGCCGCGCCTGCGCCAGTTCTTCGGAGCGGCCGACGCTGAGGCAACCGGCCACCTCGTCGCCCTGCAGGTACCAAACCGAGAACTCGCCACCCTCGCGGTCGCCGCGCCAGACCTCGCGGTCCCACTCATAGGCCGGCCCGACGTACTCCATGCTCGCCCAGTCGGCGAGATCGCTGAAGAAGTAGGGCACGACTTCGTAGTCGGCATCGGCGCCGAGCATGTTCGCGGCGGCGTGGATCCCCTGCTGCATCGCCACGTCCCAGTGCTCGACGTGGACCCGGCGCCCGTGAACAACGCTCTCGTAAGAGCAGCAGTCGCCGGCGGCGTAGATGCCGGGGACCGAGGTCTGCAGCTTCGCGTCGCAGACGATGCCGCCGGGGCCGACCTCGAGGCCCGCCCGCTGGGCCAGCATCGCGTCGGGCCGGACCCCGGCGCCGATTACGACGGTGTCGCACTCGACCGCGAGGCCGCTCTCGGTGATCACCGCGCTGACCCGGCCGTCGCCCTCGAAGGCGCTCAGCGTCTCGCCCCCGTGGAAGGTCACCCCGTGGGATTCCAGCTGCCCCTGGAACCAGCGGCCGGCGTCCTCGCCGAAGGTCCGCGAGAGCGCCACCTCCTCGATCGCGAGGATCGTGCACTTCTTCCCCTGCGCGGCCAGCGAGGCGGCGACCTCGCAGCCGATGTAGCTGCCGCCGATCAGGACTACGCTCTCGGCCGCCTCGGCGTCGGCCCGGATCGCGTCGGCGTTGCCGAAGGCGCGCAGGTAGTGGATGCCCTCGTTCTCGGCCCCCTCGACGCGGAGGATGTTGACCATCGCCCCGGTGCCGAACAGCGCCTTGCCGAAGCTCACCTCCTCTCCGCCCTGGATCTTCGCCGTCCGCGCCTCGGCATCGAGCGAGATCACGTTGCGGGCGGTCAGCAGCTCGACCCCGTTCTCCTCGTACCAGGTGACCGGGTTGACGTGGGCGCCCTCGCGGCGGGCGTCGCCGCGCAGGTACTCCTTCGAGATCGGCGGCCGTTCGTAGGGCGGCTCGGGCTCGCGTCCGATCAGCAGGATCGACCCTTCGGCACCGCGGCGGCGCAGCTCGGCAGCGCAGTGGGCGGAAGCCATACCGCCACCCACCAGGAGGAAATCGACCTCGCGATCGGGCACCGGCTCAGGTCCCGTTGCTGCCGTTGCCCCGGGGGCCGAACAGGGCCTTCAGGTCCTCCTCTTTGCCGGGGTCGAGGACGGCGAGGATCTCGTCGCCTTCCTCGAGCACGGTGTCGGCGGTGGGTACGAAGCCCTTGCCCGACCGCAGGACCGAAATCAAAAGGCTCCCTTCGGGCATCTGCAGGTCGCCGACGCGGCGGCCGGTGACGCTGGAGTCCTTGCCGAGCAGCATCTCGATGATCTCCAACTGCTCCTCCTGCAGGTCGAGCAGGTGGACGAGCCCGTACTCGGGCACCTCGTGCTCGAGCAGGCGCAGGATCAGGTCGGTGGCCGAAACCGAGGGTTTGACCCCGAGCAGGTCGAAGTGGCGGCGGTTGCGGGGGTTGTTGACGCGGGCGATGATCTGGTCGACCAGGTACTTCTCCTTCGCCACCTGGCAGATCAGCATGTTGTCCTCGTCGTCGCCGGTGACCGCGATCACCATGTCGGCGCGCTGGATCCCCGCCCGCTCAAGAACCCAGAGCTCGGAGGCGTCGCCGTAGGAGACGTTGTGCTCGAGCTCCTGCTCGACGGTCAGGTAGCGGCGCCGGTCGCTCTCGATCAGGGTCACCTCGTGGCCTTTGTCGAGCAGCTCTCGGGCCAGGTTCCAGCCCACCTTGCCCGCTCCGACGACGATGATGTACATGACTCTTGCCCCGCTCCCCTACGCCGCCGCCGGGGTGTCGTCGGGGGAGCTGTCACGGCCGCCGGCGTCGCGCACCGCGCCCTCCAGCATGTCGATCGCCACCCGGGTCGGGCAGACCGTGTTCAAGCCCTGCCGCTGGTACCACTCGGCCCGCAGCGGGTCGAGCACGCGGGCGATCACCGTCGGCACCTCGTAGCGACGCTGGGCGATCTGGGAGATGACGATGTTGGTGTTGTCACCGTCGGTGGAGGCGATGAAGACGTCGGCCCGCTCGATCCCGGCAGCCTCCAGCGCCTCGGTCTCGAGACCGGCGCCGACGGTGAACTGGCCGCCGAGGTCCTCCCAGCTCTTATCCAGCCCCACCTCGAGCCGGGCGTGCGACTCCGGATCCTCGTCGAGGCAGGAGACGTCGTGGCCCTCGCGGAGCATCGCCCGGGCAACCGAGGAGCCGACCCGCCCGCAACCGACGATCAGAACGAACATGGTTCCGGATACTAGACGGGCTATTCAGGTTCCGGCGGGGCCGTGAGCAGGACCCGGCAGGGAGCTTTCTTCAGCACGTACTCGGTCGCGGCGCCGATCTCCTCCGGCTTCGCCGCGCCGATCCCGCCGATCGTCGCCCCGCCGCGGATCTTGGTCGGCGGCTCACCGCCGATCACGATCGCCTCCGCGTTGCTGCGCCGCGCCGCCTCGAGGATGCCGGCGCCGACCTTGCGGGCACGGATCAGGTCGGTCGTGACCTCGACGTCCTCGTACTCCTCCCCCACCTCGCGCGCCCGCGCCAGCGCCCGCCGTCCCCTCTCCTCCCTCTCCTTCGGCAGCTTCGCGTCCAGCGGCAGCGAAAGCGGCACCTCGATCACGTACACGACCTCCATCCGCGAGACGCCGCGGCGGCGCCGGCCGTCGACCTGCTCGGCCGCCGCCAGGCGCCCGGCCGTGGCGACGATGTCGTCGTCGAACTTGGTCCCGAAGACCGGCACGAGGACGTTGCTGAACTCGATTTCGGGCATCTGCTTGGTCAGGGCGCGCTCCGTGACCGAGACCCGCTGGGTCAGGGTCGTGCCCTCGAAGACCTTGCGGTAGACGACGTAGAAGGTGAGGCCGAAGGCCATCCAGCCGAGGCCGACCCAGCGGGCGGTCGAGTGGTAGGCGAGGACGCTGACGAAGGCGAGTCCGCTGAGGAGCGCCGCGAGGATCGCCGGCAGCGGCAGCTCCGCGTGGCCCCAGGGGATCCCGAGCGGGACCCGGAACGGCCGCCGCTTCTCCGGTTGCGTCACCCGTAGGCGGATGATCGAGAGGTGGGCGATCGTGATCGCCAGGGTCGCCCCGAAGGCGTAGATGCCGGCGAGGAGCTTGACGTCGGTCGGGGCGACGAGCCCGATCGCGATCAGGCCGCTGAGCACGATCGCGACGTACGGGGTGGCGGTGCGCCGGTCGAGCTTGCCGAGCCAGCTCGGGATCTGGCGGTTGATCGCCAGCGTCCAGATGTGGCGGGAGACGCCGAGCATCGAGGTGCTGGCGGCCCAGATCAGGACCGGGGTGGCGACCGCGGCCACCAGCCAGCGCATCACCTCGGCGACCCAGGCGGGTTCGTAGGCGGAGACGATTCCCAGCACCGGGTCCTCGACGAACTCGCTGCCGAGGGCGGTCTGCGGGCCGTCGGGGCCGGCCACCACCGGCACCGCCATCAGCGCGATCGCCGCCATCCCGGCGTAGACCAGCGGCACCGCGATCGCGCCGATCCAGGCGACGCGCTTGAGGTCGCGGCGGCTGACGTCGATGTCGGGGGCGAGGTCGGAGGCGGCCTCGATCCCGGCGTAGGCCAGCATCGCCACCACCGCCGCGTAGACGATGTCGCGGAAGCTCGGGTCGGAGAAGAGGTGGAGCTCCTCGGTGAGGCGATCCGGGTGCATCACGACCAGGGCGCCGACGCCGATCACCGCCAGCTGCAGGCCGAGGTCGGCGAGCGCCAGCAGGGTCAGAGAGCCCTGCCGCTCACGGCCGGTGATGTTGAGGATGTTGAGGACGCAAACGCCGGCGATCACCGCTGCCGCTATGCCGATCTCCCAGCCAGGGTGGGCGAACTCCGTGCCGGGCGGGGTCAGGTAGTGGGGCACCGAGAGCGCCGCCAGCGCGATCACGATCAGGTAATCGATCAGGATCGCCCAGCCGGCGATGAAGGCGACCAGCTCGTTGAAGGCGTGGCGGGCGAAGGTGGAGGAGCCGCCACGCTCGCGGAACATCGCCCCGCCCTCGACGTAGGTGAGCGTGGTGAGGCCGAAGAGGAGGCCGGCGGCGAGGAAGATCAACGGCGTCAGGCCCAGGCCCTTGTCGGCGACGACGCCGAGGGCGAAGTAGATCGAGAAGCCGACGGACGAGTAGGCGGCGGCGAAGAGCGCCGGGACGCCGAGGCCGCGCATCACCACCCGCTCGCGGCGGGGCTCCTGCGGGCGGCTCATCGCTCCATCCTCGCGCCGAGCCAGAGGCGCCCGGCGCCGACGAGCAGGAAGGCGATCCCGATCAGGAAGCCGACCGAGGCCGGCCCGCCCCCGTTCGCGAGGGTGAGGACGAGCACCGCCAGCCCGATCGCCGCCATCGCCAGCGAGAAGGCGCGAACGGCGCCGCGGTAGACGCGCTCGCCGTTCACCTGGCCGCCTCCGCCAGCGCCGCGCCGGGGATCGCCGGCGGATTGTCGGTCGGGTCGGAGACGACGATCACCCGGCAGGGGCGCTCGCCGAGGATCGTCTGCAGGGCCTTGCCGTAGAGGGGGACGCCGTTGCGGTAGCGGAGGCCGACGACGATCGCCTCGGCCTTGATCTCCGCCGCCTCGTCGGCGACGGAGTAGCCGGCCTGCCCGGGCCGGACGCGGGAGACGTGGCCGGTGACGCGCTGGCCGCCGATCAGCTTCGCCTCCTCGATCTTGCGCTGGGCCTCGGCTTCCGCATCGGACATCCGCGCGTCCAGCGGCAGGTTGGTCGGCACGGTCATCATCGAGTGGACGTGGATCCCGCGGCGCCGCTTCGAGGCGAGCTTGACCGCGGTCGCGACCGTCTCCGGCGAGAACGGGTCGTCGTCGTCGAAGGCGACGAGGACGCTCCGGTACTCGACCTCCTCGACCCCGAGCGGCTCCGGCAGAACGACCTTCACCGTCTCCGTCAGCGGCAGCCGCTGGCTGCGGCGGTAGAGCAGGTAGACGACGATCCCGAACGCCATCCAGCCCAGGCCGATGGCGAGCGTGCGGGGGTTGAGGGCCATGACGACGATCCAGGCGGCGAAGGTGCCGAGCCCTCCCAGCACCGCGGTGAGCGGCAGCTCGGCCCCGAAGGCGCGGAAGTTGAGTGGCGGCTTCCACTGCCGCTCCGCGTCGGGCCGCGTGCGGCGCAGCTGGATCACCGCGAAGTGGGCGATCGTGAAGGAGAGCATCGCCCCGAACGAGTACATCGTCGCCAGCAGCTCGGTCTGCCCCGGCACCATGGTGACGATCGCGATCGCGGCGAAGACGACGATCGCGATGTACGGAGTGCGATAGCGCGGGTGGAGCTGGCGCAGCGCCTCGGGAAGCTGACGGTACTGGCCCATCGAGTAGGTGAGCCGGGAGACCGCGATCATCGCCGCGTTGGTCGCGATCAGGAGGATCACCCCGGCGAAGGTGCCGACGTAGTAGCGCAGGACTTCCGTCGGAGTCGAACCGAGGCCGAGATTCTCGGCGATCCCCAGCATCGGGTTGTCAGCGAAGGTGGTGCCGAGCGTGGTCGTGTACTCACCGCCGGCGCCCTGGGTGACTGGCATCGCCGAGAGGGCGACGAGTGGGATCAGCATGTAGAGGCCGAGCACGGCGACGACCGTGAAGCCGACCGCGCGGGGGATCGTGCGGGCGGCGTCCTTGGCCTCCTCGGCCATGTTGGAGATCGTCTCGATCCCGGTGTAGGCGATCATCCCGACCGCGATCCCCAGCGCGAAGTCGCTCCAGGTCGGGGCGACGCCGAGGTGGACGTTGTCGACCAGGATCTCCGGGCTGAAGACGAGAAAGAGACCGAGCACGACCAGAACCGCCTGGGTGGCGAGGTCGGCGACGGCGAGGACGAGGTTGAGCTTGGCCGACTCCTCGGTGCCGCGGATGTTGACCGCGGCGAGGACGAGGACGAGGCCGGAGGCGAGGATGATGTCGGCCGGCGCATGGGCCAGCGGCTCCCAGAAGACGGCCAGGTAGTGGGGCACGAAGTAGGCCGAGATCGCCGCGGTGATCACGTAGTTGAGGAGCTGCCCCCAGGCGGCGACGAAGCTGACCAGCTCGTTGAAGGCGTGGCGGGCGAAGCTCGAGGAGCCACCCGCTTCCGGGTGCATCACCGTCGCCTCCGCGTAAGTGGCGGCGGTGCAGATGAAGATCAGGCCGGCGATCGCGAAGGCGACCGGGGTCAGGCCGAGCGCGAAGGCGGCGGTGACGCCGAGGGCGTAGTAGATCGAAGAGCCGACGTTGCCGTAGGCCGCGGAGAACAGCGCTCCGACGCCGTGGACGCGGCTCAGCGACTCGTCTCTGGGGATCCGCTGGGCCATCTATAAAGGACGAGAACCGGTCACTCAGACCGAATATACGGACGCGGCTGGCGCCCTTCGCAGGTGGGCCCGGGTCAGCTGGGAGGGCGAGCCGCAGCCGAGGAGGGTCAGGGCCAGCTCGAGCTCCTCGCGGAACAGGTCCAAGACCCTCGCGACCCCCTCCCTACCCCCGGCCGCGAGACCCCAGAGAGCGGGCCTGCCGACGAGCACCGCGTCGGCGCCAAGGGCAAGGGCGGTGGCGACGTCGACGCCGCGGCGGATGCCGCCGTCGACCAGGAGGGTGCCACGGTCCCCGATGGCCTCGGCGACCTCCGGCAAAGCTTCAGCGGTGGCAAGGGAGCGGTCGAGCTGGCGGCCGCCGTGATTGGAGACGACGACGCCGGCGGCGCCGTGCTCGAGTGCTAGCCCGGCATCCTCGGCGGTGAGGACCCCCTTGACGAAAACCGGGACGCTGCAGTCGGAGGCGAGATCCCCGACGTCGGCCCAGGTCAGGGCCTGGTTCATCCGCGCGAACACCTCCTCGATCGAGAGCGCCTGCTCGCCTCCCGTCGCGGCGGTGAGACCCGGGGTGCCGAGCTCGATCGGCATCGTGAAGCGGTTGCGACGGTCGCGCTCGCGGTTGCCGCCCGGGGGAGCGTCGACGGTGAGGAGGATCGCCTCGAAGCCGGAGTCGACCGCCTCGTCGATCAGCGCGCGGGTGACCTCCACGTCCTTGAAGGCGTAGAGCTGGAACCAGCGCCTGCCCTCGGGGGCGGCCGCGGCAACATCCGTCGGCCGGGTGTTCGAGAGCGTCGAGAGGCACATCACCGTGCCGGCCGCGGCTGCACCCGCCGCCATCCCGACCTCGGCTTCGGGATGCGCCATTCGCTGGTAGGCGACGGGGGCGACCAGAACAGGCATCCGCGCCGGCTTACCCAGCACATCGGCAGTCGTGCTCACCCCTCCCACGTCGGCCAGGACCCGGGGCCGCAGCCGCCACCGCCCCCACCCCTCGACGTTCTCCCGCAGCGTCGTCTCGTCTCCGGCCCCGCCGGCGAAGTAGTCCCGCGGCCCCTGCTCGAGCATCTCCAGCCCCTCGCGCTCGGCGTCCGCGACGTTGACCCAATCCTCGATCACGCCGCGACCCTACTGCGAACGGTCACGCTTGCGAGGGACAACTGACACGATCCGCGCGCCACACGCGCAACGTTTCCCGGCACCGTCAGCGGCATGCCCACCGAGTCCGCGACAGTCCCCTCTATAGGTGGATCGACGCGGACTCGCGAAACGGGTTCGAGTGAGAGTGAGATCGCGAGGTTGGCCGAGCGCCAGCATGGGGTCCTTTCGCGGAGGCAGCTTCTGGCGCTCGGCTTCTCTCGAAGGGAAATCGAAGTCCGGATCGACGCCAGTCGTCTCAATCCCGTGTATCCCGGCGTCTACGCGGTAGGCCACCGGCTGATCTCGCGGGAGGGACGGTGGATGGCGGCGGTTCTCGCCTCAGGCCCCGAAGCACTCTTGAGCCACTCTTCGGCAGCGGGCCTATGGATGATCAGGCCGAGCTCGCGGGAAAGGATCGACGTCACGGTCTCGCACCGCAGCCGCTCCAGCAGCCTGATCCGCCGTCACGTCTCGGCGGTGCCGGATGACGAGCGGACGGTCGAGGAAGGAATACCGGTGACGAGCGTGCCGCGGACGATCTTCGATCTGGCCGCCACCGAGCCGGAAGACATAGTCGTGACCCTGCTGCGCGAGATGGAATACCTGGAACTCCGGGACCGACTTTCGCTCTGGGACCTGCTTAACCGCTACCCGGGCAAACGAGGCTCGCGGAAGGTGAGAGCCGCCTTGGAGCGCCTCGAGGAAGAGCCGGAAGGACCCAAGCGCAGCAAGCTCGAGGAACGCTTCGCGCCCTTCCTGCGCGATCACCGCTTGTCGCAGCCTCGCTTCAACGACTGGATCATGGCGGGAGGCAGGCGCTACCAGGTCGACTGCCACTGGCCGGGAACCGGCCAGATCGTCGAGCTCGATGGCTGGCAGGCACACAAGAGCCGCACCGCCTTTCGCGAAGACCGCGCTCGCGATCGCAGACTGCGCGTCGCCGGCTACACGGTCACCCACGTCACCTGGAACCAGCTCGACGACGAACCGGAGGCGGTTGCCGCTGATCTGCGGGCCCTGCTTCTGAAAAATCAGTCCGCCAGAGCTAATCTCGCCCCATGACCGAGGAAGAAGCCAAAGCCCGCTGCGCTCAACTTGCGGCGGAGCATCCGGATCGGAGGACCACGAACTGGATCCCGGTGAAGCAGAAGGACGGCAGCTGGGCCGTCGCCCGGATCCCGCTCCCTCCGCCCGTCAAGGTCGAGCAGACGCAGGAGTCTCAGAACGACCCGCGCCCTCAGCGCGAAAACCCCCGAGGCGAAAACCCCTGGATCAACCCGCCCCCCTGGATCGGGGGGCTCTAGGATCGCTTTGCGCATCGTCCCGGTCGGCCAACATCGTGCTCATGTCCCCCTCGGGCTCAACCAAAGCCCCCGGCACGGCGATCGCCAACTTCAGCGCCCTGCGCATAACAGGACGGTACCGAGTGAGGGGCGGTTGCCCCTCACTCGGACCGAATCTCAGAAGTGGACGATCGGGATGATGAGGATGGCGACGATGTTCGCCACCTTGATCATCGGGTTGATCGCCGGTCCGGCGGTGTCCTTGTAGGGATCACCGACGGTGTCCCCGGTCACCGAGGCGGCGTGGGCCTCGGAGCCTTTGCCGCCGTGGGCGCCGTCCTCGATCAACTTCTTCGCGTTGTCCCAAGCGCCACCGCCGGCGGTCATGCTGATCGCGGCGAAGAGGCCGACGACGATGACTCCGATCAGGAGGCCGCCGAGCGCGTCGACGCTGAGCACGCCGACGATCACCGGCACGATGATCGGGATCAGCGACGGCAGGATCATCTCTTTCTGCGCCGCCAGGGTGACGATGCTGACCGTCTTCCCGTAATCGGGTTTTTCGGTCCCCTCCATGATCCCGGGGTGCTCGCGGAACTGCTCCCGCACCTGCTCGACCACCTGGCCGCCGGCGCGGCCGACAGCCTCGATTGCCAGAGCCGAGAACAGGTAGACCATCATGCCGCCGATGATCAGCCCGATCAGGACCTCAGGGCTGCTGAGGTTGAACATGGAGGCGAAATTGACTCCAGGCTCCTCCACTTCCAGCTCGATCTTGAAGGCGGCGAACAGCACCAGCGCGGCGAGCGCGGCGGAGCCGATCGCGTATCCCTTGGTCACGGCCTTGGTCGTGTTGCCGACCGCGTCCAGCGGGTCGGTGACGTTGCGGACGTCCTCCGGCAGCTCCGCCATCTCGGCGATGCCGCCGGCGTTGTCGGTGATCGGGCCGAATGCGTCGAGGGCGACGATCAACCCGCAGAGCGATAGCTGGGCCGTGACCGCAATCGCGATCCCGTAGATGCCCGCGAGCTCGTTGGCGCCGGCGATGCCGAGCACGATCACGAGCGCCGGCAGCGCGGTCGCCTGGAGGCCCTGGGCGAGGCCCTGGATGATGTTGGTGGCGTGCCCGGTCTCCGATGCCGCGGCGATGCTCTTCACCGGTCGGAAGCGGGTCGCCGTATAAAATTCGGTGATCCCGAACAGCAGCGCGGTGACCGCCACGCCGATCACCGAGCAGAGC
>DATIMV010000024.1:0-118769 GCA_035474955.1 Solirubrobacterales bacterium
GATGCCGCCCCCCGTGCCCCCGAGCGTGAAGGACGGACGGAGGATGGCCGGAAAGCCCGTCACCTCGACCGCTTCCATCGCGTCTTCCACGCTCCGCACCGTGCGACCCTGCGGGGTAGCCAGCCCGATCCGGCGCATGGCCGCCGCGAACTCCTCCCGGTCCTCCGCCAGCCGGATCGCGCGCTCGTTGGCGCCGATCAGCTCCACGCAATAGCGCTCGAGGGTGCCGTCCCGCTGGAGCGCCATGGCGACGTTGAGCGCCGTCTGGCCGCCCATGGTGGGCAGCAGCGCATCGGGCCGCTCGCGCTCGATGACCTTGGCCACCCACTCCGGCGTCACCGGCTCGATGTAGGTGCGGTCCGCGAGCTCGGGGTCGGTCATGATCGTCGCCGGGTTCGAGTTGACCAGCACGACTTCGTAGCCCTCCTCGAGCAGGACCTTGCAGGCCTGCACGCCGGAGTAGTCGAACTCGGCCGCCTGGCCGATCACGATCGGCCCGGAGCCGATCAGGAGGATCTTCTGGATGTCCTCGCGTTTAGGCACTCCCCACCTCCCGCGCCCCTGCCAGGCGCTGTTTCAGGTTTTCTCGAACCGAGGGCCACTCGTCGTCGACGACCGAGAAGTAGGCCGAGTCGCGGACGCCGGTGACCGGCATCCGCATGTGCTTGCGGAAGATGCCCTCGAACTTCGCCGGCAGCGCTTCCATCGCCCCGCGCGAGCGCTCGTTGCGGGCGTCGGTCTTCAGCTCCACACGCATGCAGCCGAGCTGCTCGAAGGCAAAGCCGAGCATCAGCAGCTTCGCCTCGACGTTGGCGCCGCTGCGCCAGGCCGAGGGAGTGAGCCAGGTCCAGCCGATCTCGACCCCGTCGTGGATCGGGCGCGGCGCCAGGTACGAGGAGCTGCCGAGGGGCTCGCCGTCGACCTTCAACGTGGCGAAGGCGTGTTCCTCGCCCAGCTTGCGGGCGAGAAGGCGGCCATCGAACCACTGGTCGAAGCCCTGCTTGGATTCGGTCACGCGGCGGTCGGTCCACTGCCAGACCTCGGGGTGGTCGGCGACGGAACGCAGCGGCTCGCGGTGATCCTCGACCAGCGGCTCCAGCCTCACCCGGTCTCCCTCCAGCGCCCGCTCGGGCGGGGGCCAGATCACGCCGCCAGCTCCAGGAAGCGCTGGAAGAGGTGGCGGGCGTCGTGGGGGCCCGGACCGGCCTCGGGGTGGTACTGGACGGTGGCGCCGGCGACGTCGCGCAGGACCAGGCCCTCAACCGTGCGGTCGTAGAGGTTCAGCTGCGAGAGCTCGGCGACGCCGAAGTCGGTGTCCCAGCGCACCGGCTCGTCGCCCTCGATCTTCTGCTCGCCCCCGGGCCCGACGACGGCGAAGCCGTGGTTCTGCGAGGTGATGTCGATCCGGCCGGTCTCCAGGTCCTTGACCGGGTGGTTGGCACCGCGGTGGCCGAAGGGGAGCTTGTAGGTCTCGAGGCCGACGGCGCGGCAGAGCAACTGGTGGCCGAGGCAGATGCCGAAGACCGGCTTCTTGCCGATCACGCCGCGGACGGTGTCGACGACGTAGTCGAGGGCGGCGGGGTCGCCGGGCCCGTTGGCGAGAAAGACGATGTCGGGGCTCTCGGCGAGGACCTGATCCGGGGTGCTGGTGCAGGGCAGCAGCGTCAGCTGGCAGCCGTGCTCGCGCAGCTGGCGGACGATGCTGAGCTTGATCCCGGTGTCGATCCCGACCACGTGCGGGCCGTCCCCCTCGAAGCGGACGGGCTCCGATGGGGTGACGGTGCGGGCGAAGTCGGCGCCGGCCATCGCCGGCTCGGCGGCGATCAGTTCGCGCGCCTCTGCTTCGGTCGTCGCGGCCGGGAAGATGCCCCCGCGCATCGCCCCCTTGTCGCGCAGGTGGCGGACCAGCGCCCGGGTGTCGACGCCGCTGACCCCGGGGACGCCGCAGTCGCCGAGCCAGTCGAGCCAGCCGCCCTCGGCGGTGGCGACGTCCTCGCGGTTCTTGGCGTCGCGCATGACGACGCCGCGGGCGTGGACGCTGTCGGACTCCATCGCCGTCGCGGCGACGCCGTAGTTGCCGATCAGCGGATAGGTGAAGACGATGATCTGGCCCGCGTAGGAGGGATCGGTGACCGACTCCTGGTAGCCGGTCATCGCGGTGTTGAAGACGACCTCCCCGGTAACGGGTCCCTCCGCTCCGCAGGCGAGCCCGTCGAGCCGGGTGCCGTCCTCGAGCAGCAGGTAGGCCCCGCTCATGCCGCCACCCCCAGGGAGAAGCTGCGCAAGCGAAAGGCGACTTGACCCGCGGCGACGGTCATCAGGACGCGGCCGGTGAGGGTGCGGCCGGCGCACCAGGAGTTGGCGGAGCGACTCTCGTAGCCGTCCTCGCCGACGGTCCACTCGGCGCCCAGGTCGCAGAGGGCGACGTTCGCCTCCGATCCCGGCGCCAGGCTCGGCCGCTGGAGGTCGAAAGGCTCGGCACCGCCGGCCATCCGCTCGACGAGCAGGGCGAGGTCGATCACACCGGGCAGAACCAACTCGGTGTGCAGCGCCGCGAAAGCCGTCTCGAGGCCGGTCACCCCCATCGCCGCCTGCTCGAAGGGCACGTCCTTTTCCTCCGGCTGGTGCGGCGCGTGGTCGGTGGCGATGCACTCGATCGTGCCGTCGCGGAGGCCCTCGATTAGCGCCAGCCGGTCCCGCTCTTCACGCAGCGGCGGGTTCATCTTGTGCCGGTGCGGGTCGAGGCTGCGGACGACCTCGTCGGTGAGGCAGAGGTGGTGCGGGCTCGCCTCGGCGCTGATCTGGACGCCGGCGGCCTTGGCGGCGCGGACGACCTCGACCGACTCGGCCGCGGAGAGGTGCTGGACGTGGATTCGGGCGCGCTCGTAGCCGGCCAGGGCGGCGTCGCGGGCGACCATCGTCGACTCGGAGACCGAGGGGACGCCGGCAAGTCCGAGCGCGGCCGAGACCGCACCCTCGTGCATGGCGCCGTCGCGGGAGAGCTGGGGATCCTCCTCGTGGAGGGCGATGTTGCCGCCACAGAGGTGCTGGTACTGGAGGGCGCGCCGCATCAGACCGGCGTCGGTGATCGGCAGGCCGTCGTCGGAGAACCCGACTGCGCCGGCTTCGCGCAGTTCGACCATCTCGGTCAGCTCGGCGCCCTCCATGTCTTTGCTGACCGTGGCGAGGAAGCCGACCGGAACCGAGGCGCCGGCCCGCGCCTGTTCGCGCAGCGCAGAGACGTCGGCGGCGGTGGAGACCGGCGGCTGGGTGTTGGCCATCGCCAGGATTCCGCAGTAGCCGCCCGCGGCGGCGGAACGGGTTCCCGTCTCGACGTCCTCCTTGTGCTCCTGGCCAGGGGTGCGGAGATGGACGTGCGGGTCGAAGAAGGCCGGGAAGGCGTGCAGCCCTTCCGCCTCGACGATCTCCGCGCCCTCCGCGTCCGCCTCGCCGGGCGCGGCGAGCGCGGCGATCTTCCCTTCCCGGACCACGACGTCATGGGTCGCGTCGATTCCGGCCACTGGGTCGAGGACGGTCGCCCGCCGCAGGACCAGGCTCGCCTCGGGGCCGGAGCGCACGTCGAGTGCCTCGCCCAGGCTCATGCCGGCGTCCCGATCGGAGTCGGCCGGCTCGTCTCGCCCTCGCTCACGGTTGCCCCTCCCTCGCCGCCGGCAAGCAGCTCGTAGAGGATCGCCATCCGCACGACGAGCCCGGCGGCCACCTGCTCGGTGATCAGCGACTGGGGGGAGTCGATCGCCTCGCCGGAGAGCTCGACCCCGCGGTTGACGGGACCGGGGTGCATCAGCAACTGGCGCGGGTTGAGGCGGCGGGTGTCGATCTGGAAGTTCGCGGCGTACTCGCGGAGCGAGGGGACGAAGCTCTCGCTCATCCGCTCCTTCTGCATCCGCAGGGCGTAGATGACCTCGGCCTCCTCGATTCCGTCGAGGGTGTAGGAGACGTCGCAGCCGAGCTCCTCGATCCCGCGCGGAATCAGCGTCGGCGGCCCGCAGACGGTGACCTCGGCCCCCATCCGCGCGAAGGCGATCAGGTTGGAGCGGGCGACGCGGCTGTGGAGGACGTCGCCGACGATCCAGATCTTGATCCCGTCGAGGGAACCCAGGCGGCGCCGCAGCGTGTAGACGTCGAGCAGCGCCTGGCTCGGGTGCTCGTGCTTGCCGTCGCCGGCGTTGACGACCGAGGCCGGGGTCCAGCCGGCGACCATCTGGGCGGCGCCCGCGTAGGGGTGGCGGATCACGATCGCGGCGGGGTCGTAGGCGGAGAGGGTGGCGATGGTGTCCTTCAGCGACTCCCCCTTCTCGACCGAGGAGCCGGCGGCCTTGACCGAGACGACGTCGGCGGAGAGCCGCTTGGCGGCGAGGTCGAAGGAGCTGGAGGTGCGGGTGCTCGACTCGTAGAAGAGCGAGACGACGGTGCGGCCGCGCAGCGTCGGCACCTTCTTGATGTCGCGGCGGCCGACCTCGGCGAAGCTCTCGGCGCGGTCGAGGATCGCTTCGATTTCCTCACGGGTCAGTTGCTCGATCGAGAGCAAATGCTTCATCGGTTCACCTCCACTGGGCTGGGCTCGGAGATCGTCACTCCGTCTGTGCCGTCGACCTCTTCGAGGCGGACGTTGACCCGCTCCTCGCGCGCCGTCGGCAGGTTCTTGCCGACGTAATCGGGGCGGATCGGAAGCTCGCGGTGGCCGCGATCGCAGAGGACGGCGAGCTGCACCCGCTGCGGCCGGCCGTAGTCGAAGAGGGCCTCGATCGCGGCGCGGACGGTGCGTCCGGTGTAGAGGACGTCGTCGACGAGGACGACGGTGCGCTCGCTGAGGTCGAAGTCGATGTGGGAGGCGTGGACGACCGGCTGCGCGGCGGGCTCCTTGGCGCCGACGTCGTCGCGGTAGAAGGAGATGTCGAGGTCGCCGATCGGCAGCTCGCTCCCGGTCAGCTCTCCGAGGAAGACGTGCAGCCGGCGGGCCAGAACCGCCCCCCGGGTGTGGATGCCGACAACCGCGAGACGATCCGAATCCGGGTTCTTCTCGGCGATCTCATGGGCGATCCGCCGCAGCGTTCGCCTCAAATCGTCGTGCTCCAGCACGACCTTCTCACTCACTTGGATGGCTACCTTCCTGGCCTCTCGGGACCGGGTTAAAGGACGGCCTTCACAGTAGCAATGAGGGCGGCGGCGAGGCCGGGTAGGACCTCGGCGGACAACGGCGGGGAGGGTCCGGCGAGGTCCTACCCGGCCTCGCCTCGATCCGATGCTCCGTTCGGGATCAGATGGGGGTCGCCTCGCTCCGGAAAGGGGAGTTCGATGACATCGAAGTCTTTCGGGGCCACAGTGGGCTCGAAGACGTCCCTGGCCTCCTCGATCACTTTGCCGACGTGGTAGCGGGACGAGATGTGGACGAGGGCGAGCAGCTTGACGTGGGCCTCGGCGGCGACGGCGGCGGCCTGGCCGAGGGTCGAGTGGCCGGTTTCGGCGGCCCGCTGCGCCTCCTCCTCGGCAAAGGAGGCGTCGTGGATGAGCAGGTCGGCGTCGGCGGCCGCGGAGACGGTGGCTGGGCTGGGCGCGGAGTCGCCGGTGATGACGATGGTGCGGCCGGGCCGGCTCGGTCCCATCACCTGGTCAGGAGTGACGGGGCCGGTCTCGCCCTCGACGGCCTCCCCCCTCTGGAGCGCCGCGTAAGCAGGCCCTTCCGGCACGCCGGCCGCGGCCGCGGCGTCGGGGTCGAAGCGGCCGGGGCGGTCATGCTCGACCAGCGCGTATCCGTTGGCTCGGGCGCTGTGCTTCGCTTCGAACGGCCGCACCTCGTAGCCGTCGTGCTCGACCGGATCGCCAGGGCCGAGCTCGATCAGGTCGAGCGTGAAACCCAGTCGCCCGATCAGCGGCGAGAAGACCTGGAACAGCTCGGTCAGGCCAGACGGCCCGTAGATCTTCAGCGGCACCTGGCGGTCGGTCAGGTCGTAGGTCTTGAGCAGCCCCGGTATTCCCAGGATGTGGTCGGCGTGGAAATGCGTGAGGTAGATCTCGTCCACCTGCACCAACCCCAGCGACCGCTGCATCTGCCGCTGCGTCCCTTCCCCGCAGTCGAACAACAGCCGCTCCCCCCCACGCGTCACCAGCACGCTCGCCGTAGAGCGCCGCGCCGAAGGAACGGAGCCACCCGTGCCAAGAAAAGTCACCGCCAGATCCATCGGCGGCGAGCCTACGCGAAGTTCAGTTCAGGTTCCGGGTAGAGCAGGGCTTTCTCTCGGACCTCTCGCAGGGAGCCGAGGTCCCATCGGTCGATCTCGAAGTCTGAAGCGAATCTGACCTTGCGCCTTTGGTTGTTGCGAGCCGGCTCAAGCCGCAGATAGCCCCGGAAGCCACCTACTGCATCGAGAGGGACCAGATAAACCGCCTTCTTGGGAGGGAAATAGACGCCGAAGATGTGAGCGAGCCCAAAGTAGGGTCGCCTTCCTTGTCCGTGATCGGTCGACCGCGTATTAAAAGAGACGCAGCTCTTTTCCAGCCAGCCCATCTTGCACTGGACCTTCAACAGATCGAAGCCACCCAGGTCGACGACCAAGTCATAAGGCTGCCCTCCTCCGAATGGAACGCAGACCTCAAATCCCCGCTCAACCAGAGCAGCCAAGATCATCGCCTCCGCCTCATTGCCTCTAGTCGCCGTCTTCATGGGCGAAACTTTATGTCTGCAGTCGGACGAAATGGGTGACCTCGCGCCCGCCCCTGCCGACGGTTAAGCTGCGGACACGCGCCCGTAGCTCAGCTGGATAGAGCGACAGCCTCCGGAGCTGTAGGCCACAGGTTCGAATCCTGTCGGGCGCGTCTTCTGCTGCTCAGCCGCCGACGGCTTTGAAGCGGCCCAGCCATTCCTCGCGGTCGAACTCCGCCGGCTCGGTTTCGGCGAGGAAGCGTTCGAGGACGGCGATGAAACGGCCGGGGCGCTCCTGCTGAGGGATGTGGCCGGTGTCCTCGAAGATCTCGAGGTGGCTGTTGGGGAGCTGGGCGTGGGCCTCGCGGGCGTGCTCGACCGGGATGATCGGGTCGTTTTCGCCCCAGACGATCAGCAAAGGCAGGGTTTCGGCGAGGTAGAGCTTGTCGAGGGCGGCGACGCGCTGGCCCTCCATCCCGACGACCGAGCGCAGAGTGGCGACGAACGCCTTGCGGCGGTCGGGATCGGTAAGGGTCGCGTAGCCGCGGGTGACTTCGCTCAGGTCTGCGTTGGGGCGCAGACCGACAAAGCCGAGGCCGCGACCGATTACCGAGCCGATCCGGCTCCCCACGCCCGCCGTGGCCGAGATGAACAGTTCCGCGCCCGGCAGCGCCGCCGCCCGCAGGATCGGGCTCACGTCGGGGCCGAGACCGCCGCTGGAGACGAGCACCAGCCGTTCGACCATCTCCGGGAACTGGTAGGTGAACTGCATCGCGACGCCGCCGCCGAGCGAGTGGCCGACCAGAGTCGCGCGCTCGTGCCCAAGCGTCAGCATCAGATCGCGCAGGGCGCTGGCGAGGCTGCCCAGCGAGTAGTCGCCGCCGCCCGGAGCCGAGGCGCCGTGGCCGGGGAAGTCGGGGGCGATCACGGTGTGGTTGATCGCCAGCGGCTCGATCACCGACTCCCAGTTGGCGCAGGTGCCCGCCATCCCGTGGATCAGCAGCAGAACCGGGCCGGAGCCCGCTTCGATGAAGTTCATCTCTCGCCCGTGGACCTCGACGGCCCTCGGCTTGGCCTCGGCCAGGTTGAGCCGGGTTACTTTGCCTGCCACGGGAGGAACCTACCCCCGAAGGCGGTCGAGGTATCGCAGCGCAACGGATTTGTGACGAATTCCAATACTGTCGCGCTGTGACCGAGGCCCCCCAAGGCACCGCCGACCAGGCGAATCGCCCGCCCCGCGGCGCCCTGATCGTAATCGCGGTGGGGCTCGTCGCCTGCGTGGTGGCCGCATTGGCGACCACCGGCAAGGGCGAGGGGGAAGCGGCAAACCTCGAATGGGTTCAGGCGAGCCAGCCGGTCGAGTCGAAAGTCGTCCCGATCGCGAATGGAAAAGGCGAGATGCAGCTGACCGACACGCGCATTCGCGCCACCGGGACCAACGTCAGCGGCTACTCGCTCTTCATCACCAGCTCGAATTTGACGGTCAGCGGCGGGTCGCCGATCGGCGACGGGCGCATCCTCTGCGCGGTCAAAGCGCCCAAAGGCACCGAAGTCGCCCAAAGTTCGGGCGGGCTCCGCGGCACCTACCCCCGCTCCTCCGAAGACGGGATCTACAACCAGGAAGTGCCGGAAACCGTGCTGATGGACTTCAGCTCCAAGAGCAGCGAACTTGCCGTCCTCGAATTCCCCGACCGCCCCCGGCGCTTCACTACGGAACAGGGCGTCAAGGTCGAATGGCCGGAATACGAGGTCGGGACCGAGCGGATCAAATACTTCGTCACCGGCAAACCGAAAGGGGACCTGGAGCTTCCGTTCTTCACGATCTGGCGCACGACGGACGTTCCCTCCGCCGGGATCAGCTGCGAGCTCGAAACCAGCGCCGGCACCTCGACCGTCAGCACCGAGGCGGCGCTGGCCGAACGCTCGCCACCGATCGACGAAGAAGCCGAAGAGCGCAAAGAAGAAGAACGCGAGGAAGCCGAAGAAGAAGCCGAGGGCGAGGACTAGACGTCGAGGCTCTCCTGGGGGGCGACCAGGAGCTCCGGACCCTCAGACGTCCCTTTGCCGACTTTGTTCAGCGCCGGGTTCGCCGGTGAACCCTCCATCCGGCGCGGGTCGAGCGGTCCGCACATCGCCACTGCGTCCTCGGCGCTGAGCTCGGGGTCGAGCCAGGCGGCCTCGGCCTCCGGGCTCGGCAGGATCGCCGGCATCCGGTTGTGGACCGGCTTTACGACCTCGTTCGGCGTCGTCGTCACCAGCGTGCAGGTGTAGAGGTAGCCGTCGTCGTAGCCGCGGTCGTCGGGGTCCGACCACTCCTTGCGGGTGCAGAGACCGGCGAAGGCGAAGGGCTCGCCGCCGTCGACGGTGAAGCGCCACGGCTGGCGCGGCTGCTTCGGGTCCTCGGCCTTCATCCACTCGTAGAAGCCGTCGGCGACGATCAGGCAGCGGTGGCGGAACTTGCCGACCAGCGGGCTGTAGGCCCGACTCTTCATCAGGTTCTCTTTTTTCGCGTTGATCATCCGGTAGCCGACTTTGAGGTCCTTCGACCAGACCGGCACCAAGCCCCAGCGCATCAGCTTCGCCTCTCGCTGACCCTCTTTCGCCTCCTCCTCGTCGGGAGAGGGACGAACAACCAGGATCTCCTGCGTCGGGGCGACGTTATAGCGGCCGAAGCCGGGTGGGGTTTTCTCTTTCGCCTCGGCCCCGTCCTTGGCGCTCTCTTTGGCCGGCGCCCCCGCACCACTGCGTTCAAGCGCTTTTTCCAGCTCGACCTCGAAGCGGTCGGCGATCTTCTTCGTGTCTTTGGTCGTGTTGGTGAAGCGACCGCACATGGGGTCAGCCTAGCTGGCCGCGCTGCCGACCTCGGGCCGCACCTCGGCGTGGTCCCGGTACCAGTCCAGCGTGCGGATCAGGCCGTCGCGCAGCTCGACCTCAGGTGCCCAGCCGGTCATCCCCCGCAGCTTGGTCGAGTCGACGAACTGGCGGTCGATCTCGCCCTCCGGGTTGCCGGTGCCGAGGTATTCGGGGTCCAGGTCGGTGCCCGAGACGGCGACGATCGTCTCCAGCACCTCGCGGACCGAGTGCGGGGTCTCGCCGCCGGCGTTGAAGGCCTCCCCCGCCCCCGGGCCGCCGGCCCCGACTGCGCTCTCGACCGCGAGGTATGCGGAGACCGCGTCGCCGACGTAGAGGAAGTCCCGCTCGGGGCTGCCGTCGGAGCGGATCTGCGGCCGGCGGCCGTCGAGCACCGCCGCGATCGCCTCCGGGATCAGGCGCGAGAAGTTGGGGTCGCCGCCGCCGTAGATGTTGGCGAAGCGGGTCACGGCCACCGGCAGGCCGTAGGCGGGCCGGTAGCTGAGGGCGATCGCGTCGGCCGCCGCCTTGCTCGCCTCGTACGGCGAGGCCGGGTTCAGGCGCATCTCCTCCCGGTACGGGAGCTCGTCGCTGGGCCCGTAGGCCTTGTCGGAGGAGGCGACGACGACTGCCGGGACGTCGGCGCGGCGGCAGGCCTCGAGCAGGCCCCAGGTCCCGCGGACGTTGATTTCGAAGGTCTGGGTCGGGTCCGCCATCGCTGGGCCGACCAGGGTTTGGGCGGCGAGGTGGAAGACGACGTCGAACTCGCCGGCGGAGATCGTCGCCTCGACCGCGGGGGTGTCGCGCAGGTCGACCTGGACCAGCTCGACGTCAGAGTCGACCCCCTGCAGGACGAGCCCGGAGCGCGGCGGCGGTGCCAGATCGAGCACGGTGACCGCGTCGCCGCGTTCGAGCAGCGCCCGGGCCAGGTTCGAGGCGACGAAGCCATGGCCGCCGGTGACGAGCGCCCGCTTCAACTCGCGTCCACCGCCGCCGTATCCCAAAGCCGCCAGGGAGCACGGCCCTCGGCCCAGAGGTCGTTGAGGACGACCGCGTCCTTGTAGGTATCCATGCAGTCCCAGAAACCCCCATGACGGAAGGCCCGCAGTTGCCCGTCCGCAGCCAGGCGCGTAAGCGGCTCGCGCTCGAGGACGCTGTCCGCGTCGAGGTAGGAGAAGACGCCGGGCTCGAAGCAGAAGAAGCCGCCGTTGATCCAGTGCTCGCTGCGCGGCTTCTCGACGAACCCGGTCACCACGTCGCCGGCAAGCTCCGCGACTCCCCACTGCAGGTCGGGGCGGACGACGGTGACGGTCGCCAGCGCACCCTGCTCCTGATGGAAATCGAGCAGATCGCCGAGGTCGACGTCGGCGACGCCGTCGGCGTAGGTGGCGCAGAATCGCTCGCCCTCCAGCCACTCGGCGAGCGCCGCCACCCGGCCTCCGGTCGGCGTGTCGAGGCCGGTGTCGACGGCCTCCACCCGGACCCCGTCCGGCCAGCGCTCGGCCGCGGCGAACTCCGCCACCGCCTCGCCCATGTAGCCGGTGGCGAGCAGGAAGCGGTCGAAGCCCTGGGCGGCGTAGATCTGGATCACGTGCCAGAGGATCGGCCGGCCGCCGATCTCGACCAGCGCCTTCGGCACCGACTCGGTCCGCTCGCGCAGCCGCGTCCCGCGGCCGCCGCAAAGGATGACTACGGGAGGTTTCAGCAACCGCCGGCGACGGCCGGGAGGATCGTTACCTCGTCGCCGTCGTTGATCGAGGTCTCCAGGCCCTGCTGGAAGCGGATGTCCTCGCCGGAGACGTAGACGTTGACGAAGCGGCGCAGGTCGCCGTCCTGGGTGATCCGGTCGCGGAGGCCGCCATGGGCGTCGAAGACGGCGTCGAGCACCTCGCCGACGGTCGAGCCGTCGACCTCGAGTTCGGCGTTACCGCCGGCGGCGGCGCGCAGCTGCGTCGGGATCTTCACGGTGACTGACATCTAGACGGTTACCTCCTGCGGAAACTCGGCCTCGAAGCTCTCGAGGGCGGGGTCGATCTCGTGCATCTGGAACGTATCGCGCGTCGCGTCCAGGGTCTTCAGCCCCTCGCCCGTGATGTAGACGACGACCCGCTCGCCGCTGGCGAGCTCCCCCCGTTCGGCCAGCTTGCGGAGGACGCCGACGGTGACCCCGCCGGCGGTCTCGGTGAAGATCCCGGTCGTCTCCGCCAGCAGCTTGATCCCTTCGCGGATCTCCTGATCGGTGACCGAGTCGACGCCACCGCCGGTGCGGCGGGCATGCTCGACCGCATAGGGGCCGTCGGCGGGATCGCCGATCGCGAGGCTTTTGGCGATCGTCTCCGGTCGCTGCGGCTTGCAGACTTCCCAGCCTTCGGCGAACGCGGTCGCCACCGGGCTGCAGCCCTCGGCCTGAGCACCGTTGAAGATCGGCTGCTTGCCGGAGACGAGGCCGAGGTCGAGCCACTCCTGGAAGCCGCGCCCGAGCTTGGTGAAGAGCGAGCCGGAGGCGATCGGGCTGACGACCCGGTCGGGCAGTTCCCAGCCCAGTTGCTCGACGGTCTCGTAGGCGAGCGTCTTCGAGCCCTCCGCGTAGTAGGGGCGCAGGTTGACGTTGACGAAGGCCCACGGGTGCGTCTCGGCGAGCTGCGTACAGAGGCGGTTGACGTCGTCGTAGTTGCCGCGCACGCCGACCAGGTTGGTCCCGTAGACGCCGGTGGCGAGCAGCTTCTGCTCCTCGAGGTTGGCGGGGACGAAGACATAGGAGTCGAGCCCGGCGGCGGCGGCGTGGGCGGCGACTGCGTTGGCGAGGTTGCCGGTGGAGGCGCAGGCGACGGTCTCGAAGCCCAGCTCTTGGGCTTTGGCGACCGCGACCGCGACCACACGGTCCTTGAACGAGTGGGTCGGGTTGGCGGCGTCGTTCTTGATCCAGATCTCGGCGTCGACGCCCAGGCGCTCCGCCAGACGGTCGGCGCGCAGGAGCGGCGTCAGCCCCGGCTCCAGCGGATCGCCGGGGCGACCCTGGAAGGGAAGGAAGTCGCTATAGCGCCAGATCCCCTGTGAACCGGCCTGGATCCGCCTTTTCACCTCCGCCGCATCAAGCCCGCTGAGGTCGTAGACGACCTCGAGTGGGCCGAAGCAGTTTTCGCAGACGTAGCTGGCGTCCAGCTCGTAAGCCGTCCCGCACTCCTTGCACTTCAAGCTCTCAACTGACATCCGATCCTCTTTTCACTAACTAAAAAACCTCCGCCGTTTGTGGGGCAGAGGTCCGATCGGACATCCCCCACATCTTCCAGGTCCCTGATCGTCAACACGACCTCGACCTGCTGGATTTGGCACCTGTCTCGAACCTTGCGGTCCGAGGTGGTTGCCGGGGCTTCACTGGGCCAGTCCCTCCACCCCTCTAGATGTGGCGCTTATGTGGGAAGAACCTTACCAGGCACCCCCCGTGCTTTCCATGACTTGCGGGGCGGCTAACCTAAGCGACACGATGACTCCGCTGCACGACGAGACGATGGGGCTGGCCGATGGCGAGCCTTCCGAAACCAAGGCTGCGGCGGCGCGGCCGGCGCGGCGAGCTCGTCTCTCAGCCTGCGGCGCCTGAGCGGCAGCAGCCCAACGTCGAGCAGATCGACTCCAACGGCCTGCGCTGGGTCAACATCGAGTGGCCCGGCTCGCTGGAGCGAACCTGGTTGGAGGAGCACTTCGACTTCCACGCGCTCGACCTCGAGGACGTGCTCTCGCGCAACCAGCGACCGAAGATCGACGTCTACGACGACTACCTCTTCATCGTCCTCCACCTGCCCGTCTTCGACCCGCAGGCCGGTCGGCTCGGCGCCGGCGAGCTCGACCTCTTCGTCGGGCCCGACTACGTGGTCACGATCCCGAACCTGCCGCTGCAGCCGGTCGAGTACCTGTTCGAGCGCTGCCGCGCCAAAGAGGAGCTGCGCGAACAGCTCTTCTCGCGCGGCTCCGGTTACCTGCTCTACCGGCTCGTCGACGACAGCTTCGACTACTGCTTCCCGATGCTGCGCAAGATCGGCAACAAGCTCGACGCGCTCGAGGACGACATCTTCGAAGAGCGCGCCGAGGAGGTCGTGCGCGACATCTCCAACGTCAAGCAGGAGATCATCAACTTCCGCAAGGTGATCCGGCCGCAGCGGCCGGTCCTCCGCGACCTCGAGAAGGTCAAAACCCGCTACCTCGCGGGCGACCTCGACCTGGAGATCTACTTCGACGACATCGTCGACGCCCACGAGCGGATCTGGGACATGCTGGAGAACTACAAGGAGGTCGCCCAGGCGCTCGAGGAGACCAACGAGTCGCTGATCTCCCACCGCCTCAACGACATCCTTCGCGTGCTGACGGCGATGAGCGTGGTGATCCTGCCGCTGACCCTGATCGCCAGCGTGATGGGGATGAACACCTGGGTGCCGGACGAGGGCGACGCGACCGGCTTCTTCGTCGTCCTCGGGGTGATGGCGCTGCTGCTGGTCGGACTCGTCGCCTACTTCCGCAAACGTCGCTGGCTCTAGGTCCCTCATTAGGATGGACCGCCCGTGGCAAATTTCCGCATCTGGGCGCCCTGGCGCCTCGCTTACGTGAAGGACGCGTCCAAGGACATCGAGGAGGAGTGCATCTTCTGCGCCAAGCCGGCGGCGGACGATGACGAGGCGAACCTGATCGTCCACCGCGGCGAGAGCTGCTTCCTGATCCTCAACCTCTTCCCGTACACGAACGGCCACCTGATGGTGGCGCCCTACGGGCACATCGGCCGCCTGCAGGAGATCCCGGGCGAGACGCTGGCGGAGATGATGGCGCTGGCGCAGCGGGCGATGGACCGGCTCGAGGAGATCTACCAGCCGCACGGGTACAACGTCGGCTTCAACCAGGGCCGCGTCGCCGGGGCCGGGGTCGAGCACCACATCCACATGCACGTCGTCCCCCGCTGGGCCGGCGACAACAACTTCATGCCGGTGATCGCCGACACGAAAGTGATGCCGCAGTCGATCGAGCAGAGCTACGAGGCGCTGAAAGGAGCGTTTTGAACGACCAGTCACCCTTGGCGCCGTCGGGGATCTTCAAGGCATATGACATCCGCGGTCTCTACGGCGAGGAGATGGACGAGACGACGGCGCTGGCGATCGGCCGCGCCTTCGCCCGCGTGTTGGGCCGGCTGCGCGGCAAGGAGACGAGCGAGCTGCGGGTCGGGCTCGGCCGCGACATGCGGCTGACCGCGCCGGCGATGGTCGGGGCGCTGCGCGAAGGCCTCGTCGCCGAGGGAGCGACCGTGATCGATGCCGGGCAGGTCGCGACCGAGATGCTCTACCACCTGGTCGGCTCCCGCGAGCTCGACGGCGGCGCGATGGTCACCGCCTCGCACAACCCCAAGGCCTACACCGGCGTGAAGCTGGTGCGCGAGGGAGCGCTGCCGCTTTCCGGCGACGCCGGGATCGGCGACGTCAAGGCGGAGATCGAAGCCGGCCTCGCCGAGGCGCCCGGCGGTGGCTCGACCGAAGAGGTCGACATCTGGGACGAGTACCACGCCCACGCGCTCTCGTTCATCGACCCGTCGAACGTGAAGTCGATGAAGGTCGTCGTCGACGGCGGCAACGGCATGGCCGGGCCGATGGCCGGGCCGGTCCTCGCAAAGCTGCCGCTGGAGCTGGAGGAGATGTACTTCGTCCCCAACGGCGAGTTCCCCGATCACGAGCCGAACCCGCTGCTGGAGGAGAACCGGCAGATGATCATCGAGCGGGTCAAGTCCTCCGGCGCCGACCTCGGGATCGCCTGGGACGGCGACGCCGACCGCTGCTTCTTCATCGACGGCAATGGCAGCTTCTGCGACGGCGACTTCATCTGCGCGCTGCTCGCCCGTTCGGTCCTGCAGAAGAACCCCGGCGCGACGATCCTCTACGACCCGCGCTCGAGCCGTGCCGTCCCGGACCTGGTCGCCGCCGAGGGTGGGCGCTCCGACCTCTCCCGCGTCGGCCACGCCTTCTTCAAGGCGCGGATGCGCGAGGAGGGCGCCGCCTTCGGCGGTGAGGTCTCCGGCCATTACTACTTCCGCGACTTCTGGAACGCCGACTCGGGGACGATCCCGGCGCTGCTGGTGCTGGAGCTGCTCTCGCTCGACGGCCGCACCCTGGCCGAGCTGATGGAGGAGTTCCGCTCCCGCTACTTCATCTCCGGTGAGATCAACTCCGAGGTCGACGACCAGGAGGCGAAAATGGCGGAGATCGCCGAGCGCTACTCCGACGGCGAGCTCACCCGCCTCGACGGGATCTCGATCGACTACGACGACTGGCACTTCAACGTCCGGCCCTCCAACACCGAGCCGCTGCTGCGGCTCAACCTCGAGTCGCTGGTCTCCCGCGAGGACATGGAACGGCGCCGCGACGAGGTCCTGGGCCTGATCCGCGCGTGACCGCGACGCCGGAGGAGGCGCTGGAGCAAGCGGCCCTCGCCGGCATCCACTGCTTCGCGATCCCGACCCCGTTCGCGGTCGGACGGGTCAACTGCTACCTGATCGAGGACGAGCCGCTGACGCTTGTCGACACCGGCCCGAACTCGGGCAAAGCCCTCGACGAGCTGACCGCGCGGCTCGGCGAGCGCGGCCACTCGATCGACGACCTCGAGCTGATCGTCGTCACCCACCAGCACATCGACCACCTCGGCCTGGTCGAGATCCTGGTCGAGCACTCCGGCGCCGAGGTGGCGGCGCTGGGAGCGGCCGCCGAGCGGCTTGCCTCTTTCGAGGAGGACGCTGAGCGCGACGACGCTTTCGCGGTCGAGGTGATGCTCCGCAACGGAATCGCCGAGGACGTGACGACGGCGCTGCGCAGCGTCTCCCGCAGCTTCCGCAGCTGGGGCTCGCACGTGACGGTGACGCGGCCGCTGGATGACGGCGGGGCCCTCGAGCTTGGCGACCGGCGCCTGGAAGTCCTGCACCGGCCCGGCCACAGCCCCTCCGACACGGTTTTCTGGGACGCCGAGCGGCGAATTCTCCTCGCCGCCGACCACCTTCTCCCCCGCATCTCCTCCAACCCGCTGATCACGCGGCCCCTCGACGGCAGCGCAAAACGGACCCAGGCGCTGGCCACCTACATCGAGTCGCTGCGCAAGACGCGGGAGATGCCGGCCGAGATCGTCCTCCCCGGCCACGGCGAGCCGATTACCGACCACGTGGAGCTGATCGACTCCCGCCTCGCCGGCCACGATCGGCGCAAGGAGAAGATCTACCGCCTGATCGCCGAGCGCCCCCGCAACGCCTACGAGCTGGCGCAGGCGCTCTGGGGCAACGTCGCCGTCACCCAGGCCTTCCTCACCCTCTCCGAGGTGATCGGCCACGCCGATCTGCTGGTCAACGAGGGTCGGGTGCGAGAAGCCGACGACGGCGCGGTGATCCGCTACGAGACGAGCGGGTAGAACCCTTCAACCGCGGTGCCCCCGCCAGTACCGAGCCTCGAACAGGTCCTCGCCGACCACGAGCCTCGCCAGGGCTACCAGGCACACAGCCCCCAAAAGGACGATCAACAGGGTGGCGAGCAGACCCAGCTCCTCTTCGGGCAGGCCAATCTCGGATAGAGATCGGGGGCTCTGGTTCGGCTGGGCGGGAGACCCCGAGGAGCGGTTGACCCCGATGACACCGGAGAACGTGGCTGGGGAGAGCAGCTCCAGGACATCCGGCACGGGGGCCCCATCGACGAAATCGTCCAGCCTGCCCAGCGGCTCCAGGGCGACCCTGAGGCGAAGTGCGATGGCGGGCCAGACGTAAGCGCGCAAACGGTACAACGGGGCCGCCTCGGCCCGGCCGACCGAGGTCCGGCCGGATCTCTGAGCGACACCATCCCTGCTGGGTTTGCTGCTGTCGGAGGTAGGAGCGGGAAGAGCGCTGGGTCCCCCAGCCTCCGGCACAACTCCGGCCCCTCCGCTGGAACGAGGTGCCGTGGCCTCGGTTCCAGAGGGCGCCGGCGGCGTCGCGGCCGGGGGTGGCTTCGGCACGGAAGAAGGTGGAGCCGGCGCCGGGACCTTCGGCGGGTCCGGAATCTCGACCGGAACGGGGAGGTCAGGCAACGCGCCGGTGGCCGCTCCGGCGACCGCTCCGGCGTCAGGTACGACCGGCCTGACTTCGTCGGTCAAGGCGGCCGACGCCGCTGGGGCGCCGAGGGACGCCAAAGTCAGGGCGGCGGCCACGAACAGGACGCCGGCAAGACGCGGAGCCAGCAGCGCTGCTCCCGGATGTCCATGCGGTGAAGTCAAGGAAACTCCAGGCGGTCTGGTCTACGAGGTCAGTATTACCCCGTACCTCAACAAATATTCGAGAAAACCTAGAAGTAGGTGCCAAGGGTGCGGCCGAGAGCGACCGCCCCCAGTCCCAGGAAGACGCTGAGCACTACGTTGACGACCGCCGACCGCCGCCTGCCCGCTTCCTCCAGCCGCTGCGTCTCCAGCATCCAGGCGGAGAAGGTGGTGTAGGAGCCGAGCAGCCCGACGCCGAGGAGGAGGCGCGCGTCCCCGTCGTGCACGGCTCCCGCCAGCAAGCCGAGCAGGAAAGCACCGCTGACGTTGACGGCAAGGGTGCCGAGCGGAAGGCGCGGGTGCAGCCGGCCGGCGACGAGCAGCGTCAAGCCGAATCGGGCCAGCGCTCCGCAGCCGCCGAGCAGCGCGACCCCGATCCAGATGACCCAGCTCACGCCGACTCCGCTCGCCGCGCGACGGCGGTCGCCGCCTGCGCCGCCGCCAGCCCGATCGCGACGCTGGCGCCGAGGTAGACGCAGGCGAGGCCGAGCCGGCCGGCGTCGATCATCTCCAACAGCTCGAGCTGGACGGTCGAGAAGGTCGTCAGGGCCCCGCAGAACCCGGTGGTCAACATGGGCCGGCGGTAACTCGTATGCGGCAGGGCGGTGAACCAGTAGCCCAGCAGGGCCGCTCCGACTACGTTGACCAGGAAGGTCGCCCACGGCCACCCCGCCCCGGAGGCCGGAAGCGCCTCCGTGAGCCCCGACCGCATCAGCGCCCCGATCATCCCGCCGAGAAAGATCGCGCCCAGCTCGCGTCGGTCGATCATCGGCGGCAGCGTAGGCGAAGTGCAACGGCATTAGGCTGCACCATCCGGTGTCCGCCCAGCTTCGCTCCCTCCGCCGCCGCAAGCCCGCCAAGAAGCGGATGCTGCTGATCGTCAATCCCTATGCGACGACGGTCTCGGATCGGCTGAAAAACCTCGTGGTCTACGCGCTGCAGGGGCGGTTCGACGTCGAAGCGGTCTCCACCCAGGCGCAGAACCATGCGACCGAGATCGGGCGCGAGGCGAAGGACGGGGGCTACGACGTGGTGGTTGCCTTCGGCGGCGACGGGACGCTGAACGAGGTCGCCAACGGGCTCGCCGGCACCGACCTGCCGGTTGCGGTTCTGCCCGGGGGCTCGACCAACGTCGTCTGCCGCACGCTGGGGATTCCCAACGACGTCGTTGACGCGACCGAGCACCTGCTCTCGCTCGCTGACGACTGGAAGCCGCGCAAGATCGACCTCGGGATGGTCGACGACCGCTACTTCGTCTTCGCCTGCGGGGTCGGGATCGACGCGACCGTGGTGAAACGGGTCGATTCGAACCCGAAGCTGAAGGCGAGCGCCGGCCCCTACTACTACAGCTGGTGCGGGATCTCCGCCTTCTACCGCAAGTACCGAGTCAATCCGATCAGGGTCCGCACGACCGTTGACAGGCAGGAGCCGGTCGAAGGCGTAACCACCATCGTTCAGAACAGCGACCCGTTCACCTATTTCGCCAGCCGGCCGATTCGCGTCTGCGAAGGGATCGAGTTCGACGACGGCACCCTCTCGATGGCGGTCCTGAAGCGCGCCAACCAGCGCGACATGCCAACCCTGATGAGCCGCCTCTTCAGCGGCACCAGGACGGCAGCGGGACACAGGCAGGTCGCCCACTTCGACGACGTCACCCACGCTGTGGTCGAGACCGCTTCAACTGCGAAGGACGGAACGCCGCGCCCCTTTCCGCTCCAGGTCGACGGCGACTACATCGGCGAGCACGAGCGGATCGAGCTGCGCGCCGCGCCCGGCGCACTGACGATCGTCGCCTAGTCCAGCAGGCCCTTCTCCCGCGCCCCGACGACCGTTTCCCGCAGCGTCTCCAGAGCATCGTGCTGCGGTTTCCAGGCTAGGTCTTGGCGGGCTCGGGTCGCGTCCATCAGGACCGGGGTGTCGGCGGCGATCGCCCACTCGAGCTTCGAGTTGACGAATTTCAGCCTCTGCGCCGCTGCGGTGCCGAGGCTGACGGCCGGACCTGGGACGGGCACCCAGCGCCACCCCAGGGCGCGGGCGACGTCGCGGACCCGGACCTCTCCCTCGCCGGCGAGGTTGTAGACGCCGGGTGGGCCGTCGCCGGTGATCGCCGCCCCCATTGCCCGGGCGACGTCGTCGTGGTGGACGAGCTGGATCGGGGTCCCAGGATCGGGCAGGACCGGGCCTACCAGCGGCAGCTTCTCGATTCCCTTGCGCAGCGCCGGCACCGGGTCTCCCACCCGCACCGCCTCGACCGTCTGCTCGATCAGCATCGTCGCCCGCGGCCCGGCGACGATGCAGGGGCGGAAGACGTAGGCCTCCACCCCGCTCCCCGGCAGCAGCTCGCTGAGCAGGTCCTCCAGCTCGGCCTTCTGGGCGGAGTAGTAGAAGCCCTCGCTGCCGCGAGCGGGAACGTCCTCGGTCAGCGGCTGCGGGTTCTCGGGGTGAAAGCCATAGGCGGCCACCGACGAGGCGTAGACGAGGCGTTTGACGCCGGACCGGATCGCCGCTTCGAAGACATTGCGGGTGCCTTGCAAATTGACCTTGCGGGTCTCCTCGCGGCTGCCGAAGATCGCGAAGGCGAGGTGCACGGCGACGTCGGCGCCGTCGAAGAGAGCGGCGAGGGAGCCGCGGTCGAGGATGTCACCCCGCCGGTAGGTGACCTTCTCCCAGCCCTCTTCAGTGGGATCGAAGGGTCGGCGGGCCATGCCCAGAACGCTCGCTACCTCCGGCCGCCGCTCGAGCTCCGACATCAGCGGCTTGCCGATCTCCCCCGTGGGGCCGGTTACGGCGACCTTCAGCATCGCGCCAATGTAATGACCGCGGCCTGAGAATCAAGCGTGGGTAGGACGCAGGGAGCGCCGTGTGCTTTGCACACAAGTGACCGAGGACGCCGCCACGCGCCGATTATCAGGCCGCGGGGGTGATCCGATACGCGTCGAAGACCGACTCGACGTTGCGGAGGCGGCTGACACAGTGTTTGAGCTGCTCCGTGTCACCGACCTCGACGACGAACCGGTTTTTGACCATCGGGTGGTTGGTCGTGCAGGAGGCGCCGATGATGTTGATCCCCGCCTCGGAGAACGTGCGTGACAGGTCCTCGAGCAGGCGCGTGCGATCGTAGGCGTCGATCTGCAGCTCGACCCTGTAGGAGGCCTCGTTTTCGCCTTCCCATCGCACCTCGACGAATCGCTCCGGAGTTCTTTTCAAGGCCTTGACGTTCTTGCAGTCGGTGCGGTGGATGGTGATGCCGCGACCGAGCGATACGTAACCGGCGATCTCGTCTCCGGGCACGGGGCGGCAGCACTTGGCCAGCCGCACGGCGACGTTATCGACCCCCTTGACGATGATCCCGTAGTTGGAGGCGTCCTTGGTCCGGCGAGCGCGATCCTCGCGGCCCACCGGCGTCCCGGCGGCCGGCTCCTCGACCCCCTCGCCCGCCTTCAACCGCTGCATCAGCTTGTTGGCCGCGGTCTTGGCGGAGACTTTGCCCTGCCCGAGGGCGATGTAGAAGTCGGTCGCTTTGCGGAAGCCCATCTCGCGGATCACGTCTGCCAGCAGCGGTGAGCCGGAGACTTTCTGCATCGGGATGCCGCGCGTGCGCAGCGCTTCGTCGAGCTTCTCGCGGCCGTCGCGCTCGGCGTCCTCGCGGCGCTCCTCTTTGAACCAGGAGCGGATCTTGTTGCGGGCACGGTTGGTCCGCACCAGCTTCAGCCAGTCGAGCGAGGGACCGCGCTTCTGCTTCGCGGTCAGCACCTCGACGATGTCGCCCGAGCGCAGCTGGTAGTGCAACGGCACGATGCTGCCGTTGACCTTGGCGCCGACGCAGCTGTGGCCGACGTCGGTGTGAATCGCGTAGGCGAAGTCGAGCGGGGTCGACCCCGCCGCGAGGTTCTTCACTTCCCCCTTCGGGGTGAAGACGAAGACCTCGTCCTCGAAGAGGTCGACCTTGAGGGATTCGAGGAACTCGGCCGGGTCCTGTTCGCCCTCGGCCTCGACCAGCTGCCGCAGCCAGGTCATCTTCTCCTTCTTCGGGTCCCCGTTGGTCCCCTCTTTGTAGGCGACGTGCGCGGCGATCCCGTACTCGGCGAGCTTGTGCATCTCCTCGGTCCGGATCTGGATCTCCAGGGGTTTGCCCTCGGGCCCGATCACCGTCGTGTGCAGCGCCTGGTACATGTTTGCTTTGGGCATCGCGACGAAGTCCTTGAACCGCCCGGGAAGCGGCTTCCAGAGCGAGTGGATGACTCCGATCGCGCCGTAGCAGTCCTTCACCGAGTGGACGATCACCCGCATCGCGGTGAGGTCGAAGATCTCGTTGAACTCGCGCCCCTTCTTCGCCATCTTCGTGTAGATCGAGTAGAAGTGCTTGGCGCGGCCGGAGATCTCGGCCTCGATCCCGACCTGCTCCAGCTCTCGGTCGAGGAACTCGCCCGCTTCGGTCACATAGGACTCGCGCTCCTCCCGCTGCTGGGCGACGAGCTGCTTGATTTCCGCGTACTTGCGCGGGTGCAGGGTCGCGAAGGCGAGGTCCTCCAGCTCCCATTTGATCGCGTGGATCCCCAGCCGGTGTGCAAGGGGCGCGTAGATCTCCAGCGTCTCGTGCGACTTCAGCGTCTGTTTCTGCTTCGGCAGGGCGCCGAGCGTGCGCATGTTGTGGAGGCGGTCGGCCAGCTTGATCAGGATCACCCTGACGTCGGTGGCCATCGCCACCATCATCTTCCGGTAGTTCTCCGCCTGCCGCTCGTCGCGGCTCTCGAAGGTGATCCCGGTCAACTTGGTGACGCCGTCGACGAGCTGGGCGATCTCCTCGCCGAACTCCTCGCGGATCTCCTCCAGGCTCGCGGTCGTGTCCTCGACGGTGTCGTGGAGCAGCGCTGCGCAAAGGGTCTCGGTGTCGAGCCGCATGCCGGCGCAGATCTGGGCGACGCCGACGGGATGGGTGATGAACTCGTCGCCCGAGTAGCGGCGCTGGTCGGCGTGGCGGTCGCAGGCGAAGTCGAAGGCGCGCTCGACCTTGGCGCGGTCGATCGTCGCCACCGCGACCGCGGTGCCGCCCGAGGAGCCGTTGCCGGACTCGGTCGCAGCCGAGTCGAACTCCTCGATCACCGCAAAGAGATCGGCAAGGAGCTCCTTGTGCGCTACCGCGGTTTGGGTCTTGCGAGGAATCGCTGGGCCTCCGAAAGTCTTTCGCTGTAAGCGCGGAACGCAGCCGAGCGCTGCAGATCCGTCCTCACTGAGGATACGACCCGGACAACTCCTTCGCCGCCCGCGGGCGATCCCTGCAGCAGGCCGAGATCGCTGAGGACGCGGAAGCGGCGGGCGCTGGCCTCCGGACAGAGCGGGTAATTCCCGCCGCCGGCCAGCGCTTCGCGCAGGCGGCAGCCGCGGGCGTCGCCGGTCTGGCGCAGCGCCCGGTAGGTGATGGCAACTCCCTCCCGGGTCGCCCATTGCTCGGCCAGCGCCTTGGCCGCGAACTCCCGCTCGGCCTCGGTCCAAAGCAGGTGCAGGAACCCCGGCCCCGCCTCCGAGCAGGGCAACCCCGCCCGCATCTCGTCGAGCTCGTCGCGCGGCGGGTCGACGAGGGCGACGTGCTCGAAGGCCTCGGCCAGCTCCGGTTCCCGCACCAAGGTGCCGAAGTCGGTTAGCGCCAGGCCGCTCTCACCCCGCCCTCGCAGGCGCACGATCCCCTCATCTCCGCAGCGATGACAGGCGATCACCGCCGCGCCGCCGTTGAACCGCGCCAGCCCGGTGGCTCCGTTGGCCAGCGCCGCCCGCCGGGAAGCGTCTGCGCAGACAGCCAGCACCCCGGCGCCGCTGGAGACCAGCTCGGCGATAGCGACGGTCACCGGAGCGCTGCCGTGGACCAATCGGCGACCGTCCTCTTCGCGAGACCGCAAAAAGGCACCCTGAGGATGCTTTTTTGCGGTTTCGGCATCGATGGGCGCAGCCAGCTCGGCTTCGAAGCGCCGCCACCATTCCGCTTCGTCTTCGCCGCAGCCATGCGGCAGCGCCGGCCGCTCGGGATCCGGCTCCTCCAGCGGATGGAGCTCCCGCAGGACAACCCGCGGCTCGACCGAGCCGTTCCAGTGGTTGAGCTCGAGGCGCACGCTGGCGTCAAGCACGTCCTCATCCTCGACGCCGAGGCTGGAGCGGCCGAAGGCCACGCCGAGGGCGCGGTGGGAACCGCTGTGGAGGCTGAAGCGGGAGTGCTTGCCCTCCCCCATCGGCCGCACGTCGCTGACCCGCGCCGAGGGAACCAGGAGTCGCACACCCGGGTTCCCCATGCCAAAGGGAGCAAGCTGCTTCAGCTCCTCGGCCAGCTCGAGGCCGAGACCGACCCCGCCCACCATCGCATCGACCTTCTCGACTCGGCGTAGGTCCTCCGGGCCCAGAGCCTCATTTGCATGGGCGGCAAACGCCTTCTGGAACGCCTCCACGTTCTCCGCCCGGAGCGTCAGCCCGGCGGCGGCACGATGGCCGCCGAAGCCCTCGAGGTGCTCCTCGCACGCCCGCAGGGCGGCGAGGAGGTCGAAGCCGGGGATGCTGCGCCCGGAGCCGCGGCCGGCACCGTCCTCGTCGAGGGAGATGACGACGACTGGTCGATGGTGCCTCTCGACGAGCCGCGAGGCGACGATTCCGACCACCCCCGGATGCCAGCCCCGTCCAGCCAGGACCAAACCATTGGCCTCGCGCAGATCGTCCGACAGCTCGCGCCGCGCTGACTCGGCGGCCGCATCGACCTCCCGCTCGGTCGCCCGTCGCTCCGAATTGGCCCGGCTCAGCTCGACCGCGATCGCCTCGGCGCGTTGCTCGTCCTCGGTGAGGAAGAGCTCAACACCGGCATCAGCTCGGTACAAACGCCCGGCGGCGTTGATTCGGGGGGCGAGCCTGAATCCAAGGTCACCCTCGTCCAACCGCTCCGGCTCGCATTTCGCAGCTTCCAGCAGCGCCCGCATCCCCGGCCGGCGCGCGCGGCGCAGCTCAGCCAATCCACGCCTGACCAGCGAGCGGTTCTCGCCCACCAACGGGACCACGTCAGCAACGGTGGCCAATGCCACGAGGTCGAGGTCCGTCTCGGGCGCTGCCTCCCCAAGGGCCTCCCTCAGCGCACACGTCAGCTTCCAGGCGACCGCCGTTCCACAGAGCGAGGCGAAGGGGTAGTTGCTGATTTCCGGGTGGAGGATCGGGCAATCCGGGAGCCGCTCCCCGGGCTGGTGGTGGTCGGTGACCACGACCTCCATCCCCAGCTCCTGGGCGGAGGCGACCTCCGCAGCGCAGGTGATTCCGCAATCGACCGTCAGCAGCAACGACGTGCCGCGATCGGCCAGGCGCCTGACGGTGTCCCCCGAGAGCCCGTAGCCATCGTCGATCCGGTTGGGGATGAACCAGTCGCAATCAGCGCCAAGGTCACGCAGGGTCGAGATCGTCAAGGCGGTCGCGCAGACGCCGTCGACATCGAAGTCGCCGTGGACGGTGATCCGTCCTCCCGCTTCGATCGCAGCCAGGACCCGCTCGACTGCCGCATCCATTCCGTCGAAGGCAGAGGGTGGGTGCGACTCGTTCGCGGCGAGGAAGGAACGGGCCTGCTCGGCCGTCCGGTAGCCGCGGCGCACCAAGGTGACGGCGACGGGCTCGCTCAGCCCCAGATCCTCCGCTAGGGCGCGGGCCTCCGCGTAGGAGTAGGGCTCTGCGGCAAATGGACTCGCGATCTGCGCCACGATTTCAGGCTAGGAGCCGCGTCGGCGGATTCTCGTGACAGACCGTGCCGAAGGTGCGGGAAAAGCGTGGAGTCCCTCCTACTCGACGTGCTCTTCGGACCGCATGCCGATCGCATAGATGATCCCCAGTCCGATCAGCGTCCCCGGGATCGCGATCAAAGCAGTGGAGAGATCCGTCTCGCCCATGGATTTGCCGCTGGCGGTCTGGACGATCCAACCAAATGCCACCGATCCGACCACCGCGCCGAGAAAGGCACCGACGATGCCCTGCCAGAACCGGTCGGGCACGAAGACGGTGAAGTGCCAGAGGGCGATACCCATGATGAAGAAGACGATCAGGGCCATCGGATCTAACGCCTCCCGTGCTTCCTGCGGGCTTTGCGGCGAGCCCGCCGTTCTGCGTTGCGCTGCCGCCGCTCGGCCGATCCCTCGTCGCCATCGCCATCTCCGGCGCCGTTTTCATCATCCTCGACGAGCGAGCCGCTGCCGTTCCCGGTCTCGGGCTCGGTGCGCTCGACCGTCGCCACCGCGGTCGGTGCCGCCTCGGCGGCGGGCGCCTCCACGCTGGGGCCGGCGGCCACTTCGGGCTCATCGTCGCGGGCAAGCTTCGCCGTCTCGATTTCATCGGCGTAGGCGGGCACGTGGCCTCCCTCCACTTCGGCGATTCGCAGTCGACGACGGATGAATCCGGGCTCGCGTTCCTTCCAGGCGTTCAGCACCGGGGAGGCGATGAAGATCGACGAGTAGGTTCCGGAGGCGATCCCGACCAGCATCGCGAAGGCGAAGTCCTGCAGCACCGCCCCACCGAAGATCATCAACGAGGTGACGCCGAGCAAGGTCGTGAAGCCGGCTGCGAGTGACCTCGTCAAGACCTCGCTCATCGAGCGGTTGACGATCTGCGAGAAGGCGGCGCGCGGCATCCGCGGAATGTTCTCGCGAATACGGTCGAAGACGATGATCGTGTCGTAGATCGAATATCCAAGGATGGTTAAGAAGGCGGCGACGGTTCCGCTCGACACCTCTTTTCCCGTCAACGAGTAGATGCCGGCGGTGATCAAGATGTCGTGGAGGATCGCGATCATCACCGGAATCGCGAATTTCGGCTCGAACCGCAGCGCGATGTAGCCGCAGATCACCAGGATCGAGAAGATCAGCGCCGTAATCGCGCTGTCGGCAATCTGCTGGCCGAAGGTCGGCCCGACGCTGGTGCTGTCGAACCCGTCTTTCACCACCCCGAACTCGTCGACCAGGGTCGCTTCGGCCTCGCGAACTTCACCCGGCTCGAGCTGGTGCGACTGGATCTGGAAGACGTTGGAGCCCAGGTTCGGGTCGTCGACCTGCTGAATCTCGCCGTCGGCTGCGACGCCCGCCGCCTCCAGCGCCTCGCGCACCCCTTCCTCGTCGGTAGGCTGCTGCAAAGCCACTTTGATCCGGGTGCCGGACTCGAAGTCGATACCGAAGTTGAGCTGCTTGGTGGCGAGGGCGAACCCGCCGATGATCAGGATCACGCCCGACATCGAGAAGAACCAGCGGCTGGCGCCGATGAAGTCGAAGCGCCACTGTTTCCCTTCGCCGCCGGCGCCGAGGAAAGCGCGTGAGCGCAGCAGGCGCGAGCGACTCATGTTGCCGAGCAGCGCCTGGGTGAAGACGACGGCGGTGAGCAGCGAGACGATCGTGCCGACGCCGAGGGTGAAGGCAAAGCCCTTGACGCCCGCCGTAGCGAGGACGAAGAGGATGAACGCGGTCAGCAGGGTGAGCACGTTCGCGTCGATGATCGTGCTGATTCCGTGCCTGTAGCCAGCGGCGATCGCGCTCGACATCGAGCGACCGGCGCGTACCTCCTCCTTTATTCGCTCGAAGATGACGATGTTGGAGTCGGCGGCGACACCGATCGTCAGCACCAGACCGGCGATCCCCGGCAAGGTGAGGGTGATCGGGATCAGGTTGATCAGGGCGAAGAAGATCACCCCGTAGGCGACGAGGCCGATCGTGGCGATCACGCCGAGGAAGCGGTAGAAGGCGATCAGGAAGATGATCGCCAGGATCAGGCCGATCAGCCCCGCCGTGATGCCCTGGTCGAGGGCTTCGCTGCCGAGGCTCGCCGAGACCTGCGTCTGGCTGATCAGTTTGAGGTTGATCGGCAGGGCGCCGATCTGGAGCGTCGTCGCCAGGTCCTGGGCCTCTTGAAGGCTTTGGAAGCCGCCCGAGATCTGGGCGCCGGTGCGGCCGTCGATCCCATCGGGGAGCTCGGCGAAGTTGATGATCGGCCGCGTTTTGACTTCGTTTTCGAGGATGACCGCGAAATGCTGGGAGAGCTGTTCGGCCTGTTCGCCGCTGACCGGGCCGATCGCGTTCGCCTGGCCGCGCTGGGCGATTCTCCGCGTCACCTCCTGAAAGGCGTCCTGACCCTCGTCGGTGAAGCCGAACTGGACGAGCGGTTCGTTGTTCGGCCCGTATGCCTGTTCAGGATCGGTGATGTCGTTGCCGCTGAGGGCGGGTTCGTCTTTCAGCGCGTACCAGCCGGGGTCGACGGATTTGTCCGTTTCCCCTGATTCGTTGGTCGGGTATTCGGAGACGACGATCGTCCCCGCCGGAACCTCGACGACGATCCCGTCTTTCGGTCGTTTCTCCCCGGTCGGGCTTACGTAGAGGTCTTTCTTCGCCAGCTCCGGCCCGGAGATCAGGTCGTGCGGTTTGGCTTTCTCGAAGAGGTAGTAGCGGGGCCTGGCGACCGAGCACTCCTCGCAGTTCTCCACCGGCTCCTGTTCGGAGGCGAGCAATGCCGCTTCATAGGCGGTGGGATAGGCACCGGATTGGATCAGCCGTTGGTTCAGTTCTTTGGTGACCGAGCGGTTGTTGTCTTCCCAGCGTTCTTCGGAGGCTTTCAGAGGTCCCGGGGGCGGTTCCAGGCCCGGATTGCCGCCGATCGCTTTCTCGGGACCGATCAGGTTCGCCTGCCAGTCGTAGTAGTAGAGCTGGGCGGTCGAGCCGACCTGTTCCTCCGCCCGGCGAGCGTCGGTGACGCCGGGCAGGCTGACGGTGATTTCCTCGCTGCCCAGTCTTGCCACCTCGGGCTCGGAGACGCCGAGCTCGTTGATCCGCTCTTCGATGATCGAGATCGACTGGTCGATGTCTTCGCCGCTGACTTCTTCGCCGACGCGCGTCGTCTGGCCCTGGTAGACGAGTTCCAGCCCGCCCTGCAGGTCGAGCCCGAGCTTCGTTTCCTTCTGGACGATGATCAGTCCGGATACGGCCACGAGAGCGACGACGAAGAGCAGAACGAAGAGGTTTCGGCGCCGGGAGCCCATCGCTAGCCCTCCGGCGTAAGGACGAGGAGCAGGCCGCCGTCGTCGTCGTAGGCGGGGAAGACGTCGGCAACCGCTCGCGCCGGCAGATCTCCCTCCGCGTTCACCGAAACCCGTTTGCCTAGCGAGCGAACCCCCCACTCGAGCGAGGTCTCGATCGGATCGCTGACGCCATCGCCGTTGGTATCGGCCTCCTCGCCCCCGTTCCCAGGGTCGATCCAGTCGAGTCCAAGGACTTCGCGCACCGGGCGACCGATCACGTCTTCATCGGTCAAACCGGTCAGCTCGAAGCTGCCTTTTCCGGCGTCGATCACGCGTCCCTGCTTATCGCATACGAAAAAGGCTGCATTGGGAGCCGGATAATAATCATCGAGTAATTCGAAGACAAAGCCGAAGCCGCATTTCGAGCAGCCCTTCGGACGGGTGCTGAACCCCGCGGTTCTCTCCCCGCTCACCTCCCGGTGTCCGCAATTCGGACAGATGAAGAACGGCATAGGCGACAGGCTAGCTGGCGAGGCTCAGAAGAGACTCGCGGCACCTTCCGGGGTCGGGAGCCCCAGATGTTCGTAAGCGCGCTGGGTCAAAACCCGACCGCGCGGAGTCCGCTTCAGCAAGCCCTGCTGCAGCAGGTAGGGCTCGAACACGTCCTCGATCGTGTCCTGCTCCTCGCCGATCGCGATCGCCAGCGTCGAGAGGCCGACGGGGCCGCCGCCGAACTTGGTCGCGATCGTGTCGAGCAGGGCGCGGTCGCTGCGATCCAGCCCCGCAGCATCGACCTCGAGCATCTCCAGTGCCGCCGCAGCGACGTCGGTCCCGATGCGACCGCTCCCCTTCACCTGAGCGAAGTCGCGAACCCGCTTCAGGAGCCGGTTCGCCACTCGCGGAGTCCCGCGCGAGCGGCCGGCGATCGTCTCCGCCCCGCCGGCGTCGATCTCGACCTCGAGGATCCCCGCCGAGCGCTCGACGATCAGAGCCAGATGCTCGGGCTCGTAGTACTCGAGCCGGTGGGAGACGCCGAAACGATCGCGTAGCGGCGTCGTCAACAGCCCTGACCTGGTGGTCGCGCCGACCAGCGTGAAGGGTGGCAACGGCAGGGTCACGGTCCGTGCCCCTGCCCCCTGGCCGAGGACCACCGGCAGCTCACCGTCCTCCATCGCCGGGTAGAGCGTCTCCTCGACCGCCCGGCCAAGGCGATGGATCTCGTCGATGAAGAAGACGCTGCCGGGCTCCAGCGAAGTCAGGAAGGAGGCGACGTCGGCCTTGCGCTCGAGGGCCGGGCCCGCCGTCTGCACCATCGGGACCCCCAGCTCGGCGGCGACGATGTGGGCGAGCGAGGTCTTGCCGAGTCCGGGCGGGCCGGCGAGGAGCACGTGGTCGAGTGCCTCGCCTCGCCGCTTGGCGGCCTCGATGAAGATCGCCAGCTGGTCGGTTACCTGCTGCTGGTTGACGAAGTCCTCCAGGGTGGGAGGACGGAGCGAGCGGTCGAGGTCCTCGTCGGGCACCTCGGCGCGCGCATCGTGCACCTTCACCTCGGCGTCGATCGGGACCGGCTCGCCGTCCACTCCCGGCGTCCGGATCCGGTTGCCGCCGATGTCGGGGGCTTCGCTCATGCCGCGTTCCTGGAAGCTCCGGCCTTGCGCAGGGCGGCGGCGACGAGATCTTGGGGCTCGGAGCCCTCGACCCCGTCCAGCAGCTGCTCGGCTTCGAGCGGCGCGTAGCCAAGGTTGACGAGGCCGTCGCGAGCCAGGGCGCGGGCATCGCCGCCGTCGGCAGCGGCAACCGCCACCTCTTCCTCCAGGGCCCCGGCCACTTTCTCGCGCAACTCGACGATGATCCGTTCCGCCGTCCGCTTGCCGATCCCCGGAACGGCCTGGAATCGTTTCGCGTCGCCGGCCGCGATCGCTCGCAGGAGATCCCGGGCGGTGCCGCCCGAGAGCGTGGCGATCCCGACCTTGGGACCGACGCCGCTGACGGTGATCAGAAGCCGGAAGAGGTCTCGCTCTTCCTCCGAGGAGAATCCGTAGAGGGTGAGCGAGTCCTCGCGAGAGATCAGCTCGGCATGCAGGAAGACCTCGCGGCCGGTCGCCGGCACCCCCTTCAGGGTCTCCGCGGAGACCGCCAGTCGGTAACCGACGCCGCCGACGTCGACGACGACGTGATCCGGCCGCCGCACCATCACCTCACCACGAACTGCGGCGATCATCCGGCGACCCGCTCCCCTCGGAGCTTCGAAGTTGCTTCCTGGGCGACGGCGACCGCCCCCCGGTGACCGCTGCTGCCGCCATGGCAGATCGCCACCGCCAGTGCGTCTGCGGCGTGATCCGGAGTCGGGGGCTCAGGCAGTCCCAACAAGGTGCCGACCATTCGTTGCACTTGCCGCTTACCGGCGCCGCCGGAACCGCAGACGGCCATCTTGATCGCCTGCGGCGTGTAGGCGAAGCAACCGACCCCGTGTTCAGCGGCGGCCAGCATCGCCACGCCGCTGGCCTGGCCCACGGCCATCGCCGAGCGTACGTTCTTGCCGAAGTAGATCTCCTCGATTGCCATCGCCCTGGGCTCATGCCAGGCGATCAGCTCCCGCAGAGCGCGATGGATCTTCTCCAGCCGCTGCTCCATCGGCAGGTCGGCAGTGGTCTCCACCACCCCACCATCGAGGGCAACCATGTGATTTCCCTCAACCCTGACCACGCCAAAGCCAAGGTTGGCCGCTCCAGGGTCGATTCCGATCACTACCTGCACAAGTAGTGATTCTCGGAATCCGGTCGGATGCCTTCCGAACCTATGCCGCCAGCTTCTCGAGGACCTCAGCCGGGATGTCGAAGTTGGCGTAGACCTCGTCGACGTCATCCTGGTCGTCGAGGGCCTCGAGCAGCTTGAGGACGCGCTCGGCGTCGTGCCCTTTGACCTCAACCGTGCTCTTCGGCTCGGTGATGAGGCCAGCGGACTCGAACTCGATTCCTTCTCCCTCCAGCGCTTCACGAACGGCAGTGAGATTCTGGGGGTCGGAGATGACGCGCAGCTTGCCCTCGTCCTCCCGTACATCCTCCGCGCCCGCGTCGATTGCGCCGATCAGATCATCCTCGCCGTAGCGGCCGCCGTCGACGACGACCGCCCCCTTTTTCTCGAAGATCCAGGCGACCGACCCCGGCTCGCCCAGGTTGCCGCCGTGCTTGGAGAAGGCGTGCCGGATCTCGGCGCTGGCACGGTTGCGGTTGTCGGTCAGGGCCTCGACCAGAACCGCGACGCCCGCCGGGCCGTAGCCCTCGTAGACGATCCTTTCGATCGCCGCTCCATCTGAGCCCGCGCCGGTGCCGACGTCGATCGCTTTCTGGATCTTGTCCTTCGGCATCGAGGCGTCTTTGGCCTTCTGGATCGCCGTTGCGAGGGTCGGGTTGCCGCTCGGGTCGCCGCCCCCGTCGCGGGCCGCGACCGTAATCGCTCGCGCGAGCTTGCTGAAGAGCTTGCCGCGTTTCGCATCGGCAGCGCCCTTCTTGTGTTTGATCGAGTGCCACTTGGAGTGCCCGGACATCGCCTGCCATTCTATGAGCTCGCCCCATGGCCACGATGGAGAGAACCAGTAGAGCGGGCCGCGGAATCGCCGCCGGCCTCGTTTTCCTCGCCATGCTCCTGGCTGCCTTCTCGCTCTGGACGGCGATCCCGCTGAGCTGGGTCTACATCGGTTCCAAGCTCTCCGACACCCAGTTCCCAAGTGGCGGGCCCTACGCGGTGGTAGCGGTTGGCATCGTCGCCTCGATCCTTGTGGTCGCCTGGCTGATCGGCCGCCTCAACAACCTCTACATCCGCATCACCGGCACCAACCGCTTGGCGCCGATCCGGCCCAACTGGCTGAAAAGCATGCGCGACACGGGACCCGTCCAGAACTCGGTGACTGTCGTCGAGGCGGTGCTGATGGCCTCGGTGATGCTGGCCGCCCTCGCCCTCACCCTCTGGTTCTTCTTCCTCGCCGGCTCACCGTTGCCAGAGCAGTAACAGTTTCGGCGCTGAAATTTTTTAGTTTCGCAGACCAAAAGTTGCATTTGGGCTGGTAGCTTGGCATCATGGCCGTGATGGCGAGAGAAGCCTGGACCGACGAGCGACTCGACGACCTCAACGCACGAGTCGAAGGCATCGACCGGCGAATGGAGGCGGGGTTCAAGGAGATGCGCGAGGAATTTCGAGCCGTGCGCATGGAGATGGCCGCTCAGGCGGCGATGCTGAACCAGACGATCTACCGGCTCTTCGGCGGGATGATCGTCACCTGGATCGTCGGCGTCGTCGCCATCCTCACCCAGGTCTGACTCAGACGATGAACTTGCCGTCTTCCTGCATCACGACGCCGTCTACTTCGAGCTTGCCGCCGAGGCGGAGGTCGCAGACGAGGTCGGTGTGGACGGCCGACTCGTTCTCGCCTCCTGACTCGGGATAGCTGCTGCCGACCGCCATGTGGACGGTGCCGCCGATCTTCTCGTCCAGCAGTACCTCGCGAGTGCCCTGGGCGATCCCGTAGTTCGTGCCGATTCCGAGCTCACCGAGAGTGCGGGCCCCCTCGTCGGTGTCGAGCAGCTTCAGCAGGTACTCCTCTCCCCGCTCGGCCGAGGCGTCGACGACCCTGCCCGACTCGAAGCGCAACCGCACACCGGAGACCTCGCGGCCGCCGATCACCGCCGGCAGGTGGAAGCTGACTTCGCCCTCGACCGAGTCCTCGACCGGACCGGTGAAGAACTCGCCGTCGGGCATGTTGTTGTCGCCGACGCAGGGGATGAACTTGCGGCCGGCGATCCCGAGCTTGATGTCGGTCCCGGGGGCCGTCACCCGCACCTCCTCGTGACCCTCGATCCAGTCCGCCAGCCGGGTCGTCTCCTCTGAGGCGCGCTTCCAGGCGGTCAACGGCTGCGGGTCGGCAGCCAGGCAAGCGCCGTAGTAGAAGTCTTCGTAGTCGGCCAGGCTCATCTCCGCCTCGGAGGCGTAGGCGCTGGTTGGGAACAGCGTGTAGCACCAGCGGAACTCCCCTTCGGCGCTGCGCTTCATCGCCCGAGTCATCAGGTCGCCGGTCGCCGACTGACGCAGGGTCTGCCGCTCCGGCGCCACCCCGGAAAGCTCACGGGTATTGGTGGTGGCGCCAATCGCGATCCGCACGTCAGCGTTGTCGACCATCCACTCCGCGAACGGAGAGATCCATTCCAGCTGCTTGTCGGAGGCGTGCTTGAAGTAAGCGGCGATCTGACCCTCGAGGGCGACGTTCAGCATCGGATGGCCGCCGGCCTTCAGGACCTCCTCGTAGACCGCCAGCAGGAGCGGCGCCGCGGCGCTCTCGCCGTCGATCGCGACGACGTCGTTCTCTTTGACCTGGGTCGAGTATCCGACCAGGATCTTCGCCAGGTTCTGGACCCGCGGATCGCCACCGCTCATCGTGCCGCCTCCTCTCCCGCCCGTTCCCGGGCGGCCGTGGTCATCGCCATGAAGATCGCGTGGAAGCGGGGGTCGTCGGTCAGCTCCGGATGAAACGCACAGGCCAGCACGCTGCCGTCGCGGATCGCAACCGGATGGCCTTCGTGGGAAGCCAGCACCTCGACCTCCGGCCCCCAGCTCTCGACCCACGGCGCGCGGATGAAGATCGCCCGCAGCGGCTCATCGCCCACCCCCTCGACCTCGAGATCGACCTCGAAGCTCTGCAGCTGACGCCCGAAAGCGTTCCGTTTCGCGGTCGCGTCGACGAAGCCGAGATGGTCGGCGTCGCAGACGATCATCCCGGCGCAGGTGCCAAGGATCGGCCGCTCCGCTTCGTGATGCGCCCGCAGGGCCGACTCCAGCCCCGCCGACTCGATCATCTTGCCGATCGTCGTGCTCTCCCCGCCCGGGATCACAAGGGCATCGAGGCCCTCCATGTCCGCCGGAGTCCGCACCTCGCGGGGCTCGGCACCGAGCTGGCGCAGGGTCTTCGCGTGGGCTTCGAAGTCGCCCTGGAGCGCGAGGACGCCCACCACGAGCGTCCTGCCGTCCCCAAGGTCGGCCACCTACGCTCCGCGGTTCTGCAGCAGGGCGTCCTCCGCGGCGAGGCCGGCGATCTCGAGACCTGGCATCGCCTCGCCAAGACCGATCGAGGCCGCGGCGACGCGCTCGGGGTCGTTGTGGTGGGTCGTCGCCTCGACGATCGCCCGCGCCCGCCGCTCCGGGTCGGCGCTCTTGAAGATGCCGGAGCCGACGAAGTTGCCCTCGGCCCCCAGCTGCATCATCAGCGCGGCGTCGGCCGGCGTCGCGATGCCACCGGCGCAGAAGAGCGGTACCGGCAGGCGCCCGGCGCGAGCGACCTCCTGGACCACTTCAAGCGGCGCTTGATGTTCTTTCGCAGCAGCGGAGAGCTCCTCCGGCCGCAGCTGGGCGAGCCGCTTGATGCCGGAGACGATCTCGCGCATATGCCTCACCGCCTCGACCACGTTGCCGGTGCCGGCCTCGCCCTTGGAGCGGATCATCGCCGCCCCCTCGCCGAGCCGGCGCAGTGCCTCGCCAAGGTTGGTGGCGCCGCAGACAAACGGCACCTCGAAGGCGAGCTTGTCGATGTGGTTCTGCTCGTCGGCCGGGGTCAGCACCACCGACTCGTCGATGTAGTCGACTTCCAGCGCCTGCAGGACCTGGGCCTCGGCGAAGTGTCCGATCCGGGCCTTTGCCATCACCGGGATCGAGACCGCCTCTTGGATCCCTTTGATCATCGCCGGGTCCGACATGCGGGCGACGCCGCCGTCGCGGCGGATGTCGGCCGGAACCCGCTCCAGCGCCATCACCGCGCAGGCGCCCGCCTCCTCGGCGATCTTCGCCTCCTCGGGCGTGACCACGTCCATGATCACCCCGCCCTTCAACATCTCCGCCAGGCCGGTCTTCAGCCGAAAAGTCGCGCGCTCAGTCATATGCCCCATCTTACGTAGACACGCCGTCCGCTTCCTCCAGCTTGGCCGGCCCTGGGCCGTAAGCGAATCTCCCGCGGGTGGCGACGATCGCGAGGACTCTCCCGGCAGGGAGAGCCCGCGATCGGAGACAGGACCCGCGGGCCGCGATCCTTCGTCCCTTACTGAAGTACGACTACTTCAGTTTGTAAGCGCGAATGCGGTCTTTGTGCGCCGCTTCGTCACGGGCGTAGAGACCGTGGGCCAAGCCCTGGATCAAAGCCATCAGCGCCGTGTGAGAACGGGTGAAGGAGGGGCTGTTGGAGGAGAAGTAGAGCGTCAGCTCGGCGTGCTCCCCCACCTCCGACATCGTCGCGTCGGAGATGGCCAAGGTACGGGCTCCGCGGTGCAGGGCGAGCTTCATCGCCCGCAGCAGCAAGGGGTGAGCCCGGCCGGCGGAAAGGGTGATCACCAGCGTGCTCTCGTCGATCCGCCCCAGCCGCTGCAGTGACTCGCCGCCGGTGCTGGCGACGATCTCGGCGCGGATGTCGAGCAGGCTCAAGGTGTGCCGCAGGTAGCTGGCGAAGAAAGCCATCTGGTCGACGCCGACGATCACGATGCGCTGGGCTTCAGCCAGAGCGGCAACCGCGTTCTGGACCTGCTCGGTGCTCAGCTTGCGCGCGGTTTCCTCGAGGTTCGCGTAATCGGCGCTGAGCGACCCCTCCAGCTCGGAGTGATCGAAGGAGAAGAGGGCACCGCCGGCCGACCCAGCAGTGGCGATCGTCGTCCGGTACTCCTCGATCGCAGCCTGCTGCAGCTCCGGGTAGCCCTCGAAGCCGAGGGCCTGGGAGAAGCGCACCACCGTCGATGACGAGGTGCTCGCTCTCCTGGCCAGCTCCTCGGCGGTGAGGAAGGCTGCCTCGTCGAGGTGATCGACGATGTAGCGGGCGACATCCTTCTGGGAGCGCGAGAACTCTTCGAAACGCTCCTGGATGTAGTCGGAAAGGCTTTTGAGTTGGGGGGACTTCGTCGCGGTCTTGGTCACGGCGGTCCATTTCGCCGAACCTCACCCTTTCCCTTCCAAGTTCTGGTTGGATTCGTCGGAGATGACCCTGGAAAGAGCCGTGCGCCTCACCAACCGCAACATGATCGTCTTCGATCTCCTGCTCGGCAGCGCCGCGATCGCCGCGCCCGCCGCGACCTTGAAGGTGCTCGGTCACGACGAGCCTTCTCCGGACGCGAAGCACCTCTTCCGCCGCTGCGGGCCGATCTGGCTCACCTTCGCCGCCGCCCACCTGGCGGCCGACCGGCGCGGCTCCGCCGCCGACTGGCAGTCGCTGGCCTGGTTGCGTGGGACCGAGATCGCAACCGACGCCCTCTGGGCCGCCTCGCCCGCCGTCAGCCGACCTGGGGCAAAGCTGGCCCTGCGCTTGGCCGGCGTCGGCAATCTGGCGATGGCCGCCGGCTTCGCCTGGATGTCGAGACGCTGAGATGGGTCAGTTCGACGGACTCCCCAGCATCCGCTGGAGCCTCACCGGCCTAAACGAAGAGGGCGACGAGACCTGGTTGATTCGCGGGATCTCCCGCAAGCTCTACCGCTGCCCCGGCTGCCACGGGGACATCCCGGTGGGCGAAGAGCACACGGTCGTCCAATACGTACGCCGGCTCGGCGGCACCGACCATCACCATTGGCACCGGCGCTGCGCCGAAGAGCTCCTGATCCCCGAGCTGGGCAACCTGAAGCGGGTGCCGGCATCGGAATCGAGTCAGTCGAAGCTGGAAGCCCGGGGCCGCCAGCCGGCAGGCCGCCGCCGGCGGCCGTGAGCTTCCTTCGTCGGTTGGCCGCCGCCTACGGGCGGATCTGGCGCACTTACCGGAGCTGGGCGCCGACGCTCCTGCTGCTGGCGCTGATCGTCTTCCTCCCCCTCGCCCTGCTCGATGCGCTGACGATGAACGTCGAAGTCGACGCGCTCGACGTCACCAGCGGGATCAAGGTCGCGGCGCTGGTACTTGCGGTCGGGGCGATCACCGCCACCGGGCTGATCGGCGAGGTCTTCTTCAGCGGCGCGATCGCGATCTCGCTCACCCATCCACGCGGAGAGGGCCCGCCGCCGCTGCGGGAGATCGCCCGCCGGCTCAAATACGGCCGGCTGATCGCGGTAGACCTCGTCTATGTCGTGCTCGTTGCCCTCGGCCTGCTACTGGGACTGATCCCGGGACTGCTCGCCTTCGTCTTCCTCGGGCTCGCCGGCCCGGTGGTCGAGATCGAGGAGCGGACGGCGCGAGGGGCACTGGCACGCAGCATGCGACTGGTCCGGGGCAACTTCTGGTTCGTCCTTTGGATCCTGCTCCCGATCCAGGTTCTCGGCGACGCGATCGGCCACTTCCTGGCCAGCCTCGTCCACGATCTCCTCGGCCACACTTTTCTTGCCACCTGGCTCGCCGAGGCGACTGCCGATATCGCCCTCTCCCCCCTCTTCGCCGTCGCGGCCGTGCTGCTCACGATTGAGCTGATCGCCGAGCGGGATGGAAAGGCCCCGCCCCTACATTCGGCTCCGGTGCCGGCATGAGCGCCGCCTCGATCTTCACCGAGTTCTGGGACCAGATCTCCAAGCACGAACTGCAGGGGCTCTACCTGGTCCTGTTCGGGTTCATCCTCTCCTTCGCCTTCATCCGCATGAGCACGCGGCTGATGCGCAGCCCCAAGGTGCCGTGGTGGCCCGGCAGCGTCGTCAGTGAAAGCGGCGTCCACGTCCACCACCTCGTCTTCGGGATCGTGACGATGATGATCGCCGGCGCCGCCGGCTTCGCCTCCTTCGGCGACAGCCCCTGGACCGAGATCAGCGCCTTCGCCTTCGGGATCGGTGCCGGCCTGACGATCGACGAGTTCGCCCTTTGGGTCTATCTGGAAGACGTCTACTGGGCCGACGAGGGGCGAAGCTCGATCGACGCGACCGTGATCGCCGCCGCGGCGATGATGCTGGCCCTGCTCGGCTTCACCCCGTTCACGATCGAAGAGGGCTCGGTCGGCGCAATCCTCGGCAGCGTTATCAGCGCCCTGATCGTCTTCCTTCTCGTCACGATCTGCTTCCTCAAGGGCCGAGTCATGCACGGCAGCATCGGCTTCTTCGTCTTCCCGATCGCCCTCTACGGCGCTTGCCGGCTGGGCAAGCCGAGCTCCCCCTGGGCGCGCCGCCGCTACGGCGATCGAAAGCCGGAGAAGCAGGCGCGCGCCGAAGCCCGCTTCCCGCCCGATCGCCGCACCGAGCGCTTCAAGAACGCCTTCCGCGACATCGTCGGCGGCAAGCCGAACGAGGCGCTGGAAAAACTGACGAAGCCTTGAGGGTCTAGCTGTTGTTACTGCACACGTCGAATCCGATTTCGCCGGAGACCCGTTGCAGCTGTTCGTCAATCGGGCTGCGTGATTCATAGGTCTGCACGTAGGCGGTCGGATTCCCTTCCTTCGCCGCGTCAAGAGCGCGCTGGTCCATTCGCGCGATGTCTTTGCGCAGCCGCAGGTACTCGCGAAACTCGTCTTCCTTGCCCTTCGGCGGATTGAGCTGACTCATCCTGCTCACCTGCCGGCTCGAGTTCTCCACGAGCTGCTGCGCGAACTCAGCGCTCATCCCGGCTTCGGTTTCTCCATCGGGAAACTGGTCCTTGCTTGCTTCGTAGGACGACCTCGCCTCCGCGCAGATCTGATCGGCCTGGGCGATCAGCGCCGACCTCGAGAGCCGCGGCTTCGGATCCGGTTTCTCTTTCACTTCCTGGGTGGTGGTCGTGAGGGGACTCGTTTCAGCGCCACCCCCACCGCCGTCTCCTCCCGAGGCGACCAGCACCACGACGATCGCCGCGGCAATCAGCGCCAGGACGCCGCCGATCAGAAATGGGCGTCGATTCCGCGGCGGCTCAACCGGCTCCTCGGGAAGCTTTCGAGTCTCTTTCGTCGCCGCCGCGCCGGTGGCGACGGTGCGCTCGGGGATCGAGATCGCGGTGCCGCTGAGGGCGGCCTGGGCGGCTCGGCCGAGGTCGCCGGCAGAGGGGTAGCGGTCCCCGGGTGACTTCGACATCGCCCTCGCCACCACGTCGTCGAGCGCCGCCGGAACCGCGGTCGCGTAAAGCGAGGGGGCGGGCGGCGGGTCGTTGAGGTGAGCGTAGAGCCGGGCTGCCTCGCCCTCGCGCGGAAACGGCACCTCGCCGGTCAACAGCTTGAAGAGCAGGCAGCCGAGCGCGTAGACGTCGACCCGGGCGTCGATCGGCTCGCCGGAGATCTGCTCGGGGGCGACATAGTCGAGGGTGCCTACGAAGCGGCCGGTCTGGGTCAGGCCGGACTCGGTCGCGATGTTGCGAGCGACGCCGAAGTCGGTGATGTAAGCGTGCTCGGAGCCGGGATCGCCGCCGAGCAGGACATTGGGAGGCTTGACGTCGCGGTGGATCAGCCCGGCGGCGTGGATCGCGTCGAGGCCATTGCCCACCTGGGCGATCAGGGCCACCGCCTCGGCCGGATCGAGGCGGCCCTCGCGGGCGATGCGGCGACCGAGGTCGGAGCCGGCGACGTAGCGCATCGCGATCCACGGGACCCCCCGCTCTTCGCCGGCGGCGTAGATCGGGACGACGTTCGGGTGCTCGATCGAGGCCGCGATCCGCGACTCCTCGGCGAAGCGCCGGGCGAAGACCTCATCCGTTGCCGCCTCGGGGGCGATCAGCTTCAGCGCCACCCGCCGCTCGAGACCAGGCTCGAGCGCCAGGTAGAGGATCCCCATCCCGCCACGGCCCAGCCGCTGCTCGATCCGGTAGCCGGCGAACTCGTCGCCGTCGGAGAGCTCGATCCAGCGGGGAGGCTCAACCATTGCCCAACCCTAGCCGCAGATCGGAGTGCCTAGACTCGCCACAGAGCATGCGTCGACGCCTTGCAATACCTGTTCTGATCGCCTTTCTGGCGATCGGCTGGACCGCCACCTCGAGGGCCGAGCGGATTGTGGTCGACGGGCTGCGGGTCACCTTCGACGCGAACTTCACCCCCAACGTCCTGCCTCGCGACCGACCGGCGCCGGTCGACATCGAGATCCACGGCGGCATCGCCACCACTGACGGCAGCCATCCGCCGCCCTTGCGGTGGCTCGAAGTCGCCCTCAACCGCAACGGCCGGCTCTTCACCAAGGGGCTCCCGGTGTGCACCGCTCCGCTCCTGCAATCGACCAGCACCGAGACCGCCCTGGAGCGCTGCCGGCCGGCGCTGGTCGGGAAGGGCGAATTTCGCGCGCAGGTGATGCTGGGGCGGGAGGTCCCCGCGGCCGGCAGGATCCTTGCCTTCAACAGTCGCCAGGGTGGCAAACGCTCACTGCAGCTCCACCTCTTTGCCGCGGCGCCGGTTCGCTTCACCCTGGTGGTGCCGTTGCGGATCGGCCGGCGGGACGAAGGCGAATTCAGCACTGTCCTGCGGGCGAGGATCCCGCGGCTGGCCGGCGACCTCGGTTCGGTCACCGAAGTCGACCTGACGATCGGAAGGCGGTACACCTTCGCCGGTAAGCGGCGCAGCTACATCTCGGCGGCCTGCGCCACTCCGGCTGGGGTAAACACGGCGGTCTTCCCCTTTGCCCGGGGCACCTTCCGCTTCGAGGCGCATCGAGAGATACGGGAAACCCTGCTCAGGAGCTGCCGGGTCCGCTAGCAGGGGTTGGGCTCAGAGCCCGAGCCCGCCGACGCCGCCCTCGTCCCAGCCCAGATGGTGGGCCAGCTCGTGCCGCAGCGTCTGCTCGACCTGTCGCGCCAGCAGCTCCCGGTCGTGGCCGAAGTCACGTTCGAGGGTGTCGCGGTAGATGACGATCCGGTCCTCGTACCTTTCGTTCGCGATCCCGTCGCCGAAGTACTCGCCGTAGGCGTTGCGCTCGAAGCCGAGGTCGGAGACGACCACGGGTACCCTCTCCAGTAAGCGCTGGAATTCCACGGGGAGCGCATCGATCGCGTCAGCGACGAGGGCTTCGAAACTGTCCGCCTCCGTTTGATTCACTGCCGCACCACGTTAACCAGCAACAGATCTGGAGCATGCACATGAGAGACGATCAGCCCACTTCGAAGGGGAAGCTGCGCCGCCTTGCCCCGCTTCTCGCCGCGATCGCGATCGTCGCCAGCGGCGCCGTCTGGGCCGGCTGCGGTGACGGCGGCGATGACACCGGCACGATCCGTGAGAACGCCGAACAACAGGTTGAAGAGGGCACCCAGAAGGCCGAAGAAGCCGTCGAAGAAGGGGTGGACAAAGCCGAGAAGGGCCTCGAAGAAGCCAAGGAAGAAATCGAAAAGGGCACCGACGGCGACACCAAAAAGAAGTTCGAGGACGCCCGCAAGGAAGCCGAAAAGGGACTCGAAGAAGGTCAGGCGAAGGCTGAAAAGGGCCTCGAAGAAGCCAAGGAACAGGCGGAAAAATACCTGCCCTAGCTTGACCCGGCATCTGCGAGCCAGCGCTCGCAGATGCCGGCGACGTGCCGCGTGTCGGTACCGCAGCAGCCGCCGAGAACCCGCACCTCGGGCAGCGCCTCCTTCAAGCTCAGGTATTCGCCGGCGAGCTCCGGCGGGCTGCCGGAATCAAGCTCGGTTGCTTCGTCCAGTTCCTGGTGGCTGCGGCGGGAAGCGTTGGCGCGGATGCCGCCGATCCGCCGCTTCCACTCCCCCGGCGCCTCCAGCACCGATGCGAAGTGGCTGGGATGGGCGCAGTTGATCATGAAGTAGGCGGGTGAGCCGTCGCTCTCGGCGTCGACCTGGGCGATCGCCTCTTCCAGTGGTTCTCCGCTGGGCAGCCTGCCATCGGTCTCCAGGGTGAAGGAGATGACCGCCGGGACCCCTGCCGCTGCGGCCGCGCGGGCGATCCCGACTCCCTCCTCCGCGTAGGCGAGCGTGTAGACGGCGACCATGTCGACGCCGGCCGCCGCGAAGACCTCGATCTGCGGAGCGTGGTAGCGCTCGGCCTCCCCGGCGCTCATCAGCTCCTCCGGCGCATACGCGTCCCCGCGGGGACCAAGGGTGCCGCAGACGCAGATCGGGGTGGCGGCGGTCTCCTCCGCCTCGCGGATCTCCTCCGCCAGGCCCACCGCCCGGCGGTTTACATCCGCCAGGGCAGAGGGGGAATACCCCAGCTGCTCGCCCCAGTCCGAGCTGGCGCGCCAAGTTGGCGTATCCAAGGTGAACCCGACCCCGTTCCGCTTCGCGATCCCCAGGTAGCCGCGGTAGTAGTCCCGCAAGGCCTCGACTCCCTCAGGACGGTCGAGCAGGGTGAAAGAGGCGAAGCACGGCAGCTCGAGGCCGCGCTCGAAGATCATCGTCGTCTCCAGACCGCCGTCCCCGAGGTAGAGGCGCGAGCCGTCTGGCAGCCGTCGTGCGGGGGTCATCCGGATGGCGCGACGCGGCCGGCGGTGGCTTCGATGCTGTCGCCGAGGATCTCCACCATCCGCCCCATCATCTCATCCGAGCACGTGAACGGCGGCGCCAGGCAGAGGATGTCGTCGAGGAGGCCGCGGGTCAGCAAGCCGCGCTCCCTCGCCTCGGCGGCGGCGCTTCGGCCCCGTTCCATCTCCACCGGCCAGCGTTGTCGGGTCTCCTTGTCGCGGACCATCTCGACGCCGATCATCAGTCCCGCCTGCCGGACCTCGCCCACTTCGGGGTGCTCGCGCAGGGGCGCGATCAGCTTCGCCAGCGTCTCGCTCGCTTCCCGCACCCGCGCCAACAGACCCTCGCGCTCGATCGCTTCGATGTTCGCCAGCCCGACGGCACAAGCCACGGGGTGGCCGGAGTGCGTGAAACCGTGCATCAAGTACCCAGGGCGCCCGTCAGGGTCGCGAAGCTCATCCCACAGCGAGTCGCTGACGATCACCCCGCCGAGGGGGACGTAGCCGCTGCTGACTCCCTTGGCAAAGGTGATCATGTCCGGGGAGATCTCCTCGTGATCGCACCCGAACCAGGTCCCGGTGCGGCCGAACCCGGTGATCACCTCATCGGCAATCAACAGCACCTCGTGCCGATCGCAAATCTCCCGCAGGCGCCGCAGGTAGCCGGGCGGTGGCACGATCACCCCTCCGGACCCGAACACGGGCTCGATGATCAGTGCCGCGACCCGGGCGGCACCCAGCTCCTCGATCTTCGCTTCCAGAGCCTTACCAGTGCAGATGGGGCAGGTGCAGGGATCGCAAGGGACCCCTGCCGCACAGCGATAGGCATAGGGCGCCGGCACCTCAACGAAATCCGGCGCCAGGATCCCAAAGTCCACGTGGTAGGCCTGCAAACGGGTCGCGGTGGTCGCCCGCCCGGTCAGACCGTGATAGCCCCGTTCATGGGTTAGTACCACCGACTTCTCGGATTTACCACGGCGGACCCAGTGTCGTCGCGCCAGCTTGATCGCAGTCTCATTCGCCTCGCTGCCGCCGCTGACGAAGAACACCCCGCTGAGACCGGATGGGGCGAGGGAAGCGATGCGCTCCGCCAGTTCGATTGCCGGCGGTGAAGAGACACCCCCGAAAGTCGACGCGTAAGGGAGCTTGCGCAGCTGCCGCTCCGCGGCCTCGATCAGATCCTCCCTACCGTGACCAAGATTCACCGTCCAGAGGCCGGCCATACCGTCAATCAGCCGCTGCCCGTCCTCGCCGATCAACTCACACCCTTCACCCCGAGCAATCACCAGCGGCCCCGAATCGGGCAGCCGAGAGTGGTCGGTCAAGGGATGGATCAGGTGAGCCAAGTCCCCTGCCCGATGATCTGGGGCAGACACAAGCCCCGTACACAATATTAGGATTTAGACAATTTGTCCATACCTATTCAGAGGCCGGTTTCCGTCCCAGCGGACTGCGTGGAGCCTCGTCCGGCGGTACTGCGCAAATCGCATACCAGTGCAGGAGGGCCAGCTGGTGGGCCACCTTGTCGATTTCCTCCGCGGTGGAGTTGACGTCGAAGGAGGAGATCACCGAGTCGATCATCGCGTAGGCCGCGCGCACGCCAGGTTCGAGATCGATGTCCTTGCGGATCAAGCCGGCGTCTTCGTCTGCGGCGTGAACCGCCATGATCCAACCGAGCATCGCCTCGTCAGCCGCTTTATTCGCCTCCTCCCAGCCGGACCCCCGAAGGTTGCGAGCGACCGCGACGATCGGTCTCAGCTCAGCGTTCTTGACCCGCCAGGAGAGGGCTTCGCGGACCATCTCGTAGATCAGCTCGAAGGAAGTTTGGCCTGAGCGGGCGTTTTCACGCAGCCGCTGCGCGATCAATCCATAGCCGGACATGTAGTCGCTGATGATCGCGGCGAGGATGTCCTGCTTGTCGTCGAAGTTGTTATACACAGTTGCTCGCGCCACCTGAGCGGTGCGGGCGATATCACCCATTGAGGTCTCCGAGAAACCCCGCCGAGCGAACAGCTTCCGGCTGGCCTCGAGAATCTTGTTCCTTGCTCGCGGCTCCCCCCGCCGTGGCCTAGTCAATTTATGCCCCCTCCATAGCGACTGTTTGGCCCCATCACACAGCCGAGATTATCCAATGAATATGAGATGACCATTCCTAATGTGCCTCTTCGGGAATCTTGTACCAACGCTTACGGTCGCCGGCGCGGGCCCTCAGCCTCCAACCACGACTCTTGGGAACGTTGTCTAGTTTGGAGCGAAGGCGCTCCAGCCGCTCCGCCACCACCTCCCTCCGCTCGAAATTCGGCAAACCAAGAGCGAACTCTCCGCTTCGCTCGGCAACCATCGTCAAGGTCCGCCACAGCCCCCAGTCCGAAGCCGTCAACTGGGCGATATAGGTGGAGTTGATACCCCTGTCATCGTCGGTGAGGTCGAAGTCGGCGAAAATCGCGCAGAGGTCGAGGTAGTCCTTTTCGTTGGTTTCGACGACCTGGAGCTTCAACACCGTCAGGTCCGCCAGCGACAGGGTCAAGGGCGCGACGTCCAGCCGCTCCCGTAGGTCGATCCGATGGCAGAGATCGGCCTCGTCGACGAAAACGTCGACTTGCCGTTGGTTGCGTTCGTCCCAGAAGTAGAGCCGCCGCTGGCCATGGAGCGTGTTGAATTCACGGTCCGGTGCGTAGGAGAGCGCTTCCATCAGCTTCGTCACGTCCTCCTTCGCAGAAGACGTGGTGGCGAAGTCGATGTCCGCGTACTGCCGCTGCAGCGGCGGGCGTTGGCTGCTGGGACAGAGGGTCGCGATCGCGACGCCGCCGAGCAGCCGCAGTGGAAGCCCATGTTCGGCAGCGGCCTCTGCGATTCGAGCCCCCTCGGCGACGGGTTCCGTGAGCGGATTCAACTCCGTCGGGCCTACTCCGGCGGGATCTCCGCCGCGAGCTTGTCCACGTCCACACCCTGACGCTTGCGGGCGACGCGGGCGACGAAGAACGTCAGCAGAGAGGCGCCGAGGATGATCGCGCTGTCGCGGAAGAAGTGCCCCCTCTCGATGCCCAGGTCGGGATAGCGCATGTAGACGGCGAACAGGCCCGCCAGCACAACCACCACCAGGCCACCTGCCCAGGCGACGATCGGAACGTTGAGGAAACGCTGCGTCGTGGCCGAGGCACGCCAGGCGTCAGGGCGCCGGTAGGGCAACAGAACCGCCGCGACACCGAGCAGGATCATCGTGATCAGCTGCAACAGCACCGCCTCGATCAGGACGCTGAAGAACCCTTCTTCGTTCGAAACCGCCCACCAGAGGACGAGGAGGCTGAGGATCACGGTGAGCCCGATCGCGTAGTTCGGGGCGTGGGTGCGAGAGGAGACCCGCGCGAATCTCGAAGGCAGGATCCCGTCCAGCGCCCAGGCGAAGAAGGTGCGGACGGCGATCGTGATGTTGGGCAGGATCAGCAGCGGATAGGCAACCGCGAAGGTGATGAAGAGCCACCATGCCAACAGGGTGCTCCCCCCTGCGATCGAGGTCAGGAACGTGTAGTAGGGCGGCGCGGCGAAGGGATAGCTTTCGCCGAGGCTGTTGATCGCGACGAAGAAATCGCTGCCGAACTTCCAGAAGAAAACCGCCGCCAGGATTACCGCGATCCCGATATGGACGATCGTGGCCAGGCTCATCACCTTCACCTGGGTGGTGTCTTTCGCCCGCCTCACCTCGCCGGAGATGTAGATCGAGAGAAAGCTGTAGAGGGAGAGGCTGCAGACGGCAGCCCACACCGGCCAGGTGTTGTCCATGCTGAACGCGGGACTGGTGTCGATCCCTTCTTTTCTCGCGTCGGCGAGGACGGTGTTGTAGGTATCGGGTTCGCCGGTGATCGAGCCGGCGAACTGGTTGAAGCTGTTGACGAACCCATCCTGGCTCTTGAAGAGAAGGACGAGGAAGACAGTGGCGAGACCGAGCATGGTGACGACCCAGAGGGCGTTCATGATCCGCGTCGTCCAGCGCCAGCCGCCGCCGAGGAGGATCGCCGAGAGCACGATCACCGCAGCGCCGATCCCGAACTGCCACCCCTGGCTGGTGGCGAGGTCTTCGCCGGCGGTGACCAAGGAGCCATCCCCGCTGACCAGGCCGACCGCCGTCAACGATGGGCCCAACGCGACGGTGACGAAGGCGAGGGCGACGAAGGCGATCGAGAGGATCACCCCGGAGGTCCAGAAGAAAGAAGAGATCAGGCCTATGGCGGGATGGGTCACCCGTCCGACCAGCACGTAGTCACCGCCGCTGCGCGGGATCGCCGAGGTGAAGAGGCCGTAACAGACGCAGATGATCAGGGCGGCCACAAGCGCCATCGCGAAGCCGAGCCAGATCGAGCCCCCCGGGTAGAGGCCAAGGGTGAAGAAGATCGAGACGGCGAGGAAGATGGACGTCGGCTGCCCCGCCATGTTGAAGACGAAGGTCGAGAACGGCGAGACCTCGCGCACCAGTCCGGTCGCTTTTCGAGCGAAGGTCGCCGGCGCCTTCCTCTCAGCCACTGGTCTCTCTCCCAACTCGGTCATCTTCTCCCCCTTCCCCGTTCGATCCCTTAACCCGAAACCAGGTACTGGTTGGCCACACGGTCCGGCCCCAGGTGGACCAAGCAGCCGTCCAGGTGGCCGCTACCGTAATCGGAACCGGGGTTGATTGCCACCGTTCGACCGATGGTCGTCACCCCTTTGCTCTCGTGAATATGACCGTGCAAGCTGAGCAGCGGCTGCGTCTCTTCGATGATCTGGCGCACCGCGGTGCTGCCGGTGGGAACCTCGTGGGGCCTACCTCCCTTCATCACGTACCGCAGGTCGTCATCCACCTCGTAGGCGGTGTCGAGGCTGCTCTCGTAGGGAGGAACGTGAACGTTGAGAATCGCCCGGCGGGGCTCCTCGAGCTGGTCGACCAGCCGCTTCAAGCGGATGTAGATCTCGTCCTCGTCCAGCTCCCGCGGCGTCTGCCAAGGGGTGCGGTTCGAGTAGCCGAAAGAGACCATCTCGTGGGGACCGAGCCGCTGGACGGTCTCGTCGCAAGCGACGACGCTCGCCCTTCCCGCCAGCACCTCGTCGATTGACCAGGGATCGTCGTTGCCCGGAATGACATAGGCGCGCGAATCGGTTCCCGCCAGGCGTTCGTCTGCGAGCTCCACCCAGAGGCGCAGCTCCTCCAGCAATGCCTTCTCGAATGCCTCCTCGCGCTGCGCCGAATCTTCGGCCAGGGCTCGCGCCTCGTCCGGGTCGACGATCAGCGGGTACATCCCGTTCGTCGAGATCGCCTGCTGCATCTGGTCCAGCTCCTCAGCCGTATGGGCAACCCGCCGCTCACCGATCACCTTGGCGGCGTAGGAGCCATCGCCTTCCCGCACGATCGGGACCAGAGCCTTACCGGTCAGATCTCCGCCCATGACGAGAAAGTCGGCCGGATAGTGCGCGGCGGCGTTGACGAACTTCTTCCAGCAGAGCCGGGAGCCATGGATGTCCCCGGCATAGAAGAGCCGCGTGATCTCCTTCTTTTGACGTCGCCTGATCATTAGGTATTCCTCGTTCCTTTTCCGGAATCATGCGGGATCGGCCTGAAGATCGTCGTCCGCGAACACAAAGCTAACTGGTCAAAGTGTCTAGTCAGAAGGCAGATCGAGCTCCTGGCGAAGCAGCCGCATCGCCGCCTCCGGATCGTGGGTCGCGAGCAGTCCGGCAACGGCCAGCACGTAGCTGCCGTCGACATAGACCTCCGGATCGGCGGGCACGAGGGACCGCGGCAGCTTCCGCGCCAACGCCTGCTCGAGGATCCGGCTCCCGTCGTCCCGGTGGGCGAATACACCACCGGTTCCCACAACCCGCTTCACCTCACGAAGGTCGGGGCCGTCGCGGACCAGGGTCGGTGGCCCCCCTTTGCTGCGGGTCAAAAGCATCGTGCCGCAGTGCCGGGCAAGCGCGTGGGTAGCGCAGGAGATCGCGAGTAGACCGTCGAGGCGGGTCTCCGGGTCGTCCCGGGGAATCCACCCTGGGTCCTCCCCGCGAACCGAGACAGCCTGTCGAATTGCTGCTCCCCGCTGCCCGCTCTCGCTTTCGATCCAACGGGCATCGGCCGCCAGCGCCCCCACCGCGCCGGCCCGCAAGCCGAGGTCCCCCTCTACCGTCCGCAGCGTCGCCGGCGGCGGCAGCAGGGGGTCTTCGATGCCGGGCGAGACCACCTCGACGGTGCGGTCGGAGTGGACGTCGGTCGTCGCGCCGCCGATGTCGACAACCGCGACGTCGCCGACCCCAGGCTGGGAGGGCGTGCCGCGGGAGAGCAGGCGCGTCGCCTCCAGAACCGCCTCCGGCGTCGGCATCTTCACCATCTGCTCGAACTCCTGTCCGGCGCTGAGCCCCTTGCCGCCGATCACGTGGTCGAGGAAGACGCGGAGGATCGCTTCCCGCGCCGGCTCGATCTCCATCCTGCCCAGCTCCGGCATCACGTTTGCGGCAACCTCGACGACGGTGCCCGCGGCCCCCAGAATCCCGGCCGCCTCCTCCGCCACCGCGGCGTTGCAGGCGACGACGACGTTGTCGCCGATCCGTCGCGAGGCGAGGCGCCGGGCGTTCTCCAGCACCAGCTCGGCCTGGCCGCCGTCGGTCCCGCCCGCGTAGAGGACGATCTCCGGCCGCGCCGCCTGCAGCTCGTCGAGCTGCTCATCGCTCAGGGTCCCGGCGACCACGCTCTCCACCCTGGCACCGGCGTTGAGCGCTGCCTGCCGCGCCGCGGCGGCGGTCAGGTCCTCGACCAGCCCGACCGCCGCCACCCGCAGCCCGCCGCCGGCGCTGGAGGCGGCGAGCTCGCGCTCGATGTCGACGACGCCCGCCTCCGCCCGAGCTGCCTCCAGGGCGACCGCGTACCCCTCCATCAGGTCGGTGCCGATGCTGGTCGGAGCCTCGGCCCGGGCCAGCAGCTTCCCCTCCTCGCCGTCGACCAGGCGGACCTTCGTATAGGTGCTGCCGAAGTCCGCGAGCGCGAGGATGCCCACCGTCAGGCGGGGATCCCGCCGCGGCGTCGCTCGATCAGAGCGTCGACGAGGCGATCGATCGTTCCCGGCGTCTCGATCCCGGTTTCGTTGAGATCGCCACGGACGTCGATTGGGATGTCGGAGCCGTCGACGTCCTCGTTGAGAACTCCGCCCATGAAGACCGGCACCTCCCCCACCCCCGCATTGCGCAGCTCGCTGATCAGCAGCTGTCCGAAGGAGCGGGCGACGCCGTTGTGGGTGGTGATGACGACTGCGTCCGCATCGGTCTCGATCACCGCCTTGACGATGTCCTCAGGGTCCCGGTTGATCCCGAAATCGATCACCTCGGTCCCCACGGCCGCCAGGGTGGAGGCGAGCAGGAACTCGGCGAACTCGTGTACGTCGGTCGAGGTGACGAGCACCTTCATTCCCCGGATCGCCTCCTCTTCGCGACGACCCCGCAGCTCTACGAGCAGCCGCTCGCGCTCTTCCATCGTGCTCTTGACCAGGTCGGTTTCCAGCACGGGACGGCGGCCGCGGGGGAACTCGGGGTCGGGCTCCCCGGCTCCGAACAACTCCTCGCAGCGGGTCGAGCCGAGCCGTTTGAGGACGAGCAGCAACTGCGCCGGGTCGCGAGTGTCGATGCCCGCCCCGCCCAGTCCCTTGATCGCCGCTTCGAAGAAGGCCCTGCCACCGCGGACGAGCTCGTCGCGCATCGCCTCGATCCGCGCCCAGTCGACGACCGGCTCGACCATCGGTACGTAGTCCTCGATCCGGCGGCTGATCGTCTGCACCGTCGCCACCTCCTGCCAGGTGGGGATCCGCTCGGTCTCGGTCACCGGGACGGCGATCGGCGCGGCTCCGAGCCGGTAGCGCATGTCGACCATCTTGTTGAAGAGAAGATCGGTGTTGAGCACCGCCATGTTGGCGTCGAAGTCGGGGGTGTTGCCGATCGTGTCCCCCTGGACGTAGGAGAACGGAACCTCGTCGGGGTTGACTGCATGCAGAGCGAGAGTCACCGCTGACTTGACCACCGGGTTCTGGGTGAGCCCGCCCCAGGAGGGGGAATAGGCGGCACCGATCAGCTCTTCGCTGATGTAGCGCTCGACCATCGCCCAGCCGATGTAGTTGGCGTAGTCGTGAAAGACCCCGGGGTAACCGTCCTCGAGGTAGGAGTCGAAGACGACGCCCTCATCCTTGAAGGCCGCCAGCAGCCCCGCCGCCTGCAGGGTCACCACGGTCTGATTGACGTCATCGTCGTAATAGGGCCAGCGCCAGGAGTACTGCGAGAGGACCCCGATCGTGGTGATGCCCGCCCGCAGCGCGTCGATCGCGTTTTCGACCGAGCCCGGCCCGCCGATCGTGTTGTCTGCCGCCTCCGGCTGGATCGGCACCGTGTGGGCGAGCTCCCACCAGTCCTGCTCGGTCATCATCACCGGCCCGGTCTCCTGCGGAGCCTCCGCGCGTTTGTCTTTGGGCAGCCCCATGCGGCGCTCGGCGATCAGGTTGAAGCGGTCGGGAGGCCGGACCCCGCGCGAGAGCGCGTCTTCGTAGATCGAGCCCAGCGCCTCGCGGGTGTCGGCCCAGGTGGCGAGGCCGATGTTCATGCAGGTGCAGGGAATTCCCTGCTCGCGCGCCCGCTCGCGCCACTCCCGCTCGGAGCCGACGCCCTTCTCCTCGCAGTAGGACGAGCGGGCCCGCTCGATCCCCTTGGCCATCTCCCGTCCTTCGGCGACCGCCTCCCGCCCGTCCGGCAGGTCGGCTGGCAACAGCGCGCTCAGGTCGACGTCGATCTCGCTCATCCGCTCACCCCTCCAGAATCCAGCCGCCGCTTACCTCGAGCACCTGGCCGGTGGTGTAGCCGCCACCGTCGGAAGCCAGGTAGAGGACGGTTTCGGCGATCTCCTCCGGCTTGCCCATGCGCCCCAGCGGGGTCATCTCGAGGGCTTCCTCGATGTGCTCTTTCGGGATCTCCCAGTCGTCCTCCCAGTTGGCCGCGATCGGGCCCGGCGCGACGGCGTTGACCCGGATCTCCGGCGCCAGGTCGCGGGCGAGGGCCGAGGTGAAGGCGCGCACCCCGCCCTTGGCGGCGCAGTAGGTGACGGCGACGGAGTTGACGACGTTCTCCTGGTTGACCCCGTTGCCGTAGGAGCCGGAGAAGTTGACGATCGCGCCATTGCCGGTGGCGCGCAGGTGCGGCACCGCCGCCTGGCAGACGCGGAAGGTCCCGAGCAGGTCGACGTCGAGCAGGGCCTCGAAGGCTTCGGTTTTCGACTCGGCGAAGCGCACGGCGTCGTCGGGGTCGATCCGCCCCGCGGAGTTGACGACGACGTCGATCCGCCCGTAGCGCTCGGCGACGTCGGCGACGAACCGGTCCACCGAATCGCCGTCGGTGACCTCGACCCGGCCGACGTGGCCCCGCGAGCCGGCGGCCTCGATCTCACGCAGCGCCTCCCGCGCCGCCTCCTCGGAAGAGCGATACCCAAGGGCGACCGTGGCACCCTCCCTGCCGAAGGCGCGGGCGACGGCGCCGCCGAGGGCACCCCCGGCTCCGGTGACCAACGCGACCCTCCCCTCGAACCGCCTGCCGTTATTCCAGCGCTCCATTGGTACGGCGAGAGTCTGACGGGTGCCGCGCCGAAACTCCAGTCGAGCACGCGAGCGAGCCCCGCTGCCGGGACTCGCTCGCTCGGCTCCTCAGGTGCGGGCCTGCTCGCGGACTTCCTGGGCGCCTTCTTTGGCGCTGTCTTTGAGCTCTTCGGTCTGCTCCTGGCCGGCTTCTCTGGCCGTCTCCATCGCCTGCTGGCCGACGTCTTTGGCGTGCTCGCCGACCTCTTTGGCACCTTCGACGGCCTGCTCGGCGACCTGGCTGGCGACCTCGCGGCCGCGCTCCAGCGCCTCGTGGCCGGTTTCGGCGGCCGTTTCCTTGACCTGGTCGGCGATCGGGCCGACCTTTTCGTCCTCGACCTTCGTGCTCGGCAGCATCATCCCGGCGAGGAAGCCGGCGGCTATGCCACCGATCGCGAGGCCGAGCGGGTTTTCCTGGGCGACGCCGACCGCCTGGTGGGCCCCCTCTTTGACCTGGTGGCCGTCGGGCGTGGCTTCGCCCACTTTGTGGGTCGTCCCCTGGACCTGAGAGATCAGCCGCTCGCGCTTGTCGCTGATCGACTCCTTGACCCGGGTTTTCACGTCGGTCTTGTAGGCGAGAGCGTCCACGGTGTCACCCATTTCGGCTCGCGTCTCCTCTATCTCCTCGCGGATTTGGCTTGGCTCTTGGCCCATTGCACGTCCTCCTTAACGGTTTCAACAGTCTGTTCAGCGGGTGGCGTCACCTGTTTCACTCGGTCCCTGCCGGACATCGCCAGAACGGCGGCGATCGCCCCGTAGACGACCGTGACGATGAGGGCGGCGACCCAGAAATCCATCGCCTTGTCGAGGAGGGCGAGGATCATCGCCGTCAACACCCCCAGGGCCAGCAGGCCGACCACCGCGGCACCGCCGAACATGCCGGCGCCCTGGCCCGCCACCTTGCCTTTCTCGCTCAGCTCGGCTTTCGCCAGCTCGATCTCCTTGCGGACGAGCGTGGTCGTCTGCTCGGAGAGTTCTCTGACCAGCTCCCCGGTCGAGTGCGACCGCAGCTCGTTGCTCTCCCCGTTCATGGTGCTCATCGCGCCGGTGAGGGAGTGGCCGGGGCTGAGCTTGGCGCCGGAACGGTCCCGCCGATACCCGGGGCCGGGGCTCCAGGCTGGGCGGTCGCGGGCGGTGGCGTTGCCACCGGCTCGACGGCAGTGCGCCGAGGGGTCGTCTGCGGCACCTGAGCAGCGGGCCGCCCGCCGTTTCGCTGCTGATAGCGGCCACGGCTCGACGCCTTGAGGAAGCGGGCGGCGGCAACGCCAACCACGAGCCCCCCGGCCAGAACTGCCCAGGGACGTTGGCGACCGAAGTCTTCAACGTCTTCGAGCATTTTGTCCGGGCCGTTGTCTTTCAGGTACGAGCCGACTTTCTCGGTCTGCTCGGCGGCGCGGTCGGCCAGTTTCGCCGGCGTGTCCTTGCCTTGTTTGCGCAGCTCCTCGCCGACGCTGCGCAGGTCCTGCGCGGTGCCGGAGACCTGCTCACCCGCCTGCGTCGAGCGATCGTCGATCTGCTGGCGAATGCCCTCCTGCGCTTTGCCAGCTGCCTCGCGTGCCTTCTCCTGCGCCTGGCCCGCGACGTCCTGCGCCTTCTCCTGCGCTTCGCCAACGCTTCCGTCAGCCATTTCGTACCTCCAAGTTCGTCTGTTTGCTTGCCTGAGCCCGGGTAGGGGCGGGCACGGCGTCTGCCGTTGCCTTCGTCGATGTGACCGGCGGCCAGGTCCGAGGCCCGTCAGCCTCGCCACTCCGCAGTCCCTGTTCCCCCGAGATCGGCCCGAACCTGACCGAGACGGCGCGACATCGGGTTCACGCTGCGGTTACCCCTCAGGGCAATAGGCAAACGCTTACTGCCTGGACGGAGAATCCGAGGGGGCGCGGCCGACCGATTTCATGGGCTCCACGGCCGGCCGCCGCCTCCAGGCCTCGGCGGGGGAGGTGCTCGTTCGCAAGGCTCGCCGGAGCCAGAAGGGGCCGGGCCCCGGGTCCGCGCCGCGATCGAGCACGACAAACACGATAAAGGTAGGCGGCCCATTCCTTTGAATAGTTGAACCCGCCTTGGGACTAGTCCATCATGAGGTGATGGCAAGGGCGGTACTCAAACACGATCGGCACCGGCAACCTTCGGATTCGCCGGAGGGGATCCAGGCGATGCTGAACGCATTGCCGGCGATGGTCGGCTACTGGGACAGCGACCTGCGCAACCGGATGGCCAACAACGCCTACGTCTATTACTTCGGGAAGACGCCGGCGGAGATGCGGGGGGTCCATGTCCGAGACCTGCTCGGCGAGGATCTCTACCAGAAGAACCTTCCCTACATCGAAGGCGCGCTGGCGGGCGAGACGCAGCTCTTCGACCGGGAGATCCCAACCCCCTCGGGAGAAGTCCGCTACACCCAGGCCTCCTACATCCCCGACATCATCGAGGGCGAGGTGCGGGGGTTCTTCGTCCTCGTCACCGACATCACCGAGCGGCGGCGAATCGAAGAAGAGGTCGAGCGGAGCCGAACCCGCCTGGCCGAGGCCGAGCGGGTGGCGCGCATGGGCAGCTGGGAGTGGGACATCCCCAGCCGCCGCCTGACCTGCTCGGAAGGGCTGTTCGACATCTACGGAACCGCTCCCCAGGTGTACGAGGGCTACGAGCCGAGCAATACCGGGCCCGTGCATCCCGACGATCGGACCCGGGTCGAACAGGAGCTGCGCCAGGCCGTTGAGGCCGGCACCCCAATCGACTTCGAGTACCGGATCATCAGGCCCGACGGCCGCGTCCGCCGCATCCACAGCCGCGCCGAGCTGATCGCCGACGGCGACGGCAACCCCCTGCGCCTCACCGGCACCGTCCAGGACGTGACCGAGGTTCGCGCCGCCGCCGAGGTCCTCCATCAGACCGCCACCGACCTCGGCCGCCGCGCCGCCGAGCTCCACCGCTTCCCCGACCGCTCACGCGACGACGACCTCGCCAAGACCCTCACCTCCCGCCAGGTCGAGATCCTCGCCCTCGTCGCAGAGGGGCTCAACAACACCGAGATCGCCTCCCGGCTCTACCTCACCGAGAGCACGGTGAAATGGCACGTGCGGAAGATCCTGCGTGCGCTGGGAGTGGCGAACCGGGCGCAAGCGGTGGCGCGGTATCTGTCGACCCCCTCCTCCTAGCGAGCGGCCAAGGATGGGGCAGGCTGGACTCGAACCAGCGACCAAGGGATTATGAGTCCCGTGCTCTAACCAACTGAGCTACTGCCCCGAGCCGTCAATTGTCCTCCTATGAGGAGGCAAATTGCCGTCTCGATGAGAACGTAGCGCGGATCGGCTAGGCGCTGAAGAGCTGCGCGAGGGAGCGGCCGACGTCCGGCGGCTCCTCTTCACCCCTGGCAGCGGCCGCGGCGCCGTCGGCGAGGGCTTTGGCCGCGTCGGCGATCTGGTGGTCGCGACCGCCGCGGATCGTGCCGGTCTTTTTCGCTTCGGCCAGGTCGGACTCCATCAGGCCGGCGAGCTCGGCCAGACGGCGAAGGCCGACGACGCTGGCGGTGCCCTTGAGGGCGTGGGCTTCGGCGCGCATCGTCTCGAAGTCGGTGGTGGCGGTAGCGAGGCCGGCGGCGATCACGTCGCAGCGCCGCTTCGCCTCTTCGGCGAAGGACTGCAGGAGCTCCTCATCGGTGGCCGCTTTCTCGTTCATGGGGCGATCGCTTTGTCGACTGCTTCGTGCATCAGCTTGAGGCCGAAAGCGCCCTCGACCGTATCGCGGACGATGCCGCGGCGGTCGATCGCGAACAGGTAAGGCTCGGTAGGCAAGCGGAAAGCCCGCACCTGAGGCCGAACCAGCCTGCCTGGATCGTTTTCGTTGTAGATCTCCATGTGGATGAAGGCCGCCTTGTCTCCATATTCCTGCTTTGCCTGCTCTGCTACGTCCACGACGGGCCCGCAGACCTGACTCTGGCAGAACCGGGGGGTCGCGAACAAGAGCATGATTGGTTCCTTTCCCAGCACTTCCGCGTAATCCACCTCGTTTTGGGTGTCCGGGGGGACGCGAGTCGTGATCTTCGACAGGTCCCCGCCCACGTCCTGCGCGGTGGGCGTATGAATAACCGGAGCCCTCTGTCCGGGTTTCGGGATCCTCTTGAATTCGCCGGCGATGGCGCTGCGCAATAGCGCCCCTTTCAGTTCCCCGTCTTCCTTCACGATCGCCGCGATCAGCCACCCGCCCTCGCTCGGCAGGTTCAGCTCGGCCGAGTAGACCACGCTCGCCGTCTCGGGACCCTCGGCGGTCGGCTCGGCGCGGAACTCCGGTTTGACGGAGAGGCTTTCGATCGCGGCTGGAAACGGTCCGTGCGCCGGCTGGTCCAACGCGCTTTTCGCGGCTTTTGCGGTCTGACCGCGATTGCCGGATTTGGATTCGGCCCCCGGCTTCGGTTCCGGCACCCTCGAGAAGTAGAGGGCGACCTCGGCGTCGGGGATCTCTTCGTCCTCACTGGTGAAAACCCCGAACGGGTAGCGGTTCGGACCCGGATAGAAGACCTCGGCAACGGGCCGGATGGCCAGTTCGGACCGCCCGTCAGCGGCCTTCAGCACCTGCCGCAGGGTTTGCCCCTCGACCGGAGGGAAGTCGGCTTTGGATGGGGCAGGGCGGCTTTCGGCGAGGCCATGGGAGCCTCCAGTCGTCTCCCCGTCGCTGGAACCCCCGCCGCAACCGGTAACCAGTGCCCCCGCCGCGATCAGGCAGAGCAGCGCTGGGGCGAGGCGGGGGGCGCGCATCGGCGGCATGTTATGGAGAGATAGGGTCCGCGGGGTTCTCGACGAGAAGGAGATGGGATGGCTGAGCGAGCGGCATTGGTGACCGGGGCATCGAGTGGGATCGGGCTGGCGATCGCGAAGGTTCTCGGGGAAGAAGGGCACGCGCTCACCGTCTCCGCCCGCCGCCCGGAAAAGCTCGAGGAGGCTGCCGAGGGCCTTCGCGGCGAAGGCTTCGAGGTGAAGTCGGTGCCGGCGAACATGGCCGAGGAGGACGACGTCCTCGCCGTCTTCGCCGCCCACCGCGAGGCCTACGGCCGTCTCGACGTCCTCGTCAACAACGCCGGGGTCGGAATCGGGGCGCCGATGGAGCAGATCCAGACCAAGCACCTCGACATGCAGCTGGCGGTGAACCTGCGGGCGCTGATCATGGGCACGCGCGAGGGGCTGCCGATGCTGCGCGAGGCCGGCGCCGAGCACGGCAAGGCGCTGATCGTCAACACCGCCTCGATCGCCGGCAAGGGCGGTCAGGCCTGGCTCTCGATCTACGCCGCGACGAAGGCGGCAGTGATCAACTTCACCCAGTCGACCCACCGCGAGGCCGGCGCCGCCGGGATCCAGTGCACGGCGCTGGCGCCGGGCTTCGTCGAGACGCCGATGACGGAGTTCGTCCAGGGGCAGATCCCGCCGGAGGAGATGATCCGCCCCGGTGACCTCGGCGAGGCGGTCCGCTTCCTGCTCCGCACCTCGCGCAACTGCCACGTCCCGGAGATCGTCTTCACCAGGCCTGGCGAGGGGCTTGATACGCCCTAAGGGCGGCCGGGCGTGAGCGAGCGCCTGCGAATTCTGGTCGCCGCCTTTGGCGACGCGGGTCATGTCTTTCCGGCGATTGCGCTGGGCAAAGCCCTTGCCGGGCGCGGCCACGAGGTCGTAATCGAGACCTGGGAGGAGCGCCGGCAGGCGGTCGAGGGAGAGGGCCTCGGCTTCGCCGCGGCCGAGGAATACCGGATGTTCCCGCCGCCGGACCCCGAATCCGAGGAAGGGCAGCACGCGGCGGAGGCGGCGCTGGCCCTACTGCCCCTGCTGGAGGACTTTCGACCGCATGTGGTCGTCAGCGACATCCTCACCCTCGCCCCCACCCTTGCCGCCGAGCATGCCGGCGTGCCGCTGGCGACGCTGGTCCCCCACATCTACCCGGTGGTCGAGCCTGGCCTCCCCTTCTTCGCGATCGGCTTGCGACCGCCGCGGACCCGCCTCGGCGGCTCGATCTGGCGCTATGGCCACGAACGGGCGCTACGGGTCGGCCTCGAGCAGGGACGGCGCGACCTCAACATCCAGCGCTCCCGCCTCGGCCTCCCCGCGATCGATCGCTTCCACGGCGGCATCAGCCCCGACCTCGCCCTCGTCGCCACCTACCCGCAGCTGGAGTACCCGCGGAGCTGGCCGGCCGGGGTCGAGGTCACCGGCCCGATGACCTTCGAGGTGCCCCACCCCGACGTCGAGCTGCCACCCGGCGACGAGCCGCTGGTCCTCGTCGCCCCCAGCACCGCCCACGACTCCGAGAACCACCTGGTGCGGACGGCGCTGGCGGCGCTGGCGGAGGAGCCGGTGCGGGTGGTGGCGACGACCAACCGGGTCAAGCCGCTGCGCCCGATCGACGTTCCCGCCAACGCCACCCTGGTCGAATGGCTCAGCTACAGCCAGCTGATGCCGGCCGCCTCGCTGGTCGTCTCCCACGGCGGTCACGGCACCGTCGCCCGCGCCCTCGGCGCCGGCACCCCGGTCCTCGTCTGCCCAATCATCGGCGACATGAGCGAGACGGCGATGCGCGTCGCCTGGACCGGCGCCGGCCTCTCCCTCCCCTGGCGCCTCTGCCGGCCGACGCCGCTGCGCTGGGCAGCGCGACGGCTGCTGAACGAGCCGGGGTTTACGGCGAGGGCCGATGAGATCGCCGCTTGGGGGCGGGAGAACGACGGAGCGGCGCGAGGCGCGGAGCTGGTCGAGATGCTGGCACTGAAGAAGGTCACCGCTGCCTAAGAAGCTCCGGGGGTGGGACTCGAACCCACAACCCCGCGATTAACAGTCGCGTGCTCTGCCTGATTGAGCTACCCCGGATCGTGCTAATCCAATTGCGCTACCCCGGATCAGCGTTCGGAACAGAATTTAGCGGCACCGCCACAAATCCTGCCTCCACCTCCGCGTGGCAGTTCGAACAGAGGAGCACGCACTTACTCGCCTCCGCTCGAAGTTTGGCCAGCGACCGCGTATGACTGGTGATTTGGAAATTCTTGGCCTCTGGATTGAGGTGATGGAACTCAAGTGCCCGGTCGCAACGCGAATATCCGCAGAGCGTGCATCGCCCACCCGCCTCCTTCACCAAGATCCGCTTGAGAGATCGTCTCCGCTTGGTGACCGCCTCCGCGCGGCACCGAGCACACCGAAACCTGCCATCAGCCCTTGCGACGAAAGCCGACAGGCCATGCTTGGGGCATCTCAGGTAAGACCTTTTCAAGCCCTCACGGCAAGCAGCGTTTGATTCCCGAAGTCTGGCCGATCGCTCCGTCTCCAGCCCGTACTTGCCCATCCAGTGACGAATCGTCGCCAAGCTCCGATCCAGTCGATGGGCGACCTCCCGCAGCGACAAGTCGGCAGCCAACAGCCGTTCCAACTCCTCCTTCGACGGCGCTCCCTTGGCCTTGTGGCACTGTTCCAAGAACTCCTTCTTCACAGCGGCATCTTTTCAAATGCCGCAGACAGAAAGATGCGCAGCGTAAACGTCTACACGCTGCCCGCCGGCCGCTCCGCGTGGGCGATCCGCTGGACCAGCGCCGCCCGCTCGCGGCTTAGCGCCGCGCGGCGCTCGTAGTCGCCGCGCTCGCCTGCGGCGGCGATCTCGCGCTCGAGGCGGAGCTCTTCGAGGCGGAGGAAGTTGTGCTCCATCCCTTCGCGGGAGGAGGGCTCCTCGCCCGACATGATCACGAGCTCGGAGATCAGGCCGGCGAGCTCGCCATCGTCGTGCGGGAGATCCGAACCGGGGTCCTCCGGGTGCTCGCGCAGCCAGGCCGCAGCGCGCACTCCGGTCGGCGAGAGGTGGGCGTCAGTCAACCGCCCGAGGTACTCCCTCCCATCGTTGGGGAGCGCGATGCACATCGCCAGCAGTGACCTCTCCCAGCGCTCGCGCGAGGTCAACTCGGCCGCGCGGCGGGGGCGCACCGGCCCCGGGTCACCCGAGGACGGCGCAGCTTCTTCCCGCCCCCCGGTTGCCGGCGTCGCGGCAACCACCCGACCCATCACCATCGCCGGGTCGAAGTCGAGTCGCTCGGCGACGCGACGGATGAGGTCGTCGCGGCTGGCTGACTCCTCCATCCCCGCCAGCACCGCGGCGACCTCGGCAAGGGCCCGGTCGCGCTCGACCGGCGAACCGGCGTCGGTGCGGCTGAGGATCAGCCCAACCTGGAACGCGGTCAGCTCCTCGGCTCCGTCGACGAGCCCACCGAAGCGCTCGGCCCCCTCGGCCTCGACCATCATCTCCGCCGGATCCTCCCCCGCCGGCATCGCCGCCACCCGCAGCCGCATCCGCCGCCCCGCCGCGACGTTCTGGGCGCGTAGCATCGCCTCCTGGCCGGCGGAGTCCGCGTCGAGGGCCAGCACTACCTCCTCGACCATCCCCGAGAGCGCCGCCACCTGCTCGCCGGTGATCGCCGTCCCCATCACCCCCACCGCTTCCTCGATCCCCGCCTGGTGGAGAGCGATGACGTCGGTGTAGCCCTCGACGACGACGGCGCGGCCGGCCTTGGCGATCGCCCCTTTGGCGCGATCCACCCCGTAGAGGATCTGGCTCTTGTGGAAGAAGTCGGTCTCGGCGGTGTTGACGTACTTGGCCCCCTGGTCGGGGCGCATCGCCCGGCCGCCGAAGCCGAGGACACGGCCGCGGCGGTCGCGGATCGGGAACATGATCCGCTCGCGGAAGCGGTCGTACTCGCCGCCCTGGCGCCCGCGCTGGACCAGCCCCACCCCGCGCAGCTCCTCGACGCTGAAGCCCGCCCGCTGGCCGGCGACCAGCAGCTTGTCCCAGGCGCTGGGGGCGTAGCCGACGCCGAAGTCGCGCAGGACCTCCTCCCGCAGCCCCCGCTCGGCCAGATAATCGCGCGCCTTGCCCGCCTCCTTCGACTCCCAGAGGTAGTTGGCGTAGAAGGCGGCGGCGCGGTCCAGCAGCTGCTCGAGACGGCGACGGCGCTGGCGGCGGGCCTCGGCGCGCGGGTCCTCCTGCTCGCGCTCCAGCTCGACCCCGTAGCGGTCGGCCAGCAGCTCGACCGCCTCGGCGAAGTTGAGGCCGTCCTTTTCCTCGACGAACTTGATCACGTCACCGCCGACCCCGCAGCCGAAGCAGTGGTAGAGCTTTTCCTGCGGCTCGACCGAGAACGAAGGGGTGCGCTCGTCGTGGAACGGGCAGAGGCCGGTGTAGCGGGCACCCTGGCGCCGCAGATCGGTATGGGCGGAGATGACCTCGACAATGTCGGCCGCCTGCTTGACCCTTTCGACGCTCTCCGGGGAGATCAGCGCCATCAGAACCTCGACTCTTCCGGGACGGTCAACTCGGTGAACTTGGCGATGCAGAAGCGGTCGGTCATGCCGGCGATGTAATCAGCGACCCGCTGGTGGTCGCTTGCCGCCGGGTCCCGGCCGGAGATCTCGTCGGGGTGCGCGAGGTAGTGCTCGAAGAGGCCGCGCATAGTGCGCTGGACGCGATCCTGCTCCCGCCGCGCCTCCGGTCCCAGGTAGACGCGGTCGAACATGAACTTCCGCAGGCGCAGCATCGCCTGGCCGACCTCGCGTCCCTGGCCGATCTCCTCCGCTCCCGTGGAGTGCTCGACGATGTCGCGGGCCAGCGTGTCGATCCGCTCCGAGCCGGTCGGCCCCAGCAGCTCGATCTCCTCCGCGGGCAGGTCCTCGGGCCGCAGGATCCCGGCCCGCAGCGCGTCGTCGATGTCGTGGTTGATGTAGGCGACGCGGTCGACCAGCTTGACGATCTGCCCCTCCAGCGTCGCCGGCTTACGCGACCCGGTGTGGTTGAGAATGCCGTCGCGTACCTGCTCGGTCAGGTTCAGGCCCTGGCCGTCGCGCTCGAGCACGTCGACCACCCGCAGCGAGTGCTCGTTGTGGCGGAAGCCGTCGGCGCCGTGGTCGCGCAGGGCCGCGTCGAGCGTCTCCTCGCCGGCGTGGCCGAAGGGCGGGTGCCCGAGGTCGTGCCCCAGCCCGATCGCCTCGGTCAGGTCCTCGTTGAGGCCGAGGGCGCGGGCGACGGTGCGGGCGATCCCGCAGGCCTCCAAGGTGTGGGTGAGGCGGGTGCGGTAGTGATCCCCCTCGGGGGCGACGAAGACCTGGGTCTTGTGCTTCAGCCGCCGGAAGGACTTCGAGTGGACGATCCGGTCGCGATCGCGCTGGAACGGCGTCCGCAGCGGGCTGTCGGGCTCCTCGACCCGGCGGCGCGCCGGATAGGACCGCGTCGCCTGTGGAGCGAGGAACTCCTCCTCCCAGGCGGCGATGCGGTCGTGGAAGGTGGCGGTTGCAGGCACGCCCCGAGTCTAAGCGGCGGCGCGCAGCTGGACGTGCGCGTGGTGCTCGAGCGTCTCGCCTACTGCTCGCTCCACCTGGCGCAGCGCGCGCGGCTCGGCTTCCGGCGCTTCGTCGAGCGGCTTGGCCAGCCCTTCGACCATGAACCGATGCGCTTCCTCGCTGAGCGGGAAGGAGCCGGCTTCGCAACCGGCGCAGACGACTCCGCCAGCGGCGCCGGAGAAGCCGGCCAGGTGCTCGGCCTCGCCGCAGCTTGCGCAGGTGGCGAGCTCGGGAGCGAAGCCGGCGACGAGCGCCAGCTTGACCCGGAACGAGAGGGCGGTCTCGAGCGAGGCGGCCCGGGACTCGGCGGGGTCGTCTAGCAGCGCCAGGTAACGGCAGAGGAGGTTGTAGGCGGGCGGGTTGGGCTCGGCGGAGTCGAGCAGGCGCAGAACCGCGTCGCAGGCGCGGGCGCCGGCGGTGAGGGCGGCACCGGAGGAGCGCAGCCGCGGGTAGCCGTCGACGGTGGTGGCGCCGGTGACCGTCATCAGGTCGCTGCGACCTTCGTGGAGGATGAGGTCGAGCCGGAAGAACGGCTCCAGCCGCCCGCCGAAGCGGGATTTCGGCTTGCGGGCCCCCTTGGCGATCGCGCCGATCCGCCCCCGCGTCTTCGAGTAGAGGTGGAGAATGCGGTCCGCCTCGCCGTAGCGGATGCTGCGCAGGACGACTGCCTCGGTCTTGACCGTAGTTCCCGGCACGAAACCAAATATGAACGACGGATCGGACGCTATTTCCGCGCCCGCCGCCGTTTCGGCCGCTTCCGCAGCCGCACCTGGCAACTCGGGCAAAAGTAGGTCGAGCGCCCGCCGACGACGATGCGGACGATCGTCCCCCCGCAGCGCGGACAGTCCTCGCCCTCGCGGGTGTGGACGAGGAACTCGTTCTGCATCGTCCCCTTCTCGCCCCGAGCGTCGCGGTAGTCGTCGATCGAGGACCCGCCGGCGTCGATGCCCGTCTCCAGCGCGGCGACGACCGCGTCGCGCAGCGCCTCCAGGTGCTCCGGCTTCATCGAGCCCGCGGGAGAGAGCGGGTGCAGCTCGGCCCGGAACAGCGCCTCGTCGGCGTAGATGTTGCCGACGCCGGCGACGCGCGACTGGTCGAGCAGGAAGGACTTCAGCGGCGCGGTTCGCCCCGCCGCCATCTCCCCCAGCGCCTGCGGCGTGAACTCGGGCGAGAACGGCTCCACCCCGAGCCTGGCGAAGCGGGCCTCGAGCTCGCCGTCGGCGAGCAGGAAGGCCTCGCCGAAGCGGCGCGGGTCGGTGAACCAGAGCTCCCGTTCGTCGTCGAGCACGAAGCGCGCCCGCAGATGCCGTTCCTCGGTCGAGCGCTCGCTCTCGTAGAGCCGGCGGCCCTCGGAGGGGTCGAGCACCTCCTCCCCCTCGCGCAGGATCAGGTTCCCGGTCATCCGCAGGTGCATCACCAGCGTCCGCTCGCCGTCCAGCCCCATGAGGATGTACTTGCCGCGCCGGCCGAGGCGCTCGATCGTGCCGCCGTTCACCGCGTCGCCCAGCTTCTGCGGCGGCAGCGGCCGAGACCAGCGCTCGTCCAGAACCTCCAGCCGCTCGATTCGGTGCCCCTCCACCTCCGGCTCCAGCTGCCTGACGACGGTCTCCACCTCGGGCAGCTCGGGCATGGCCTGAGTTCTACTCCATCAGCCCTCGCTGGCCCGCGGGTGGGCGCTGAAGTAGACCTCCTTGAGGCGGTCGCCGGAGAGATGCGTGTACATCTGCGTGGTCGCGATGTCGGCGTGGCCGAGCATCTCCTGGACGGCGCGCAGGTCGCAGCCGCCGGCGAGGAGGTGGGTGGCGAAGCTGTGGCGCAGCGTGTGCGGGCTCATCTTTCCGGCGAGCCCGGCATCGCGGGCGTGGCGCTGGACGATCTTGTAGAGCCCCTGGCGGGTCAGCGGGCCGCCGCGGAAGTTGACGAAGAGCTTCGCCTCCTGGCGCTCGCCGACCAGCTTCGGCCGGCCGCCGCGCAGGTAGCCGTTGATCGCGGCGATCGCCTGGCGGCCGAGCGGGACCAGGCGCTCCTTCGAGCCCTTGCCCCGTGCCCGCAGGAACCCCTCGCGCAGGTCGATGTCGCCAAGCTCAAGGCCGATCGTCTCCGAGGCGCGCAGCCCGCACGCGTACATCACCTCCAGCAGCGCCCGGTCGCGCAGCGCGGTCGGCTCGCTCCCTTTCGGCGAAGCCAGCAGTTTCTGCACCTCGGAGTAATTGAGGACGTGCGGCAGCTTCTTCGAGCGCCGCGGGGCGCTCAGCGACGCCGTCGGGTCGTCGCCGATCAGCTCGTCGCGGCGCAGGTGCTTGTAGAAAGAGCGCAGGCAGGCGGCCTTGCGGTGGATCGTCGCCGCCGAGCAGGCGGGCCGCCCTTCGCCCGTCGCCAGCTCCGCCAGGAAGTCGCCGATGTCGGCCGCGCTTGCCCCCAGCGCGTCGCGATCGTGAGCGGAGAGGTATTCCCCGTACTGGAGCAGGTCGGTCCGGTAGGCGTTCAGCGTGTTGCGCGAGAGGCCCCGCTCCAGCTCCAGGTAGGAGAGGAAGTCCAGGACGAGGCCGTTGAAGCGTTTGTCGGCGCCGGGCTTTGCCGCAGCGCTGGGTGCTTGCGGCTTGATCGCAACTGCCATGACGGCTGGTTCTCTCTGCGTCGTTACAACCCTTGACGCGCAAGGGACCGTGCGAGGACCACTCCGGCGGCGAGTGGAGCGGCGAAGAAAAGGGGGTCCTCCGCGAGGGACCGGCCCATGGTTCTCGTCGGCAAGTGAGATTCCGAGTAGCCGTCCAGATCGGCGGGAGCGATGCGGATGCGGTGCTCGAAGCTCTCCAGCCCTTGAGCGATGTGATGCTCGCCCTCGGGGACAGCTACATCCGCCGGGCCGAGGAGCAGGTCCAGAACGGCGCGGGTGTGGTGGCTCAGGCCGCGGTGGCGGTCTCTTGGGTCCGAGGACGAGAGGCGCGGGGAGATGATCGTTGGGCAGCGGAGCGAGAGGGCGGTGTGGGCGCTGTCCAGGGCCGCCATGCCGCCGTGGCCGTAGGCGGTGTCAGAGCCGATGATTCCCGGGCCCGGTCCGGTTAGGACGGCGTCCCAACCCAACTCCGAAGCCGCGTCGAGGGCGCCGGCCGTGCTCATCGCCTCGTGCTCGCCGCCGTAGGCGGGAGCGGCGGTGACGTGGCCGGCGAGCAGGCCGCGCTCGCGCAGCTGCTCCACGTCCCGCGACAGCGAGCCCGGCAGGGCTCCGCCCGCCGTCTGCACGTAGCCGACCCTCAGCCCCGGCGCCGTCTGCGCCGCGGCCCAGACGGCGGGGGCCAGGTGCCCGTGCAAAGGCAGGACGAGCACCGGGACCGGCATTCCCTTCGCTCCCCCCTCCACCGGCTCGACCGGGTGCTGGAGCGAGGTGTAGTTCAACTTCATCACGTGGGCGCTGCCCTCCGCACCGCCGGACAGTCCCCGCGTCAGGTTGACGTAGACGACGTCGAAGCCGCCCGAACCCAGGCTGAGGTCGAGCGCCGCCACGTTGACGACGACCTCGTCGCCCTCGCGCATCTCCCCCAGCAGGACTTCATCGGCCCAGGCTGGGCGGCGCTCTCCGTCGACCTCGACCAGCAGGGGATCCGCGGAGACGACCACGCCGCGCCGCAGCTTCAGACGGCCGTTCACCCCGACGCCGCCGCGGCCACGATCCGCTCGCAGACCTCGAGCATCTTGTCGAGGCTGCGGGCGGGGACCATCTCGTCGGAGGTGTGGACCGCATCGGTGCCGTTGGAGAGCAGGATGCAGTCGAAGCCGTCGCGACGGAAGACGTTGGCGTCGCTGCCGCCGCCGATCGCGACCCGTTGCGGCTCCAGGCCGGCAGTCCGCAGTCCCTCCTCCGCCAGCGCCAGCGCCGCGGAGTCCTTCGGCACCCTGTAGCCGCGGAAGAGCTCTTCGATCCGCACGTCGACGTCGCAGCCGTGCTCGCTCGCGCCCCAGGCGCAGGCGTCGGCGATCTTCCCGGCCACCTCCGCCGCCCGCTCGGTCTCGAGACTGCGGGTCTCGGCGTGAATCGCGCAATGGCCCGGGATGACGTTCCCCGAGGTTCCTCCCGAGATCAGCCCGACGTTGGCCGTCGTCCCCTCGTCGAGGCGGCCCAGCTCCATCCGAGAGATTGCCGCCGCAGCGGCGGCGATCGCGTTGCTCCCCTCCTCCGGCTTGATCCCCGCGTGCGCCTCGACCCCGATGAAATCGGCGAGGATCTTCTGCTGCGTCGGAGTGGAGACGATCACCTCGCCGACAGGGCCGGCGTGATCGAGGACGAAGCCGGCCTGCGACCGCAGCCGAGAAGCGTCAAAGGCCTTCGCGCCCCGCAACCCCTGCTCCTCGGCCACCGTCAGCACCAGCTCGATCCCCACCGGCCCCGGCCGCTCCAGGTGACGGGCGACCAACTCCACGAAGACGGCCACCGCCGCCTTGTTGTCGGCGCCGAGGATGGTGTCGCCGCGGCTGCGGAAGACGCCTTCGTCGTCGACCACCTCGACCTGTCCCCGGTGGGGGACGGTGTCGAGATGGGCGCAGAACATCAACCACCCCTCGCCCGTTCCCGGCGAGCGAGCCACCAGGTTCCCGGCCCCCGCCTGGGCCGTCTCGGCAGCGTCGTCCTCGCCCACCTCGAGGCCCATCGCCCGCAGCTCGGCGACCAAGGTGTCGGCGATCTCCCGCTCCTCGCCCGTCGGGCTGCGGATCTCGCAGTAGCGAACGAACCGCTCATGCAGTCTGGATCCCTCCACGGCCGGAAGGCTAGCCGGGAACTAAGCGGAGCGGCGGAGGTGAACGTCTTCCTCGACGCTCTCCTCCTCGGCCTCGAGCTCGGCGCCGTCGGCTGGGCGTTCCCCGGCCTGGCTGGCGGCGGCGCCGACGAACTCGCGGAACAGCGGCTCCGGCCGGTTCGGCCGCGAGTTGAACTCGGGGTGGTACTGCGAGGCGACGAAGAACGGGTGGTCCTGCAGCTCGACCATCTCGACCAGCCGCTCGTCGGGCGAGGTGCCGCCGCAGACCAGGCCCTCGTCTTCGAGCCGGCGCCGCAGCTGGTTGTTGACCTCGTAGCGGTGGCGGTGGCGCTTGTAGATGACGGCCTCGCCGAAGATCTCACGGGCTTTCGTGCCCTCGTGCAGTTTCACCGGGTCGGCGCCGAGCCGCATCGTCCCGCCCATGTCGGAGACCTCCTTCTGCTCCGGCAGCAGGTCGACGACCGGGAACGGCGTCTCGGGGTCGAACTCGGCCGAGTTGGCGCCGTCCATGCCGGCGACGTGGCGGGCGAACTCGACGACGGCGATCTGCATCCCGAGGCAGATGCCCAGGTAGGGAATCGATTTCTCACGGGCGATCCGCGCCGCTTCGACCTTGCCCTCGATGCCGCGCTCGCCGAAGCCGCCGGGGATCAGGATCCCGTCGCAGCCCTCGAGCCTCTCGGGGTCGAAGTTCTCCGAGTCGACCAGCTCCACCTCGACGTCGACGCCGTGGTGGAAACCACCGTGCTCGAGCGCCTCGATCACCGACTTGTAGGCATCGGCGAGCTGGACGTACTTGCCGACGACGGCAATTTTCACCTTGGCGGTGGCAGATTCGGCGCGACGGACCATCGCCTCCCACTCGCTCATGTCCGGCGAGGGCGCCTCCATCCCGAAGTGGTCGAGGACGAGGTCGTCGACCCCCTCGGCCCGGAAGACGAGCGGCACCTTGTAGATGTTGTCGACGTCGTGGGCGGAGATCACCGCGTCGACGGGAAGGCTGGCGAAGAGGGCGATCTTGGTTCGGATCTCGCGGTCGAGGCGTCCTTCGGAGCGGCAGACCAGCGCATGGGGCTGGATCCCGATCCGGCGCAGCTCGTTGACCGAGTGCTGGGTCGGCTTCGTCTTCAGTTCGCCGGCGTGGCCGACGTACGGGACCAGGGTCAGGTGGATGAACATCGCCCGCTTCGGCCCGATGTCGGTGTAGAGCTGGCGGATCGACTCGAGGAACGGCAGCGACTCGATGTCGCCGACGGTGCCGCCGATCTCGGTGATCACGAAGTCGACTGACTGCGACTCGGCGACGATGAGGATTTTCTGCTTGATCTCGTTGGTGATGTGGGGAATCACCTGGACCGTGGCGCCGAGGTAGTCGCCGCGCCGCTCGCGCTTGATCACCGAGTTGTAGACGGCGCCGGCGGTGACGTTCGAGGCCCGCGTGGTGTTCTCGTCGGTGAAGCGCTCGTAGTGGCCGAGGTCGAGATCGGTCTCCGCCCCGTCCTCGGTGACGAAGACCTCGCCGTGCTGGAACGGGCTCATCGTCCCCGGGTCGACGTTGATGTAGGGGTCGAACTTCTGCAGCTGGACCCGGTAGCCGCGGGAGACGAGGAGGCGACCGATCGCCGCCGCGGTGATCCCCTTGCCGAGGGCCGAGACGACGCCGCCGGTGACGAAAATGAACCTCGTGTCGCCTTTGTTAGTCGGACTCATGCTCTGCCGAGCGAGTCTAGCCAGCGCAAAGGCGGAACCGAGTCGATCGTCTTCGAAATAGACCGCAACTCCCCGTAAATCGTTAGCGCCAGGACCAGTGCGAGGGCCACCAGACGGGCCTCGCCGCCGAGAGAGGTCAGCAACCAGATGCCGGCGATCGCTCCGATCAGGTTGGAACCGGTGTCCCCCAGCATCGCCTTCTCCCCCAGGGTCAGCCAGGCCCCGACCAGCACCGGGCCGACGAATATCCCCAGCAGCCCCAGCGGCTCGAAGGTCCAGCCCCCGAGGCAAAGGCCGACCCCCAGCAGGATCAGCCCCTTCTCGGCCCGGCCCGGCCGCAGGTCGAGCAGGTTGAAGAGGTTCGTGGCGAGGATCAGCAGGGCCACGTCGGCGATGTAGCGCCAGTCTTCGAGGCCGCGACCGGAGACGACGTATGCGGCCAGCGCCAGCGCCCCGATCGCCTTGATCGCGCCGGTCGAGAGCGAGCCCGACCGCAGCGCCGCCCAGTGCCCGCGCCAGCCCCGCGGCGTCGCCGCCACCTCGCCACGCCCGAGCGCGTCGTCGAGAAAGCCGAGGAAGGCGATCCCCAGCAGGTAAGGGAGCCAGCGCCGCAGTTCGGGGTCGAGCAGATCGAGATCGGCGCGGTCGTCGAGGAAGGCGAGCGGCGCCAGCGTCACCAGCGCCGCCGTCACCAATATCGCCCCGAGCGGGAAGGCCAGGAGCGAGCCGCGGTAGTTCTCCCGCACCAGTCCGGCGTCCCGCAGCCCGCGAGCACCGGCGGGAACGAGGAACAGCGAGATCGCAAAAGCCAGCGGCAGGCCGACCCAATCCACGCCTATTCGCCCTCGGTAAGCAGGTCCGGCAGCAGCTGGTCGGCGGTGCCCTTGACGCCGAAGCTGCCCTCGGCGTCGCGCAGGGCGAAGACCATCGCCAGCTTCCCTGCGGGCAGATCGACGTGGTCGACGCTGGCGAGGTCGCTCGCCTGGAAGAAGGAGATCGAGGACGAGTCGTCGGTCGAGGTCTCCACCCCGACCGCCGGCACCCGGGTGGCGGTGACGCCGCTCATCAGACCCTCCTCGAGCTGGTTCGTCTTTTCACGCTGAACCACCCCCATCTCTTCCGGCTGGTCGCGGACGACGATCAGCCCGTCGAGGCCGCCGAAGCTGCCGCTGGCGCGGGAGAAGAGGTCGCCGCGGACCACCTCCGGAAGCGTGCCGCCGAGCATCAGCTGGCGCCCCAGGCCGGTCCCGAGCTCGGTCAGGGCGTCGGAATTCGTGCGGAGGTCGGAGAACCTGGTTTTGGCGAGGTCTCCGGCCAGCCCGTTGACGTCGACCGGCTCGCGCACCACCCCCACTCCGACCAGCCGGCCACCGGTCGGCGCCAGCGCCTCCTCGACTTCGTCGGTGACGGGGCTCGGCAGCCCGCCGAGGGCAAGGATCGCAAAGCGCCTTCCGTCCAGGCGATCCCGGGTCAGGACCGGGTAGACCCGTTCGGCGAACTCGTTCGAGCGGTTGAGCTCGGCGTTCAGGTCGTCGGCCCGCGAACGGGCGTCCTGGAGGTTGCCGACGAGGCTCCGCTCGAGGTCGCGGCGGGTGTCGTCGAGGGCGTCGCCGCCGAACTCGGCGCCGATCAGTATCCCGATCGCGAGCGCGATGAAAACCGCGATCAGCGAGGTGGCGTGGTAGCGCGCGGAGTACCCCATCGGCCGGAGAGGCTATTGCCTGCAGGGCGCGATCAATCGATGCCGAGCCAGATCCGGATCTTCAGCCAGACCAGTTCCCAGACGTCGTTGAGGGCCGGCGAGGTGATGACGAGGATCGTCAGCAGGACCAGGAAGGCGACCGCGAAGAAGGCCAGCGGCGCCAGGGTCGAGCTCGGGTTGTAGAGCCGGCTCACCCCCTTTGCGTCGACCAGGCGCTCGCCGATCTTCAACCGCGTGAGGAAGGTCGAGGACATGCCGCCGCGCTTGCGGTCGAGGAACTCGATCAGGTTGAAGTGGGCGCCGACGCTGACGATCAGCGTCGCCCCCTTCTCGTGGGCCATCAGCATCGCCACGTCCTCGCTGGTCCCGGCGGCGGGGACGACCTGGTGATCCAGCCCCGCCTCCTGCAGCCGCTCGCGGCCCGGAGCCCGTCCGTCTGGATAGGCGTGGACGATCAGCTCCGCCCCGCAGCGCAGCGCCGCGTCGCTGGCGGAGTCCATGTCGCCGAGGATCACGTCGGGCTTCAGCCCCGCTTCCAGGACGCCGTCGGCGCCACCGTCGACGGCGACGATCAACGGCCGCACGTCGCGGATGTAGGCACGCAGCGCTTTCAGGTCGCGGCGGTGGCGGTCGCCGCGGACGACGATCAGGACGTGGCGGTCGCGGAAGGAGGCCCGGGTCGGCGGGAAGGCGATGTTGCCGGTCAGCAGATCGGTCTCTTCGCGCACGTGCGCGACCGTGTTTTCGGCGAATTCGGCCAGCGCCTCGTCGATCCGTTCGCGGTGCTCCTGCATCTCCCGCTCGAGCTCGGGGACGCGGAGGGCGCGTCCGCGGGCGATCTCCTCGTCGCCGACGAGGATCGCCTCGCCGACGATCCGCACCCGGTCGCCGTCTTTGAGGCGCTCGAATAGTTCCTCGCCGGGCGCGTCGATCAGGCAGATCCCGGCCCGGGCCAGCATCAGCGGGCCCGCGTTCGGATAGCGCCCCTGGGAGGAGGGCGAGGCGTTCAGCACCGCCACCACCTCCGCTTCGATCAGCTCCTCGGCGGCGATGCGGTCGATGTCGACGTGGTCGATGACGGCGATCTCGCCGGGGCGCAGCCGCTTGACCAGGTGCTTGGTCCGCTCTCCCAAACGCGCGGTTCCCTCGATCGGCGCGTCCGGCCGCGCGCCGTTCCTGCGCCCGAGCAGGGCAGGAAGGCGACGACGACTGGCGGTGGCCACAACCTCAGACTAGGCGAAGGGAGCGGAGCGGAGCAAGGGAATTGCCGGTCAGGCGGCCTTCAACAGCTCTCTGGCGTGTTGAGTGGCGGCCTCATCCGCGCTCTCGCCACCGAGCATGCGGCGGATCTCGGCGACTACGCCCTCGCCGTCGAGGCACTCGACGGTCGCCCGCGCCTGCTCGCCGCCGACGTCCTTTTCGAGCCGGAAGTGGACGTCGGCGAGGGAGGCGACCTGAGGCAGGTGGGTGATGCAGAGCACCTGTCGGTCGGCTCCCAGGGCCCGCAGCCGCTCGCCGACGACGCGCGCGGTGTTGCCGCCGATGCCGGCGTCGATCTCGTCGAAGACCATCGTCCCGGCGCTCGCTGCCCGGCCCAAGCCGCTCAGCGCCAGCATCACCCGCGAGAGCTCACCGCCGGAGGCGGCGTCCCGCAGCGGCGCCGGCTCGATGCCGGGGTTGGGAGCGACCCGCAGCTCGACGGTCTCGCGCCCGGCGAGGCCGTAGCCGTCCGGGTGGGGCTCGAGGACGACCTGCAGGGATGCCCCGGCCATCGCCAGCTGCTCCAGCTCCGCCGCGACGCGCTGCTGCAGGGGCTCGACAGCGGCTTCGCGGCCCGCGGTCAGCTTCTCCCCCAGCTCGGCCCGCCGTGCTTCAGCCGCGGCCAGGGCCGCCTCGGCCTCCGCGTTGCGCTCCTCGGCCCCCTCCAGGCGCGCGATCTCCGCCCGGCAGTGCTCGGCATGCGCCAACACCGACTCGACGCTGCCGCCGTGCTTGCGCTCGAGCCGGTCGATCGCCTCCAGCCGTTCCTCGATCGCCAGCAGCGCCCCCGGGTCCGCCTCGACCCCCTCCGCGTAGTCCCGCAGCTCGGAGGCGACGTCGCCCAGCTCGACCGCCAGCGCCGCCACCCGCTCGGCGACCCCGTCGAGGTCGCCGTCGAGTCCGGCAGCACCTTGCAAGGCCGCTTCTGCCTGGGCGACCGCCGCCGTGGCGCCGCCGCCGTCCGCTTCGGCCCCGGCCAGCCCGGCGTGGGCGGCGGCCGCGGCTTCGCGCAGTCCCTCGGCATGGCGCAGCCGCTCGCGCTGGGAGGCGATCTCCGCTCGCTCCTCCGGGACCGGCGCCACCGCCTCGATCTCGGAGAGCTCGTAGCGGTAGAGGTCGAGGTCGCGCTCCCGCGAGCCTTCGCGCTCCCGCAGCTCCGCCAGCTCGGCAGAGAGGCCGATGCATTTGCGATGGGCCTCTCGATAGGCGCCTCGCAGCTCCAAATGCTCGGTCCCGGCGAAGCCGTCGAGGATCTCGAGCTGGGCGGAGGAAATCGTCAGGCGCCTGTGCTCGTGCTGGCCGAAGAAAGCGAGCAGCCGGCCGCCGAGCAGCTTCAGATCGGCGGCAGCGGCGGCGCGGCCGGCGACGAAGGCGCTGGTGCGACCGCTGGCCGAGACCCGGCGCCCGAGCACCACCTCCTCGGCCCCCTCCGGCAGCCGTTCCGCCAGCTCGGCCATCTCCGGCTCTGCCAGCAGGCCCTCCGGCAGGTCGAACACGCCCTCGACCCAGGCCTCGGCAGCGCCCGGCCGGACGACGTTCGATTTCGCCTTGCCGCCCATCAGCAGGTCGAGCGAGTGGGCCAGCATCGTCTTGCCGGCACCGGTCTCGCCGGTGATCGCGTTCAGCCCCTCCCCCAGCCGCAGCTCGGCCCGCTCGATCAGCAGGAGGTTCTCGATCCGCAGCTCGCGCAGCATGGGATCTGTGTAGCAACGGGGGCGGACCGACCAGCGGCGTTATCGCGCTATTTCCGTCCACGCGCGAGTCAAGTGGCGAACGCGACGCCGATCAGGCCGGCGACAGTGCTCGCGGACATGGTCACGAAGCCGATGATCATCGTCCGCTGCATCGAATCGAAGCGTTGGTGGATCACATCGAAACGCTGATCCATCGAATTGAAGCGCTGGTTCATTTCCGTGCGCAAGTCGTTCATCTCGACACGGAGTTCGCGGATTTCGCCTTTGACTTCGCGGATTTCGCCTTTGACCCCGTCGAAGCCCCTGTCCATCCGGTTCGCCAGATCGTCCAGACGCTCGTCGGTCCACGTTTCCCTTGGCACCATCACCGCCATAGACAAAAGCATACGACATCTTTTGTCTACAGGCGCTCCCGGTGGCGCTAAACGGCCAGATGCCCGAACTTCTCGCGGATGCGGCCGTAGAAGCTCGTCCCCGGCAACTGTGCCAGGCGGCTGACCGAATCGATGAAGCGGACCTCGAGCTCGGCCCCGGGAGCGAGATCGGCGATCGTGCGGCCGTCGACGGCGACTTCGACCGGCTCGCGCTCGGGGGCGTTGACGACGTGGAGGACGTCGCCGGGGGCGACCACCAGCGCCCGTGCGGTCAGCGAGTGGGGTGAGATGTAGCTGACGACGTAGCCCTTCACCCCCCAGGCGAGGATCGGGCCCTGGTTGGCGAGGTTGTAGCCCGTCGAGCCTGCCGGGGTGGCGGCGACGAGCCCGTCGCAGCGGACGTGGCCGACCTCCTCGCCGGCGATCCGGTAGCTGAGCTCGGCAACACGGTCGTGGGGGCGGCGGGCGAGGGTGATGTCGTTCAGCCCCACCATCTCCTTGCCGTCGACCTTGACCTCGAGCCCGGGCAACCCGACGGTCTCGATCTCGCCTTCGAGCGCGCGGCGGATGCCCTCGGAGGCCTGGTCGCGCTCGACCGCGGCGAGGAAGCCGACCGTCCCGAAGTTGACGCCGAAGACCGGCACCTCGGTGTTGGCGTAGCGGCGCAGCGCGTGCAGGATCGAGCCGTCGCCGCCGAGGACGAGGCAGATCTCCGGCAGCGTGTGTTCGGCGGTGACGTCGACGCCCTCGCCGGCGCCACCATGTTTTTCCAGCTCCTGCTCGGTTGCCGCCAGGCGCCAGCCGAGATCGTGCGCGACCTCGGCCGCGATCGCCACCGCTTCCGAGGCAGCCGGCGGGTGCGAATGGGTGATCAGCGCCGCGGTCTTCACTCGTCCCCCTCGACCGCGGCCACCGCCGCCTCGAGATCGTCGGCCTCCGGCCCCGCCCCACCGCACCAGACGAAGGTCTCGCGGTTTCCCTTCGGCCCCGGCAGGCCCGAGGAGGCGAAGCCGCGAACCGTCAATCCGAATTCGCGTGCGGCGACGGCGACGAGGAGGATCGCCTCGCGCCGGTCGGCGGCTTTGCGAACGACCCCGCGCCCGACCCGCTCCTTGCCGAGCTCGAACTGCGGCTTCACCATCGCCAGCACTTCTCCCCCGGGCTCCAGGCACTGCGCCACCGCGGGCAGGACCTTGACCAGGGAGATGAAGGAGACGTCGATGGTCGCCAGCGAAGGCGCGAACGGCAGGTCGGAAGCCTCCATCGCCCGCGCGTTGAGCCGCTCGATCACGTGCACGCGGGGGTCCTGTCGCAGGTGCACGTCAAGCTGGCCGTAGGCAACGTCGGCGGCGGCGACACGGGCTGCCCCCCGCTGTAAAAGACAGTCGGTGAAGCCACCGGTCGAGGCACCGACGTCGAGGCAGTCGCGGCCGGAGACGTCGATCGCGAGCGCCTCCAGCGCGTTCTCCAGCTTCACCCCTCCGCGAGAGACGAAGCGCGGCCCCTCGTCGACGATCAGCTGCGCCTCCGGGTCGACCAGCTGGCTCGGCCGCAGCGCCACCGGCCCGTCCTGGCCGATGCGGACTTCCCCCGCCCGCACGGCACCAGCCGCCGCGGTTCGCGACGAGAACAGGCCGCGGTCGGCCAAAACCGCATCTATCCGGGTCTTCTTCACCGCCCGAACGCTACAGCGAGCCCTTGGCGCTGGCCTTTTATCCGGGGCTCAGAAACAGATGCGACATTTCCAGGCGCCGGTTACCGAATTTGATCTGGTCTTTTGGATCAAATCGGGTAGAGAGCCCGCAGAGACCGTGAATTGCAGGATCTCTGTGATCCCACTCACACACAGATCGCACATACGTTCGTACGCTGTTCAAGGATTCGCAAGAGGAAACCGACAAAGGAACACGACAAAGACTTCAAGGTTGATCCCCGCGTCGATATATCGCCTCGCTGCTTCCCACAGCGACGCACTCGACATTAACCGGGCTCACCTACCTCCCACGGATCCACACATATATAGAGATACATATCTCTCCTCCCTGTAGTAACCCCAGAAGCGCCCCGCCTCCCCCGGCGGGGCGTTTTCTGTTGTGGAGCTCTAGCAAGCGAAATAAAGACATCTCGGCAGGGTTCCTGCAATCGACCCCGGGCCGAAGGAGACCCATGCGCCAGTTAAGCCGGGCGGTGCGCCGCGGCCCCACGCCGTCGCCGCCGGGACCATCGATCGACGCTCTCAAACTCGGCCACAAATTCCGAAAGCAACGCGCTGCCGCTCGACTCTGCATCGGCCTTACGCAGCCCATCAATCAGGTGAAGATTCAAGCTCATGCTTGGGAAGGGGAATACACGGCGGAGGGATTTATCGATCTCCGCCTCTCCCTTGCCGAGCCCCTCGGCGATCCCCTCAATGAAGCGATTCTGGGAAGGTGTGGAGGCCCGGGGTCCCTCCTCGTGAAGCGCCGCCGCTAGAAATTCGACGGCTTCAGCCGCAAGGGACGGCTCGCCTCCCTTGAGAGTCGCTAACTGCTTCCGCGTAATCCGCTCACGGTCTGCATCCCGCATTGACCCAACGATCTCCCCTGCGCGAGATGCAGAGATGACCGGATCTTGAACCTCGCCAACTCCGATCACTTCAACGAAACCGCGCACCTTGGCATAGGCATATGGATCGAGCCGGCTAGTAACGCCCGGGCGCAAGAGCGCCAACCCGGTCTGAGTGGTAGGCGCTCGCATCAACAAGCGACTCGCGGCGTGCGCAGCCATCTCGTACACCCCCGGTTCCACCGAGCGACTGAGAACAAGGTAGTAGCCCGCCAGGAGGGCGCGAGCGATCCGTTCCTCCTTCTGCCTTGTGCCGAGAACTTCGATGATCTTCTTCAAAAGCGGCCCAAATTGACTTCGTCCCGCCCGCGAGACTGCGGCTGCGATGACCTGATCGTCAAGCGGGGCATCTGGCTCACACAGGAGATCAACGGCTTCCTGCACATTGGCCGCGGAGCCCGCTGCTTCGACGTACCCCGCCACGAGGCTCATCAAGATGAGCACATGAACTGCGTCCTCTCGATCGTCAGCGAAGGGCCTTGCTGAGTCATGGGCGATGGGATTGCGGACGTAGGAGACCAACCCACGCAGCATGTGGCGAACGCCTTCGTGCTGGCTCTGCTGAGAGAGGGTCTGGTTCGGGGTCAAATTCAAACGGGCTGACCGAGCCGGTCCGATTTCCTCGATGAGCTTCATGCCGTCTGAGTGGCTATTTAGGCGCGCCCGCAGTAGGTCGCGGAGGGCATTCCATGCCGCACGAACAGCCTCGTCGTCTTCGCTGGCATCGAGTCGCCGCCGGCTCGCCTCGTGTATCAGCGGGTGAAGTTGTTCGAGCGGGAAGCACTCCTCCTCGCCCCAAACCGGCGGCACCTCCGGCCATTCGTCCCAGGGTTCACTCACTACTCGGATGCTTCCATCCGGGGCTACCTGTCGGAGAGGCGAAGAAGCCCGTGCAGACTCCTTCGCCCCCTCCAGCCACCGTTGCGGTCATTTGCACTTCATCGGTGCACACTGACGACGGCAGCGCGCTGCGCCCTCGCTGGAAACCCAGCTGCCAATAGGAGGCTCCCCGAACGACATGCGGTAAAGGTCCACCGTCTCGGCGTAGGCGTCGGTCAGTTCCTGGGCTTCGGCCTCGTTGCGCATCCCGAAGTAGGGGTAGTGATCGAGGAAGCGACCAAAGATTGCCTGACAGTCCTCGCGGTAGGCAGCGGTGTCAAGGATGTGGCGATGCCACATCTCATCCACGATCTGGCAAGGGACGAGAACCGCTCCGGGATGCATCAGCTGCATCGCCATGAATTTGCGGTACTCGCGCTCCATCAGGTCAATCTGCTCCTGATCGAGCCCGGGCCCCTCCTCGGAATCGGCCAGCTTCATCCTCACGTTGCTGAGGTCGAGCAAGTCGTCTAGTCGCTGCATGACTGCAGCAGGGTCAGCTACAGGGCGATCAAGGACAGCGGTTCCGCCGCTGTTGGCGGTAGGTTCGGTAAGCATGGCTACCTCCGTATCCGTTTTGAATGGGAACGATCGAAAGTAGCCGCGGCACCGGATGGCAACGGGCCGGCTTAAGGCCGCAATTTCCGATCTGCGCCCAAAGCGAAGTGGAGCTTCAGCCAACCCGCAGTCGACGATGAGCGATCTCGTAGACCGTGGAGGCATTCGAGTTGACAGGGTGATGACGAGCGCCGAAGGCGGCAAAGACTAGGACCGACCTCCCTTTCTGCTGCTCGATGCGGAAGACCATGCCGAACTTGCCATTTGGAGACGGAAGGCGGAGCTTCACGCAGTGGCGGAGTTCGGTCCCATCCGATCCCTCCTCCTCGCAGGCCAAGAGGCTTCCAACCGGAACCCCTTCTCCTTCGAACTCCTTGCGGGCCGCACGCGCTACCTCTTCCCCGGCATCGCTGGCACGTCGGAGATCCTCAGCGAAGGCAGCGTCATCGAACAACGCAGGCGCGCGACCCGGCCGCCTGTCGCTCATCGGCTATCCCTCGCCGTCGGGGGGCTGAACCGGGCCGTACTCGGCTTCGAACTCAGCCAGCGTCGCCGGCTCGGTGCCAAGGCGCTTTCGGATCGCCTCAAAGGAGGTATCCGGCACCAGAGTGAGCGACCCGTCGGGACGCTCCTCGGTGACGACGTACTCGCCGGCACGGTCGCCGCTGAGCTTGACGTGGGCGAACTCCATGCCAAGGATTTTCGCAGACGGGTCGCCCGACTAGAAATGCCCTGAGAGATTCGGGGTCGAGGTTGCATCGACCGGCCAATCTAGGGATCAGCGCGGTTGACCCTCTTGAGGGCATCCGAATGCCTCTGTGGAGTGCTTTCCATGCGCCAGTCATACGCCAGTGCGCCACCGGAACCACCGGACACAATCGGAGATAACCGGATTTGATCTCGCATCGACAAGCCCAATCCCGCTCCGGGCCTACTGCCTCGCAGTTCTCTCCTCCCTGTAGTAACCCCAGAAGCGCCCCGCCTCCCCCGGCGGGGCGTTTTCTGTTGGTCAGCTCGGCCAGCTGATTGCCGAGAGGCCACTGGCGATCACCCCGCCAGGGAGGCAGTCAGCTCCTGAGCACCAGGTGGAAGATCTCCGAAGCGACGTCCCGGAGGGTGTCCACTCCGCTGATGAAGGCCCGAACCTCTCTGCCGGTAACGCGTTCCACGACCTCGCGGAAGCGCTCCTCGGTCGCGTACTGGAAATACATCCGCGTGTCGCGGAAGCGCTGATGCTCTCCCAGATCGACGAGTGCCCGCTCGGCCGGGGTCAAGCTGTCCTCCAGCGTGCAGTTCTCCAACCCCTCCTCTGGGGAAGTCCGAGCGCAAGGATGAGGAGGATGAGAACCCGACGGACGGTCGCTGCCTACCCAGCGTAGCGCCGGATCTGCCGCGTTTCCACGCTCCGCTTCGCGGGGTATCTCAACGCAGTCAGTCAAGGTCTCCGAGGAGGACTCATGGCGAAAGATCACGGTTCCAGCATCAAGAACGACAAGCAGTACGAGGGCCTGCGCAAGAAGGGGATGAGCAAGGAACGCGCGGCGAAGATCGCGAACGCCTCCGGCTCCTCCAAGAAGGGCGGGGAAAACAGCGGCGGGGGCGGCAGCAAGTCCCAGAAGCAGAAGGCAGGACGCAAGGGGGGCAAGAAATCCAGCTAACCGACCCAAGGCACCCGGAGCCCGGTGGCGTTCGGGTGCACGCTGCTCCGGGTCTTCGCGGCCTACCCCTGGCGCGGGTGTGACGCCTTAACCGTTTCCCAGGTGAGGGGCGGGGTAGCTGGCTCCTCCACGAGGATGTCCGGAAGGGGGCCGCACGATGCCGGCTGCCGCACTGAGTTTTCGAGTTCCCGCAACAGCCGAGCAGCTGGCCCTGGTCAGGTCAGAGCTCGCCGAATACGCCGACACGGTCGGGATGGCAGCGTCGGACGTCGAGGACGCCCAGACCATCGTCACCGAGGCCTGCGGCAACGCGATCAAGCATGCCTACGGCGATTCGACGGATGGGTCCATCGAGGTGAAGGCGAACGTCGAGGACGGGGAGCTTCGCCTCGTCGTCCGAGACTTCGGGTCCGGGATCGGCCCTCGCACCGCGACGGCCTACCCCGGCCTGCACGCCGGCCTGTCGATCATCGGTGCGCTCAGCAACAGCTTTCGGCTCTGCAGTCGCAGCGATGCCGGCACCGAGATCGAAGCACGCCTGCCTCTGGCTGCCGCTTGTCCCTAGTGAGCCAGCGCAGTCATCACCTCGACGCGATCCGGGTCTCGGCGATCCTCCTGCTGATCCCCTACCACGCTGCCCGCTACGTCCAGAAGGGCGAAACGGACGCCGAGGTCGTCGACGCTGTGGTCTGGTTCGTCCACGCCTGGCACATGCCCTTGTTCTTCGCCATCTCCGGCTTCCTGGCCGCGAGTGCGCTGAGCCGATCGACCGCGGCCCGGCAGCTGCGCGCTCGCTTTCGCCGGCTCGGCCTGCCGCTGGTCGTCGGGATGCTGACCGTGGTGCCGCTCGCCAACCTCCTCGTCATCGGCGCGGCGGCGCTCTGGCCCCGCAAAGGCGAGCTGCCGCCGAAACGGGAGCTGGACCTCGCCAACGTCTTCAGCCTCAACCCACGGCACCTCTGGTTCATCGCCTACCTGCTGATGATCTCCCTGATCGCGATCGGGGTCTGGCTGGCGATCCAGCGGGCGCCGAGCCTGGGAGCGGCGATCAACCGCGGCTTCGGCCGTCTGATGCGGTCGTGGTGGGCCGTTCCGGCGCTGGCGGCGATCAGCGCCGCGATCCTGATCACCAAGACCGGCTGGGTGGCGGGAGGCTCGGCGTCGAACTCGCTGGTCCCCGCCCCGACCCTGTTCGCCTACTTCAGCTTCTTCTTCGTCTTCGGCTGGCTGCTCAGCGGCCAGAGCGATTTGATCGAGCAGCTGAAGCGCGGGGCCTGGCTGCGGCTCGCCGCCGGGGTACTGATCGCAGTGCCCGCCTTCCTGCTCTTCTACGACAGCGGCGACTTCACCGGCAACGTCGGCACGGCCGGCGTGCTGGCCGAAATCGACGAGCTGCGCATCTACGGGCTGTTCACCGTCGGCCTCGTCTGCTGGCTCACCCTGTTCGGCATCTGGGGAGTGCTGGCGCGATACGTCCGCCATGAGTCGCGGGTGCTGCGCTACCTGTCGGACGCGAGCTTCTGGATTTACCTGATCCACATCCCGTTCCTCGTCGCCCTGCAGAGCTCCCTCTCCACCACCGACCTGGCGGTTCCGGTCCGCTGGGGCCTGACCGTGACCGGCACCCTGGCGCTGGCCGTCGGCTCATATGCCTTGATCCGTGGGAGTCGCAATCTGGCGGCGAAGGCGATCAAGCACACGTAGCGCCCCGAGGTTTCGCAAGGCGTAGCCGTACCGAAGACCGACGGGCCGGAAATCGACCGCGGTGCAGGGAGGGCAGAGAGCGCTCGGGTGGACGCCGTCCCTGCTCAGCCCCTGGTTGGGGGCGCCCGACTCGACCATCTGCCGCCAGAAGTTCCAGAGCGGCAGCGCCCGGTTCTCGGCAAGGGCGGCTATCTCCGCATTGAACCGTGCGACCCGTTGCGAGAACGGCCGCTGCAGACGGGGCGGGATCGTGCTGATCACCGGAATGGTCCCGGCGCTGGAAACGAGCCGGGCCACGCGGGCGAGATAGCGGCGGAACTCCACCGCGTCGAAGTCCTTCAGGTCGTTGGTCCCGAACATGATCAAGGCGACCGACGGGCGCAGCAGCCGCAGCTCGCAGCTGACCGCGGGCAGGCCCTGGCACTCGGGGAAGGATTCGCGCGGCGAGAGGGCGTCGACCGCCCTCCACCCGCCCACCGCGGCGACGCCGAGGCGCGAGAAGCTGTTGCTGACCGCGCAAAGGGGTTCCTCGGCGCCCGGCGGCACCGCGGTCCCGCCGAAGAACTCCAGCGTCCCCCGCAGCTCACTCCAAGCCCCCAGGCGAGGCGTCCGGCACGCCAGCGCCTGCAGGAACGACGGCGACGCGGTGATGCTGTCGCCGATCTTGGCGAACACCCCCGGGCTGTTGCCGGAGCGCTCCCCGCGGTCCGCGACCTTCTGCAGATGACTCGCGACAACTGGATCGAGAGCGGGGACGACAGGCAGCTCTTCCCATTCGGCGGCCGAGGACTCGTAGCCGAAGACGAAGCCGGGAGCAAGCAGGGCCATCGCGACGAGGACGGCCTTGAGTAGGTGAGGGCGCGCCACTGGCTCACGCACCCTACGGAGGTGACAAAAGCGCCCCGCCTCTCCCGGCGGGGCGCTCCTGTCGGAGGAGCTAGCCGGTGACCGGCATCCTCTCGATCGCGGCACGGCCGGCGTTGAGCTTTCCTTCGAGGTCGCTCAGCTGGTTTGCGCGCTTGCTCTGCAGGGTGCGAACCCTGGCGTTGTAGATCCGGTTGTGGTCGTTGCGCAGCCTTTCGATCGCCGCGTCGTCGTCCTGCTGGACGACCTGGGTCGCGGAGGCCTTGGCGGCCCGGATGGTTTCTTTCTCCTTCCGGTAACCGGCTTTCAGGTCGGCGATTTCTTCCCGCTCGAGTTTGCGGTCGGCGGCGATCCGGAGGGTTCGCCTTTCGATCGCTTCCTCGATCAGGGTTTTCTCGGTCGCGCTTTTGGCGTTGGCTTTTTGGTTGCGCAGTTTTTTGATCTCTTTGCGCAGCGTGGCGACCCGAGCGTCGAACTCGTCTTCGATCCGGCCCAGCTCGGCGTCGTAGTTGTTGGCGGCCCGATCCATCCGCGTGTCGTATTCCTCGCGGAGGGTGGCCAGTTCGCCGGACTCGGTGCGGCGGATCGTCTGCGCGCCGGCCCTGAAGGCGCGTTCGGCTTCGGCTTTGGCCAGCTTTTTCGCGCGGGCGAAGAGGGCGGTCGATTTGTTCACCGCGGCCTCGTGCTTATTCTCCAGCTGACCGTCGTAGACGGCCTTCTGCGAGGCGGTGGTCGGAGTTCTGGCCAGCCCGTCGAGCTTGTCGACGAGCTTGACCAGCGCTTTGTACTGCGCGCTGGAGGAGAGCGTGGGGATGCTGGCGGCGCCGGCGCTTGGCGCCAGCAGGGCCAGCGCCAACAGGGCAACCGCGCTCAGCGATGCGAGCGGGCGCAACCTTCGGGACGAGTGCATTGCTTTGTGAGACTCCTTAGACGGGCACCCGGGCGGGCGCGTGGGATTTCCCCGGTACTTCATTGTCCGCACCCATTGACCTGCTCTTAAGATCCTCCTTTAGGCTTCGATGAGATGAACCTGGCGGCGCTGTTCACTCCTGCGCGGGCACTGGCGATCACCCTCTGCTGGGTCGCCGTTCTCGGCCTCACCGGCTCGACCGACGCGCTGCTGTTCCTCGCCCCCGCGCTGTTGATCGCGCTCCCGCTGCTGGGCGGCCGCTACGTCGGCGAGGAGCTGATCGCGAAGTTCGTCGCCCGGCGCAGCCGCTCACGGGCGCGCTCCGCCTCTGCGGCCCCGTCGGCGCCGCCTGCGCCCGCCATCTGGCTGCCGCGCGGCACCCGGCTGATCGCCTTCGGCCTGGCCAAGCGGCCTCCGCCTTCGCGCCTCGCCCTGCAGAGCTAGCGCCGGCGAGAAGACCTTTCGTCGCCGCGCGCGCGACCGAAAGGAACCCATGCGAAAGCTTTGGGCGGCGCTTGCCGCCACGACGACGATCTTCTGCCTGCCCCTGGCCTCACCGGCCCTGGGGCACGAAGGCAACCCCGATTTCCGCTCCGAAATCGAGGCTGTGCGACCGGATGTTCCCGGCGTCAGCTTCGAGGTCCTCAACTACGACGCCGACATCGAGTTGGTCGCCGAGGACGGCCACGAAGTCCTCGTCTACGGCTACGAGGGTGAGCCGTACGCGCGGGTCCTCCGCGACGGGACCGTGCAGAAGAACCGGCGCTCACCCGCGACCTACCAGAACACCGACCGCTACGCCGAAGCCCCCGTGCCCGAGAGCGCCGACCCGGATGCCCCGCCGGCCTGGGAAACGATCGACAGATCCGGGGCCTTCCGCTGGCACGACCATCGCTCCCACTACATGGCGAAGGGGACCCCGCCCCAGGTCAGCGACGAGAGCAAGCGGACCAAGGTCTTCGACTACGAGGTCCCGCTGCGGATCGACGGTCGCGAGGGCGCGATCGAAGGGACTTTGTTCTGGGTCGGCCCGAGCGACACCTCGAAAACGCCGTTCCTGATCGCCGGCGCCGCGGTCGTCCTGCTCGGCGGGGCGGCGGTGGCGATCGCCAGGCGCCGTCGCCGGGACGGTGACGGAGAAGATCAACCGGCAAAGGAAGCGTGGTAGTGCTGCGAAGCGCCTACAGGCTCCTCCTCCCCGTCGCGGCGATCGCGGCGGTGCTCGCGATCCCCGCCACGGCGTCCGCGCACGCGACGCTCGAGGACAGCGCGCCACAGCGCGGGGAGACGGTCAAAGCGCAGCCGGACGCCGTCGTCCTGCGCTTCAGCGAGCCGGTCGAAGGGAACTTCGGCGCGGTCCGGGTCTACGACGCCGAGGGCCAGCAGGTCGACGCGGGGGAGGCCTTCCATCCCGGTGGCGCCAGCTCGGAGCTGGCCGTCGGTCTCGATCCCGGCCTTCCCGACGGCAGCTACACCGCCACCTACCGCGTCGTCTCCGCCGACGGCCACATCGTCTCCGGCGGCTACGTCTTCTCGATCGGCCAGGCGGGCCGCGCGCCGGAGGAGACCGTCGCCGAGCTCGTCGCCGACCGCGGCGCGGACACCGTCGCCGAGATCGGCCTCGGCGTCGCCCGCGCCGTCCAGTACACGGCGCTGGCACTGGCGCTCGGCGCCCTCGCCTTCATGCTGCTGGCGTGGCGCCCGGCGCGACGGAAAGTCGCGAGCGCTTCCAAGAGATGGGAGCAGGCGAGCCGGTCCTTCGATCGGCGGCTGCGCAGCGTTCTGCTGGCAGCGGCCGTGGCGGGCGCTGCCAGCGCAGTTGCGGGGATCGTCTTCCACGCCGCCGAGGCGGCCGGCGTCTCGGCGGCCTCGGCGCTCGACGCGACGATCCTGCGCGAGGAGCTCGGCACTCGCTTCGGCACCGTCTGGGCGCTCACGGCGATCGCTTGGGCCCTGTTCGGCTGCGGCGTCTTCGCAATCCGGCGAGCGCTGCGGCCCTGGCAAGCGCTGACGCTGTTTGCTCCCCTTGGCTTCGCCGCTCTCGAGCCGGCGTTGTCGGGGCATCCGAGCACGCAGTCGCCGGTCGCGCTGCTGCTCCCCGCCAACGCCCTCCACGTCCTCGCCGCCTCCGCCTGGCTGGGCGGGCTGGCCGCGCTCCTGTTCGTTCTGCCGGCCGCGACCCGTGAGCTGGGGCCGCCGGATCGCAGCCGTCTCCTCGCCGCGAACCTGGCTCGCTTCTCCCCGGTCGCGCTGCTCTGCGTGGCCGTGATCCTGCTCACCGGCCTCGGCCAGGCGTACGCCTACGTGCGCGGCTTCGACAACCTTCTCGACACCGCCTACGGGCGGGCGGCCCTGATCAAGTTCGTCCTCCTCGTCGGCCTCCTCGTCCCGCTCGCCGCCTACAACCGCCGCCGCTCGGTCCAGCGCCTGGAGCGGATCGCGGCGGGCGGTGAACCCACCGGCCGCGCCGGGCTCCTCCTGCGCCGGGCGCTGCGCGGCGAGGTGGCGCTGGTCGTGGTCGTCCTCGGCGTCACCGCCGCGCTTGCCGGCTACGCGCCGGCGACGGCGGTGCAGTCGGGACCGTTCTCCGGCGGCGCCTCACTGGGGCCCGCCGAGCTGGAGGTCACCGTCGACCCCGCGCGGGTCGGCTCCAACCAGGTCCACCTCTACCTGTTCGACGCCAAGACCGGCGAGCAGTTCTCCCAGGTCAAGGAGCTGGAGGTGACGGCGACGATGCCCGAAAAGTCAATCGGGCCGCTGCCGCTGGAAGCAAGGCGCGCCGGCCCCGGCCACTACACCGTCCAGGGAGCGCTGCTGAGCGTGACGGGTGACTGGGAGCTGGAGGTAGCCGTGCGCGTCTCGGCCTTCGACCAATACACGGCGGCGCTGCAGGTGCCGATCCGATGACAGCAACAAGAAAGGAAACATGAAAATCAAGTTCACCCTGGCGCTGATCGGCGCCCTCGCCCTGATGGTGCCCGCCAGCGCCGGCGCCCACGTCACCATGCAGCCCTCCGAAGCGGCGGCGGGAGAGTTCACGGTCCTCGACGTCCGCGTCCCCAACGAGCGCGACGACTCCGGGACGACGAAGGTCGACGTGCAGTTCCCGCCCGGCTTCATCTTCGCCTCCTACCAGCCGGTGCCCGGTTGGTCGGTGCAAGTGCAGATGGAGAAACTGGCGAAACCGATCACCAGCCACGGCGAGGAAATCACCGAACAGGTGGCGCAGATGACCTGGACCGCGAACAGCGCCAAGGACGCGATCGGGCCGGGGCAGTTCCTCGACTTCCCGATCTCGGTGCAGATACCGGACGAGGCGGGCGACACCCTGACGTTCAAAGCGCTGCAGACCTACGAGAACGGCGAGGTGGTGCGCTGGATCGGCGCCCCCGACTCAGACGAGCCTGCCCCGCAGGTCGCTGTCACCGAAGGCGGCGAAGAGCACGCCGCAGCCCCGGCGGACGATGACGGGGCCGAGGCAGACGACTCCGACGACGGTGGCGACGGACTTGCGATCGCCGCCCTGATCGCCGCCCTCCTCGCGCTGCTGGTCGGGGGAGCGGCCCTGGTGCGCTCGCGGCGGACGACCTAGAACAGACGAGGGGCACCGGGATTAGACCGCCCGGTGCTCCTCCCGCAGCATCCGCAGCAGGACGGCGGTGACGTACTCCCTCTCTGCCGCTGGCATGGTCGCGATCTCCAGACCCAGGCGGTCCTCCTTTTCCTGAGTCGGCCGGGCGCGGAGCGCGGCCACCATGCGGCGCACTTCCCCCTCGACGCGCTCCTTCTCCTCGGCGCTCAGATCCATGGCGACAATCATGCCGCCCTTCTGATCGAGGGGCCACTGCGGGGTCGGCTGCTACGGTGAATGGGTCGGTTCGGCAGTCTCGCCGGCCGAGAGGTTCCGTTTCCTCCGTGTGCTGATTGCGCTTAGGGGCCGCTGGATCTCCCCTGAGAAGCTCGAAAAGGAGCACACAACATCACTTCATTTGCCGATCTCGGCATCTCCAACCCTGTCGTGCGAGCGCTTGGCCGCCGCGACATCACCAAGCCCTTCCCCGTCCAGCAGCTCGTCGTCCGCGACGCGCTCGACGGGCATGACCTCCTCGTCCAGTCGCCGACCGGATCGGGCAAGACGCTCGCCTTCGGCATCCCGCTGGTCGAGCGGATCGAACCGAACCAGGGGCACACCGGCGCCCTCGTCCTCGCCCCCACCCGCGAGCTCGCGGGGCAGATCGTCGAGGAGCTGCGCACCGTCGCCGACTCCCGCGGGCTGAAGCTCGCGGCGGTCTACGGCGGCGTCGGCTTCGGCCCCCAGAGCAAGGCCGCGCGCCGCGCCGACATCCTCGTCGCGACCCCCGGCCGGCTCGAGGACCTGATCGCCCGCAACGTGGTCTCGCTCGAGCAGGTGCGCATCCTCGTCCTCGACGAGGCCGACCGGATGCTCGACATGGGGTTCAAGCCCGCCGTCGACCGGATCGTCGCCCTGACGCCGAAGCAGCGCCAGACGCTGTTCTTCTCGGCCACCCTGGAGGGAGCGACCGGCAAGGTCGCCGCTTCCTTCACCCGCAACCCCCGCCGCCACACCCAGGCGGCGGACAGCGCCGCCAAGGCCGACATCGAGCACCGCTTCCTCCACGTCGACTCCCAGGGCGCCAAGCTCGACCACCTGGTCAAGCAGCTCGGCCAGACCGAGAGCGGCAGCACCCTGGTCTTCGTCCGCACCAAGCGCGGCGCCGACCGGCTCACCAAACGGCTGCGCAAGCGCGACCTGGAGGCGGTGGCGATGCACGGGGACAAGACCCAGGGCCAGCGCGAACGGGCTCTCGCCCGCTTCGAGGCCGGTGAGGTGGACGCGCTCGTCGCGACCGATGTCGCCGCCCGCGGCATCGACGTCGCCGGCGTCACCCACGTGATCAACTTCGACGTCCCCGAGGACCGCGACTCCTACGTGCACCGGGTCGGCCGCACCGGCCGAGCCGGCCGCCAGGGAACCGGGATCAGCTTCGTCCTCTCCGACCAGACCGACGAGGTCCGGCGGATGGCGGGGGCGCTCGGGCTGGTCCGGGAGTTCGAGATGGACCGCGGTGGCCGCCCCAAACAGCTCAGCTCGCGGCCCGCTCCGCGTCAGCCTCAAAACGGTCGCAAGCCCCAGGGCAGGCGCAGGAACAGAAGCCGAGCATGACCACGCCCACCAAGGTCAAGTGGACCTGCGGCGACTGCGGCGTCGCGGCCAGTCGCAGCAACGCCGAAGAGACGCCGCTGCCCGAGGGCTGGGAGGAGTGCGCGGACGGCACCTTCTGCCTCGGCTGCAGAAGGCAGCGGGTCGGCGAGGCGGCCCTCGACGCCGCCCCTGCCGCGGCAGACCGGAACGACCGCGTGCGGCTGCGCCGCAACGCGGTGATCGAGTTCGAGTTGCTGCGCTCCCCCGAGCATACGAACGGCTCGATCGCGAAAACCTGCCGCTCCTCGATCCGCGTGGTCGCCGCCGCCCGGCAACGGCTGGACGCCGGCGGAGGCTGACGATGCCCTCCGTCGAGACCGGCATCGCGCTGGCCGTGGTCGGAGCGGTGATGGGAAACCTCGCCTCGCTGTTGAAGCACCGCGGCTGCCAGCAGGTGCCCATGGTGCAGATCCGCGAACCGCTGCAGAGCGCCCGCAGCCTCGCCGCCTCGCCCTGGTTCGCAGCGGGATGGGGAATCGCCGCCGCAGCTTGGCTGCTCCACGTCGCAGCCCTCTCGATGGCTCCGATTTCCCTGGTTCAAGCGGTCCTGGCCGGCGGCGCCGTCAGCCTCGCCGTCCTCTCGCAGCGCCTCTTCGGAGGTGCCGTCGAGCCTCGCCAGTGGCTGGCGCTGCTGCTGGGCGGCTCGGGGCTCGCCCTCCTTGCCTTGACCCTGCCGAGCATCGACGGCAGCCACTCGCAGTTCGCCCTGACCGCCATCGTCGCCTTCGAGGGGGCGCTCGCGCTGCTGATCGTCGGGCTCACCCTTGGCTACCGGCACAAGTGGTTCGTCAATCACCGTGGCGCCCTCCTGGCCGTTATCGCCGGCGCGCTCTTCGCCGCCGCCGGCGTGGCGATCAAGGCCCTGACCGGGGAGGGCGGCCTCCCGATCTTCGTTCTGGCCCCCTTGATCACCCTGGTCGTCGCCTGCGGCGCCATGGCGCAGTACACGGCCGTGGGCTCCCTGCAGCGCGGCGGCGCGATCGAGACGATCGGGCTGATGAGCCTGGTCGCAAGCGCAGCTCAGATCCTCAGCGGCGTCCTCGTCTTCGGCGATCCCCTCGCGAGCGGATCGCTCGGGATCAGCCTGCAGGCGGCTGCCTTCTGCCTCGTCTGCGCGTCCGCTCTGCTGCTCCCGCCCTCGCGAGCGGCGGATCAGGCGCTCATCGCCCGGCCCGCATAGTCGCCATCCCCCTGCTCAGCCGGCTCACGCTGGTCGCTCCCTCAGGTGCGGGAACGGCACGGAAGGTCGGGGCCGGAAGGCGCAACCGGAAAGCGATCCGGCCCTCCCGGTCAAAGCCCGTGACCAATGGGTTGTCTCCCCAGCTCACCAGCCAGCCGCCATCGCTGGTTTCGCGCGCCGACCCGCAGCAATGGCTCTGCCGCACCTCCGGGTCGTTGAGCTGTCCCCGGTAGACTGCCCTCCCCCGCTCCAGGTCGAGCCGGTAGAAGACGACGCGGGGCAGGCGCGGGCGGTCCTTGCCGTTGTCGAAGACGGTCAGCCGCCCGCGGCGGTCGATCCGGGCGTCGTGCTGGCCGCCGAGCAGCTTGTGGGCGGGATCGCCGATCACCCGCAGGGATTTCCCGGTCGGGGTGCCGCCCAGCTTCCAACCGATCTCTCCGCTCGCCCGATCGATTCCGTAGACGGCGTCGGTATGGCGGGTGGAGATCACCACTTCCCCGTTCCCGCGCGGCTCGATCGAGTTGATGTGCACGGGGTCGAACGCCTCACGCTGCAGACGCCGGCGCGGGTTGCTGAGCACGTTCCGCCACCAGCGGCCCGTCTCCCGCAGAGAGATCTGCCCGCGCGAGTTCCAGCTCCAGAGGACCCTGCCGGCCGGGTCGACTTCCTGCACTTCGGCGGAGACGATCGCCGCCCGCTTCGGCCCTCCGAAACGGCGCAGGTCGGCGGTTTCGGGCACGTAGGTGTCGAGCAGGACGTTGCCGTTGGGAAGCTCGTAGTACTCGTGGCCGTCGATGATCGAACCCTCGGTCCTGACCAGCCGCAGCAGCCTCCCCGACTCCGAGCGGACCTCGTACGCCATCCGCGGGTCAAGGCCGTAGCCGTCGCCGAAGGAACGCGCCCAGGCCAGATCTCCGTCGTTCAAGATCTGGCCCCAGAGAGCTCGCGTGCCGGGGTTATACCACCAGCGCGGCACCCCCTCCTCGTCGAAGACGATCACCCACGGGCGGCGATCCCGAGGCGCAGAGAAGGCGACCACGAAGAGGCCCGGAGAAGTCGGCCGCAGCGATTCGAACCGCCACCGCGGAAAGCCATCCGGCAGCGGCCCCCGCGGCTTCGCGACCGTCGCCTGCTTGGCGCCGTCTCCGTCGGCATCTGACCCACAGCCGGAGACCGCAGCGGACATGACGACGCCACTCACCAGGACAATCAGACAGATCAGCAGGCGCCGCACGGGATAGACCATAGGAAAGGGGATGCTTCACCCCATGGCTCCGCAGTTCTCAGACCCCGTCTTCGACGGTCATAACGACGCCCTCACCAGAGACGGCGCGCCGGACCTGACGACGCGGCTCGGCGACGGCCACCTCGATCTTCCACGGATGCGCCAGGGTGGGATGCGCGGTGGGATCTTCGCCATCTTCACCCCCTCGGCCGACGAGAAGGCCGGGCAGGTCAAGTTCTCCCGCGGGGTGACCGCAGCCCCTCTCGCACCGCCGGTCGATCACAAGAAAGCCGCGGCTCACGCGGGCGCAGCCGCCGAGCGGCTGCTGGCGCTGGAGCGCTCGGGCGAGGTCGTCGTCGCCCGCTCGATCGAGGACCTCGACGCCGCCCGCGACGGCTCCTCACCCCCCGTCGCGGTCCTCCACCTCGAGGGTGCGGAGGCGATCGATCCGGGTCTCGAGGCGCTCGGCGAGTGGTACGCGAAGGGCCTGCGTTCGCTCGGACCCGTCTGGAGCCGCGCCAACGCCTTCGCGACCGGCGTCCAGTTCGCCTTCCCCTCGTCCCCGGACATCGGCCCCGGCCTGACCGAGCGCGGCACCGCGCTCGTCAACGCCTGCGCAGAGCTGGGCGTCCTCGTCGACCTCAGCCACATGAACGAGGCCGGCTTCTGGGACGTCGCCCGGCTGGAGCTCGGGCCGCTGGTCGCGAGCCACTCCGGCGCCCACGCCCTCTGCGCCGCCTCGCGCAACCTGACCGATGCCCAGCTCGACGCGATCAAGGACAGCGGCGGCCTCGTCGGAATCGTCTTCGCAACCGTGTTTCTGCGGCCGGACTTCGCCGACGATCCCGACACGCCCCTCGCCCTGATCGCGGAGCACGCCCGCTACGTGGCCGACCGGATCGGAGTCGAGCACGTCGCCCTCGGCTCGGACTTCGACGGCGCCACGATCCCGGCCGAGCTGGGAGACGTCGCCGGGCTGCCGAAGCTCCTCGACGCGCTGCGCGAGGTGGGTTTCGACGAGAAGGAGCTGGCAGCGATCTGCTGGCACAACTGGCGCCGCGTGCTTGCCGTCTGGTGGAGGTGAGAATTTTTCGCCCATGCGTGCGATGGCTTTCGTATGGAGCGTGATCATCGTCGGCGGGATCACCTACTTCTCGATCATCGGCCTCACCCACCACTGATGCGGGCGAGGGAATTCCTCAAGGAGAACTCGCTGTCGCTCTTCTTCCTGGCGATCTTCTTGGCGGCGCTGATCGGGCAGGCGATCGCCGGCCACAACCTCTACAACGAGGAAGCGCTCGCGCACGAAGAGGGGACGATCAGCTTCTGGCGCTACCTGACCTCGTCGAGCTTCGGCAACGCGGTGATGGAGAACTGGCAGTCCGAGTACCTGCAGTTCGCGCTCTTCGCAATGGCGACGGTTTGGCTGCTGCAGAAGGGGTCGCCGGAGTCGAAGGAACTCGACAAGGCCGGCACCGAGTCAGACAAGGAGCAGAAGATCGGCCGCTGGGCGGAGGAGGACTCGCCCCGCTGGGCCAAGCTCCGTGGGATCCGCACCGCGATCTACTCCAACAGCCTGATCATCGCGATGAGCCTCGTCTTCCTCGGCTCCTGGTTCGCCCAGTCGGTCACCGGCTGGACCGAGTTCAACTCCGAACAGGCAGACCACGGCGAGCCCCGCCTTTCCTGGCTCGCCTACCTCGGCAGCTCCCAGTTCTGGGAGGCGACCCTCCAGAACTGGCAATCCGAGTTCCTCGCCGTCGGCTCCTTCGCCATCCTCGTCGTCTACCTTCGCCAGCGCGGCTCCCCGGAGTCAAAGCCGGTCGGCGCCCCGGTCCACGACGCGACGGGGCGGGAGGGTTAGCCCCGCATCCGGACGCGCCTCGCGCCCCGACCTAAGAGGCGGGCGCGAGAGATCCGATTCCCCAAGCGGATCCACACATATAGAGCGCGTCTCTCCTCCCCTTGGCGATTCCCCCAGAAGCGCTGGCTTCTTTGCCGGCTCCTCCGTTCACCGGGAGAGACTGGGGCAGGCTAATCGATTGAGCCAATTGAATCAATCGTCAAAATTGATTAGTACTAGACGAAGGGTCCAGCCGACCGGCTAGGTCAGCGCCGGCTGGGCACTGGGAAGCGAGCTGAGCACGCGATCGGCGACCGACTCGCCGGTCAATCCGACCTCGGCCCGCAGCAACGCCGGCTTGCCGTGGGTGACGTAGGAGTCGGGCAGGCCGACGCGCAGGACCCGCGCCCGCTCTCCCGGCGCCTCGGCGAAAGCGTCCTCGAGGTGCTCGAGCACGGCCGAGCCGAAGCCGCCCGGCAGGACGTTCTCCTCGATCGTCACCACCAGCTCGTGCTCGCGGGCAAGGCGCTCGGCAAGCTCGCCGTCGATCGGCTTCGCGAAGCGGGCGTCGGCGACGGTTACCTCGAGACCATGCTTCTTCAGGATCTCGGCGGCTTCCCGGGCGACGGTGACGCCGTAGCCGTAGCCGAGCAGCGCTACACGCTCGCCCTCGGCCAGCACCTCGCCCTTTCCAATCGGGATCAGTTTCGGCTTCGCCGGCAGTTTTGCCCCCTCCGCCGCCCCGCGCGGGTAGCGCAGCGCCGCCGGGCCCTCGTGGGCGATCGCCGTGTGCAGCATGTGGATCAGCATCGCCTCGTCGCGCGGGGCCATCACCACCACGTTGGGGATCGGCCGGAAGTAGGAGATGTCGAAGGCGCCGTGGTGGGTCGGGCCGTCGTCGCCGACCAGCCCGGCGCGGTCCATCGCGAAGGTGACGTCGAGGTCCTGCAGGCAGACGTCGTGGACGATCTGGTCGAAGGCGCGCTGGAGGAAGGTCGAGTAGATCGCGCAGACCGGCTTCGCTCCCTGCAGCGCCAGGCCGCAGGCCAGCAGCACCGCGTTCTGCTCGGCGATGCCGACGTCGTAGTACTGCCCGGGCACCTCGTCGGCCAGCTTTTGCAGGCCGGTCCCCCCCGCCATCGCCGCGGTGATCCCGATCACCCGCTCATCAGCCTTGGCCTCGGCGACCATCGCGTCGGCGAAGACCTTCGTGTACTGGGGCGGGGCGCCGGCGGCGGGCGGCTTCTCGAGCACCTCGATCCCCTCCGGGGAGTCGGTTTCGGTCACCGGGACCGGCTTCGCGTCGGCCGGTTCGCCGTTGACGATCGACTTCGGCTTCGCCGCGTGCCACTCCTCCATCGACTCCAGGCCGCCTTCTTCGGCGGGCGCGAACCCCTTGCCCTTGACGGTGTGGATGTGGACGACGACCGGGCGGTCGGCGTCGAAGGCCTCGGTCAGCGCTTCCCGCAGCGCGTGCACGTCGTGGCCGTCGATCACGCCCATGTAGGCGAGGTCGAGCTCCTCGAAGAACAGCCCCGGCGCCCAGTAGGCCTTCAGCGCCGACTTGATCTCCGGGCCGAGCCGCTCGATCCGCTCCCCGAGGCCCAGCGGCAGCTTCGTCAGCCGGCCCTCGACCTCCTCGCGGGCGTGCCAGAGGCGCGGGTTGAGGCGGATCCGGTTGAAGTAGCGGGAGAGGGCGCCAACGTTCGGTGAGATCGACATCCCGTTGTCGTTGAGGACGATGACGACAGGCGTCTGCATCCCCCCTGCGGCGTGCAGGGCCTCGTATGCGACGCCGCCGGTCAGCGCCCCGTCGCCGATCACGGCGGCGACTTTGCCGTCGGGGCCGATCCCCTTGCGCATCGCCTCCTTCAGCCCGACCGCGTAGCCGATCGAGGTCGAAGCATGACCGGCGCCCATGATGTCGTGCTCGGACTCGGGGATCGAGCAGAACGGAGCGAGGCCGTCGTACTGGCGGATCGTCGGCAACCGGTCGCGGCGGCCGGTCAGGATCTTGTGCGGGTAGGACTGGTGGCCGACGTCCCAGAGGACCTTGTCGCGGGGGGAATCGAGCAGGCTGTGGAGGGCGACGGCAAGCTCGCAGGTGCCGAGGTTGGCGCCGAAGTGGCCGCCTATCTCCCCGATCGTGTCGATGATGTAGGTGCGCATCTCCTGCGCCACCTGTTGCAGCTGGGCCTCGTCGAGGCCGTGCAGGTCCTCGGGGCCGTCGATGCCCGGCAGCAGCTGCTCTTTGATCTGGTCTCGGTCGTCTCCGTTGCCCTGGGTGGGGGGCTTTTCGCTCATTCGTTCCTCGTGAAGATGTAGTCGGCCACTCGCTTCAGGTCGTCCGTCTCGCCGCTTGCCTCGGCCAGTGCCGCGGCCGCCTTCGCATGCGACTCGGCCGCCAGCTCGCGAGCCCGATCGAGCCCGAAAAGGCTGACGTAGGTGAGTTTTCCATGTCTCTCGTCGCTTCCATGTGGCTTGCCGAGCTGCTCGTCCGACTCGGTCACGTCGAGGATGTCGTCAACGATCTGGAACAACACGCCCAGCTCCTCGGCGAAACGGCGATAGGCCATTGTCTCAGGTTCGGAGGTTCCCTCGAGCAGAAGGACGACGTTGACGCTGGCGGCGATCAGGCGGCCGGTCTTCAGCTCGTGCAGGGCGCGCAGGCTCTCGGCGTCGGAGGGGGCGCCGATCACGTCGACGTACTGGCCGCCGACCATGCCGTCGACCCCGGTCGCACCGGCCAGCTCGCGCAGTGCCGCCAGCACGCGGGCGGGCTCCCCCGGCTGCTCGCAGAAGAGCCGCATCGCCTCGGCGAAGAGGCCGTCGCCGGCGAGGATCGCCACGTCCTCGCCGAACTTGACGTGGGAGGTCGGCTGTCCGCGACGGAGGTCGTCGTCGTCCATCGCCGGCAGGTCGTCGTGGATCAGCGAGTAGGTGTGGATCAGCTCGATCGCGCAGGCGACGGACAGGAACCGCCCCGGCTCGGCGCCGAGGGCGCGGGCGGTGGCGAGGGCGAGGACGGGCCGCACCCGCTTGCCGCCGGCCAGCAGCGAGTAGCGCATCGCCCCCTCGAGGCCGGCGGTCGGGGTTGCGACGGAAAAGCTGAGTTGCGCGAGGGCGTCGTCGACGAGCCCGCGCAGGTCGTTGGGATAGCTCAAGTGCCTACTCGGCGCTCGCCTGCTGCCGCGCCTCGCGGTTGGCCTCCTCGACCGCCTCGGCCGAGAGGTCGGCGGCCTCGGAGGCGAGCTGGGCCGCAGCCTCGTCGCCGACCTCCTCGCTCTGCAGCTGCGAGGTGATCTGGCGCAGCCGCTCGGAGATTTCCCGCAGCCGGACGCTCATTTGGCCGGCTCCCGCTCGCGCACGACCGCGCCGAGGATGCCGTTGATGAACTTCGGCGCCTCGGCCCCGCAGTACTCCTTGGCGAGCTCGACCGCCTCGTTGATCGCGACCTCGGGTGGGGTGTCCATGAATTCCATCTCGTAAAGGGCGATGCGCATCACGTTCATGTCCAGCGGCGCGATCCGATCGACGGTCCAGCCTTTCGCATGCGCGGCGATGATGTCATCGAGCTCTTCGCGATGGCCGTCGACCCCCTCGGCCAGCTCCCGCGTCAACGACCGCGCCTCGCCCAACAGATCCTCCAGCGGGCGGCCGGTGACGTCCCGCTGGTAGTTGGCGAAGACGGCGTCCCGCCGCTGGTCAGACCTGCGCATACCTGCATTCTGTCAACGGAGGATCTCGACGAGGAGGACCCAGGCGTTGGCCACGGCGGCGACGATCGCGAAGACGATCCCGACCGCGACCCAGTACAGGCCCCCGCCCGCCTCGGCGAGGACGGTGAGGCCGGCGAGGATCAAGGGTGCGACTGCGCAGATGCGCATCGTCCAGCGCATCAACAGCCAGCCCCGCACGACCTCCATCATCTCGCTGGTCGTAGGCAATCGATAAAGGGAGCTGCCCATCACCCACCCCAGCGCCAGCAGCTCCAGGCCTAAGGCAATCCTGCCCTGATCCGGAATCAACCCGACTACGGAGACCAGCAAGACGCCGATGAGCAGGATCACGGCCTCTAGCGCTCGCTCCGGCAAACCTTCGAAGCGAACGATCCGGTCGACGTTGACCGAGACCGCGACGAACAGCAGCCCGGCCAAGGCCGCGGACGCGCCCGCGGTGGCGACGAAGAGGTCGCTCCACTGGCTCGGGTCGTAGGCGGTCAACTCAGGCGCGGGAGATGTACTCGCCGCTGCGCGTGTCGACGCGAACCGATTCGCCCTCCTCGATGAAGAGCGGCACCTGGACGACGACGCCGGACTCGAGGGTCGCCGGCTTGTTGCCGCCGCCGGAGGCGGTGTCGCCTTTGAGGCCGGGGTCGGTCTGGGTGACCTTCATCTCGATCGCGCTCGGCACCTGCACGTCGCTCGGTTTCTCGTCGACGAAGAGCACGTCGACCTCGGCGTTCGGCAGCACCCACTGCATCGAGTCGCCCAGCGAGTCTTTCGGGATCTCGATCTGGTCGTAGTCCTGCGAGTCCATGAAGACCGCCGCCTCGCCGGAGTCGTAGAGGTACTGCATCTTTTTCGATTCGGTCCGGACCGGGCGGAACTTCTCCCCCGCCCTGAAGGTTTTGTCGATCACCGACCCGTCCTCGATCCGCCGCAGTTTGGTCCGCACGAAGGCCCCGCCCTTGCCCGGCTTCACGTGCTGGAAATCGAGGATCTTCCAGATCTTCCCGTCGATCTCGATATGGGTCCCGTTCTTGAACTGATTCGTGGAGATAGACATATCGGCGGCGAATCCTAAATGGTGGCTTCAATACGGGGTACTCAGGTGCCGGCGCTTTCTTGGAGATATAGCTCGACACCCAAGCCAAGGCGGTTTGGGATAGGCCATTTTCCAGCTCTCGAACCAAGCATCACAAGGTCTTTACTGACGACCAGGCGGAGGCAGGCGGACTGACTCGATCGGCTTCCCCTCCGACACTAAGCGGACCTCAAAGCCAGCTTCTGCCTTCTCAGGCAGCGCTTCTTCAAGCATGGCATTGACTGCCGAGAGGGCCTCCTCCCTTGCCTGTGGATCTGGAAGGCTTGCTCGGGCTACGCGAGCGAACTCGACCATATACTTCTCACCGTTCAGCCTAGCTCCCGTGACAATGGCCGCAGCAGCGAGTGATGCCTCATCAAGGAACATACCGAGATGGGCAACGTTGACCCATGCCTCCACATCTCCCTCCTGCATCACAGCAGTCACGAGATAAGCAAACATCGCATTCTCTCGCTGCCCATTGTTCAAGTAATCCCGAGCAAGATTGAACCAACCAAGAGGAGATACCGCATCAGCTTGCCAAATCTCCTCAGAGACCCTCGCGACCTCGGTAGGTGACAGCTCTCGATCAGCGAACTGCGCGGCAATTTGCGTGGCTTCTGCCGAGGCTCGATCCTGCGAAGCAACTCCCGTCGTGCGAATCACCCACCAAAGTGCAGCCGCCTTCGTGGTCGCCCAAGCCCCAAGGTCGGTCTCGTCTGCAGTAATTGGCTCAAAGATGTCATACGCCTTCTGATACTCCCCAGCATGCATAAGCGCATCCGCCTGCCGTGCCTGAACGTCCAAGGCCGGCGTCTCCGCTAGGGAAAGCGCGCGCCCATAAGCCTCGGCAGACTCTGGAAACTTGCCAGCCAGAAAGTACACGCCCGCCAGTTCGAGCCAAAGATGCTCGCGCGACTCATAGGCAGAGTCCAGCTCAAGCGCATGCTCATAGGCATGAACCGCTTTAGGAAAGTTCTTGATGGTCTTGAAGTAGTTCCCAAGCCCAACGGACTCCGAAGCCGCATCGGAGACGTTCCCCAACTCGACCCGACGTTGTATGCGTGCCTCCATCGTGACGACCAAGCGCTTTTGCTCTTCCTTGCGCAGGTGCGCCCCACGACGTAAGGCGGCAAGAAGGAAGGCAAAGCTTGCAGCCTCAGCATCCTCCTCATCTCGCTGGTCAAGCAGCTCAGCAAGCTCTAAAGCCTCTGAGGTGCGAGCCGAGTATGCCATTGCCTCAGCTATTTCAAAGTAAAAGGGAGGCATGTATGCCAGCAACGAATCGCCGAAGAAATGAACAGCCATTCGAGAGGCAAGATCCGCGTGGCCCGCACGGGCGAGTGCAACCACGAGGCACGAGAGGAGTTCGGAACCGAGCGCAGCAATGTCCTCCTCGGGAAGCTCATCCATGTGCATGGTGAGACCCCCTAGGCCCGGCACATGCGCCGCCAACTGACCCTCATTGATCTCAAGAGAAAGAAGATGTTCCTCTTCAGGCTTGACGATTTCCAGTAGGTCTGAGCAACGACTCGCCGCAGCCCTAACGCCGAGTTCGAGTTCAGCTGGTGAAAAGTCGAATGCCCCCTCGCTTGGACTGGTGAGAGCTGCCCGGACCGGCAGATCCAGCTTGATGGACTTAGCCTCCATCACGGCGGCCGCCTCATTGAGAAGATGAGTGGCCCCTTTTTCTGAAAGCTGATGGCGATCCTCCCACCTAAAAGTCAGCTCTCTTTCGCCTTCATGCTCGTAGTAGGAATCAAATTGATGAAACCAGCGGGCATACAAGGAGTCGGACGCAGCGAGATATCTGACCATAAGCACTGGAACTGGTTGAGCCCGAAAGTAGGCCGCAGTAGAGAGCTTGACTCGTGCCTTCAGGGCCTTGGATAGGTCGACCTCATCCGTCGCCTTGAGCTGAATGAGAAAACGCAGACCAGTGGCCTTTTTATCGTCAAACTCCTCGACTTCGCCATCTATTCCGTACTCCCGATCAATATCTCGAAAGACGAGTCGGTCAGGGAGGAGAGCGGAAAACGCTCTCCTCGAGGCTTCCTCTAACTCATGCTGTCGAGGCCGGCCAGGCATTTTGTCTGAGCCGAGACGTCTTCTAGAAAAGCCATGGGCCACGCGTTCACACCCCCAATTTCGCAAGAGCTGCCTCCACACTAGCTAGGGGCACCAACAACCTCAGACAGATCTAGTCGTTAACTCTGAGCCACCGCTGCACTACCGCGTCATCGAGAGCCGCCGGACCGCTTCCTCGGGATCGCGGAAGACCTCGCCGCGGGTGAACTTGCCGTCGGCCAGGTCCCAGATCCAGGCGACGGGCATGTCGCGGATGCCGAGGGCTCGGCTGCGGGCGTAGGCGCGGCCGCGCACCAGCAGGGAGCTGCCGTGGCGCTCGACGACCTTGGGCGTGATCTGGAGCTCGTCCCAGGCGCGCTCGACGTCGCCGAGGTATTCGCGCAGGCCCTCGGGGCCGGTGTAGGGGGCGTCGCGGCCGATCTCCTCGGCCGTCCCGATCGGGAAGAACCCCATGCGTTCGTCGCAGAGCTCCGTGATCGCCTCGGCGTCGCGGCAGTTGAAGGCTTCGTAGAGACGCTCGACCTGCTCCCGCTCGGCCTCGGGGGCGGGCTCGGCGTCGGCGGAGGCGGGCCCGATAGCGATGATCGCGGCGTCGTCGTCGATCTCGCCGCCGGTGAACTGGTGCAGGGCGCCCTCCAGCCGCTGCGCGGCAAGCGCGGGGCTGGAGATTCCGACCAGCTCCGCCCGCAGGCGCTCCTCGCCGAAGCGCCCCCCCTCCCCCTCTGCCTCGGTGATCCCGTCGGTGATCACGACCAGCTGCTGGCCGGGGCTGACGGTGGTGGCCTCGACCCGCCACTGCTCGTCGGGAAAGGCGCCGAGCACCGGCGCGGGCGACGCCGCCTCGGTCACCGAGTCGCCGTCCACCAGCAGCGGCGGCGGGTGGCCGGCGACGGCGAGGCGGACCGGCAGGGCGGGATCTTCGGCGATCGTCATCGCGGCAACGCTGCAAAGGGCCGTTCCCCGCCCCAGCAGCTCGCGGTTCAGCGTCCTCAGGGCCACCACCGGGTCGCCGGTCAGCGCCGCCGCGGTGCGCAGGGTGTAGCGGGCATGGGCGGTGACAGCGGCGGCCTGGGCGCCGCGGCCGGTGACGTCGCCGATCACGACCATCCAGCCTCCGGCGATCCGGAAGGCGTCGTAGAAGTCGCCGCCGATCTCGTTCTCGGCACCCGCCGGCCGGTACATCGCCGCCACCGACCAGCCGGGGATGTGCGGCAGCGGCGGCGGCAGCAGGCCGCGCTGCAGGGTGGCGGAGATCTGCGCCCGTTCGCGGTCGCTTCGCTCGAGCTCCGAGAACAGCCCGGCGTTGTCGAGGGCGAGGGCGACGCGGCCGGCGAGGACGCTGACGAAACGGACGTCGCCGGCGCGGAACCGCCGTCCCGAGGGGCCGACGCTGACGGTCAGCATCCCGGTCACCCTGCCCCGGGCGCGGAGCTCGACGATGACCGAGGAGCGGGTTCGCAGGCTGCGCAGGAACTGGAAGTCCTCCTCGTCGGCGGCGGCGTCACGCAGCACGTCCTCGCCGACGTGTTCGAAGAAGCGCGGTTCCACCCGACCCCGACCCGCCTCGCTCGCCATCTCGGTCTGGAAGGCGGGGGGCCGGGCCGCGAGCTTGGCCTGGATCTCCTCCGCGTCGGGACCGCTGGCGCGAACCGCCACGCGGCGGACCTGTTCGTCCTCGATCAGGTCGATCGCGCAGAGGTCGCCGAGCTCGGGGACGAGGATCCCGGTGATCGCTTCCAGCGTCTCCTCCAGGTCGCCCCCCTCGTCGACGACGTGGGCGATGTCGTCGAGGATCCCGAAGCGCCGGTTGACCTGCCGAACCTGCAGGACCGCGAGGGTGGTGACGACCGCGGCCACCACCAGCAGGGCCAAGGCGACGACAGCGACCGGGATCACCGCGACCGGGATCATTCGCCGCCGGTGCTGGTGGTGAGGCTGGAGGCGGGCCCGCCGGTGAGGACGCGGCGGGTCAGCGATGGGAAGAGGATGCGGGAGATCGCCGCCAGGCCGTAGGGGCGCGGGACGTAGCGCTCGGCCTTGCCGCCGGGGCCGCACTCGTAGACAGCCTCGGCGACCTTCTCGGGCTCCGAGACGATCCAGCGGGTGAGGGCTTTTTCGCGCAGCTCCGTCGCGGGAAAGCCCTCGGTGCGGATGAAACCGGGCATCACCAGCCCGACGTGGACGCCGTGGGGCTTCTCCTCGGCGTAGAGCGAGTCGCTCCAGCCGATCAGGGCGAACTTGCTGGCGCTGTAGGCGCCGGTGCGGGCGCGGGAGACGCGGCCGGCGGTGCTGGCGAGGTTGACGATCGCGCTCGGCGCCGCTTTGCGAAGCAGCGGCAGCAGCTCCGCGGTGAGGCGGACGACGGCATCGAAGTTGAGCTCCATGTGGCGGCGGACGTTGTCGTAGCCGCCCTCGGCGAACTCGGCGCGCCAGGCGGCGCCGGCGTTGTTGACCAGCAGGTGCAGGGCACCCCCATGCTCGGCCTCGAGGTGGGTGCGGACGCGCCCCGGGGCCTCCTCCTCGGTGAGGTCCACGGCGACGAAGGTCGCCCGGCAGGGCAGCGACTCGGCCAGCTCGCGCAGCAGCTCCTCACGGCGGGCGACCAAGACAAGCTCGGTCCCCGGCTCACGCGCGAGCCTGATCGCCGTCGCTTTCCCGATTCCCGTCGAGGCCCCCGTGACCAGAGCGACTCTTTTCCCAATCGCCATGCGGCCACGCTAACCGATCGGGGTGCAAGGATGGGCGCCTTGGAGGGCTCGACCGAACGGCATCACTCCCGCCTCGGCGCCACGCGTCGCGAAGGCGAGCGGGTGACGCCGCTGGAGCTCTTCTTCGACCTCGTCTTCGTCCTCGCCCTGACCCAGTGCACGGCCCTGATGGCCTATGACCAGACCTGGTCGGGACTGGCGCAGGGGCTGCTGGTCCTCGGCGTCCTCTGGTGGGCCTGGGTCGGCTACGCCTGGCTGACCAGCGTGATCGACCCCGAGGAGGGCGCGGTGCGGCTGGTCATCTTCGTCGCGATGGCGGCGATGCTGATCGTCTCCCTCTCGGTCCAGAAGGCATTCGGCAACCTCGCCCTCTCCTTCGCCTTCGGGATCGGCGTCTACCGCACCGCCCACATCGTCCTCTTCTGGCTCGCCGGGGCCGACGACAGGGACCTGCAGCGCTCGGTGATCGGGCTCGCGGTCAGCACCGCGGTCGCGGTCGGGATCCTCGTCCTCGCCTCGCTCTTCGACGGGCTGGCGCAGGGCGCCCTCTGGGCTCTGGCGATCTTCCTCGACATGGCCGGGCCCTACTTCTTCGGCGCCGACGGCTGGAAGCTCGTCCCCGGCCACTTCGCCGAGCGCCACGGCCTGATCCTGATCATCGCCCTCGGCGAGTCGATCGTCGCGATCGGCGTCGGCGCCTCCGGCGCCCTCGACCTCGGGATCGGCGCCGCCGCCGTGCTCGGGATCTTCCTCGCCGCGGCCTTGTGGTGGACCTACTTCGACGTCGTCGCGCTGATCTCGGCGAAACGCCTGAGCCAAGCCGAAGCCGGTCGCGTCCAGAACGAACTGGCCCGCGACTCCTACTCCTACATCCACCTGCTGCTGATCGCCGGGATCGTGATGATCGCGCTGGGGCTGAAAGTGACGATCGGTCACTACGACGAGCACCTCCAAGAGGTTCCCGCCTTCGCCCTGCTCGGCGGCGTCGCGATCTACCTGATCGGCCTGGTCGCTTTCCGCTACCGCCACATCAAGACGATCAACCGCCACCGGCTCGGACTGGCGATCGTCCTCCTCCTGCTCGTCCCGGTCGCGACCGAGATCCCGGCCCTGCTGACGGTGGCGATCGCGGTCGTGCTGGTCTGGGCAATGATTGCCTTCGAGCACCGCGGGTACGGAGCGAGCCGAGCCGAGCTGCGGCGCGAAGCAAACGCCGCGCACACTTAGGCATACTCCCCGAACCTTTTGACCACTCCAGACCTCCTCGACAAGCTGCTGCGCGCCGGCGCCCCCTCCGGGTACGAGGGGCCGGCCGCTGAGATCTGGCGCGAGGCCGCCTCGTTCGCCGAGCTCAGCTTCGACGGGATCGGCTCCTCGATCGCCCGCGTCGGCGACGCCTCACCGCTGCTCGCCGTCGTCGGCCACATCGACGAGATCGGGTTGATCATCACCCACATCGACGAGAAGGGCTTCCTCTGGTTCGCCCCCGTCGGCGGCTGGGACCCGCAGATCCTCGTCGGCCAGCGGGTCGAGATCCGCGGCAAGGACGGGCTCGTGCCCGGCGTCGCCGGTCGCAAGCCGATCCATCTGCTCGAGGCCGACCAGCGCAAAAAGGTGGTCGAGCTGAAGGGGATGCACATCGACATCGGCGCGGCCGACCGCGAGGAGGCCGAGGGCCTGGTCCGCGTCGGCGACCCAGTGGTGATCGCCACCGAGCCGATGCCGGTCGCCGGCGACCGCCTCGTTTCCAAGGCGATGGACAACCGGCTCGGCGCTTACGTGGCGCTGGAGAGCCTGCGCCGCTGCGCCGAGGGCGACGGCCCCGGTGGCTCGTTCGCCGCGATCGCCTCCGTGCAGGAGGAGATCGGCCTCTTCGGAGCCCGCACGGCGGCCTTCGAGGCCCGACCCGACATCGCGATCGCCGTCGACGTCACCCACGCCACCGACGCTCCCGGCGTCGACGAGAAGGAGATCGGCAGCCATCCCTTCGGCTCCGGCCCGGCGATCGGCCGCGGCTCCACCCTCTCCCCCAAGATCTTCGAGCTGCTGGTCGAGACCGCCGAGGCGGAGGGCATCCCCCACTCGATCAGCGCCAGCGGCCGCGGCACCAGCACCGACGCCGACGTCCTCCAGATCTCCCGCTCCGGAATTCCCACCGGCGTCGTCTCGATCCCATTGAGGTACATGCACTCCCCCGTCGAGATGGTGGACCTCAGAGACGTAGAGGCAACCGTCGAACTGCTGGCCGCCTTTGGCAGGCGCCTGAGCAGCGACTGGGACCTCAGCCGCTAGAACGCTTGCCGGTAGGGAGGGATGGGTGTCCCCTTCCCTCCCTGGGATTTTCGCCGCTAACTCAACAGCTCTCGCCGACGGGCACTGCGAAAATCAGGACGCCGGTCGGGAAGGGAACACCCATCCCTCCTAGCGACACGCTCCGTTAGACGCCGAATCCCGACAGCTATCGCACCCTGGGCCGTCTGCCGGAGCTCGATTGGAGGAGGGTGCCGATGTCCTCTGGAGGAATGTTCGGCGATATGCAATCTGGTTCTTGCGCGCGAAGCGCGCTCTCAAATTGCAGCTAAGCCGCGAAGCGGCGTGCTGCGCAATTCCGGAAGAGGATGTCGGCACCCTCTACCGCACCCCGCTCCGTCCCTCAAGCAGTAACTGGAACCTCGGCCTCGGAGTCGTTGTAGACGAGGTTTCGCCCGCCGGCCTTTGCGGCATAGAGAGCGGCGTCGGCGCGGGAGAGCAGCTCTTCGCAGTCGACCCGCCCCGGATCGGCAACCGCGACGCCGATGCTGAGCGAGACGGGGACGCCGACCGGGCGTCGGTCGCGCACCTCGCAGCGAAGCCGCTCGGCGATCTCCATCGCGTCCTCGTGGCCGGCCCCCGGCAACATCACCAGGATCTCCTCGCCGCCTACGCGGTAGATCGAGTCTCCCGCCCGCAGCGCCGCCCGCATCGTGTAGGCAACGTCCTGCAGGACGGCGTCGCCGGCGGCGTGCCCGTGCTGGTCGTTGACCCGCTTGAAGTGGTCGAGGTCGCAGAGGAGAAAGGCGTAGGACAGGCCATCGTTGGGGTCGCAGAGCTGCCCGTCGAGCTCCCCCAGCCGCTGCTCGAGGGCGTTGCGGTTGAAGAGCCCGGTCAGGGGGTCGAGGGTCGAGCGACGGCGGTGGGCGCGATCAGACTCGACCAGGGCGCCGGAGAGGATCACGGTGCTGATGATCAGGGCGGCGACGGCGATCAGGTCCTGGCGCTGCTCCCAGGCCGCATCGGGATCGGGAGCGACTCCGGCCGCGAGGAACATCGCGATCACGAAGACGGTGCCGGCGACCATCCCGCGCTCCTCGAAGCGGAAGCCAAGGGTGACGGCGGGCAGCGCGAACCAGACAAGGACGGGACTACTGGCGCCGCCGGTGACCAGAACCGAGCCCGCGAGCAGGACCGGCAGCGCCGCCCAGGCCCCGGCAATCCAAAGGGCGGGACGGGCGCTGGTGCGCATGAAGCGGTCGGCGACGGCGAAGCCGGCGAGCCCGAGGACGAGAAGGCCGATCCACCAGTAACCGATCGAGCTGCCGCCGCCGATGGCGAGGGCGAGGGCCAAGATCCCGAAGCAGGCGAGGCGGTAGCGCCCCACCCGTTCCTCCATGTCGAGCAGACGCTCGCGCCGCGCTTCCTCGTGGATCGAGACCAGGGTCTCTCGGCTCTTGCCCATGCACGGGCATCGGCGTTTCGCGTAGAGCGACTTGAATTTGAATGGTTAGCCGCAGCTAAGCGGCGTCAATCGACCAGCTGCAGCTCTTTGGGCAGCGTGCTGAGATTGCGCAGACCGCCCTCGCTGACGACGACGAGGTCCTCGATCCGCACCCCGAGCTCGCCGGGCAGGTAGATCCCCGGCTCGACGGTGACGACTTCGCCGGGAGCGAGCACGTCGTCGGAGCGCAGCGAGAGCCGCGGACCCTCGTGCACCTCGAGGCCGACGCCGTGGCCGAGCCCATGCCCGAAGCGATCGCCGTGGCCAGCGTCCTCGATCACCTTGCGGGCGACGGTGTCGACGTCTTCCCCCTTGACGCCGGCGCGGATCGCCCCCAGCGCCGCCGCCTGCGCCTCGCGGACGACCTCGTAGACGCCCCTCGCCTCCGGCCCCGGCTCGCCGGTGGCGAAGGTGCGGGTGCCGTCGGAGCAGTAGCCGTCCAGCTGCGCCCCCATGTCGAAGACGACCAGCTCGCCGCGGCCGATCTCGCGCTCGCCGGGCTCGGCGTGCGGCAGTGCCCCGTTGGGACCCGCGGCGACGATCGCCGGAAAGGACGGGTCGCCGCCGAGCTCGCGGATGCGGGCTTCGGCGGCGCGGGCGACCTCGCGCTCGCTGCGGCCGGCAAGGCCGCGCTCCAGCGACCAGCCCCAGACCTCGTCGGCGAGCTTCGAGGCCTCGGCGATCTTCGCCAGCTCCTCGCCGTCCTTGACCCGGCGCAGTTTCTCCACCGTGCCCCCGGCGGCGACCATCTCCACCCCGTCGGCGAGTTTCTCCTTCAGTTTCTCCAGCAGCCGCACCGAGGCGTGGTCGTCCTCGAAGCCGACCTTGCCCTCGAGCCGCTCGGCGATTCCCTTCAGCCAGTCGTTGGCGACCGTCACCGTCTCCCAGCCTTCGACCTCGACGGCAGCGCGCTCGGTGTAGCGGAAGTCGGTGAGGAAGAGGCGCACCCCGGGGCCGCAGATACAGGCCCCATTCGTGCCGGTGAAGCCGGTCAGGTAGCGGACGTTGGTGAGGTCGGTGACCAGCATCCGGTCGAGCTCCCGCTCGGCCAGGAGCGCCTCGAGACGGTCGCCGCGACCGCGCATCAGGGGGTGACTTCCAGCTTGGTCGCCAGGAGTTCCAGCGCCTCGCGATAGCCGTCGGGGCCCTTGCCCGAGACCTTGGCGGCGACGAGGCCGTCGAAGACCGAGAGCTTGCGCCAGTCGTCGCGCGCCTCGACGTCGGAAAGATGGACCTCGACCGCTGGCAGACCGGTCAGCTCCAGCGCGTCGGCGATCGCGCGGCTGTAGTGGGTCCAGGCGCCGGCGTTGACGATGACCGAGTCGGCGAGGTCGGCGGCGCGGTGCAGGTATTCGCAGAACTCGCCCTCGGAGTTGGTCTGGAAGAAGATCGGTTCCAGCCCGAACTCGTGCGCCCAGCCCGAGATCTTCGCCTCCAGTTGCGAGAGCGAGAGGCCGCCGTAGATCTCCGCCGGCCGCTTCTCCAGCACGTCGAAGTTGACCCCGTGCAGAACGGCGACGCGGTTGCGAACGCTGGTCATTCGTAGAGCTCCTCCACGGCTGCCCTGACCTTAGCCTCATCGATGATCTGACCGGTGCGGGGATGGCCGGGCTGGGAGAGGAGGACGAAGCCGACGCCGGCCGAGGTGCGCTTCTTGTCGCGCTGCAGGGCTTCGAGCACTGCGTCGACGGCGATCCCCCTGTCGAGCCTCACCGGCAGGTGGTGGCGGCGCAGGATCTCCTCGCACTCGTCCCGCAGCTGCGATGCCTCGGAGAGGCGGAGCGTCGCCAGCAGACCGAGCCCGATCGCCTCGCCGTGCCTGTAACGCGCGTAGTTGCTCGCGGTCTCGATTCCGTGGCCGACGGTGTGACCGAGGTTGAGGACATGGCGCAGGCCCGCATCGCGCTCGTCGGCGGCGACGACAGCGCACTTGTAGCGGGCGCAGGCGAAGACGATGCGCTCGAGCTCGCCTGGGATGAGCACGTCTATCGACCGCACCCGCTCCCAGAGAGCGCCGCCGGCCAGCAGCCCCGTCTTCAGCGCCTCGACGAAGCCGGCCGCAAGCTCCTCCCGGGGCAGGTTGCCGAGCATCCCCACGTCGGCGATTACCGCTGCCGGGAGGTGGTATGCCCCCGCATAGTTCTTCCCCTGGGGTAGGTCGACGCCGGTCTTGCCCCCGTAGGCCGAATCCACCTGCGCCACCAGCGTGGTTGGGAGGTGCACCACGGGAACCCCCCGCTGGTAGACGTGGGCGCAGAAACCGGCGATGTCCCCGACGACGCCTCCGCCGAGGGCGACCACGTGGTCTTCTCGCGTCATCCCCGCCGTGGCCATCACTTCGAGAATGGCTTCCACCTGTTTCAGGTTCTTCGTCTCCTCACCGGCGATCGTTGCCGTGATCCCCAGGAAGGACTCGAGACTCGACCGATCCAGCAGATCTACGGTGAAGGTGTCGGCGATCAAGAACTGCCTGCCCTCCAGCGGCCACCAACTCAAGGGCAGCAGCCCCTTCCCGACGAAGACCGGGTAGTCGCCCGAAGCGCTCGAGGCCCACAGCAGCCGCGTCCCCCCCGGCATCTCCCCCAGGGCCTGGATCGCCGGCAGCGCCCGTTCCACCACGTCCCTGTCCGCCATCGGCACCACCGCGTCGGCCAGCTCCTCGTACAACGGCAGGCGCTCGTCGAGCAGGCGCTGGACGTCCTCTTCGCTGGTCGCCAGCGGGCGGTCGGTGCCCTCGATCCGACGCCAGGCCTCGGCCGCGTCGATCTCCAGCAGGACGACGGTGTGGCGGACGAGTGCCTTCTGCACCCGCTCGGAGAGGACGCTGCCGCCGCCGAGGGCGATCGCGCCGCCGTCGGCCCGCTCCAGCAGCGAGCCGACGATCTCGGCCTCGCGCGCCCGGAAGGCTTCCTCGCCGTCCTCCTCGAACGCCTGGCGGATCGGCTTGCCGAACTCGCGCTCCATCAGCTCGTCGATCTCGGTCGTCTCCATCCCCGCCGCGCGGGCGGCCGCGAGCGCGGTGCTCTTGCCGGCGCCCATGAAGCCGATGAAGACGATCGCGGGCTTGCTCACGGCTAGCCCCGGAAGTCGATTCGCCGCTTGTATGCGGCTATGGCATCGAGGACGTCGTCGATGTGATCGCCGCCGAACTTCTCGCGGTAGGCGCGGGCCAGGGTCAGGGCGACCATCGCCTCGGCGACGACCGCGGCGGCCGGCACGACGGTCGAGTCGGTGCGCTCGCGCAGCGCCTGCGCCGGCTGCTTGGTCTCGGTGTCGACCGAGCGCAGCGGCTTGGTCAAGGTCGAGATCGGCTTGATCGCCGCCCGCACCGACAGCGGCAGCCCGTTCGTCATCCCGCCCTCGAGCCCGCCGGCGTGGTTGGTCTCGCGGTAGTAGCCGCGCTCCTGCGACCAGAAGATCTCGTCGTGGGCCTCGGAGCCGGGGCGGCCGGCGACGTCCCAGGCTTCGCCGATCGCGACCCCCTTGATCGACTGGATCGAGGCCACGGCACCAGCCAGGCGGCCGTCGAGCCGGTCTTCCCAGGAGATGTGGGAGCCGAGGCCGGGGACGAGGCCGAAGGTGAGGACCTCGAAGCTGCCGCCAAGGCTCTCGTTCGCCTTGCGCAGGCGGTTGATCTCCTCGACCATCGCCTTGCTGGCCTCCGGGTCGAGACAGCGGACCGGGTCGTCGTCAACTCCGGCGAAGTCCTCCGGCTTCAGGTCGGGACGCTCCTGGGCCTTGACCGAGGCGATCTGCAGTACGTGGCTGTGGATCTCGACCCCGAGCTTGGCGAGGAAGCCGCGGGCGATCGTGCCGGCAGCGACGCGGGCCGCGGTCTCGCGGGCGCTGGCCCGCTCGAGCACGTTGCGGATGTCGTCGTGGCCGTATTTCTGGGCGCCGACGAGGTCGGCGTGTCCGGGTCGCGGCAGATGCACCTCGTCGGGCGAGAAGCCCTCCACCGGCCAGGGGTTCATCCGCTCTTCCCAGTTCTTGTAGTCGCGGTTGGCGACCAGCAGCGCGATCGGGCCACCGAGGGTGCGGCCGTGGCGGACGCCGGATCGGACCTCGACCGTGTCGGTCTCGATCTTCATCCGGCCGCCGCGGCCGTGGCCGAGCTGGCGCCGCGCCATGTCGCGGTCGAGCGCCTCGCGGTCGAGCTCCAGGCCCGCCGGCATGCCCTCGACGATCGCCACGAGCCCCGGCCCGTGCGACTCCCCCGCGGTGGTGAAACGGAACGTCGTCATCGGGGCAAGGCTATCGGCGCGCCGCGGCTCTGCGCATCACGTCCAAGTCGGGCTGGCGCCCGGTCCAGATTTCCAGCGAGCGGGCGCCCTGCTGGACGAGGATCTCGAGGCCGTCGACGGTGGCCGCGCCGTGGCCTTCCGCCGCTTTCAGCAGGCGACTGTGGCGCTCTCCGTAGACCATGTCGACGACCGTCTGGTGGTCGTTGAAGCCGCCCCGCTCCAAAGGCAGGTGCTCGAAGGGGTCCTCGCCACCGAGGCCGGCGGTGCTGGTGTTGACGATCAGGTCGTACTCGCCCTGGCGCGGCGCCCTCACCGCGGTTCCCCCCAGCTCGGCGCAGATCGTCTCCGCCCGCTCCGGCGTCCGGTTCCAGACCTCGACCCTCCCCCCTTCCCACAGCAGCGCCCACAACACCGCCCGCGCCGCGCCCCCCGCGCCCAGCACCAGCGCCCGGCGGTCGCGGGGCGGGTCCGGCAGCGAGGCCAGGAGCCCGTCGGCGTCGGTGTTGTGGGCCTCGATCCGCTTGCCGTCGAAGACCAGCGTGTTGGCGGCGCCGATCTGCTGCGAGGCTTCGCTCGCTTCGTCGGCGAGCGCCATCGCCGCCTCCTTGTGGGGAACGGTGACGTTGACCCCGGCGTAGCCGACTTCGGCCAGCTCGCGTACCGTCATCTCGAAGGCCTCGGGGGTCGCGTCGATCGCCCGGTAGCTCCAGTCGCCCAGCCCCAGCGCCTCCAGCGCTGCGTTCTGCATCGCCGGCGAGCGCGAGTGGGAGACCGGATGGCCGAGCACCGCGAGCCGTGGCATCGGCTATTCCTCGCAGCTGTCCGGCGAGTTGCCGCCGGCGGCTTCGCGGGCCGAGTTGTATTCCTCAACCGCTTTTTCGAATTCGGCTTCGGTCTCGGCGAAGGTGAGCTTGCCGCAGGCGCCGGGGGTGGTCACGTAGAAGAGGTGGTCGGTTTTCGCCGGGTGCGCGGCGGCCTCGATCGAGGCGAGGCCCGGGTTGGCGATCGGCCCCGGCGGCAGCCCGGCGTTGGTGCGGCTGTTGTAGGGCGAGTCGATCGCCAGTTCCGATTCGGTCAGCGGCTCGGTGTAGTTGCCGGTGGCGAAACGGATCGTCGCGTCGATCCCCAGCGGCATCCCGTCGCGCAAGCGGTTGTAAATCACCGCGGCGACCAGGTCCCGCTGGCTGTCGACCCCGGCCTCCTCCTCGATCATCGATGCGATCGTGACCACGTCGAAGACGGTCAGGTTTTTCGACTTCGCGTAGCGCATGTCGACGGTTTTGATCTTCTGCTTGAAGTCCTTCAGCTGCAGCTCGACGAGATCCTCGACCGGCGCCTTCGGCTTCAGTTCGAAGGTGTTGGGAAAGAGGAAGCCTTCGAGGTCCTTCGCCCCCTTGCCGCCGTAATCGGCCGGGTCGAGGTATTTCGATTTGATCGTCGCCGTCGTGTAGTCGCCGGGGACGCCGACTTCCTCGACCAGCTGCGCCGCCTGCGAGCGCGTCAGGCCCTCGGGGATGGTGACGGCGAGCGTGCGTTTGACCGGCGGCTGGGAGAGCTCATCGATCGCGTCGCCGTAGCTCATGTCGTTGGCGAGGGTGAAGTTGCCGGAATAGATTTCCGAGCGCTTGCCGGCCAGCGTGACCCGGACCTGGAACAAGGTCGAATTGTCGATCACGCCTTTTTCGCTGAGCAGGTCGCCGACTTCGCTGACGCTGGAGCCTTTCGGGATCGCCACCTGCACGGTGCCCGAGCCGTCGCCGTGGAAGGGCTGGAAGAGCGAGTTGAGGCCCCAGAGGACGAAGAGGCCCGCGATCACGGCGAAGATCAGGAACGGGTGACGGGCGATCGCTGCGAGAGCGCCCGGCGTTTGCCGCGGCGGCTTGGAGCCGCCGTTGGTGACAACGCGAGCCGGCTCTGGCGGCGGCGGTGCCTGCGGCGACTCCAGCGGCTCGGGCTCCTCGTCCCAGAACTCCTCCTCCGGGGTGCGAGGGGGCAGCGGTGGTTCGGTCGGCGGAGCCGGCTCGGTCGGCCGGGGCGGCTCCGCGGGCGGCGGGGTCGGTTCCACCGGCGGGGGCGGAGGCGGCGCAGCCTTGGCCTCGGCCTCGGCCTGCTTGCCGGCCCGCTGGCGCCGCTTCTCTTCGCGCTCGCGGCGTCGTTCCTCGCGTTCGCGCGCGGCCGGGTCGCCGGGGTCGGCGAAAGGGTCGTCGACGAGCCAGTCGTCGCTCATCGGCGGCTCTCCAGATAGGACTCGAGCAGGTGCGCGGCGGCCAGCGAGTCACGGGCGGCGGAAGCGCCGCCGCGGCGGCTGGCGTCCGCCATCCGGCTCGTCAAGCGCTCGTCGTAGGTCTCAACCGGGATCGAAAGCATCGCTTCCAATTCCCGGCAGAAGCTGCGCGCCAAACCCGCCTGGCTGCCCTCCTCGCCGCTGAGGTGCAGCGGCAGGCCGACCACCACCTTCTCCACTCCGTGCTCGTCGACCAGCTCGGAGACCGCGCGCGCCTCCGGCGGCTCGATCACCGGCAGCGGCGTCGCCAGCGTCCCGCTCGGGTCCGAGAGCGCGCAGCCGATCCGGACCGTCCCGTGGTCGAGTGCCAGCACCCGCATGCGCCTCTCAGCCGAGCTCCCGCTCGACCGCCGCGCGCCCGGCCGAGAGCGCCTCGTCGAGCTTGGACGGATCCTTGCCGCCGGCCTGGGCCATGTCGTCGCGACCGCCGCCCCCACCGCCGACGATCGGCGCGATCTCGCGGATGATCGAGCCCGCCGAGACGCCCCGCTCGACCACCTCTTTGGAGACGAGCGCGACCAGCCCGGCCTTGCCGCCGAAGGCGCCGCCGAGGACGACGACCGCCGGCCCCCCAAGCTTCGACTGAACCCGGTTGGCGAGGTCCAGCAGCTGCTTCGGGTTCGCCTGCAGGCTCTCGTTGACGACGGCGGCAACGAGGGCGCCGCCGCCGGGAAGCTCCTCCGCCTGGCCGGCCAGCGTCTCCGCTTCGCCGCCCAGCTGCTCGCGCTGGGCCTTCTCGGCGCCGGCGCTGGCCTCTTTCAGCCGCTCGGCGGCGCGGCGCGCGGCGGCGACGGGGTCCTGCGGGTTGCCGAGCAGCTCCCCGGCCTCGCGCAGCTGCGCCTCGCGCTCGCGGAAGAAGTCGATGGCGGCGGGGCCCGTGATCGCCTCGACCCGGCGCACGTTGGCGGCGCTCGATCCCTCGGAGGTGATCTTGAAGATGCCGACCTCGGCGGTGCTGGCGACGTGGGTGCCGCCGCAGAGCTCGCGGGAGACGCCGTCGACCTCGACCACGCGCACCCACTCGCCGTATTTCTCGCCGAAGAGCGCCATCGCCCCCAGCCGTTCGGCCTCCTCGCGGTTCATGTTCATCCAGCGGACGGCGCGGCTGGTCTTGACCCACTCGTTGACCTGGTTCTCGACGTCCCGCAGCTCCTCCGGGGTGAGCGCCTGGCCGTGGGTGAAGTCGAAGCGGAGCTTGTCGGGGCGCACCGCGGAGCCCGCCTGGCGGACGTGGGTGCCGAGGCGCTCGCGCAGCGCCGCGTGCAGGAGGTGGGTGGCGGTGTGGTTGCGCATCGTCGCGTGGCGGGCCTCGGCGTCGACCTCGGCCTCGACGGCGACGCCCGGCGCGATCTCCGCCCCCGGCTCGACCTTCAATGCCTGGTCCTCGCCGAGGCGATAGACGTCGACCACGCGCGCCTCGTTGCCGTCCCAGCGCAGCACGCCGGAGTCGGCCACCTGTCCCCCGCCCTCGGCGTAGAACGGGCTCTCCTCCAGCTTCACCAGCGCCTTGCCGTCGACCGGCTCGACCGCGGCGAGGCCGGTGGTCGCCCGCAGCGTCTCGTAGCCGACGAACCGGGTCGGCGGCGCGGCGGCAGCGAAGCTGGCGACGCGCTCGTGCGTGTTCTCGGCGCCGTGGGCGGTGGCGCTCGCCATCCGCGCCCGCGTCCGCTGCTCGTCCATCAGCTCCTCGAAGCCCTGGTCGTCGACCGCCAGGCCCTGCTCGGCGAGCAGCTCCTTGGTCAGGTCGTAGGGGAAGCCGTAGGTGTCGTGCAACTTGAAGGCCTCCGCCGCGTCGACCCAGGAGGTGCCCGCCTCCTTGGCCTCGGCGACCAGCCGCTCCAGCAGCTCGGTGCCACGCTCAAGCGTGCGACCGAAGCTCTCCTCCTCGGCCCCGACCCAGCGCTGGATCGTCTCCCGCTCGGCCGCCAACTCCGGGTAGTCGTCGGCCATCAGCTCGATCGTGCGCTCGGCGAAGCGGCCCAGCCAAGGCGCCTCCAGGCCCAGGCTGCGGCCCTGCTGGATCGCCCGGCGCATGATCCGCCGCAGGATGTAGCCGCGGTCCTCGTTGGAGGGGACGACCCCATCGGCGATCAGGAACGAGGCGCCGCGGCTGTGGTCGGCGACGATCCGCATCGCCCGGGTGACCGCGCCCCCCTCGTCGTAGCGGCGACCGGAGAGCTCTTCGGTCAACTCGATCAGCGGCCGCACGTGGTCGGTCTCGAAGACCGAGGGCACGTCCTGGAGGACCGCCGCCATCCGGTCCAGGCCCATCCCGGTGTCGATGTTCTTCATCGGCAGCTCGGTCAGGCTGCCGTCCTCGGCGAGGTCGTAGCTCATGAAGACGTGATTCCAGAACTCGAGGAAGCGATCGCTGTCGTCGCCGGGGCGGTCGTCCTCACTGCCGAACTCGACCCCGCGGTCGAGGTAGAGCTCCGAACAGGGGCCGCAGGGGCCGGTCGGGCCGGCCTGCCAGAAGTTGTCCTTGCGGCCGAGGCGGACGATCCGCTCCTCCGGGACGCCGGTGGCGCGCCAGATCTCGATCGCCTCCTCGTCGGGGCCGAGCCCCAGCTCCTCGTCGCCGCCGAAGACGGTGACCCAGATCTTCTCCGGGTCCATCCCGAAGCCCTGGGTAGAGAGCTCCCAGCCCCAGGGGATCGACTCGGCCTTGAAGTAGTCGCCGAAGCTCCAGTTGCCGAGCATCTCGAAGAAGGTCATGTGGCGGGCGGTGTTCCCGACCTCCTCGATGTCGGTGGTGCGGAAGCATTTCTGGACATCGGCGAGACGCGGCGCCGGCGGCGTTTCCCGGCCCAGGAAGTAAGGCTTGAAGGGCTGCATCCCGGCGGTCGTCAGCAGCACCGAGGGGTCGTGCACCGAGGGCACGAGCGAGGCCGAGGGGACGATCTCGTGCCCTCGCTCCCTGAAAAAAGACAGGTAGGTCTCCCGAATCTCCTTCGCCCTCATGTTAGGAAGCCTAAATATTTGTTCGATCTGGGGCGGCGACGGCGAACTTCGCCCTTACGAACGGCCAGAGAGTGCGTTTCAGGAAAAGTTGATCGTTCGATTCACTAAGCGGCAATGGTGCCGTGGCCGATGATCCGCTCTCCGGCCATGAGCACAGCCGTCTGGCCGGGGGCTACGCCAGGGAAGCCTTCGGCCAGGTCAACTTCCAGGGAGGAGTGCCGTCCCCTCCCCGCCGCCGAGACGGTGGCGGGGAGGGCGCGGGAGCGATAGCGGAGCTTGACCGCGTCGACCTCGCTGCCGTCGCGGTGCAGGACCGCGTCGCGGACGCGGACGCTGCGCTTCTCCAGCTCCGAGCGGGTGCCGACGGTGACGGTGTTGGTGGCGGCATCGGTGGCGAGGACGTAGAGCGCCTCGGGTGCCGAGACGCCGATCCCGCGGCGCTGGCCGACGGTGAAGTCATGGTGGCCACGGTGGCGGCCGAGCGGGCGGCCGGAGGAGTCGACGATCGCTCCCTCGCGCTCGCGCAGCCCGCCGTGGCGACGCAGGAAGCCGCGCTTGCCCTGACCGGCGAGGAAACACAGGTCCTGGCTCTCGGCCTTGCGGGCGACGACGGAGAGGCCGTGGCGGGCAGCGATCTCCCGCACCTCGGGCTTGGTCAGCTCGGTCAGCGGGAAGCCGAGCCGGCCCAGCAGCTCCGGCGGCAGCGCGGCGAGCATGTAGCTCTGGTCCTTGGCCTTGTCGGCGGCAGCGGCCAGCAGGGGCCCGTCGGCGTCCGCGACGATGCGGGCGTAGTGCCCGGTGAGCAGCCGCTCGGCGCCCACCCGCTCGGCCAGGTCGACCATCGCCGCCAAGCGCACCTCGCCGTTGCAGAGGATGCAGGGGTTCGGGGTGCTGCCCTCGGCGTAGCCGCCGATGAAACGGTCGACGACGCGACGACGGAAATCCACCTCGAGGTCGAGCGTGAAGTGCGGGATGCCGAGCTGGTGGGCGAGCCCACGGGCGCCGAGCACCGCCTCGGGCGAGCAACAGGCCTTGGTGCCGTCGGTCTCGGGATCGGCCCAGAGCTTGACCGTGATCCCAACCACCTCCGCACCCTCCTCGCGAGCGAGCAGCGCGGCGACGGCGCTGTCGACACCGCCGGACATGGCCACGGCAACGCGGCGGGCTCCGTCCTCAGCAAGGGGAAGCGCGGATGAAGCGGCGCCCTGGAGGGCGCGATGGAGGGCATCGGTTGCCAGTTGGGCTGCGTGGCGCTTGGCGGGCGTGAGGCCGCCGATGGCGGCGTCAACGGTGTCGATGTCGATCAAGGCCGCGGTGAGAACCGGCTCGCCATCGACCAACTCGGCCACCGCGGCGGTTGCGGCCTTGGTTGCGCCGCAGCCCTCGGAATCGACAGTGACGGAATCGATCCGCCCCTCGGCAACAGTCAGCGAGATCCGCGAGAGATCCCCACAGGCAGCGCCCCCCGCGGCACCCGTGAAGGCACCGTCGACAGCCGGTCCACGCCGGCTCTCGTCACGCAGGTAGTGCTCGAAAAGCTCCCGCTCCATAGCCCCAAGGGTAAAGCGCGCTCCCGTCCGCCCGGCCCTCACCCACCCTTACCTGCTCAGTGAGGGTGGGTGAGGGCCGGGCTGCGCAGCGCCGCTTCTAAATCAGCAGCGATCTCGTGGGGTTCCTCCTGCAACTGCCGCCAAGTGACCCGCATCGTCTTCCAGCCCTCTGCAACGAGGATCCGGTCCCGCTGTCGATCCGTCTCGAAGCGCTTCTTCGTCCCATGCACGCCGCGGCTGTCGAGCTCCGCCGCCACCCGCTGCTCCTCCCACAGCGCATCGACCTCGAAGAAGCGCCCGCGCACCGCCAGATCGGCGTTCATCCGCGGTCGTAGCAGCCCATACGCGTCGACCAGCGCCAGGAATGCCTCCTCGAACTCGTTCCGCGTAATCCCCACCGGCTCATCCGACCCCAGCACCGCCCTCAGGCTCTTCGCCCCGCGCCGCCCCGGATAACGCTCCAGGAGCATCGGCAGCGACACTCGGTCGGTCAGTCCCCGCACTTCCGCCTCGTGAAATGCACGCTCCAAGGCGCGTGGATCAAGCATCGCGGCCAAGTCGAAGATCGTCCGAAACGGCGAAGTGACGGGGATTTCGTCGACCACGACCCGCTCGTCCTCTGCGACCACTGATTGGTGGCAGACAATTCCGTTTCGCCTGGCGCGACTCCCGCTAGGGCAGGTGACTTCGACCCATTCGCTCCCCGGCGGAAGAAGGTCCCAGAGCCGAGCCGCTGACCGATGACTGAGACACGTTCCCGGTCCAGACGCCAGCACGGCGGCCATCCACCACCCCTTCCTACTGATGCGCCGGTAACCGACTTTGTAGACCCCGTGATGCAGGCGATGGAGTTGTTCGCGTTCTACTCGACCTTCGATCGCGCGGCCACTCATGCCCAGCTCTAGGAGCTGCGCCCGCCCCACAACCCCGTGCTGCCCTCGTGCCAGCTCCGCAATCGCCGCATCCCACGAACGAACTGGCGATTTTCCACCTGTGAAGTGGCTTTCTGACAGCTCGCGGGTCATGCCCCGATGGTGAGGCGCCGTGACGCACCTGTGGCGCGCACTTAATGCCAGCTTCGTCCCTCAATCCACAACAGAATGAGGCTGGTGAGGAGGTCGCGGCGAGCGCCTGGCGAGCGCCGCGGCAAGCGAGGCAAGGACGCAGGGAGCCCGAATAGCAGCGCTA
>DATIMV010000025.1:0-4924 GCA_035474955.1 Solirubrobacterales bacterium
GCGGTCACCACGTCCGGGTGGCCACGCCGGAGGACCCGGCCAGCGCCCGGCTGGGCGAGAGCTTCTGGGCGTTCTGGCCGCGTACCGTGCTCGGCAGCCTGCGGTCGGCCTGGCGGATGGAGACCCACCGGTTCACCGTCCGGCGGCGCTCGCCGTGGACGCTGCGCAACGACGTTCTCAACGCCTGGCTGATGACCGCCGTCCTGTTCGCCGCGCTCGTCATCGCCTTCGGCCCCGGCGTCCTGCCGTTCCTCGTGGCCCAGGCCGTGCTGGGCTTCTCGTTCCTGGAGGTGGTCAACTACCTCGAACACTACGGCCTGCTCCGGGAGCGGACGGCGGCCGGCAGATACGCCAAGGTGGACGAGCGGCACAGCTGGAACAGCAACCGGCTGACGACGAACATCTTCCTGTATCAGCTGCAGCGGCACAGCGACCACCACGCCAACCCGACCCGCCGCTACCAGGCGCTGCGCCACGTCGACGAGGCGCCGCAGCTGCCGACCGGCTACGCGGGGATGATCGTCCTCGCCTGGTTCCCGCCGCTGTGGCGGCGGGTGATGGATCCGCGCCTGATCGAGCACTACGACGGCGACGTGACCCGCGCCAACATCCACCCGCGCAAGCTCGGCCGCATCCTCGAGCAGTACGGGAGGGCCGCGTGAGCGCCTGGTGCTGCCCCAGCTGCGGCTACGTCTACGACGAGGAGGCGGGCCATCCGCGGGAGGGTTTCCCGCCCGGAACCCCGTGGAGCGAGGTGCCAGACGACTGGCCCTGCCCCGACTGCGGGGTCCGCGACAAGATCGACTTCGAACCTGCAGAAGCGGTCGCTCCCGACGCCTAAAGGTCGTCGCTTGAAACCATAGGGGGGATGTCGAGCGGGAGGACCCCCTACCAGGAGGCGGCGCGGGAGCTGCTGCGCAAGACCGTCTTCGACGCCGCCCGCGAGCAGCTGGGGCGGCAGCCCTGGTCGGAGATCACGATGGCGGACATCGCCAGCGGCGCCGGCGTCAGCCGCCAGACCCTCTACAACGAGTTCGGCAACCGCAACGAGTTCGGCTTCGCCTTCGTCATCCACGAGGCGGAACGGTTCATGGACGACGTCGAGGAGGCGGTGCTGGCGCATCGCGACGATCCGCGGGCGGCGGTGCTGGCGGCTCTCGAGCACTTCCTCCGCGCCGCCGGCGGCGACCCGCTGATCCGCATCCTGCTCAGCGACGACGGCACCGGCGGCATGCTCCCCTTCGTCACCACCCAGGGCCTGCCGGTGGTCCAGTGGGCGGCCTCGCGCCTGACCTCGGTGATCGAAGAGGGCTGGCCGGAAGCCCCGGAGGGTGACGTGAAGACGCTCTCCGAGAGCCTGGTGCGACTGGCGATCAGCTACGTGACGACCCCCGGCGACTCCGCCGAGGAGGCCGCGAAAGCGGTGTCCGAGCTGCTCGGTCCCTTCATCGACAAGGCGCTGGGCACCGAGGCTGAGTAGTCCTGGGTTGCCTGGTCAGGTCAGGCGAGCGTCGAAGAAGAGCATCGGACCCGAGCGCTCGAGGCCCGGCTCCTCAAATCCAGCCGCTTCCAGCCACCGGCGGACCTCCTCCGCGGTCCCAGGGTTGCCGAAGTCGCCGGCCCCGGGTCGGATGATCCGCTGTCGCAGGCTGTCGCGGCCGCGAACGAAGGTCGAGCCGACGAGCCGGCCTCCAGGCTCGAGTACCCGGGCGGCCTCGACAAGGGCGGCGGCGGGACTGTCGAAGCAGTGCAGCCCCAGTAGGAGAGGAAGAGGTCGGCGCTCTGGTCCGGCAGGGGAATCTCCGTAGCGTCGGCCTGCAGGACCTCGACCTGCCGGAGGTTGCGCCTGGCGACTCGCTCGCGAGCTCGGCGCAGCATCGAGGGGGAGAGATCGACCGCGACGTAGCGCAGATCCCGATCGGCATCCAGCTCCCGCAAGGCGACGCCGGCACCGCAGGGGCAGTCGACGACCGTGCCGCCGTCCGCTGCTTCCCGGATCGCGCCCATGCTCTCGTAATAGGGCCGGGAGTCTCCGCCCCATACCGCCCTGGCGATCAGCCGGCTCAGCCGGGGTCTCTCCATATAGGTGCTGTAGGCGACGCCGAAGGGGGAGGCGTAGAAGTCGTCTCGCGACATCGCCCAGCGACTCTAGGCTCGATTGATACGCGCGTCAGTGAAGTTCAACACTCAGGCGACGCGAGAAACTTTAGGCCTGAGAGGCGATTTGGCCGAATGTCCTACAGAACTTCTAGAACAAATGTGGTGCTATGCATCCCATGAGCGCACCCACCCCACATCTCCCCACTTCCATCAAGGCCCTCCTTTGCCTTCCGGCGGCCATCTGCGCGCTGGCCGTCCTCACGATCCCGGGGACGGCTGGCGCGGCATCCGGGTCGGATTCCCCCGAACTGAGCCTGACCTTCCCCACCAGGGAGGCGCACCTGAGCGGCTCCCAGGCATCGGTTTGGACCACCTGCGACGGCCCGGAGGCGCGCGTTTGCAACGGCACCCTCACGCTGACGAGGGGCGGTAACAAGAACGAGGTCCCGTTCTCGGTAGTCGCCGGCACCAACCAGAGCCTCGAGGTTCCGCTCAGTGTCGACTCCAGCGCCAAGCGCATCGTCGCTGTTGTCAAGACGGAGCAGGCCAACGGCACCTACCTCCGCTCCCGCGTCCTCCTGCGCCTCGGTTAACGGCGCAGGAGCCGCAGGGTCGGGGCTAAGCCCCTGTGGTGGCTTCGAAGTGCGGCTGAGAGGAGTCGAACCTCCACGGGTGTTTCCACCCACAAGGCCCTCAACCTTGCGCGTCTACCAGTTCCGCCACAGCCGCTCGAGGGCGAGGGATTCTAGATGTTCGCGTGCATCGAGAGCCCGCAGCTTGCGGGTGTCCGGGGGAGGCGGTAGCCTACGAACAAGTGTTCGAAGGCAATTTGCGGCTCTTTGACCCTGGTAACCCGGCGGAGGAAATCGGAACGACGATGGAACTGGACCTGACCAAGAGGCAGAAGGAGATCTTCGACTTCATTGGCAAGTACGCGGCGAAGACCGGCTACCCGCCGACCGTGCGGGAGATCGGGAAGGCCGTCGGCCTGCATTCGTCCTCGACCGTCCATGCGCACCTTGCGAACCTGGAGAAGCTCGGCCTGGTCAGGCGGGACCCCTCGAAGCCACGGGCGATCGAGCTCCTCTTCGACAAGGCGAAAAAGACGATCTCGCCCGGCAGTGGGTTGCCGCTGGTCGGCCAGGTTGCCGCCGGCGCGCCGATCCTGGCCGAAGAGAACATCGAGGAGTACCTCGAGGTCCCCGACGTGATCGGCGGCGAGGAGGGCGACTACATCCTCCAGATCCGCGGCGAAAGCATGCGGGACGCCGGCATCCTCGAAAGCGACTACGTAATCGTCCGCCCCAGCGACGACGCCGACAACGGCGAGATCGTCGTCGCCCTGATCGGCGAGGAGGCGACCGTGAAGCGGATCTACCGCGAAAAGGACCACATCCGGCTGCAGCCCGAAAACGAGGAAATGGAGCCGATCCTCACCACCGAGGCGCGGGTTCTCGGCAAGGTCGTCGGAGTTTTCAGGAAGGTCTAGGCCTCAGGGCCACTTCCCGGCTTCGATCAGCTTTTTGTAGCGCCGCTGGCGCCGCCGCGCATCCGCCATCACCAGCGGCAGCAGTCGCAGGGAGAGGCGCGGGAAGAGGTCGACGAGGCGCAGGAACGGGCCGCGCCAGCGGGGGACGATGAGGATCGGGCGGGGCCGCTCGGTCAGCTTGCCGACCTCCTTCGCCACCTCCTCGGCGGTCAGCAGGCGACCGGAGAAGGACGGGGCGGCGTCGGGGTCGTCGAGCTTGTCCTCGAGCATCGGCGTCCAGATCCCGTCGGGACAGACGGCTGAGAGGTGGATGCGCTTGGCGCCGGTGCGACGGAGGTCGAAGAGGGTGCCGAGGGTGAAGGCCATCGCCGCGTGCTTGCTCGCCGAGTAGGCGACCTCGCCGGGGGCGGCGACGATCCCCGCCAGGGAGACGACGTTGACGATGTGGCCCTGGCCGGCGGCCCGCATCGGCCCCAGCGCCGCCACCGTTCCGTTCATCAGGCCGGTGACGTTGACGTCGAGCATCGTCTGCCGCCGCTCGGCGCTCTGCTCCCAGGGCGGGCCGCTGAAGAAGACGCCGGCGTTGTTGACCCAAAGGTCGAGCGAGCCGGTGCGGCCGATCGAGTCGGCCAGGCCGCGGCAGGCGGCCTCGTCGCGGACGTCGAGGGCGGACCCCCTCGCCTCGTCGCCCAGTTCGGCGGCGACACGATCGGCCGCACCGGCGTCGACGTCGGTGACGTGGACGCGGTAGCCACGGTCGAGGAGCTCGGCGGCGATCGCGCGGCCAAGGCCGCTGCCGGCACCGGTGACGACTGCCGTTCGCATTCCCGCCACCATAACCCGCGCCGCCCTTGGCCAGGCGTCGCTGCCGAGCTACCCTTGGTGGGCGGGCCGAGCGGACCGCGGGGGGAGAGAAAACCCCTCGAGGAAAGTCCGGACACCACAGGGCAGGGCGGTGGGTAACGCCCACCCGGGGAAACCCGCGGGAAAGTGCCACAGAAATGACACGGCCGATGGCGCGACTGCAGCTGCGTCGCGCACAGGCAAAGGTGAAATGGTGCGGTAAGAGCGCACCGGCGCCGCGGTGACGCGGCGGCCAGGCAAACCCCGCCCGGTGCAAGGCCAAGCAGGACCGTCGACCCAGCCCGGCGAGGTCCAGGTAGGCCGCAGAGATAGATGGCCGCTCACGACAGGATCCGGCTTACAGGCCCGCTAACGGAAAGGCCCCCTCGTGGGGCCTTTCCCATGCTCGGGGAGCACCGCGGCGGCGCTTAGCCCATTTTCGGGGAGCACCGCGGCGGCACTTAGCGCGGTGCTTTTACGCCCTCGAAACCA
>DATIMV010000026.1:0-34789 GCA_035474955.1 Solirubrobacterales bacterium
AGAGCCCCCACCGCCGACCGCGCCGCAGGAGCCGCAGGAGCCGGCGCCTGAGGTGGTGCACTCGTCACCGACTCCGCAAGCAAAGCCGAAATCGGTTCCCAAACCCAAACGGGAGCGGAAACATCATTCTTTGAAAGAGGATGCTCATCGGTTGAAGGTGTTGGAGGGGCGGGGGCTTTGGGCGATCTTGGCGGGGGTTGCGATCGTCGTTCTCTTCCTGGTCTTCATCTTCGCCGGCAGCGGCGACGATTCGGACTCGGGCGACGACGGCTCGACCGCCTCGGCCAGCAGCTGCGAGACCACGGCCAAAGCTCCCGATCCGAGCGGGAAAAACATCGAAGCGCTGGTGGCGGCCGCGATCCAAAGCGGCAAAGCGGGGAAAGAAACGACGCGGGCGGTGCTCAACCCGGTGGACGGGAGCCAGGCTCGCGGCCTGGCGATCTTCGGGCGGGTGAAAAACAGCCTGGCGCTGCAGATCGCCGCCGAAGGGCTGCCCCCGGGCGGCGGCTGCGGCTACACGATCTGGCTCGCCGCCTCGCCGGAGAAAATGCTGCCGCTCGCCACCACCAAAGTCGAGAAAGACGGGGTGATCAGCGCCCAGGTCGAAGTCCCGGTCGAAATCCTCGCCTACCTCGCCAACGAAACCTTCGGCCAGATCGCGATCACCAGGACCGACGAATCGCAGCTGAAAGCCTCGCTGGCGAAAGCGACCGACGAGAAAGACGCGCCGCAGTACACCGGCACCGAAGTGCTCCGCGGCAGCGTCAGGGGCCCGATCGTCGGCGCCGCCAAACGGATCGAAGAAGAAGGCAAATAGCGCCTAGCGAGAGACGGCGAGAATTCAGGAGCTCGCCCTGGGCAGGCGGTCCACAAAGTCTTTCAGCTCCTCCGGGTTCGCGAAGAACGGAACCCCCCAGAGACCGGCCCACTCCTGCAAGAGGCCGGTCGGGATCGAACCGGTTTTGTAGGCGTGCATCACCACCCGCTGCGCGTCGAAGCACTCGTTGAAGTGGACCTCCAGGGCGGCTTCAGTGACGTGCTTCGAACGTGGCCAAGGATAGATCTCGGCCACCGAGCCCACTATCGGCCGAGGGCCGATTTCGCTGGGCAGCACGTCCCCTACGAACTCGACGGCCAGGTAGCCGTCGGCCGGTACCTGCAACCCGCCGAGGCACAGGTCCAACAGCCTGGGGGCCGGTCTCGTGAGGGCAAATTGGAGGAGCGCCTCCAGCTCCCTGTCGCCGTAGATCTCCTGGCCGAATCGCCAGCGTTTGGGCAGGTCGAATTCCAAATAGACCGGGGTGATCGCGTCGACATCGTCCAAAACCCCGGAGCCGAGAGCAGGAGAGTCGTAGACGAAGCACTCGATGCCCACCACTCCCGCGGATCGGCCCTCGGTCGTGAGCCGAAGATGGCTGGCCAGGCGAGCGGCCTTCACCAGCCCGTGCTCTCGGTCTCCGTGCTGGTAGTCCTCCCAGCCTTTTCGGATCACTCCTTCGAGATCGAACTCCGATCCTGGATGGGTGACCTCGATGACGGCGCAGAAGATCGAGCCGGTACGCACCTCGACCTCCACAGAAGCAGACGTCGACCGCGAGTGGTCGCGAACGTTTGCCAGCAGCTCCAGCAACACGGTTACCGCACGAGCAGTTGCCGGACTGCCGAAGCCCTGCTCCAGCAGCTCCGCTCGGAGCTGCGATGCGAGAGTCTGCACATCGCCCATTCGAGTGACATCCACCTCCGCCTGCAGCGCGTTGGAAGAGGTAGTCCCCGGCCGCTTCGAACGAGCGTCTGCCCTTAGCCGATCAGTGCGTCGGGGTGCCGAGGCTGGCCAATCTCGCACAGCAGCGGTCAGGTGCTGCCGGACTTTTGCTTCGAAGTCGGGGACACCGTCATAAGTCCAGAACAGGATTCCCTGCTCCTTGAGCTTCTCCCGGAAGGCGAACAGTCGCTCCAACTGGCTCAGCTCGGAGCCGTCGAGCGTGTAAGGACTTTGGTTGAAGTAGGTAAGGATCTCGATGCCGCCCCGCTCGCGCCATCTCTCGATTGCCGCTTCTATCTCCTCGGCGGTTCCGGATTCGGCCCGAGGCGTGGGCGTTCCCAGGCGCTTCCAAAAAATGCCGACCACAATGTCGACGTCCGGAAGTTGTCGGTTGATGATCTCTTGGGCATCACTGCCCATGCCGGGACGCACGTGAGTCTCCCAGCGCACCAGCTCCAGGACGAGACCTCGATCTCCTGCGATTCCCCGGTTGATCTCGTCGATCACGGAGTCCAGGCGGTTCCGCTCCTCTTCGGTGTCGCCGGGGGAGGCGATGAAAACACGAAGTCGATCAACGGGCTCCACCACCGCGCAAGCGTATTCAAGTGGGAAGCTAGGGCAGCAGCTTGCCCGGGTTCATGATGCCCGCCGGGTCGAGCTGCTCCTTGACCGCTCGCAGCACCTCAAGGCCCGCCTGCCCCACCTCCGCCTCCATGTAGGGGGCGTGGTCGCGGCCCACCGCGTGATGGTGGGTGATCGTGCCGCCGTGGGCGACGATCGCCTCGCAGGCGGCGCGCTTGACCGCCGCCCACTGCTCCAGCTCGGCGCCGCGGCGGGCGCGGGAGATGAAGGTGAAGTAGAGCGAGGCGCCGTCGGCGTAGGCGTGCGAGAGGTGGCAGAACACCAGGCCCGGCGTTCCCTGCGCCCCAAGCGCGCCGCGGATCGCCTCCCCCACCCCCTCATGCAGCTCGCCGAAGCGGCTCCAGGTGTGGGAGGTCTCGAGAGTCTCGACCATCGCCCCCATCTCCATCAACGTGTCGCGTAGGTAGGGGCCCTGATAGCGGCCGTGCTCCCAGGCGCTCCCAGCTGCCTGCCCGAGGTAAGCGGCACCTCCGTCCCGCAGCGCGCGGACGCTGAGCGCCCGGGTTCGCGCCGCCGACTCCTCGTCCCCCTCATAGCCGACGATCATCAGGGCGCCGCCGCGCCGGCGGCGAGCGCCGAGGTAGCCGCTGAAGAGGCGGCCGCTGAGCCCGCGCGGCCCGTTCAGCGCCAGCGTCCCCTCGGTCTCCTCCTCATCGGAGACGCGGATGATCTGCGGCAGCCCCGGCCCCTGCGCCAGGGAGCGGACGATCTCCGATCCCGCCTCGAAGCTCTCGGCCATCCAGGCCTCGTAGCGGCGCACGCTGGGGGCCGGTCGCACCCGCACGGTCACCTCCGGGATCACCCCCAGCACCCCCTCCGAGCCGACCACGAGCTCGCGCAGCGCCGGGCCCGCCGCCGTGTGCGGGGTCTCCAGGGTGGAAAGCTCGCCGGCCGGCGCCAGCAGGCGCACCGAGCTGACCAGGGCGTCGAAGCGGCCGTAGCCGCTCGAAGCCTGACCGGCCGAGCGGGTCGCCGCAAAACCGCCGATCGTCGCGTACTCGAACGACTGCGGGAAGTGGCCGAGCGTGAGCCCGAAACGCCCCAGCGCCGTCTCGGCCTCGGGGCCGCGCAGCCCGGCGCCGAGGCGCGCGGTCAGCGAGCGTTCGTCGACGACGACGTCGCGCAGGGCTCCCAGGTCGAGGCTGATCAGGCGGCCGTGACCGCCGCGCAGCGGCTCGACCCCGCCGACGACGCTGGTGCCACCGCCGAAGGGAACAACCGCGACGCCCTCGGAGGCACAGACCTCGAGCACGCGTCGCAGCGCCGCAGCGCTTCGCGGCATCGCCACCGCGTCCGGAGCCGCCTCCAGCGACCCGCTCCGCAGCCGCGCCAGGTCGGCGTAGCCGCGCCCGGTCGCGTGGCGCAGCCGGTCCTCGTCAGAGCTGAAGACGTTCTCCTCGCCCACCGCGTCGACGAGCGCCCGCGGCAGCGCCTCCGCCGCCGGCAGCTCAAATCCCTCCAGCGTCCGCGCCAGCGGCCAGGGCTCCAGCTCCCCGATCCGCTCCCGCAACACGCCGAGCGCCGCGTCGTCGAGCGAGGGCTCGATCGAGGGGTCCCCCCACCCCCACCACTTCGCGTCCCGCTGCGGGTTCACGCCAGCGCCCTCTCGATCCCGTCCAGCGCTTCGTCCAGCACGTCGCCGCGCGCCTTGCGCATCAGCGGCGAGCCGAGCTTCGACATCCCCTTCAGCGACTGCTCCTCGCTGAGGCTGACCTCGGTGCCGCCCTCCTGCTCACGCATTCGGATCTCCACCTGCAACGCCTTCAGGTGCTTCTCGAAGGGCGTCCCCGCCAGCTCCTGCTCCCAGACGTAGCGCTCGGCCTCGGCCGCGCTGACGCAGCGGAAGTCGGCCCGCACCCCCCGCCCCTCGGCCGTCGCCAGGACCTTGGTCCAGCGCGCCCGGCGGCCGCCCTTGGCGTCGACGTTCTCGACCCGCGTCGTCCGCGGCCACCAGCGGGGCAGGCTGTAGGGGTCGGAGACGAGCTTCCAGACCTCTCGCGGCGGCGCCTCGACGGTGCGCGTACGGGTCACCCGGGCCACGGAAGCGGGTTATTCGCCGGCCAGCCGGCGCAGGTCCCGGACCAGCAGCAGGTGCTTGAGGTGGCTGACCGTCGCGGCCAGGCTTTCGAGGCTTTCCAGCGCCTCCTTGCGGCGCTCGGGGTTGCGCGAGCGCAACGAGGGGCCCAGCACCGCTTCCAGCAGGTTCGCCTCGCGATCGGCGGAGGAGCGGAAGACGCGCAGGTTGCGGGCGCCGACGCCGACCCGCGAGAGCTCGTTGGCGGAGCGGACGATCTCGCGATCGGTCTCGTCGTAGACGATCTTGCCCTCGCGTTTCTCCGGTTGCACGATCCCGTAGTTCTCGAGCTCGCGGATCAGCTCCTCGCGGGCGCCGGTCTCCTCGACGATCTCCTCGAGCGCCAGGTAGGCGCGCGAGGTGTCGACGAGGATCGCGCGGCGGACCCCGCCGCTGGCCGGCTTGCGCTCGCCGTCGCCGAGCACCAGATCGCCGCCGGCGGCGAGCTCCTGGCGGATCACCCGCAGCGGCAGGAACTCGTCGCGCTGCAGGCGCAGGATCGTCCGCAGCCGTTCGACGTCGGACTGGCTGTAGAGGCGGTAGCCGCCCGAGGTGCGCCGCGGGTTGAGCAGCTTCTGATCCTCCAGGTAGCGGATCTTCGAGATCGAGACGTCGTCGAATTCGCTCTGCAGGATTTTGCAGACGGCGCCGATCGTCAGCGCCTTGCGCGGCCGGCTGGGCGACTCGGAGGAGGTGCGACCGGGCTGTTCGGACACGGACATCGGCACCACCTAACGCTCCAGATAGGAAAGCTTGTACTTGCCGACCTGGATCTCGTCGCCGTCGGCAAGCCGGTGGGACTCGATCCGGCGGCGGTTGACGTAGGTGCCGTTGAGTGAGCCGAGGTCGTCGATGTAGAGGCCGTCGCGGCGCCGCACCAGCAGCGCGTGGTTGCGGGAGACGGTGACGTCGTCGAGGAAGACGCCGGCGTCGGGGCTGCGGCCGATGCTGACCCGCTCCTCGGAGACGCTGAAGCTCTCCCCCGCGCGCCCGCCGCCGGAGCGGATCACCAGCGCCGCGCCGCTCTCGGAGACCACCTCGTCGATGTCGACCGGCGTCATCTCGCCGGTCTCGTCGACCCGGTAGGTCATCGTCGTCGGGTCGTCGCCGCCCTCTTTCGGCCCACCGAGGTAGGCACCGCACTTCTGGCAGTAGTTCGCCCCCTCGGGGTTCGCGAACCCGCACTCAGGACAGTGGACGGTCATGACGCCTCCCGCTCAGGCGGCGGGCTCGTCCTCCGTCGGCGACTGCTTCTCCCCGGCGAGGATCTGGGTCAGCTGCTCGACGTCGTCGCCGGAGATCAGCGACTCGCCGGCCTCCCGTTTATGGCGCAGGCGGTTGACCAGCTCGGCGCGCAGAATGTCGATTTTTCCGTGTAGGACGCGCCGCTTGTAGGAGATCTCGTTCTCCTCGGCCGTCAGGTTGTCGATCATGTCCTTCAGCTCCTTGTCGCTGAGGGAGCCAAGATCGGGAAAGGTGTCCTCCATCGTGCTCCTAACTGGTCGAGGCGAGGCCTTCGGGGTTTGCGCGGGAGCCGATCATAGCTCCCCCTTTGTAGAAGGTTCAACCGTAGGTTGAAGGTTTAGCTCAACCTGGGCGTCAGCTTGCGGCCTTGGCGGCGCGAACCGCCTGCATTCCGCTGCGGGCGTAGAGGACGGTGGCGATGACCGCCATCACCAGGCCCCAGATCACGAGCGCGGTGGCAACCCATCCGGGCGCCAGGAGGGCGAGCCAGATTCCGCCCATGATCGGGAAGACGGAGATCCTGCCGGGCCAGTTGACCTCGATGTCGACGCCGTGGCGGAGCCCGTACTGGGCGAGGACGAGCATCGCCAGCTCGCGCAGGGCGAGCAAGAGCAGCAGCCAGCGCGGCAGCAGCTCGAAGCTCCAGCAGACGACTGCGCCGGCGAGGATCGTCAGCCGATCGACGAGCGGGTCGAGCAGCGCCCCCATGCGGCTGTACTGGCCGGTGATGCGGGCGAGGATGCCGTCGAGGTAGTCGCCGGCGGCGATCGCCCAGAAGACCATCGCCGATGCGACCGAGGTCCCGTCCTCGGTGCCGTAGGCGAGGACGAGGAAGAGCGGCAACGCCGCCAGGCGGACGTAGCCGACCAGGTTGGGAATCGTCCAGGGATTGAGCGGCTCCCCAGCGCGGGTCTGGCGCGGCGGCGGCGCGCTGCGGTCGAGCCCGAACAGCCGGCGGACGCGACCTCGACCGAAAGGGTCGGTGCCGCTCATCCTCAGTAGGCCTTCGCGAAGATCGCTTCGGTAACCGCCGGCTTGCCGGTCAGAACGCAGGTGGCACCCGGCGCGAGGTCCTGGTCGAAAGGCAGGCAGCGCACGGTTACCTTCAGGTCCTCGAGCAGCTCCGCCGACTCGGGGGCTTCGCTCCAGGGTGCCCGCACGAAGCCGCCGGCGTCGGCGTCGGAGGGGTCGGTGTCGAACCACTCGCGGAACCCATCGAGATCGGCGATGTCCTCGCGGGTGCGGGAGGCGAGCCGCTCGACGGCGGCGCGGTGGTAGGAGCCCTGGATCTCGGCCAGCAGCTCGGGGATCGCGGTCGCGACCCGGGAGCGCTCCAGCGACTCGGGCTTCGCGTCGCCGGCGTCCCGGCGCCGCAGCGCGACCACGCCCTCCTTCAGGTCTCGCGGCCCGAGTTCTAGGACGAGCGGCACGCCTTTGCGCGTCCACTCCCAGCGCTTGTCGGGCGGTTCGCGGTCGCGCAGGTCGGCCATCGCCCGCACCTCGGCCCCCTGGAACGAGAGCTCGCCGATCTCGCGCGCCAGGGTCTCGGCCGCCTCCAGCACCGCCGCCCCGTCGTCGCCGCGCGGGATCGGCACGATCACGACCTGGCGCGGCGCCACCGTCGGTGGCAGGCGCAGGCCGACGTCGTCGCTGTGGCTCATGATCAGGGCGCCGAGGAGGCGCGTGGAGACGCCCCAGGAAGCCGTGTGGACGAGCTCCCGCTCGCCCTCGCGGTTGAGGAAGTTGATCTCGGCGGCCTCCGCGAAGCTCTGACCCAGGTAGTGCGAGGTCCCGGCCTGCAGGGCCTTGCCGTCCTGCATCATCGCCTCGATCGAGAGGGTCATCACGGCCCCCGGGAAGCGCTCTTCCTCGGGCTTCTCACCGGTGAGGACCGGCATCGCCAGGAACTCGTCGGCAAAGCGACGGTAGACCTCGAGCATCTCCGTCGTGTTGTCCCGCGCCTCCTCCTCGCTGGCGAAGGCGGTGTGCCCCTCCTGCCAGAGGAACTCGGTCGTCCGCAGCAGCACCCGCGGCCGCATCTCCCAGCGAACGACGTTCGCCCACTGGTTCACCATCAGCGGCAGGTCGCGGTAGGAGTTGATCCATTTGGCGAAGGATTTGCCGATGATCGTCTCCGAGGTCGGCCGCACGATCAGCGGCTCGGTCAGCTCTCCCCCGGGCTTCAGCTTGCCCGGGTCGGCGGGGTCCTCTTCCAGCCGGTGGTGGGTCACCACCGCCATCTCCTTGGCGAAGCCCTCGACGTGCTCAGCCTCCTCCTCGAAGTAGCTGAGCGGGATGAAGAGGGGGAAATAAGCGTTGCTGGCGCCGCTCTTCTTGATCTGGCGGTCGAGCTCGGCCTGCATCAGCTCCCAGATCGCATAGCCCCACGGCCGGATCACCATGCACCCGCGCACATGCGCAAGTTCCGCCACCTCCCCCTCCCGCACCACGGCCTGAAACCAGGCCGGAAAGTCCTCCTGCCTGGAGGGAGAGACACCTTTGTTCTTCGGGCTACGGGCCAAGTTCAGGTCACCTCGGCCCCAAACCTATCTGGGGGGAGCTCCGGCCGGCGGGTCCTGTCTCCGATATTGGGCTCTCCCTACCGGGAGAGTCCTCAATATCGTCGCCACCCGCCGGAGGAGCGGGGTCAGCGAGACGACGGCTCCTCAGGCGTAGGCGTTCCTCCCGCGGGTGGCGACGATGCGGGACCCGCGCCGGTAGGCGCGGGGGACGTATCGGAGACAGGACCCGCGGGCCGGAGCTCTTACGCGCGGGTAAAGCGGCGGCCTGCGGTTGGCGAGGCCTCCTCGTCGAGGAGAACCTTGTCGGACTCGCCGCGCTGGGAGGCTTCGTGCTCCATCTGGGCGATCTTCTCGGGGGTGAGGTCGCCGGCGTTTTCGCGCTCGATGTTGGCGACCCACTCGGCCCCCTCACGGGACTCGGCCTCGTCGAACTCGACCTGGCCGCCGCGGTCGAGGGATTTGTCGATCTCCTCGAAGAGGGTGTCCACCAGCTTCGCCTGCGGGACCTTGCGCAGCGGTTTACCGCCGGCGAAGATCAGGCCCTCGTTCTTGGCGCCGGCGATGCCGAAGTCGGCGTGGCTGGCCTCGCCGATCCCGTTGACGGCGCAGCCGAGCACGGCGACCTCGATCGGCTCCTCGTAGGCCTCGAGGCGCTGCTCGATTTCAGCCACGACCGAGTCCATGTCGAACTGGAGGCGGCCGCAGGTCGGGCAGGCGATCAGGACCGGGCCGCGCTCGCGCAGCTGCAGCGCCTTGAGGATCTCCCAGGCGACCTTGACCTCCTCCTCGGCGTGGAAGGTCGAGAGGCTGATCCGGATCGTGTCGCCGACCCCGTCGGCCAGCAGCGTCCCCAGGCCGACCGCCGATTTCAGCGAGCCGCTCCATTTCGTCCCCGCCTCGGTGATCCCGAGGTGCAGCGGATACGGGATCTTCTCCGAGAGAAGCCGGTTGGCGGCGATCGTGTTCGGCACGTTGGTCGACTTGATCGAGACCTTGAAGTTTTCGAAGTCGAGCCCCTCCATCAGCTCGACGAACTCGACCGCGGCGGCGACCAGCGCCTCAACCGGTGCTTCGCGCTCGAGCGCGTGCAGGTGCTTGGGCAGCGAGCCGGAGTTGACCCCGATCCGCATCGGCACGCCCGCCGCGTTCGCCTTCACCGCCACCTCGGCAACTTTCTCGCGACCGCCGATGTTGCCCGGGTTGAGGCGGATGCAGTGGGCGCCGGCGTCGATCGCTTTCAGCGCCAGCGTGTGGTTGAAGTGGATGTCGGCGATCACCGGGATCGGCGATTCGCGCACGATCGTCTTCAGCGCCTCGGCGTCCTGTTCGCGTGGGACCGCGCAGCGCACCAGGTCCGCCCCCGCGTCGGCGACCTTGCGGATCTGCTCCATCGTCGCCGCCAGGTTGGCGGTCTCGGTCTTGGTCATCGTCTGGACGGCGACGGGCGCGCCGCCACCGATCGGCACGTTGCCGACGAAGATCTGCCGTTTCGAAGCCATACCTACAGGCTATCCGGGTGGATCGGTCGGCACTCCCGCGCCGGTCGTCCCTGCAACGGCGCTAGAACGGCGGTTCCCTGGCCGGCGGCCTCACCGGCTGGCATTCGCGTTCTTCGCGGGCGGCTGGCGTGCCCAGCGCGCTTTCCCCCACTTCCACGGCCAATTTCACCGCCGGCGAGAGAACCGTGATCACCGCCGCGGCGATCACAACGGTCTTCTTCCACCGGTGCGGGTCGGAGCCAGGAGGCCGCCGCGCGCGACGACCTCGGCCCCTGGCTCTCCCACGACCCACGGCCTCCAACCTATGACACGAAAAACCCTTCTGTCAAGAAACTTCTATCAATCAGCGAACTTCAAATCCCTCGCCCTGGATTCGTCCGATGTCGTTGGAGAGCCCTAAGAAGAAGAGCATCAGGACGAGGGCGATCCCGACCATCGTCGCTTTCTCCATCACCCGCCAGGAGACAGGCCGCCCCCGGACCTTCTCGACCAGGCTCCAGAAGATGTGGCCGCCGTCGAGCGGCAGGATCGGCAGCAGGTTGATCAGGCCCAGCGAGAGGCTGACGAAGGCCAGGAGGAGGAGGGAATTCGCCAACCCGGTGTCGATCACCTGGTTGCCGACGTCGCTGATCCCCACCACCCCGGACACCTGCTCCCGTTGCTCCTCTTCGAAGAGGTGGGTGAAGACGTGGAAGGTGCCCTCGGCCACCATCCAGATCCTGTCCGCGGCTTCCTCAGCGGCGGTGCCGGGGCCGATCTCGATGCTTTCCGAGCCGTAGGAGAAGCCGACGAGCGCCCGTTTCGCTTCCTCGTCGTACTGCGGTCGCACCGAGAAGGACTCGATTTGGCCATCGCGCCTGACCTCGATCCGTACCGGCTGGGCAGCGACGCAGCCGTCGACCTGCCTGCCCTCGCATTCGTGAGAGGCAACGGTCTCGCCGAACTCGATCAGGCGCTCTTCGGTGCTGAGACCCGCAAAGCGCTTGCCGTCGACGGAAACGATTTCGTCACCGGGCTCCAACAGCTGCGCCGCCGGACTGCCCTGCCTGACTTCACCGACGGTCTGGGTGACCTGCTCCTGGCCGATGGCCCAGTAGACGCCGAAGAGGATCGCGAAGGCGAGGACGATGTTCACCGCCGGTCCGGCGGCGACGACGACGATCCGCTTCCAGACGTCCTGCCGGTAGTAGGAGCGGTGGGCGACCTCCGGAGGAACCTCCTCTTCCGGGGTCATCCCGGTGATTTTCACGTAGCCCCCGAGCGGGATCGCTTTCACCCCGTACTCGGTCTCGCCCCGTTTGAACGACCAGATCGTCGGCCCGAAGAAGAGGAAGAAGCGCTCGACCCGCATTCCCGTCGCCTTGGCGGCGGCGTAGTGGCCCGCCTCGTGGAGGATGATCAGCAAGCAGAAGCCGAAGAAGACCCAGAACCAGTTCATGCGGGCATCAACCCTCGGACCTGCTCCTGGCTGCGTTCGCGGGCCTCGGCGTCGGCGGCGAAGAGGTCGTCGAAGTGGGTGACCGGACGCGCCGGCATCTCCTCCAGCACCCGCTCGATCACGGCGGGTATCGCGGTGAACGGGATCCGCTCCTCGAGGAAGGCAGCGACCGCGACCTCGTCGGCGGCATTGAGGACGCAGGGCGCGATCCCCCCCGCCGTGCCGGCCTCCAGCGCCAGACGCAGGCAGGCGAAGGTCTCCAGGTCCGGCTCCTCGAAGGTGAGCGAGCCGACCGCAGCGAGGTCGAGCTGCGGCACGTCGACGTCGGTCCGCTCCGGATAGTGCAGCGCGTATGAGATCGGCACCCTCATGTCGGGATAGCCGAGGTGGGCGAGCGAGGAGCCGTCGTTGAGGTGGATCAGCGAGTGGATCAGCGACTGCGGGTGGACGACGACGTCGATCCGCTCGTAGGGGACGGCGAAGAGGTGGTGGGCCTCGATCGCCTCGAAGCCCTTGTTCATCAGCGTCGCCGAGTCGATCGTGATCCTGCCCCCCATCCGCCAGGTGGGGTGAGCGAGCGCGTCGGCGACGCTGACCCCGGAGAGGTCGTCGCGGCCGCGGAAGGGGCCGCCGGACGCCGTCAGCACGAGCTTGGTCACGGTCCCCGGCGCCTCGCCGTGGATCAGCTGGAACAGCGCCGAGTGCTCGGAGTCGACCGGCAAGAGGCGCGCCCCCGTCGCCTCGGCCAGCGCCATCACCAGCTCACCGCCGAGCACCAGGCTCTCCTTGTTGGCAAGGGCAACGTCGATCCCCTCGCTGAGGGCAACGATCGTCGATCCGAGCCCGGCAGCGCCGACGATCGCGTTGAGGACCAGGTCTGGTTCGGTGGAGGCGATCAGCTCCCGCACCCCCTCCTCGCCGACCAGGACCCGGCCGCTCCAGGCTCCTCGAGCGCGCTCAGCCGCCTCGGCATCGGCAATGGCGACCACCGGCACACCGTGCTCGCGCGCCTGCTCGACCGCCATCTCCCAGCCGGAGCCCGCGGCCAGGCCAACCGCCTGCAGCTCCTCAGAGCGCCCGATCACCTCGAGCGCCTGCGTTCCGATGGACCCGGTCGAGCCGAGTATGAGGACCTTCTTCATGCCTGACAGAGGATAGGGAGGCCGTCTTACCGCTTAGTAAACGACCGCCACCGAGAGGTAGTAGCCGACGACGACGGTGAAGAAGACGGCGTCGAGGCGGTCGAGGAGGCCGCCGTGGGGGCCGAAGAGGGTGCCGGTGTCCTTGGTGCCGAGGTCGCGCTTGAGGAGAGACTCGAAGAGGTCGCCGATCGGGGCCGCGGCGGCGACGGCGGCGCCGATGATCAGAGCGTCCACCCCCGAGAGCCAGTCCTGGTAGAGGCCGGCGAACCAGAAGCCCATCGTGCCGATCACGAAGCCGCCGATCAGTCCCTCGACGGTCTTGTTCGGGGAGAGGTTGGGGGCGATCTTGTGGCTGCCGAACATCCGCCCGGTGGCGTAGGCGGCGGTGTCGGCGACGAAGGTGCCGACGAGGACGTCGATCAGCAGCGCCGCGCCGTGGTCGGGCAGGTCGCGGAGGAAGACGGCGTGGGCGAGCGGGATCCCGATCCAGAGCACCCCCAGCAGCGTCACCCCGATCGAGACGGTCGCGCCGTCGCGGTAGCCGGCTTTGGCGGCGAAGGCGAAGAGCAGCGGGAAGGTCGCGGCGAGGACGTAGAGCACGTTGTAGGCGGTGCCGAAGTGGGCGGCGACGATCAGCCCGGCGACGGCGATGTAGGCGGGGATGACGAGCGGGCGGTAGCGGTCGGCCATCGCGGTGAACTCGCGCAGGGCGACGACGCCGATCGCGATCATCGCCAGCGCGAAGACCTCCCCGCCGGCGACCGTGATCGCGATCGCGAAGACGATCCAGGGCAGCGCGACGAGGATCCGCTTCGCGGTCTCGCCGCTGCCGCGGCGGCGGGGTGGCTCTCGGGGCGGGCGCTCCCGCCGCGGCGGCGGCTCGTCGTCGAACAGCTCGTCGGCGTCGAAGAGGTCGATTTTCACGTCCGGCTCCCAAAGCGCCGCTGCCGCGTCTCGTACTCGCGCAGGCACGCCTCCAGCGCCGCCCGGTCGAAGTCGGGCCAGAGCTCGTCGCGGAAGATGAGCTCGGAGTAGGCGCACTGCCAGAGCAGGTAGTTGGAGAGGCGCTGCTCGCCGCTGGTCCTGATCAGAAGGTCGGGGTCGTGCATCTCGGGCGCATAGAGGTGGCGGCGGAACTCCTCCTCGGAGCCCCCCTCGTACTTTCGCGCCGCGTCGAGAATCTCCGCCCTGCCGCCGTAATTGAAGGCGACGAAGAGCGTGATCCGCTCATTGCCCGCCGTCTCCCCTTCGGCCCACTCCATCTGCTCGACCAAGGCCGGATCTACTCCCTCGCGCCGGCCGATGAACCGCATCCGCACGCCTTCGGCCTTCAGCTCCGGGGTTTCCGAGGCGATCCGCTGGCCGAACATCCGCATCAGGCCCGCAACCTCCTCGTCGGGCCGGCTCCAGTTCTCGGTCGAGAAGGAGTAGACGGTCAGCTCCTCGATCCCCAGCGCGGCGGCGTCGCGTAAGCGTGCCTTGACGACGTCGGCGCCGGCCTGGTGCCCCTCGACGACAGGCAGCTCCCGCTGCTTGGCCCAGCGGCCGTTGCCGTCGGTGATGATCGCTACGTATCTGGGCGCGGTCACGCGACGGCCGCCAAGTCCTCAGACTTCGAGGATCTCTTCTTCCTTGCCCTTCAAAAGGGAGTCGATTTCGGCGACCGCGTCGTCGGTCTGCTTCTGCAGCGTCGCCTCCGCCCGGCGCTCGTCGTCCTCGCCGGCTTCGCCTTCCTTCTTCAGGTCGCGCAGGTCGCTCATGATGTCGCGCCGCACGTTGCGGATCGCGACCCGGCCCTCCTCGGCGACGCCGTGGACGACCTTGACCATCTCCCGCCGCCGCTCCTCGGTCATCTCCGGGATCTGCAGGCGGATCAGGTTGCCGTCGTTGCTGGGGGTGAGACCGACGTCGGACTCCTGGATCGCTTTCTCTATCGCCCCCAGTGCGCCCTTGTCGAAGGGGGTGACGGTGAGCAACCGCGCATCGCTGGCGGCGACGTTGGCGAGCTGCTTCAGCGGGGTCGGGTTGCCGTAGTAGTCGACCGTGATCCGGTCGAGCAGGTGCGGCGAGGCGCGGCCGGTCCGCACGGTGGCGAGCTCGCCACGGCTGGACTCAACCGATTTGGTCATCCGCTCTTTGGCGTCTGCGAGAAGTTCGTCGATCAGCTCCACCGGTTCCCCTTTCGGCTCAGGCGGCGGGGTTGCTGGAGACCAGCGTCCCCACCTTCTCGCCGGAGACGATCCTATCTATGTTCTGCTCGTCTCCCATGTTGAAGACGTAGATCGGCAAGTCGTTGTCCATGCAGAGCGAGAGGGCGGTCGAATCCATCACCCGCAGGCCGCGCTCGATCGCCTCCTTGTGGGAGATCGAGGGGATGAAGCGCGCGTCCGGGTTGGTCGCCGGGTCGGAGTCGAAGACCCCCTCCACCCCGTTCTTCGCCATCAGGATCGCCTCGGCATGGATCTCCAGCGCTCGCAGTGCCGCCGCGGTGTCGGTGGTGAAGAACGGGTTGCCGGTGCCGGCGGCGAAGATCACGATTCGGTCCTTCTGCAGGTGGCGCATCGCGCGGCGGCGGATGTAGGGCTCGGCCACCTCCTGCACTTCGATCGCCGACATCACCCGCGTGTTTTGCCCCTCGCGCTCGAGCGCGTCCTGCAGGGTGAGCGCGTTGAGTACGGTCGCCAGCATCCCCATGTAGTCGCCGGTGGCGCGGTCCATCCCGCTGGCCGCCCCGTCGAGGCCGCGGTAGATGTTGCCGGCGCCGACCACGATCGCCACCTCGACCCCGCGGTCGCGGACCGCCGAGACCTGCTTTGCGATCCGCGCGACCTCGGCGCCGTCGGTGCCGAAGTCCTGGCTGCCCATCAGGGCCTCGCCGGAGAGCTTCAGCAGGATGCGCCCGAAGCGCGGCTCGGGGGAGGAGTCGGTCACTGCGACGACTTTATTCGCCGACGCGGAAGTAGGCGAGGCGGCCGATCTGGATGTTCTCGCCCGTTTTCGCCGCCATCTCCTGACGCAGCTCCTCGATCGTCTTCGACTCGTGCTTCTCGGTGTTGACGTGGGTCTGGTCGAGCAGCGCCACTTCGCTGGCCCACTTGTCGAGCTGCCCCTGGACGATTTTCTCGACCACGTTGTCGGGCTTGCCTTCTTCGCGCGCCTTCTCTTCGAAGACCTTCTTTTCGGCCTCGCGCTCCTCCTCGGGGATCTCCTCGGTGGAGACGTACTGCGGCGCGGTCGCGGCCGCGTGCAGGGCGACCTGGTAGGCAAAGACCTTGAAGTCCTCGTTGCGGGCGACGAAGTCGGTCTCGCACTGGACTTCGACCATCGCCCCGACCTTGTCGTTGGCGTGGATGTAGGAAGAGATGACGCCCTCGTTGGTGCCGCGACCTTCGCGCTTGGCGGCCGAGGCCTGACCCTTCACCCGCAGCAGCTCGACCGCGCGCTCGACGTCGCCGTCGGCCTCGACCAACGCCGATTTGGCGTCCATCATCGCCGCCCCGGTCCGATCCCGGAGCGCCTTGACATCGGCAGCAGTAATGCTCATTTCGACTCTCCCTCGCTCTCAGCTTTCTCACCCTCGGCGGACTCAGCAGCCTCCGCACTCTCCGCCGGAGGAGCAGGCGGCTGCTCCTCAGACGGCTGGGCATCCTCGGCAGCGGGCTGCTCCCCAGCAACGGTAGGAGCGGGTTTCTCCTCCGCCGGAGCTGCCTCCTCAGCGGCCGGAGCCTCCGCCTCTTTAGACGCCTCTGGCGCGGGTGGCGACGATGCGGGACCCGCGCCGGTAGGCGCGGGGGACGTATCGGAGACAGGACCCGCGCCCTCAGCGCCTTGTCCCTTGTCGGGGGCAGCCGGAGCGGCCTGAGCCTGAGCAGCTTTGGCCTCAGCTTCAGCTTTCTCTTTCTGTTTCCGCGCAGTCTCTTCTTCGTGCTGCTTGGCCTCCTCGGCTTCCTTGCGCGCTTTCTCTTCCTCCTCGCGCTTCTTCCGCTCTTCCTCCTCGCGTTTGCGCCGTTCCATCTCTTCGGCGAGCCGCTTTTCCTCCTGCACGCGCCAGGCGGAGGAGCCCTCCTCGATGGCACCGCCGATCGTGCCGATGATCAGCTGGCAGGAGCGAATCGCGTCGTCGTTGCCGGGGATCACGTAATCGACCGGCGTCGGGTCGCAGTTGGTGTCGACCAGGCCGATGATCGGGATCCGCAGGCGGGCCGCCTCGTTGACGGCGATCTCCTCGGTTTTGAGATCGGCGACGAAGACGGCGTCGGGCAGACGCTCCATGTCGCGGACGCCGCCGAGGTTGAACTCGAGCTTGGCGAGTTCGGCCTCCATCCCCATCCGCTCCTTGGTCGGCAGGAGGTCGAGTTTGCCCTCCTCTTTCCAGCCTGAGAGCTCGTGGAGGCGGGCGATCCGGCCCGACATCGTGTTGAAGTTGGTCAGCAGCCCGCCCAGCCAACGCTTGTTGACGTAGGGCATCTTGCAGCGGTCGGCCCATTCCTGGACCGTGTCGCGGGCCTGCTTCTTGGTGCCTACGAAGAGCACCGTGCCGCCGCCGCTGGCGAGCTCACCGGCGAAACGGCGCGCGTTCTCCAGCAGCGCCTCGGTCTGCAGCAGGTCGATGATGTGGATCCCGTCCATCTCGCCGAAGATGAAACGGCGCATGTTGGGGTTCCAGCGGCGCGTCTGGTGGCCGAAGTGGACTCCGGCCTCGAGCAGCTCTTTGAGTTCTGCCTGTGCCAATTGATTCTCCTTGGAGTTGTGAGGCCCCGCTCCGCTTGCCGGGACCCGGTCGATCGCCAGGCAGGATCCGGTTCGCTGTTCCGAGCGGGGGTTGGAATTTGCAGCGCCGATTGTAGAGCGGTGCGCCCCAGGGCGGGTTACTGGGCGTGGGCCGCCTCCAGCGCCGCCTCCAGATCGTCGGGAAGCGGCGCGCTGAAGTCGAGCTGCTCCCCCGTTCGCGGGTGCCTGAAGGCGAGGCGATGAGCATGGAGGAACTGGCGCCGCAGGCCGTAGCGCGCAGCGCCACCGTAGGTTGGGTCGCCGGTGAGAGGGTGTCCGATCGCGGCGAAGTGGGCCCGGATCTGATGGGTGCGCCCGGTCTCCAGCCGTGCCTTCAGGTAGGTCTCGCGCGGCAGCAGCTCCAGCACCGTGAAGTGGGTGCGGGCCTGGCGCGAGGCCGCGCCTGAGACCGCCATCCGGTGCCGCTGCCGGGCAGAGCGGCCGATCGGCGCGTCGATCATGCCGGTTCGGGAGGCGAGACGGCCGCCGGCAAGCGCCAGATAGACCCGCTCGACCTCCCTTTCGCGCACCAACTGCTGCAGCGCTGCGTGGGTCTCGTCGTCGCGGGCGACCACCAGGAGGCCGCTGGTGTCCTTGTCGAGACGGTGGACGATCCCCGGCCGCTCGGGATCGGCGCCTCCCCCCAGGAGCTCAGCCAGCTGGTCGACGAGGGTCGGGCCGGTGTGCGAGGGGGCCGGATGGACAACGAGCCCTGGAGGCTTCTCGATCACCGCGAGGAACTCGTCGCGGTGGATGATCCGCAGCTCCTCAGCCATCGTCGGCCTTGGGCTCGGCGTCGCGGAGATAGAGCAGGAGCAACAGCACCACGCCGCCGCTGATCGCGACGTCGGCGAGGTTGAAGGCCGGCCAGGAGGCGACGTCGATGTAATCGGTGACCGCGTCGGCGCGGACCCGGTCGACGAGGTTGCCGAGGGCGCCGCCGGTGAGCAGTCCTATCGCGATCCACATTCCCGGTTTGGTGGCGTTGGCGGCGAAGAGGTAGGCGATTACGGCCAGGGCGACGGCGGCGAGAAGGATCAGCGCCACGCCCCCGCCCCCGGCCAACCCGAAGGCGATGCCCCGATTATGAGTGAGCGTCAGCTCCAGCGGCCCGAGCACCGCGACCTTCTCCCCTAGGACCAGGTTCGCCTCCACCGCTGCCTTTGCCGCTTGGTCGGCAGCGAAGACGAGACCGCAGAGGGCGCCGGCGAGCGCCCAGGCGCGCGAGGCGGCGGTCACCCTTCGATCAGGCCGACGACGAGTGCCCGGGCGATGAAGAGGACGATCAGGCCGATCATCGGACTGAGGTCGAGCGCGAACCCGCCACCGCCGATCGGGGGCAGGAAGCGGCGGAAGAAGTTGAGGTAGGGGTCGGTGGTGTCGGTGACGAAGTCGAGCACCGAGCGCAGCCACGGCCGGTAGGGCATCCGCGGCACAAAGGAGATGACGATCCGGGCGAAGATCAGGATCACGTAGACGAGGAAGAGGGCGCTGACGTAGTCGGCGACGTCGCCGCGGTTGATCGCCAGCGGGATCACTTCCCCATCCTCTTCAAAGATGCCTCGACGGCGGCCTTAAAAGCGGCTGCTGCCCCTTCGCGATCGAGCGCTTCCAGGCCGGCTTCGGTGCTGCCACCCGGCGAGGTAACGGCCCTGCGCACGCCGGCGGGGTGCTGCTTGCGCAGCAGCTCCGCGGTGCCGGCCGTGGTCTCCACCACCAGCTCACGAGCGAGCTCCGCGTCCAGCCCGGCCTCCGCGCCGGCGTCGGCAAGCGCCTCCACCGCCAGCGCCACGTAAGCAGGGGCGCAACCCATGATCGCCGTCGCCTCGTCGAAGTCCTCATCGGGGATCTCGACCACGTGCCCGAGCAGCTCGAGCTTGCCCCGAGCCTCATCGCTCGCGGAGCCCGCCACGCAGAGAACCCCCTGCCGCACTTCCACCCCCACGTTCGGCATCACCCGCAAGACGTGTTCGGCGCCCGGGAAAGCCGCTTGCAGCCGCTCTAACGGCACGACAGCAAGGACAGAGACGACCTCCCGAGCCTCCCCCAGCTCCGGCGCGACGTCATCCAGCATCCCCGGCTTAACCGCCAGCACGACAAGATCCGCCCGCCGAGCGATCTCCCCGTTGGAGGCAACCTCTCCCCCAAGCTCCTCAGCCAGCGCCCTGGCGCGGCCAGAGCCGCTGTCGGAGAACAACATCCGCTCGAACTCACCGCTCCAACCACGCGCTATGGCCGCCGCCATGTTCCCGGACCCCACAAAGCCAACGATCATGAGCGGGAGCCTATCCAGACCTACGAGTAGGCCCGTTAGGAGGTGCCGAGCATCCAGCGCAGGCGCCTCCTAACGGGCCCCAACGCTACGACTGGTTGAAGAAGCCCTTGTCGATCAGCCTCGCCTTTTCCTCGGCGGAGACATCGACGTTGCGGGGCGTCAGCAGGAACATCTTCTCGGCAATCCGCTGCATCCCACCATCAAGGGCGTAGGTGAGCCCGGAGCAGAAGTCGATCATCCGCTTCGAAAGCTCGTGGTCGGCGGTCTGCAGGTTGAGGATCACCGGCACCGACCGTTTGAACTGGTCGGCGACCTGCTGGGCGTCGTTGAAGTTGCGGGGGATGACCAGGTGGACCTGGATGTCACCGCCGTTGCCACCGCCGTCGACGGGGCGAAGGGTGCGGGTGCGGCTGGCGGCAATCGGCTCGTCCTCGGCGAAGATGTCGTCGATCTCGTCGCGCCGGGGGCGACGAGAGGTCGGCAGGCGCCGCACCGAGGAGGAGCTTCCCTCGCCGCGTTCGCGGCGATTGTCGTAGGCCTCTTCGGTCCCCGTCTCGGGCTCGAAGTCTTCCTCGTATTCGGGACCGTAGTCGTGGTCCTCAGCCAGTCCGAAGTAGACCAGCGCTCTATGCCAAGTGTCTTTTAGGGCCATCTGTCCCGCGTGTTTCGGCCTCTAGCGGCCGACTCCTTTACGCATTATTCCCAGATTTCGAGCGAAATCACACGAAAAGGGCATGCCCAAGCCGCACGATCGTCGCCCCCTCCTCAATTGCCACCCGCCAGTCCTGAGAAGTCCCCATCGAAAGCCGCCGGAGGCCGTTGGCCGCGGCAAGCTCCGCCAGGCGGGCGAAGTAGGGCCGCGAGTGCTCCGGATCGGGGCTGAACGGCGGCATCGTCATCAGCCCCGCCACCTCGACCGGGCAGCGCGCGATGAAGGCGGGGAGCTCCAGCGGATCGACCCCGCCCTTCCCCTCCTCGCCGGAGACGTTGACCTCGACCAGCACCTCGGCCTCGGGGCCGGCGTGCTTCTCCAGCTGGGCGAGTACCGAATCCGTCGCGACCGAGTGGATCAGCCGGCACAGCGGCAGCACCTGCTTCACCTTGCGGCTCTGCAGGTTGCCGATGAAGTCCCAATCGAAAGCGTCGCCCCAGCGCTCACGCTTGGCGGCGAGGTCCTGCTGGCGGTTCTCCCCCACCAGCATCACCCCCGCCTCGGCAAGCTTGCCCATCTCCTCGAGCGGCACGTACTTGGTCGCGACGAGGATCTCGACGTCCTCGCCGGCGACCGCCCTCGTCTCCGCGAGGTTCGCCGCGACCTTGGCGGCATCGATGTCGTGGATCAGTTCAGCCATGCGATCCCCGCCTGGCGGCCGGTGCGTCCCTCGTCCCGGCGGTGGGAGAAGAACAGCTCTTCCTCGCAGCTCGTACAGAGGCCGGCGGCCTCGACCTGCTCAACCCCCGCCATTGCGAGCGAGCGCCGCGCCGCCTCCGGCAGGTCGAGCATTCGCCCTCTCGCCACACCTTCGCCAAGGCCGGCGAAGGCCGCGAGCACCTCCTCCCCCACCTCGTAGCAGCAAGGCCCGACCCCGGGGCCGATCGCCGCCGCATCCGCTTCCACCGCCTCCGCAGCCGTCGCCAGGATCCCTCCCGCCAGGCCGCGCCAGCCGGCGTGGACCATCGCCACCCCACCGGGCCCGCTGAGGGCGACCGGCAGGCAGTCGGCGACGAAGACGAGCGGCGCCATGCCCGGCTGAGAGACGAGGTGACCGTCGGCTTCCATCAGCCCCTCCGGGCTCTCCACTCGGTGATCGAGCAAGCGCGTGCCGTGGACCTGGCGGGCGAAGACGATCTGGTCGAGGTCGAAGCCGAGCGCGGCGGCAAGGCGCTGCCGGTTCTCCACCACCGCCTCTTCGGCGTCGTCGGTCAACAGCCCGAGGTTGAGGCGATCGAAGGGTGCCTCGCTGACGCCGCCCAGGCGGGTTGAGAAGGCCGCCGTTGCGCCGCCCACATCCGCCTCCAGCCACCTGACGCCGTTGCGTTCGCGCCACTCCATCGGCTACTCCGTCCGCGCCGCCTCCAGGGCGACGGCAAGCTCGTGATCGCGATTGACGATTTCCCCTTCCAGGCGCTTCTGACGCGCCGCTCTCAAGCCGCGCCCGATCGCCTCCCCCTGGGGAACTCCGGCTTTGATCAGGTCGTTGCCGTCGATCTCGAGCTCGATCTTGCTCCAGACGGTCAGGTAGCGGTCGAGCCAATCGGCCCCCATCGCCCGGGCGAGGATCAGCTCGACCGGATCTCGTCGCTCCGCCACCTCCACCCCTTCCCCCGGCTTTGGCGGCCACATCGAAGCCAGCACCCGCTCGGCTCCCTCCGGCCCCAGCGCCGCCGCGACCAGTGCCTGCTCCCGCGGCACCAGCTCCGCCCAGTGCGGGTCCTTCAGCACGTCCTCGACGGCTGCAACCAACTCCAAGCCGCCGGTGCGCAGGTCGATCAGGCCCCAGCCGGCGAGCAGGCCGAAGGCGACGCGCCCCGTCGGTTCGGCGGCGAGCCGCTCCAGCTCGGCCCGGCGCCGATCGGCGGAGACGGCTGCCAGGTCGGCGCGGCGCAGGAGGCGATCGGTCTCGGCCTCGAGGGAGAAGCCGAAGCGGGCGGCATAACGGGCGGCGCGGATCGCCCTGGTCGGATCGTCCTTGAACGAACGCGGGTGGAGGACGCGCAGCAGGCCCCGCTTGAGGTCTCCCTCGCCTCCGTGGGGATCGATCAGCCGCGGCTCACCGGCGAGCGGGACCGCCATCGCGTTGACCGTGAAGTCGCGGCGATCGAGGTCGACCTCGATGCTCCCCGCAGGGGCGACGACCGGCAGGGCGCCGGGCTGGGGATAGGTCTCGGTGCGGGCGGAGGCGATGTCCATCTCGTGGCCCTCCACCTCGACCTTGACCGTGCCGAAGCGCTCGTGCTCGACTTCGGCGCCGCCGAGCCGCCTTGCCAGCGCGGCCGCGTCGCCGACGACGACCAGGTCGACATCAGCCTTCGCGCGCCCGAGCAGCAGGTCGCGAACCGCCCCGCCGACCAGGTAGACGGGCTCCTTCGCCTCCCTCTGCACTGCCTCCAGCTCTGGATGGGCGCGCCTCAGCGCTGCGGCCAGATCCTCCATAGGCGCCCTACGATGCCCGATCGCGCGGATGACCGTCCCGGTGCTCAGAGCCGTACGGAGATCCCGTCCGCTGCCATCCGCTCCTTCGCCTCGCGGACGCGGTAATGGCCGTAGTGGAAGATCGAGGCACAGAGGACGGCATCGGCGCCGCCCTCGGCGATCGCCTCGCTGAGGTGGGAGAGCTCGCCGGCGCCGCCGGAAGCGATCACGGGCACGCTCACCGCCTCGGCAACCGCCCGGGTCAGCTCGAGGTCGTAGCCGTCGTTGGTGCCGTCGCGATCCATGCTCGTCAACAACACCTCCCCGGCCCCGCGCTCGACCGCCTCTTCGGCCCAGCCGACGGCGTCGCGATCCTCGACCCGCTTGCGACCGCCGTTGACGTAGACGCCCCAGCCGTCCTCCTCGCGCTTGGCATCGATCGCGATCACCACGCACTGGGCGCCGAACTGGTCCGCCAGCTCGCCCAGCAGCTCCGGCCGCGCCAGCGCCGCCGAGTTGACCGAGACCTTGTCGGCGCCGGCGTCCAGCACCGCCTGCGCGTCCTGCACCGAGCGGATGCCGCCGCCGATCGTGAACGGGATGAAGACGTTGTCGGCGGTGCGGCGGGCGAGCTCGACGATCGTCTCGCGCTGTTCGTGCGAGGCGGTGATGTCGAGGAAGACGAGCTCGTCGGCCCCCTCGGCGTCATACCGCTCAGCAAGCTCGACCGGATCGCCGGCGTCTTTCAGCCCCACGAAGTTGGTGCCCTTCACCACTCGCCCCGCGTTCACGTCGAGACACGGGATCACTCGTTTCAGCGCCATGGATGAAGCGTAGAGGGCGCTTGCCGGTACAGGGGTCCGGTCATCCCCTGACCGAATTGGGTCGCGTCTCTCTGGACGACCGAGGATGCGGCACCCCTTCCGGTAGGGAGGGACGGGTGTCCCCTGACCTCCCTGGGATTTTCGCCGCTAACTCAGCAGCTCTCGCCGACGGGCACTGCGAAAATCAGGACGCCGGTCGGCCAGGGGACACCCGTCCCTCCTAGCGACAGCTTGCGAACTTCACCGAGTCCGTCTCAGTCCCCCTATATGGGGGACTCACACGGTTTCGCTGAACGGCGACCCTGGTGAAGCTGTTGGAGGAGGGTGCCGGTGTCCCTCGGAGGAATGTTCGGCGATATGCAATCTGGGGTCTGCGCGCGAAGCGCGCAGCATGTTCTCCCCGGGAGCGAAGCGGAGGGGAGGTCAATTCCGGAGAGGGATACCGGCACCCTCTACCGGGAGTGCTTGGTCCTGCAGTTCAGGCGGCCGGGGAATACTCGGCTTTACCGCAGCGCCGCGATCCCCTCGGCGACGGTGAACTTGCGCTCGTAGAGAGCGCGACCGACGATCGCCCCCTCAATGTTCGGCGCGCATTCCTGGGCCAGATGCTGGAGGTGATCCAGCTCGCCGACGCCCCCCGAGGCGATCACCTGGGCGGAGGTTGCCGACGCGATCCGGTTCAGCTCGCCGATCGCCGGCCCCTCCATCGTCCCGTCGACCTCGATCGCGGTGCAGAGGAAGCGCTGGACGCCGCGCTCGCTCAGCTCAGACACCGCGGCCGGGGCCTCGATGTCGCTGCTCTCGGTCCAGCCGGAGAGGGAGACCTTGCCGCCGCGGGTGTCGACGGAGACGACGACGCGCTCGCCGTGCGCGGCAAGCGCCGCGTCGAGGAGCTGCGGGTCGCGCAGGGCGGCGGTTCCGATCACTACGCGCTCCGCCCCCGCCTCGAGCACCGCGGCGACCGACTCGGGGTCCCGCAACCCGCCGCCGACCTGGATCGGACAGGGCACCGCGGCGGCGATCCGCTGGATCGCCTGCAGGTTCTTCGGCTCTCCCGCTTTGGCGCCGTCGAGATCGACCACGTGGAGGAATTCCGCCCCTTCGTCGGCCCAGCGCTTCGCCGCGTCGACGGGGTCGGCGTCGTAGGCCGTCTCCCGCTCGTAATCACCCTGCAGCAGGCGCACCGCCTGCCCGCCGCGGATGTCGATGGCCGGATAGAGGATCACGCCGCTGTCAGCTGGCGACGAGTGACTTGGCGCAGATGCCGGCGAAGTTGGAGAGCAACCGCAGGCCGGCGGCGCTCGACTTCTCGGGGTGGAACTGGACGCCGAAGACGTTGTCGCGCTCGGCGGCGCAGGCGAACCGGTTGCCGTACTCGGCGCTGCCGAGCAGATCGCCCTCGCCCGGCTCGGGGGCGAAGGAGTGGACGAAGTAGAAGGGCGTCTCCGAGTCGATGCCCTCGGTCAGCCGCGAATCGCGCTCCCACCGCACCGGCGCCCAGCCGATGTGCGGGACCTTGAGGCCCGGCGCCTCGAGAGCGGCGACCGGGCCCGGCAGCATCGCCAGCCCGGTTCCCCCGCCCAGCTCGGAGCTCGACTCGAAGAGCAGCTGCAGACCCAGGCAGATGCCGAGGATCGGCACGCCTGCGTCCCGCCGCTCGAAAGCCAGCTCGTCCAATCCCAGCTCGCGCACCCGCTCCATCGCCCGCGGGAAGGCCCCGACGCCGGGCAGGATCACGCCGTCGGCCGCCTGCACCTCCGCGGCGTCGCTGGTCACCTTGGCGGTGACGCCGACGTGCTCGAGCGCCTTTTCAACCGAGCGCAGGTTGCCCATCCCGTAATCGAGGATCGCGATCCGGGCGCTCACTGGCTCAGGGTCCCCTTGGTCGAAGGCACGCCGCTCTCCTCCGGGTCGATCGAGATGGCGACCCGCAGCGCGCGGGCGAATGCCTTGAAGCAGGCCTCGATCATGTGGTGGGCGTTGGTGCCGTAGCGGACCTGGACGTGCAGGGTGAGCTTGGCGCTGTTGGCGACGGCGCGGAAGAACTCCTCGGCCAGCTCGGTGTCGAAGCCGGCGATCGAGGTGGTCGGAAGGTCGGCCTGGAAGACGCAGAGCGGCCGGCCGGAGATGTCGATCGCGCACTCCGCCAGGGACTCGTCCATCGGCACCAGGGCGGAGCCGTAGCGCCGGATCCCGGCCCGATCTCCCAGCGCCTCGTCGAGCGCCTGGCCGAGCACGATCCCGACGTCCTCGACGGTGTGGTGCGCCCCCGTCTCGAGGTCGCCGTTCGCCTCCACCTTCAAGCCGAGGCGGCCGTGCCGCGCCAGCAGGTCGAGCATGTGGTCGAGGAAGCCGACGCCGGTCTCGGCGCTCGCCTCCCCCCCGTCGAGGTCGAGCGCGAGGCGAATCTGGGTCTCGGCCGTCTCCCGCTGCTTCTCGGAGATCCTGTTCATCGACTTGGTCATCGTTTCCTAATCATCGCTGACTCGCCGTGGACGGGGAAGCCCTCGGCATCGGCAAGGGCATCGACGTGCAGCGCCAGCTCCGCCGCCGCCCGCGCGTCGAGCTCGACGTTGGAGATGCGACGCCGAAACGAGCTCGGCCCCAGCGGGCCGGCGTAGCGGCCGGCGCCGCCGGTCGGCAGGACGTGGTTCGAGCCGGCGAGGTAGTCGCCGAAAGCGGTCGCGCCGTAGCGGCCGACGAAAACACAGCCGGCGGTGGTGACCCGATCGGCCATCAGCGCCGCGTCGGTCTCGAGCAGCTCCAGGTGCTCCGGTGCATACACGTTGGCGAGCTCGATCGCGGCGTCGACGTCCGGGACCTGAACCAGGGCCAGGGGAGCTTCGGCGACGCTGTCCCGCGACGATGCGGCGGCTTCCGTCGCCCCGGCGATCTCAGTCAGCACCCGCTCCTCGACGGCAGCCAGCACCAGCGGGCTTTCCGGCCCGTGCTCGGCCTGCGCGCAGAGATCGAGCGCCGCCCACTCGGGATCGGTGTCATGACCCGCGACCACCATCAGCTCCGACGGGCCGGCGAGCGAGTCGATGCCGACCTTGCCGTAGACGGCCCGCTTCGCCTCCCGCACCCAGGCGTTGCCCGGCCCGGCGATCACGTCGACCGGGAGGATCGTCTCGGTGCCGTGGGCGAGGGCGAAGATCGCCTGCGCCCCGCCCATCGCGTAGATCTCCTCGATCCCGCAGAGAGTCGCCGCCGCCAACACGAGTGGGTTGAGCCGACCGTCCGGGCCGGGTGGCGAGGCGAGGGCGATCCGCTGGACCCCCGCCACCTGGGCGGGAATCGCGCACATCAAAACGCTGGACGGGTAAGCCGCGCGCCCTCCGGGGGCGTAGATCCCAGCCGCGCCGACCGGGACTTCCCGCAAGGTCACCGTCTGTCCGGCCGGCAACTCGACCTGGCGATCCGCGGAGAGCTGCGCCTCGGCAACCTGGCGCACGTTGGCGATCGCGACCTCCATCGCCCTGCGCAGGTCCGGCTCCAGGACCGAGAGCGCGGCCGAGGCCTCCGCGGGGCCCACCTGCAGCGCCTCGAGGCCCACCCCCGGCGCGTCGAAGCGCGCCGTCAGGCGCAGGACGGCCTCGTCGCCGCCTTCGACGATCTCTTGCTCGATCGGCGCGACGTCGACCTCGGGGCTCTCCTCGGCCGCCCACTGGCGCAGCTCCCAGGCGGTCTCCTCCGCTCCTTCCCAGCCGAAGCGGCGGACCTTCATCGCCGGCTCGCCTCGCGCAGCTTCGCGGTCAGCTCGTCGATCTCGGCGGCGCGCAGTTTGTGGGCGACCCGGTTAGCGACAAAACGAGCGGTGCACTCGACGATCTCCTCGCGGACCTCGAGTTCGTTCTCTTCCAGCGTCCTGCCGGTGGCGACCAGGTCGACGATCCCGTCGCCGAGCCCGATCAGCGGCGCCAGCTCGACCGAGCCCTTGACTTCGACCATTTCGACCTGACGGCCGGTCGACTCGAAGTAGCGCTCGGCGATCCGCGGGTACTTGGTCGCGATCCGCATCTTCCCCAGCCGCCGCTGCGCTTCGGCCAGGTGGTCGGCCCCGGTGCGGGCGGCGAGGACCATCCGGCAACGGCCGTAGCCGAGGTCGAGGAGCTCGTAGACGGGCCGGTCCGACTGCTCCAACAGCACGTCCTTGCCGGTGATCCCGAGGTCGGCGGCGCCGGCCTCGACGTAGGTGGGAACGTCGGAGGGGCGGACCGTCACCAGCGTCAGGCCCGACGTCTGGAAGATCAGCGAGCGCGAGTCGCCGCGCAGCTCGGCGGTGTCGACCCCGGCGGCGTCGAGAAGGTCCAGGGTTTCGCCGAAGAGGGCGCCGCGAGGCACCGCCAGCTTCAGTGGCCCGTCAGCCACGGCGTGCCTCCTCGAGTTGGGCGGTGTGCACGCGCTCCAGGTAAAGCGCAAATCCCGCGGCCGACAGGTCGAGGCCGAACCGCTTCATCAGCCCGTCATAGCGACCGCCGCCACCGAGGATGTGCCCCACAGCGGGGTCGTAGACCTCGAGGATGGCGCCGCTGTAGTAGCCGAGGTCGCGCAGCAACCCAAGGTCGATCTGGACCCGCTTGGCGGCTCCCCGCCGCTCCAGCTCGTCATAGGTCTCGCTGAGGCGGATCAGCGCCCGCTCCACCGCGGCACCCCCCAGCCCCCGGGCCTGATCGAGCACCTCTTTGCCACCCCGCAGTTGGGTCAGCTGGACGCAGGCAGGCACCCGCTCGGCATCGACGCCGGCTTCGATCAGCTTCTGCTCGAGTCCGACCAGGTCGTGCGTGGCGAGGCTCGCCAGCACCGAGTCCCGCGCCCCGGGCTCGACCCCCAACTCCTCCAGCAGCTGCTGGTAGAGGTCGGCGTCGCCGAGGCCGATCACAGCCCGGTCGAGCCCGGCGGCGTCGAGCGCGGCCTCCAGGACCTCGATCATCTCGACGGTCCCCTCGGCGGACCCAGCGCCGATCAGCTCGACCCCGGCCTGCAGCAGCTCGCGCATCTGCCCGCTCTGGGGACGAACCGCTCGATAGACGCTGGCCAGGTAACAGAGTCGGTGCGGCGGCTCGCTGCTGGCAAAGCGCGTCGCGACCAGGCGGGCGATCGGCACGGTCATGTCGGAGCGCAGCGACAGCAGCTCCCCGTTCTCATCGAAGAAGCGGTAGGACGAGCTGGCAGCGCGGCCGTCCCCGCGCGCCATCACCTCGTCGTACTCGAGCGCCGGCGTCGCCACCTCGCCGTAGCCGCGCGCTTCGAAGACCTCGATCAGCGCGCGCTGGAGCCTGCGCAGCTCGCGCATCTCGTCGGGCAGCACGTCACGCGTTCCTGGCGGGATCGGATGGATCATCGAAGCGACCTTTCGAGAGGCGACCAGGAATTCCCGCTAAGCGGGAACCTCCGCAGAAACGCGTTCGATCTGGGCGCCAAGGGCGCGCAGCCGCTCGTCGATCTGCTCGTAGCCACGGTCGATCTGACGGATGTTGCCGATCTCCGAGGTTCCCTCGGCCGCCAGGGCGGCGATGAGCATCGCCATCCCGGCGCGGATGTCGGGGCTCTCGACTCGCTCACCATGAAGCCGGCTCGGACCGCTGACGATCGCCCTGTGGGGATCGCACAGCGTGATCCGAGCGCCCATCGCGACGAGCTTGTCGACGAAGAAGAGGCGGTTCTCGAACATCTTCTCGAAGATCAGGACCTCCCCCTCGGCCTGGGTGGCAAGCGCGAGGGCGATCGAGGTGAGATCGGCGGGGAAGGCAGGCCAGGGGCCGTCCTCGATCTTCGGGATCGCGTCGCCGAGGTCCGCTTCCACCTGCAGGTGCTGCCCGGCCGGGACCAGCATGTCGGTCCCTTCGATCTCCGACTGCAGCCCAAGCCGCTTGAACTGGCGCCGCACCATCGTCAGGTCGGCGGCCTCGACGTCGCGGATCCTCACCTCGCCACCGGTTGCCGCGGCCAGCGCCATGAAGCTGCCCACCTCGATGTGGTCGCAGGAGATCGAGTGCTCGGCCCCGCCAAGGCTCTCGGCGCCGTGGACCGTCATCACGTTCGAGCCGATGCCGTCGACCCGTGCGCCCATCTTCGTCAAGAGCCGGGCCAGGTCCTGAACGTGGGGCTCGGAGGCGGCGTTGGAGATCTGGGTCTCCCCCGGGCACAGCGCCGCGGCCATCAGCGCGTTCTCGGTCCCCATCACCGAAGGCTCGTCCATGAAGATCTCGCACGCCTTCAGACCGGCGGCAGCGCTGAGCTCGATCCAGCGGCTGCCATCCACCCTCGCCCCCAGGTCCTTGAAGGCATCGAGGTGGGCGTCGAGGCGGCGCCGGCCGATGAAGTCCCCTCCGGGCGGCGGCATCCTCGCCTCACCGAAGCGCGCCAGCAGCGGCCCGGCGAGCAGGAAGGAGGCCCGGATCCTCCCCGAGAGCTCCTCGTCCACGGTCCCTCCGGCGACGTCGCGCGCGCAAAGCCGGACGCTGTTGTCGGCCACCCAGGCGACCTCGACCCCGAGGTTCTCCAGCAGCGCCATCTGGGCTTCGGTGTCGCGGATCCGCGGCACCCGATGCAGCAGCACCTCCTCCTCCGTCAGCAGGCAGGCGGCGAGGATCGGCAGAGCCGCGTTCTTGTTGCCGGCGGCGGTTACCTCTCCGGAGAGGGGGACGCCGCCTTCGATCACGAATTTCTCCATCTTCCGGCTAGGGTAACGACCGTCATGGGGAGACGGCTAAAGGTCGGTATCGGTATCGCGCTGGCGCTGCTCGCGCTGCTGCTCCTCAACACCCTCTGGGTGGACGGCGAAACCAAGGGAGCGGCGGTCACCGTCGAGGGCGGCCGCATCCTCGAGCTGCCCAGCGGCGACCTCCAGGTGGCCGAATACGGGCCCCGCAACGGCGAGCCGATCGTGCTGCTCCACTGCTACACGTGCGCGATGGACTGGTGGGACGGGATGCTGCCCCAGCTCGAGCCGGCCCACCGCGTGATCACGCTCGACCTGCTCGGCCACGGCGGCTCGGAGAAGCCGGGTGACGGCTACACGCCGGCGAACCAGGCGAGGGCGGTCGCGGCGGCGCTGGAGCGCCTCCGGGTCGAGGACGCAACCGTGGTCGGCCACTCTCTCGGCGGCGCGGTGGGCGTGGCGCTCAGCGAGCAAAGCCCGGAGCTGGTCGACCGCCTGGTGATCGTCGACATGCCCCCCGACAACACCTATGACGACGGTTTCGGCCTCAACGCAGCCCTCAGCTTCATGCCGGTCATCGGCGAGGCGTTGTGGCGGGTCAAACCGGACTTCTCGGTCCGCGACGGGCTCGAGGTCGCCTTTGCGCCCGGCTTCGAGGTGCCGGACCAGTTCGTCGAGGACCTGAAGCGCTTGACCTACACGGCCTACGACGAATCGCCTGGCCGCAACGAGGAGTTCCTCGAAGAGGAGTCCCTCGATCAGCGGATGCGGGCGACTGGAAAGCCCCTGATGGTGCTGATCGGCGCCGAGGAGCAGCTGATCGACGACCCCCAGCGGGCCCTTGACCAGTACGCACAGGGCGTTCCGGGCGCAAAGACGCATCTGATCGCCGATGCGGGCCACTCGCCCAACGTCGAGCGCCCCTATCTGACGGCGAAACTGGTCCTCCGATTTGCAAAGAAAGCGTCGAAGGGCATAGGATCCTCTGTGCGCGACGTCACGGAGCGCGGCAAGCAGCCGCAGCGAAGCTCCAGGACGACGTCGGCAGAACGCGCTTCTGGGGTTCGCAGCGCTACTGGCGGCCAGTAGCGCTGCGGCATGCCTACTTGTTGATTTGGCTTGACAGAGCCATTTCCGGGTACATACTGCATAGCTCATTGCAGAATCCCAGTGCCGTCCGGAACCCCCCCTATCGTACGAACCCATGTTCGATTCGAAGACCAAGATCACCAACCGGCTGACCGACGCCGCCGACCTCCTAATCGACTTCGCAACCCTTGGCGAGTACGGGCTAGAGCCCGTTGGGAGATCTCGCCAGGGTTGCGTGGACCTGCCCGCCTCGAGCTCCCGCCGGCGCCCCACCGCGCCGTCGACGCGAGCCACCGCTCGCAGCGCCCACTGCACCCTCGCAGAGGAATCCGGCCTGTTCAGCAACCGCCGCCGCACCCGCGCCGGCCAGCCCTCCTAGACAAGCTCTGCGTCTAGGCGCAGGAACACGCCGAGGTTGTCGGTCTCGCCGTCTGATCTGCCGGCGATCACCGCTCGGCAGCAACCAACGCCCTGTTGCTCGATGGCAGACCTGATCGCCGGCCCAAATTTCAGTGCATCTCCGCGCGACAAGTAACCGACGCAGGCTCCACTGATCTGCACCATGATCGCGTTCGGGTCGTACCGATTCGTTGGCTCTGGAACCAGCTCCGCCATGCACTCAAAGCGGGTATCAGTCCCCGGCTTCCAATCACAAGCCTTCCGAATAGCAGCCTGGTAGTTCGACTCGCCAACAACATCTACGCGAATATCCCCAAACCGCATCACTTCTTCTTCACGACGAGCGGAGTCATCGACATCCTGAGACTCAACACGCCGAGGACCACCTCCACCGAACAAACGCTGAAACAGACCCATCCCCACAGCCCTCCCCTCCTAGCGAATGAGGGAAAAGATAGGCGTTTGAAAGAAACCCTGATGTAAGCCACGAACCCGCGGTTCGGGCCTGGAGTTGTCCCGGTAGCGAGGGCTTCGAAGGGCAAGCCAATCCGGTGCCGGCGAGTGGCGCCGCGTAGCAGCGCTACGCAAGCCGCTCGACGGTGCCGTAGCGCACCGCCATCAGAACGAAATCGGGCCGCGACTATGCGCGGCCCGGACTTCAAGAAGAAACCGGCGGCGACCTACTCTCCCAGGGGGTTGCCCCCCAAGTACCATCGGCGCTGAAAGGCTTAACTGCTCTGTTCGGAATGGGAAGAGGTGTCTCCCTTTCGCTATGCGCCACCGGAAATTTTGCGAGACAGCCCCGGTGGAGCTTGAAAACTGCACAGGCCAATATGGGTAAGAAATAAATATCCGTCAAGCCCTCGACCCATTAGTACCGGTCGGCTGAGCACATTACTGCGCTTACACCGCCGGCCTATCAACCTGGTGGTCTACCAGGGGTCTTACTCCCTCAAGGGGATGGGAGAACTTATCTCGAGGACGGCTTCCCGCTTAGATGCTTTCAGCGGTTATCCGTTCCATGCGTAGCTAACCTGCGATGCCCTTGGCAGGACAACAGATACACCAGAGGCATGTTCATCCCGGTCCTCTCGTACTAGGGATGACTCCTCTCAATTCTCCAACGCCCACAGCAGATAGGGACCGAACTGTCTCACGACGTTCTGAACCCAGCTCGCGTACCGCTTTAATGGGCGAACAGCCCAACCCTTGGGACCTACTCCAGCCCCAGGATGCGACGAGCCGACATCGAGGTGCCAAACCGGTTCGTCGATGTGGACTCTTGGAACCGATAAGCCTGTTATCCCCGGAGTACCTTTTATCCGTTGAGCGACGGCGCTTCCACTTGCTACCGCCGGATCACTAAGCCCAACTTTCGTTCCTGCTCGACCCGTCGGTCTCGCAGTCAAGCTCCCTTGTTGCCTTTACACTCTACGCACGATTTCCAACCGTGCTGAGGGAACCTTTGGGCGCCTCCGTTACTCTTTAGGAGGCGACCGCCCCAGTCAAACTGCCCACCTGACACTGTTCACCGCCCGGATCACGGCGCGGTGTTAGAAGCCCAGAGCACCAAGGGTGGTATCTCAAGGGTGACTCCGCAGCGGCCAAAGCCACTGCTTCACAGTCTCCCACCTATCCTGAGCGAGATACCCCAGACTCCAATATCAAGTTGCAGTAAAGGTTCACGGGGTCTTTCCGTCTAGCTGCGGGTACTCGGCATCTTCACCGAGACTTTAATTTCACCGAGCCTCTCGTTGAGACAGCGTCCAACTCGTTACGCCATTCGTGCAGGTCGGAACTTACCCGACAAGGAATTTCGCTACCTTAGGACCGTTATAGTTACGGCCGCCGTTTACCGGGGCTTAGCTTCATTGCTTCGCGCCGAAGCGCTAACAAGTCCGCGTAACCTTCCGGCACCGGGCAGGCGTCAGCCCCTATACGTCGTCTTACGACTTAGCAGAGGCCTGTGTTTTTGGTAAACAGTCGGTTGGACCAATTCACTGCGGCCCCCTCGGGCTCCCTCCGTATGGAGTTCACCCTACCGGGGCGTCCCTTCTCCCGAAGTTACGGGACGATTTTGCCGAGTTCCTTAACGAGGGTTAGCTCGCTCACCTCAGTATGTTCTACATGTCCACCTGTGTCGGTTATCGGTACGGGCACGCGAGTCCTGCCTAGAGGATTTTCTTGGAGGCATGGGATCGGGGACTCGCCGGCGGTCAAGCCAGCTGGCATCGCACCTCGCGTCAAAGCGCCGCGGCGGTTTTGCCGACCGCGACTGGCTACGTGCTTGCCCCAGGGCGACCATCGCCTGGGTTCCCTTACCCTTCCTCGTCACCCCATCGGTCATAACGGACACGACGTGGTACGGGAATATCAACCCGTTGGCCATCGGCTACGCCTCTCGGCCTCGCCTTAGGTCCCGACTAACCCTGAGCAGACGAACTTTACTCAGGAAACCTTGGACAAACGGTGGAGGGGATTCTCACCCCTCTTTCGTTACTCATGCCGGCATTCTCACTTCCTGAGCCTCCACGGGGGCTTTCGCACCCGCTTCAGGCGGCACAGGAACGCTCTCCTACCGCACGTGGAGCCCGCAGGCCCACGCACCCATAGCTTCGGAGGCTAGCTTGAGCCCCGTTGAATTATCCGCGCCCGAACACTTGACCAGTGAGCTGTTACGCACTCTTTCAAGGGTGGCTGCTTCTAAGCCAACCTCTTGGTTGTCTCGGCATTCGGACATCGTTTCCCACTTAGCTAGCACTTAGGGTCCTTAGCTGATGGTCTGGGTTGTTCCCCTTTTGCGTACGAAGTTTATCCCCCGCACACTGACTCCCGAGGTAACAGTAACGGTCTTCGGAGTTTGCCTGAAGTCGGTAACCTGGTAGGGCCCCTAGTCCAAGCAGTGCTCTACGGCCGTAACGCACATACTCGAGGCTATACCTAAATATATTTCGGAGAGAACCAGATATCTCTGGGCTTGATTAGCCTTTCACTCCGATCCACAGGTCATCCGCCCAGTTTTCAACCTAGGTCGGTTCGGCCCTCCACGAGGTCTTACCCCCGCTTCAGCCTGCCCATGGATAGCTCGCCCAGTTTCGGGTCTACCGCCGATGACTAAATCGCCCTGTTCAGACTCGCTTTCGCTGCGGCTCCGCTCATCGCTTAACCTCGCCACTGACGAGTAACTCGCCGGCTCGTGATGCAAAAAGCACGCCGTCACACCCGAAGGTGCTCCGACCACTTGTAAGTCTACGGTTTCAGGTACTATTTCACTCCCCTTCAGGGGTACTTTTCACCTTTCCCTCACGGTA
>DATIMV010000027.1:0-24581 GCA_035474955.1 Solirubrobacterales bacterium
CTCCGTTCCCAGCAGGAAGCGGGCGCGGCCGGTCATCCGGCGCTCGTTGAGGAAGCGCTTGGCCCGTGCCGCGGTGTCGTTGGCCGGGTCGACCGAGACCGCGACCAGCGGGACGTCCACCGCCGTGTCGTCGAGCGCCCCGCGCACCTGGTCGACGAGCGCCGGGCACGTGTCCTCGCACGTGGAGTAGACGAACGTGATGGCGAACGGGCGCCCGCGGTAGTCGGCCATCGTCACCCGCTTGCCGTCCTGGTCGCGCAGCGCGAAGTCGGGCGCCGTCGCGCCGGGCGGGCGGATGAAGCCCGCCCAGCCTGTCGTGCCGACCGCCACGCCGTCCGCGCCGTCGTTCCCGCGCGACGCGAGGAAGACGCCGGCCACCGCGGCGGCGGCGCACAGGGTCAGCGTGAGCAGGGCGTAGGCGAGCCGCGGCGGCACGCCACCCAGGCTAGTGCGGTCCCGACTTCGACGGCGGCGCCCGCCGCCTACGCCTCGGTCAGGCCCCGCCGGATCGCGTAGCGGACCAGCTCGACCCGGTCGCGCATCCCCAGCTTGCGCATCGCGTTGGCGCGATGGTTCTCGACGGTCTTCTCGGAGAGATGGAGAAGCTCGGCGATCTCCTTCGTCGTGTGGGCCTCGGCGACGAGCTTGACGATCTCCTCCTCGCGCGGCGTCAGCTCCTCTTCGCCGCTGGAGCCGCGCTCGAGCACGTCCTTGATCAGCGTCCGCTGCGCCTCGGGGGTGAGGAACGGCTCGCCGCGCTCGACCGCGCGGATCGCGGCCAGTAGGTCGGTGTCCGCCTGCGCCTTCAGCACGTAGCCGGACGCGCCGGCTTTCAGCGCCTCGAACAGGTAGCGCTCGTCGTCGTGCATCGAGAGGATCAGGACCGAGACCTCCGGCGCCTGCTGCTTGATCTCGCGCGTCGCCTGCAGCCCGGTCAGCTTCGGCATTTTCACGTCGAGGATCGCCAGGTCGGGCCGCTCCCGCACCGCCAGGTCGCGCGCCTCGGCACCGTCGCCGGCCTCGCCCACCACCTCGATGTCCGGCTGGCGCTCCAGCAGCAGCCGGATCCCGGAGCGGACGATGCCGTGGTCGTCGGCGATCAGCACTCTCATGTCCCAACTATCGCCGATGGGCCGAAAACCGGTCTGTGTAAGCGGAAATCGTCCCGTCGGCGTCAGGCGGGCACGGTAAGCCGAACGGTAGTGCCGCGCTCGGGGCGCGACTCGATCGTCAGCTCGCCTCCGACCAGCAGCGCGCGCTCGCGCATGCCGCCGATGCCGAGCCCGCGCTGGGACTCGTCGAAGGCGAAGCCGCGGCCGTCGTCGCTGATTTCGAGAACGACCCCGCCGTCCTCGCTGCGGCGCAGCCGCACCTCGACGCGCTCGGCGCCGCTGTGGCGGGTGGCGTTGGAGAGAGCCTCCTGGGCGACCCGGTAGACGACCAGCTGGGCGTCGTCGCCGAGGTCGGAGAAGTCGCCCTCGGCGTCGAGCCGAACGTCGATCTCGCCGCGGCGCAGCTGCTCGACCTGCCCTTCGATCGCCGCCGCCAACCCGAGGTCGTCGAGCGCCGTCGGTCGCAACTGCCGAGCGAGGGAGAGGAGCTCCCTCATTGCCTGGTTGGCCAGCGCCTTGGTCTCGGCCAGCTCGCCTTCGAGCTCGGGCGGCGCCGCCTCCCGCGCCGCCTCCAGGCGCAGCAGCAATCCGGTCAAGGACTGGTTCACCTCGTCGTGGAGGTCCCGCGCCACCCGCGCCCGCTCCTCCTCCTGCGCGTGCAGCGCCGCCGAGCCGGCGCGTCGGCGCTCGGCTTCGAGCCGCCGCATCATCCGCAGGAAGGCGAGCTCGATCCGCGCCACCTCCTCGGTCTCGCCGACGCCGTCGATCGAGGCGGGGAGGAGGGGGCGGGGACTCGAGAGGTCGACTTTCTCCATCGCGTCGACCAGATCCTCCAGCGGGCGGAGGCGCCGCCGCTCCCGCGCCAGGGCGAGGATCAGCGCCACGACCACCAGCGCGAGCCCGATCACCGTCAGGGTCATGGGGCAAGCCTAAGCGGCCTAGGGGATCGCCCGGCCTGGGTAGGGGGATTCCACCTATAGGCGAATCAATGCTTTCGTCGCATACTGGAAAGGCAATCCGACCTAGGAGCCACCACGCATGACCACCACCAAGCAATCCAGCTGGGGCGCAGCCCTGCGGACCACGATCCTGTTCGCCACCCTCGGCGGGCTGCTCGTGGTCATCGGCTTCGCGATCGGCGGGGCGAGCACCGCGCTCATCTTCCTCTTCATCGCTCTGGCGATCAACTTCTTCTCCTACTTCTTCAGCGACAAGATGGCGCTGAAGATGAGCGGCGCCAAGCCGATCGAGGAGTCCGAGGCGCCGCGGCTCTACCAGATCGTGCGCGAACTGACGACGCGCGCGGACCTGCCGATGCCGCGCCTCTACATGATCCCCCAGGACCAGCCCAACGCTTTCGCCACCGGCCGCAACCCGAAGCACTCGGCGGTGGCGGTGACCCAGGGAATCACCAAGCTCCTCTCCGAGGACGAGCTGCGCGGCGTCCTTGCGCACGAGCTCGCGCACATCCAGAACCGCGACATCCTGATCCAGTCGGTCGCGGCGGCGATCGGTTCGGCGATCACCTACCTCGCCTACATGTTCATGTGGTTCGGCGGCGACGACGAGTCCCCGCTCGGCCTCGTCGCCTCGCTGGCGATGGTCCTGCTGGCCCCGATCGCGGCATCGATCATCCAGCTCTCGATCTCGCGCCAGCGCGAGTTCGCGGCCGACGCCGAGGGCGCCGCGATCTGCGGCAACCCGGAGTCGCTGGCGAGCGCGCTGCTGCGGCTGGAGCAGGGCGCGGAAGCGATCCCGATGCGGACGAACCAGGCGACCGAGCCCCTCTACATCGTCAAGCCGTTCAGCGGCAAGGGCATCGCCGGCCTGTTCTCGACCCACCCCCCGATCGAGGAGCGGGTCCGTCGCCTGCGCCAGATGCGCCCCAGCTTCAGCTAGGGCGTTCCACTTCCACGGAAGATCAGCGGCTCTGGGACCCTTCCCCAGGGCCGCTTTTCTTTGCTCAAGACCTGATGGCGCGGGCTCGCTATACTTTTTGAAGTTAAAGCTGATCCGAATTAGGGGATTTCATTCATGGCTATCGACACCGAGCGCGTTCAGACGATCGAGGAGATCGAACCTTTTGAGGCTGCCGAGGAGATCAACGGCGGCGACGTCGTCCTGATCGATACGCGCGAGCCGCACGAGTACCAGGAGGCCCACCTGGACGGTGGCAAGCTGGTGCCGCCTGGCCTGCTGGTCGATGAAATCGCGACCGCGGCGCCGGACAAAGCGGCCCGCACGATCCTCTACTGCCGCTCCGGCAACCGTTCCGCGATCGCCGCCGCGCAGCTGCAGCGGCTCGGCTACGAAAACGTCGCCTCGATGAGTGGCGGGATCCTGCAGTGGCAGGAGCAGGGGCTGCCGGTCGTCGCCGAGCACGGGATGACCCCCGAGCAGCGCGAGCGCTACTCGCGCCACACGCTGCTGCCGGAGGTCGGGGTCGACGGCCAGGTCAAGCTGCTGAACGCGAAGGTGCTGCTGCTCGGCGCCGGCGGCCTCGGCGCCCCGACCGCGCTCTACCTCGCCGCCGCGGGAGTCGGCACGATCGGCCTCGTCGACGACGACGTCGTCGACGCCTCCAACCTGCAGCGGCAGGTGATCCACAACACCGAACGGATCGGGATGGCGAAGACCACCTCGGCGCGGATCTTCATCGAAGGCCTCAACCCCGACGTCAACGTGGTCGAGCACAACGGCCGCCTCGACGCGAGCAACATCCTCGACGTCATCCGCGACTACGACATCATCGTCGACGGCGCCGACAACTTCCCCACCCGTTACCTGCTGAACGACGCCTCGGTGCGGCTGCGCAAGACGGTGGTCTCCGCCTCGATCCTCGGCTTCGACGGGCAGATCTCGACCTTCGTCCCCTACGAGGGACCCTGCTACCGCTGCCTCTACCCGACCCCGCCGCCGGCCGAGCTGGCGCCGAGCTGCTCCGCCAACGGGGTGCTCGGGGTGATGGCCGGGACGATGGGCACGCTGCAGGCCAACGAGGTGATCAAGCTGATCCTCGGCAAAGGCAATCCCCTGGTCGGGCGCCTGCTCCTCTACGAGGCGCTGGGCACCAGCTTCACCGAGCTCAAGGTCCGCCGCGACCCCGACTGCCCGATCTGCGGCGAGAACGCCGAGGAGATCCCGGAGTCGGAGATGGGCCAGTTCCCCGACTACGACCTGTTCTGCGCCGGCGCGGGCGGGGACCGCTAAAAACTCCACTGTTCAGCTTTTTCTAAGTCATCGGCATAGGCTGCTGCTGCATGGAGCAGCAGGCGGGAGCCCGGTCGGGGGCGAATTGGCAGGAGGCGACGGAGCGCTGGGGGGCGGAATATCACTCGCGCTTCGAGCAGTGGGAGACCAAGGCGGTCGTTCATACCCCCCATGAGATCGCCCCTTTCGAGGAGGATCTCCTCTTCTTTTCACCGGCGATCTCGCCGCTGTTCCTTCACCCCGCGGTCCAAGGGGCGCCCGAAGAGGTGAGGCGGCAGATTCTCGTCCTCAACCTCTTCGACTGGCTGGAGTTCACCGAATGGCTGGAGATGGGGCCGGTCAACGACTCCTGCAACCTTCTGCGTCGCCCGCACTTCCTGCCCTGGCTGCCGACGGAGATGCGGCTCGATGCCCTGAGGATCTACACCGACGAGGCGGGGCACGCCGAGATGTCGCATGCCCTGGCGCGGGCGACCGAAAAGGCCACCGGGATCACCAGCCTGAAGTTGAGGCCGAACTTCCTCGACGACTTTGACGAGATCGTCAAGGATCACGACTCCCATCTCGCCCCCCTGCTCACTCTCTGCTTCGCGATCGTTTCGGAGACCCTGATCACCGGCTCGCTGAAAAAGCTGCCAAAAGACGAATCGGCGCAGCTTGCCGTACGCGAATTCGCGCGACATCACGCGCAGGACGAGGCAAGGCACCATCACTACTTTCGCGAGCTGTGCGAGATGCTCTGGCCGCGCCTGCCGAGGCATGTACGGCTGACCGTCGGCGCTTTGCTGCCGAAGATGGTGCTCGCCTTCCTCGCTCCAAGCTGGTCTGCGATGACGCGCATCCTCGGACAGTTTCCTGAGGTCTTCGAGCATCCGCCGCAGATAGCCTCAGAAGTTGTCCAGGACCAAGGAGTGAAGAAGGGAATACGAGAGGCTTCCCTGCCGACGCTGAGGATGTTCACCAACTGCGGGGTGTTCGACGACGAGGAGGTCCTCGACGCCTTTCTGGAGCACGAGCTGAAGCCGCCCGACTCGCTCCTGCGGAGGAGGGTGGAGGCATGACGGGCTGGGACGCCGAGTACGAGCGGTCGGGAATCCCATCGAGCTTCAGAGACGACCCCTCCGGAGTGGTGGTTTGGTTCGCTCAGAGCTGGCCGCTTCTGCGGGGCGAGAGGGGAGTCCCGAGGCGCGGCCTCGACGTTGGCTGTGGAACCGCCCGCAATACCCTGTACCTGGCAGAGCTCGGACTGGAGATGACCGGCTTCGACTCATCGACGGTGGCCGTCGAGATGGGCCGGCGCCGGGTCGCCGAGGCGGGGGCAGAGGTGGACCTCCGCGTCCACGATCTGCAGTCGGGGCTTCCGGCTGGAGATGGCGAGGTCGACGTCCTCACCGACGTCTTCGTCTACAAGCACCAGCTTCAGCCTGACGTTCGGCGCCGTTACCGGGCGGAAATCGACCGGGTCCTGGCACCCGGCGGAAGGGTCTTGATCTCCCTCGCCGAGCCCGGCGACGGCTACTACTCCCGATGCCCCTCTTTCTCAGAGCCGGGTGCCGGGCCCAACGCGATCGTCGATCCGGTGACTGGAGTGGGGAGCGCTCTCTTCTCCCTGGCGGACCTGACCGCCGAGATGGAAGACCGGTTCGAGCTGGAGCTGGCCTGGCGGAAGGCGAAAGAGGGCTCCATGCACGAAGGGCGCTACCTGCGTCGAACCCTGGCGACGATTTGGAGGCGCGCCGCCGATGTCTAGCCGGTTGCGGGAGCAGATCGTGGGGTTGACCGCCGCTCCGCTCGCGCCTCTGGAGGCGACGGCGAAACTTGCGGCGACCGAGGTCGACGACCTCCTCGGAGCTCTTGCCGGTTGGCTCAAGCGGGCAGCTGCTCTGAGCCCGGCTGTCCGACTCTCCACGCCCCGAGCCCAGATGCCGGGGGCCCTCAGGGTGGAGACCCAGCTGGCGCCTCGAGGCGGGGTGCGATTTCACCTCGCCGGAGAGGGGGAGGTGCTTGAGCAGGGGGATGACCTGGCGCGGAACGTGCTCGGTCTCTACGACGACGACGTGGTGGTGTTGATGCTCTGCGGTGACATGACCTCGGACCGCACCCGGGATGCGGTGAGGGCCTGCGGTGAGGTCGCGCCCGAATTCGAGCGGCTCGTCGTGATGGAGCCGGAATGGGTGGCGGCGCTGCTGGTCGAGCGTGCCCGGCCGCTGGTTCCAGGGGACCTCGATCGCGCTGGCAGCTTGCCGCCCGGTGTGTACTTCGATGCGATTGAGCCGGTCGCCTCGCCCAGCGTGAGCTTCCGGCGCTCAGATCCCGAGCCCACCGTCAGCGCCCTTACCGATACCGGGCTCGGAGCTCACCGGCTGGACCAGGTTCAGAAGACGGAGGTTCCGGCGGGGCCGATCTACCTCTGTACGACCTTCCTTCCGCCGGTTACCCATTCGCAGAGGGCGGTGCAGCGTTTCTACAATCATCTCGGCGCCACGAAGACGACGCTGCAGCAGTTGCGGTCCCGAAGCAAGATCGAGTTCGAACACTGGAAACGCCACGTTTCCGACCACCAGCGGATCGACATCATCGACCGGGGTCAGCTGGAGGAATACCTCGCGGCTCCCGAGTACTACAGGATGCCGCTCACCCCTGCCGAGCTGAAGGAACAGATCCGCAACCTGGAGAGGCTCCTGGACCATGAGAACTACGTCCTCTGCCTAACCCCCGAGTCGATCGACATTCCATTCGAGATCCAGGGCGAAGAAGTGCGAGTCCGCGCCGATCGCCGCAACAAGGGGCAGCCTCGACAGGGGCGCATCGCGAATCTCGCTTTTCGGGACAACGCGATCCTCGGCGAGTTCGAGCGGGAGTTCTGGGCAATCTTCGGTCAGGCCGAGCCAGAGTTCGTTGACAAGAAGCACATCGCCGATTGGCTTCGAGACCATGCCCGCCGCTACGAGCGCGAAGAGGCGGAGAGGCGATCGGCCCACGGCGACTTCGACGTCTTCCTCTGCCACAACAGCCAGGACAAACCAGCGATCAAAAGGCTGGCGAAGCGGTTGGAGAAAGAGGGATTGCGGCCATGGTTCGACGAATGGCACGCGCCTCCTGGGACCGACTGGTTCTGGGAGATCAACAAGCAGATCGGTGCCGTCCGCTCCGCCGCCGTCTTCATCGGCCAGAACGGATTGGGGCCGTGGCAGAAGGAGGAGATAGGGGCTCTGCTCGTTCAGTTCTCTCAACGCGGCGCGCCGGTGATCCCGGTGCTGCTCCCCAAGGCCGACGAGCCCTTCGACATGCCTCCCTTCCTTTCCACCAAGAGCCAGGTCGACCTTCGTAAACGAGGGGCTTTCGCTGGGCTGGCGGGCGCCATCCGCTCCGCGCGCTCAAACCGGTAGTTTTCGCTCAATGGCAACCGTGAAGATTCCTCCAGTTCTGCGCCCGAAAACGGGTGGTCAAGCCGAGGTCGAGGCCGGCGGCGGCAACGTCGGCGAGGTCCTGCGCTCGCTGACCGGTGAGTTCCCCGACACCCAGGCCCAGCTCTTCGGCGAGGACGGCGAGCTCAACCGCTACGTCAACGTCTACCTCAACGACGAGGACGTGCGGGTGCTGCAGGGGCTCGAGACCTCGGTCAAAGACGGCGACACCGTCGTCATCCTGCCGGCGATGGCCGGTGGCGCCGCGTAGCGGCTCAGTGTTCCAGGACTAGCCCGAGGAACTTCTTCGTCCGCTCCTCGCGGGGGCTGTCGATCACCTGCGAGGGTGGGCCGTCCTCGACGATCACGCCCTCGTCCATGAAGACGACGCGGTCGGCGACCTCGCGGGCGAAGCCGATCTCGTGGGTGACGACGATCATCGTCATCCCTTCCTCGGCCAGCTTGCGCATCGAGTCGAGCACTTCCTTGACCAGCTCGGGATCGAGGGCGCTGGTGACCTCGTCGAAGAGCATCACGTGCGGGTCCATCGCCAGTGCCCGGGCGATCGCGACGCGTTGCTGTTGGCCGCCGGAGAGGCGTTCAGGGTACTCGTTCAGCTTGTCGCCGAGGCCGACCCGCTCCAACAGCTCTGCGCCTTTCTCCCGCGCCTCCGCGCTGGAGCGGCCGAGCACCTTTTCCTGCGCCAGGGTCACGTTCTGCAGCGCCGTTTTGTGCGGGAAGAGATTGAACTGCTGGAAGACGATCCCGACCCGCTGGCGGACGAAGTTGAGCTCCCATCCCTTCTCGCCGCTTCCCGAGCCCGGGCCCTTGCAGATGCTGCGGCCTTCGAGGTGGATGTCCCCCTCCTCGGGCGGCTCGAGCAGGTTGACGCAGCGCAGCAGGGTGCTCTTGCCCGAGCCGCTGGGACCGAGCACGCAGACGACTTCGCCCTTCTTGATCTCGAGATCGACGCCGCGCAATACCTCGAGCTGGCCGAAGCGCTTGCAGACGCCTTGCAAGCTCAGCATCGCACCGCTGCCGTTCCCCTCCATCAGAGCGCCTCCACGCGGGGGGCACCACGGGTGAAGCGGCCCTGTTCCCGCGCGATCAGTTTGTCGATCAGGCGGGCGAGCGGGAGGGTGACGGCGAGGAACAGCAGCGCCCCTAGTACCAGCGCCGAGCTGTTGAAGGTTTCCGACTGGATGTCGTTGGCCACTTGCGTCACCTCGCTGAGGGCGATGACGCTGACCAGCGTCGTGTCCTTGGTCAAGGCGACGAAATCATTGAGCAGCGGCGCGATCACCTTCCGCACCGCCTGGGGCAGGATCACGTTGCGCATCGCCTGTCCGTGGCTCATCCCGAGCGAGCGGGCGGCCTCCATCTGACCGCCGGGCACCGACTCGATGCCGGACCGGTAGACCTCGGCCATGTAGGCGCCGTAGGTGATCGTGATCGCCAGCACGCCGAACCAGAAGTTGTCCGGTTTGCCGAACCATTGCGGGAGGCGCAGCGACTCCGGCAGGAACTCGAGGGCGGGAACCCCGCCGGCGATGATGAGGATGAGGATCAGCAACGGGATGCCGCGAAAGACGTCGATGTAGGCAATGGTCACGGCGCGAACCGGCATGAAGCCTTTGCCGGGGAGTTGGCGCAAGGTGGCGAGGATCAACCCCCAGATCAGGGCGAGGATGCCGGAGAGGACCGAGAGCTGGATCGTGACCCAGAAGCCTTCGAGGACTTCATCGAAGTGGTCGACCATGAAGCCGACGTCGAAGAATTGGTTGATGAACTCCTGCATCAGCCTCTAAACGTAGAGAAGGGGCGCCGTCGCCGGCGCCCCTTCTTCATATTGCGGTCCCCTGATCAGGTCGCTTCGTGGGTAGCGGTCTCGATCTCTTTCGGCGGGTCGCGTTTGAACCACTTTTTGTAGATCGTCGCGTAGGTGCCGTCGCCGATCACCTGTTCCAGACCTTCGTTCAGTTCTTCCAGCAGCTCGCTCTCGCCCTGGGCGACGGCGAAGCCGTACTCTTCTTCGGTCGGGATCGCAGTCGAGGTTTCGAGGCCCTCGCTCGCGTTGACGGCGTTTTCGGCAACCGGGATGTCGATCACGACAGCGTCGACCGTGCCGTTCTGCAGCGCGCTGACCGCGTCAGGGCCCTGGGGGTATTTGCGCGGATCGGTGCCGACCTCTTCTTCGACGAATTCCTGCCCGGTCGTGCCCTGCTGGACGCCGATCGTCGCCCCGCTCAGTTTCTCGACCGAGTCGATGTCGCTGCCTTCTTTGACAAGGATCGCCTGTTCGGAGATGTAGTACGGGTTGGTGAAGTCGACGGTTTTCTCACGTTCGTCGGTGATCGTCGCCGCCGAGGCGACCACGTCGAAGTTGCCCCGCGCGAGGTCGAGGAAGATCGTGTCGAACGAGGTGTCCTGAAACTCGACGTCGCGGCCGATCGCTTTGCCCACCGCTTCCAGCAGTTCGACGTCGAAGCCCGTGTAGTTGCCCTCTTTCCCCTGCTCGAACGGGGGATAGGGGATGTCGGAGCCCACGGTCAGAGCCTCGCCCCCTCCACTGCCGCTGCCACCGCTGGCGGTGGTGTCGTCGTCGCTATCCCCGCAGCCGGCCACGACCAGTGACGCGAGCGCGAGTAGGAAGACCGCCAGTAGAGCGGTCAGCCGGGTCTTTCTCATTTGGATCTCCCTCCGAACCATTTACAGACAAGCCGCGAACATACAGGCTGCGCGTTACGTCCCCCGTTCCAGGAGTTTCTAACCGGTCGGCCGGGGCTTGGCTACCCCTCGCTACACTTTCTGAAGTAAAGGCCAGGTCGATGGGGCGCGAGCAGATACTCAACAAACCTTGTGGGGGCCGCTTCGGCAACGTCGTCGAATCGATCGGCAACACGCCGCTGGTCGAGTTGCCGCGGCTCTCGCCGAAGCCCGACGTCCGCATCTACGCCAAGCTCGAGGGCCACAACCCGACCGGCTCGGTCAAGGACCGGGTGGCGAGGTCGATGATCGAGAAGGCCGAGGCCGAGGGCGCGATCGAACCCGGCCACACGATCCTCGAACCGACCTCCGGCAACACCGGCATCGCGCTGGCGATGATCTGCCGCCGCAAGGGCTACCCGCTGAAGGTGGTGATGCCCGACAACGTCACCGAGGAGCGGACCCAGCTGCTGCGCATGTACGGGGCGGAGATCGTCTACTCGGAGGGGCCGAAGGGCTCCAACGGCGCCGTCGAGGTGGCGCTGGAGATGGCCGAGGAGCCCGGCTACTACATGCCCTACCAGTACGGCAACGAGGCCAATCCGCTCGCCCACTACAACGGCACCGCGGTCGAGATCCTCGAAGAGCTCGACGAGGTGACCGCCTTCGTCGGCGGCCTCGGCACCGGCGGCACCCTGATGGGCAACGGCCGCCGCTTCAAGGAGGCGAACCCGGAGACGCTGATCGTCGCCGCCGAGCCGAAACAGGGCGAGCTGGTCCAGGGCCTGCGCTCGCTCGACGACGGCTTCATCCCGCCGATCATCGACATCACGATGTTCGACCGCAAGATCATGGTCGCCAACCGCGACGCGATCCTCTGGACCAAGAAGCTGCTCGACGAAGAGGGCGTCTTCTCCGGCGTCTCCGGCGGCGCGATCGCCTATATCGCCCACCGGATCGCGAGCGAACTCGACTCCGGCAACGTCGTCTTCCTGATCCCCGACGACGGCTGGAAGTACCTCTCCTCCGGCGTCTACACGAAACCGATCGAGGAGATCGAAAACCTGGATTCCACCGTCTGGTGGTAGGCCGGCTCGGCTAGCCTCGACCGATGAAGATCTCGCAGGCCCTGATCGACGAGATGGTCGCGCACGCGCGCGAGGATCTGCCGAACGAGTGCTGCGGGATGATCGGCGGCCGCGACGGCGAGGCGACGAGCGTGGTCCGGGTCGAGAACGCCGCGGCCAGCCCGCTGCGCTACGAGATGGATCCGCAGGGGCAGTTCGACGCGCTGAAAGCGATCGAAGGCGCCGGCGATGAGCTGATCGGGATCTACCACTCGCACACCCGCAGCGCCGCCTACCCCTCGCAGACCGACGTCAACGAGGCGGTGATGTGGCCCGAACAGGTCTACGTGATCGTCTCGCTCGAGGACGAAGAGGCGCCGGACGTCAAGGCCTACGACCTGGCAGACCTGAAGATCGCCGATGTCCACCTCGACGTCTCATAAGGGCCCGAGCGGTCGGCAGCGGGACAGCGGCTCCGGCGGCGGCGGGGACGAAGGTGGAGATGGCGGCGGCGGCGGGAACGGCGGCCGCCTGGTCAAGGTCGGCTTCGGCCGCACCCAGGTGGAGGCCGAGATGCTGCAGGGATTCCTCGGCGAGGCCGGCATCCCGAGCGTGCTGAAGCGGACGATCGGCTTCGACACCCCCGAGTTCTTCGCCAGCGGGCCTCACGATGTGTTCGTCAATGCCAGCGAGGCGAAACGAGCGCGCGAAGTGCTCGCCGAGATGGTGGTCGAGGACGAGGGCTCCGAGCAGCGGGAGTTGGAAGAGGAACGGCGCCTCGCCCGCGGCGAAACCGGAGACATCCCCCCGGCGCGGTTGGCGTTCTGGCTCGTCGCCGTGGCCCTCGGCGGGTGCCTTCTTGCCTGGCTGCTCTACCAGGCGACCTAGACCGCGACCGGGCCGCGGACCATCTCGCGCAGGTAGTCGCGCCAGGCGTCCTCGATCTCGCGGAAGCGGGCGTCGAAGGCGTCTTCGAGCTGGACATCCGGCCCCTGGGGGAGGAGTTTCGCAACCAGCCGCTCGCAGGCCTCGGGGCCGCGCTCGTTCTCGAGCAGGTCGAAGATCGTGCCGCCGAGGATCACCGCGTCGCGGCGCGAGGGCGGAAAGGAGGGGCGGGCGCTCTCGCGCAGGCGGCGGATCGTCGCCGCCCGGTAGAAGCCGACCTGGCGGGAGAAGTACTGGGCGCCGCCTTCGACCAGCCAGGCCCAGCGCAGGTAGCGGGCGAAGCGGCGCGGCGTCCAGGAGGGAGGGAGGGCGGTGTTGTTGGCGGCGATCACGAGCTGCGCGTAGAGGCGCTCGGCGGTCCCGCGCAGGGCTTCGTAGGAGTCGTCGCCGGCGGCGCGCCGTTCCATGTGGGGGTCGTTGAGGACGTGCAGCTCGGTCGACATCGGCCAGCCGGCGAGGTAGCGGCGCCCGGCGGGGGCCGCCGACCAGCGGGCCGCGGGGAGGAAGGGGTGGGCGGCGGTCAGCCAGACCGGGTTGGTGTGGACGACGACCGTCACCTCCTCGGGGATCTGCTCGAAGCGGTCTTCGAGCCGCAGCCGCAGGTGCTCGAGCCGGTCCAGCGTGCGCTCGGCGAAAGCGGAGTCATCGGTGTCGTGCCGCGCGGTGAACGACAGGGACTCGGTCTCGATCCAGGACATCGAGGCGAGGCTAGCGAGTAGAGATGCCGACTAGACGAGGGCGGGCTCTGAAGCACCGCACCTGTCGCGAATCTCTTCGCGGGCGCGGTCGAACTCTTCGTCGGCCATCACCGGGGTGCCCTCGAAGGGCAGTTCGCGGTCGATCTCGACCCAGGAGCGGCAGCCGTGGTACTCGTCGCGGACGCGGACCGTGACCGGGCGCGGGATCCGGTGGACCCGCAGCAGCAGCACGTGGAGCGGGTGCCGGCGCTTCCAGGCGAGCCGCTTTTCGGCGTAGTCCGGGGTCCAGATGTAATAAGGCGACAGCGCGTCCAGCGAGCGGCGGTCGTTGATCGTCACGTGGTCGACGACTTCGGCCCAGGCGCGCAGGCGGACGCGGTCGGGCTGGGGGATGCCGCCGTCCTGCAGCAGCGCTTTCGGCGGCGGCTCCTCGTCGGGCCAGACACCCTCCTCGAGCGCGCGGCGCAGCTCCGGATGGTGGGATTCGCGGACCAGGTTGTTCCGTTGGTGGTCGAAGGTCGGGTAGAGGAAGAAGCGCTCGTGCTCGAGCTCGAAGTGCTTGTTCTCCTCGCGGATGCCGCCCTTGCGCAGGGTCAACAGCTGCTCGCCCTCGGCGAGGGCGCGGACCGTTACGGCCCATTCCTTGAGAGCGATCGGCATTGAAGTAATTCCAGAAGATTCGTAGTTAGAGATTGGGACTGGGCTGCATCAAACGGGGCCTGCTAGGCCGTAACACGCCCGCCCAAGGGCGCGCATTCTAGAGATCTGCAGCGAAATCTCAACTAAAAAACCGCGAAATTTGCGAAGTGTGCGTTACGTCACCCCGCCGCCGCCCGGAGTTTCGATCCGCAGACGGTCCCCCGGCCGCAGTTCTCCCGCCGCCTTGCCGGGCAGCGGGGAGCTGTTGAGGAGGTTGACTCCCGTCGCCCCGTCCTCGCCGCCGCCGCGCCCGCGCGGGGGGTGGCGGCGGCGCTCGGTGATGAGGCTGAAGCGCACCGGCGCCAGCGCTTCGATCTCGCGGACGATCCCCTCGCCGCCGCGGTGAACGCCGCCGCCGCCGCTGCCCTCGCGCAGGGAGAGCTCCCGCACCCGCAGCGGGAATTCCGCCTCCAAGGCCTCGGTTGGGGTGTTGAGCGTGTTCGACATCGCGACGTGGATCGCGTCGGGACCGTCGGCGTCGGGGTAGGCACCCTGGCCACCGCCGAGCGTCTCGTAGTAGGTGAAGTCCTCGCCGGCGAGGACCAGGTTGTTCATCGTTCCCTGCCCCTGGGCGGGGCCGGGGCACGCTTGCGAGAGGGCGGCGAGGACGAGGTCGGCGACCCGGCTCGAGGTCTCGACGTTGCCGGCGGCGACGGCAGCCGGATAGCGGGCGTTGAGGAGGGATCCCGGCGGCGCGGTGACCTCGATCGGGCGGTGGGCGCCGGCGGAGGGGGGCGCCTCGGGGTCGGTGAGGACGCGGACGGCGAAGAAGGCGGCCGACTTCGTCACCGAGAGGGGGCAGTTGAGGTTGCCCTCGACCTGCTCGTCGGAGCCGCTGAAGTCGAGGCGAAGGGAGTCGCCCGCGATCGTCGCCTCCAGGCGCAGGTGGAGGTCCCGCTGCTCCCCGTTCCAGTCTCCCTCGAGCACGTCCTCGGCGCGGTAGCCGCGGTCGGGCAGCTCGGCCAGCGCGGCGCGGGTGCGGCGCTCGGTGTAGGCGAGGATCTCCGCCATCCCTGCGCGCAGCTCCTCGCTCCCGAACCGCTCGCGCAGCTCACCCAGCCGCAGCTCGCCGATCCGGTTGGCGGCCCCCTGCGCGCGCAGGTCCGCCAGCCGCTGCCGCGGCGAGCGCATCTGCGAGGCCAGTCGCTCCAGCGCCTCCTCGGTGGCGACGGTGGGAGGGATCACCACCCCCTCCTCCTCGAGGGAGGTGGAGAAGGCGGGCATGCTGCCGGGGGTTGGCCCGCCGACGTCGGCATGGTGGGCGCGGGAGGCGGCGAAGCCGAGCAGCTCGCCGGCGGCGAAGACGGGGGAGATCAGAGTGATGTCGGGGAGGTGGGTGCCGCCCCGGTAGGGGTCGTTGAGGATCCAGCTCTGTCCCGGCCGCTGCTCCTCGTCGAGGATGGCGGCGACCGCGTCCGGCATCGAGCCGAGATGGACGGGGATGTGCTCGGCCTGCATCACCAGCTCGCCGGCGGGGTCGAAGAGGGCGGTGGAGCAGTCGTGGCGCTCCTTGATGTTGGCCGAGTAGGCGGAGCGGATCAGCGTCGCCCCCATCTCGTCGCAGGCCGCGCGCAGGGCGCCGACCAGGACCTGGAGCGCTATCGGGTCCATCGTCCGACGATCGTGCCGTGGTTGTCGACCCGGGTGCTCCAGCCGGGCGGGACGACGAAGGTCGCCTCCGGCAGCTCGAAGATCACCGGCCCCTCGGCTTCGGTGCCGGCCGCGGGCTCGCCCCGCAGGACCGGCGCCTCGACCCACTCGCCGTCGAAGCGGACGCGCCGCGAGCTCCGCTCGAGGGTGTCTCCCGCCGCCGCCACCGGTTGCGGCGAGGCCCCCGGGACGACCAGCGCCAGCTCGACGTCGACGAGAACGACTTCGCCCTCAGGGTCGCGGTGGCCGTAGCGCTCCTCGTGGGCGCGCTCGAATCCCTCGATCAGCTCGGCCGGGTCGGGGTTCGCCGACCCGGGCACCGGTAGCTCGAAGGCCTGGCCGGCGTAGCGCAGCTTGTAGGTCAGCCGCACCTCCGCCTCGCCGTCGAGCCCGGCGGCGGTCTCCTCGACCATCGCGCCCACCTCCTCGGCGACCCGCTCGGGGCTGAGCTCGCTGCCGCCCAGCATCACCGTCCGCGCGGTGTCGCGGCGGCGCTCGGAGGCGCAGAGGCCGAAGGCCGAGAGGACGCCGCCGGCCCGCGGGCAGAGGATCGTCTCGATCCTCAGCTCGGCGGCGATCGCCGCTGCGTGCATCGGCCCGGCACCGCCGAAGGGGAGCAGCGCGAAGCCGCGGGGGTCGACGCCGCGCTCGACGGTGACCACCCGCAGCGCTCGCACCATCTCCTGGTTGGCGACGCGGAGGATGCCGGCGGCGGCCTCGAAGGCGTTGAGCCCCAGCGGGCGGGCGAGGGAGGCGATCGCTCGCTCGGCGGCGTCGGCGTCAAGGCTGACCCCGCCTGCCAGCTGCGAGTCGCCGGCGAGGTAGCCGAGCAGGAGGTTGGCGTCGGTGACCGTCGGCGCGCTGCCGCCGCGGCCGTAACAGGCGGGGCCGGGGGCGGCGCCGGCGGACTGGGGGCCGACGCGGAGGGCGCCGCCGGGGTCGCGCCAGCCGATCGAGCCGCCGCCGGCGCCGACGGTGTGGACGTCGACCATCGGCAGCTGGATCGGCCGGCCGCCGATCTTGCGGGAGTCGGTGCGCCGGACCTCGCCGCCTTCGACGACGCAGACGTCGCAGGAGGTGCCGCCCATGTCGAAGCCAAGGGCGTTGCCGTCGCCGCTGCACCGCGCCAGCAGGCCGGCGCCGACGGCACCGCCCGCCGGTCCCGAAAGGACAGTCGAGGCGCCCTCCCGCGCCGCCTCCTCGGCGGGGGCGACGCCGCCGGAGGAGCGCATCACCAGCGGCTGCGGCAGGCCGGCGTCGCTCGCGGCCTCGCCGAGGCGGCCGAGGTAGCGGCCGAGCAGCGGGCTGAGGTAGGCGTCGATCACCGTGGTCGAGCAGCGCTCGAACTCGCGGAAGCGCGGCAGCACCTCGTGCGAGGCCGAGACGTGGACATCGGGGAGGCGCCGGCGGAGCCGCTCGGCAATCTCCCGCTCATGGCTCGGGTCGAGGTAGGAGAAGAGGAGGCAGACCGCAACCGACTCGGCGCCACTGGCCTCGATCGCCGCCGCCAGCCGCTCGGGCTCGTCCGAGTCCAGGGGCTCCACGACCCCCTCCGGGCCGATTCGCTCCGCTGCCTCCAAGCGCAGCTCCTTCTCAACCAGCGGCGTTGGCTTCGGTGCGCAGAGCCGGTAGAGGTGGGGGCGGTCCTGACGGCCGATCTCGAGCAGGTCGGCGAAGCCGCGGGTGGTGACCAGCGCCGTCCGCGCCCCCCGTTCCTCCAGCAGCGCGTTGGTGCCGACCGTCATCCCATGGGCGAAGACCTCGACCTCGTCGGCGCTGGCGCCGGCTCGCTCCAGCACCGCCTCCACCGCCCGCATCACCCCGACCGACTCCTCCCGCGGCGTCGTCGGCACCTTCGCCGTGTGGATGACGCCGTCGGCAAGCAGGACCGCGTCGGTGAAGGTGCCGCCGACGTCAACGCCCAAGAGCACCTAGTGCCACTGCTCCTCGGTGACGTTGCCATCCGGGTGGACGACGACGTGGATGCCGTCGAGGGCGTGGTTCATGTCCGGCGCGTCGCGGCGCAGGTGCCCGCCGCGCGACTCGCGGCGGCGCAGCGCGCTGGCGCCGATCGCCCGCGCCAGCGGGTACGGGTTGGAGATCAGTCGCGCCAGGTCATCTGGGTTGCGCATCGGCCCGGCGTAGCGCCATACCGCGTCGCGGGTCTCGTCGCTGGGGGGCTCGAAGCGCCGGTCCGGCGGGTCCGGCCGGCTCGAAGCCGGCTCCTCTTCAATTGCCGCCGCCGCGGCCCGTCCGCCGAAGACGAAGCACTCGCTGAGCGAGTTGGAGGCGAGGCGGTTGGCGCCGTGGAGGCCGGTGCACGAGCACTCGCCGACCGCGTAGAGGCCCGGCAGCGAGGAGCGGCCGTCGATGTCGACGACGATGCCGCCCATCGTGTAGTGGGCGGCGGGGGCGACGGGCACCGGCTCGTGGCGCGGATCGAGCCCGGCTTTGGCGAGCGAGGCGAAGACGTTGGGGAAGCGGGCCGGGTCGATCTCGCGAAGATCGAGGTGGACCGCGGGGGTGCCGTCGGCGCGCATCTTCTCCAGGATCGCCGCCGTCACCGCGTCGCGCGGCGCCAGCTCGTCGGTGAAGCGCTCGCCGGCGTCGCCGAGCAGCTTCGCCCCCTCGCCGCGGATTGCCTCGGTGACCAGCACCCCGTCGTGGGGCGTCCCGGGCATCGCCAGGGCGGTGGGGTGGAACTGGCAGAACTCGAGGTCGGCGAGATCGGCACCGGCGAGCGAGGCGAGCACCGGCCCCGCCCCGATCGCGCCGCGCGGGTTGGTCGTCCGCCGCCACAGCGCCGCCGCCCCGCCGGTGGCGAGGATCGTCGCCGGCGACACCACCGGGCCGGCGTCGGTGACCACTCCGTGACAGCGCTCACCGTTGCTCCACAGCGCCAGCGCCGAGGTCCGCTCCATCACCTCGATCCGCTCCTCGGCGGCCACCATCGCCGCCAGCTTCGAGGTCAGCTCATAGCCGGTCTGGCTGCCGCCGGCGTGGACGATGCGGCGGTGGGTGTGGCCGCCCTCGAGCCCGAGCGCGAGCCGGCCCTCGTGGTCGACGTCGAAGACGACGCCGCGGGAGATCAGGTCGCGGACCGTCGCCGGCGCCTCCTCGACCAGGACCCGGACCGCCGAGGTGCGGCAGAGGCCGCGGCCGGCGGCGATCGTGTCGGCGGCGTGCAGATCGGGGGAGTCGTCGGGTTCGAGCGCCGCCGCGAGCCCGCCCTGCGCCCAGTAGCTGGCGCTCTGCGAAAGCGGGGTGCGGGAGACGAGGCAGACGCGGGCGCCGTGCTCGGCGGCCCGCAGCGCGCTCCAGAGGCCGGCGGCGCCGCCGCCGACCACGGCGACGTCGAACTCGCCCGCCGTCTTTATCGCCCCTCGGCCTCTCGGCGCAGCGAGTCGAGCTGGGACTGAAGCCAGCTCGCGGCGCCCTCGCGGGCGCGGGCCAGCTCGTCGGCGATCGTCTCCTCGGCCACGGCGGCGCGCCGCTCGGCGGCCTCGACCCGCTTCTCCGCGGTCTCCACCTGCTCCTCGATCTCGCCCAGCCGCTCCTCGGCCCCGGCCAGCGCTTTCTCCTTTTCCTCGCGCTCGCGCTCGAGGTCGCTTTCCAGCGCCTTGATCTCTTCCGCGGCCCGCTTCTCGGCTTCGGCGGCGAGCGTCGCCGCCTCCTCCAGCCGGCGCTCCGCCTCGCGGATCCGCTCCTCGAGGCTGTCTCCGGCTGCGTCCGTCTCAGCACTCATCGGTTCCCAATCTATTACTGCTCCGCCAAGACCGCTCGGTAGGCCTCGATCACCCGCTCCGCCATCCCCGCCGCCGAGAGCGTTGCCGCCCGGGCGGCACCGTCGACGCGGGGGTCCGGCGCCTCCAGATGGTGGCGGGCGACCGCCGCCCAGGCCGCTGCCTCGAAGGGAGCGCAGAGGCAGCCGTCGATTCCGCGCAGGGCGTAGGGAGCGATGCCGACGTCGGTTGAGAGCACCGGCACGTCGCAGGCGAGAGCCTCGACCGCGGCCATCCCGAAGCCCTCGTATTCGGAGGTGACGAGGACGGCGTTGGCGGCGTTGAGCCAGAGCGGCATCCGCTCGGGCTCGATCGAGCCGCCGGTGAGGAGGTCGGCACCGCAGGCGGCGGCGACCTCGGCGGCGCGGTCGTGGCGCTTCTCGGGCCGGGCCGGGTTGGCGGGGAAGAAGAGGTAGCTGGTATCGGGGTCGAGGCCGAGCTCGCGTCGCGCCTCCGTTCGCGAGCGCGGCCCGAAGCGGCTCAAGTCCGGCCCGCAGGGGAGGACGGCCGAGCCGGGCACCGCCGGCAGCCCGGGCCGCCCGTCCTCGGGCTCGAACAGCGCCCGCGAGACCCCGGCAACCAGGTCCACCCGCCAGGCGAGCCGGCGCGAGAGATGGCCGACCAGGTGGTGGCGGACGTCGGTGCCGTGGAAGGTGACGATCAGCGGGGTCGCGCCGGCCAGCTGCGCCACCCATCCCGCCAGCCCGTAGTGGGCGTGAACGAGATCGAACCGCTGTCGCCGCAGCAGTGCCCGCAGCCGGCGGGTCGCCGGGACATACTCGCCGCGGCCGGGGGGGAAGGCGAAGAGGTCCACTTCGATGCCGCGCCGGCGCACCTCGTCGACCTGGTCGCGCACCCAGCGCCCCCGCTGCGGCGCCGCCTCGTCAGGCATGAAGTTGGTGATGACGAGGACCCGCACGGCGCCAGGGTATATCCGCCTCGGCATTCGGGTAGACGGACCGTCAAGTGCGAGAGAAGCGTCCACCCGCCGCTGTCCTGGCCCTGGGGGGCCTGACCGCCGTCCTGATCGGTGCGGGGCTCGCCTTCCTCGTCGGTTACCTGATCGGCCACGAGACCGGCCCGGAGAAGACCGTCACCGAGAGCGTCGCCGCTCGCGCCGCGGCGCCGGGAGGCGAGGCGGTCGGGAACATCGTCCCCGCCCCCGCCTTCACCGCCGAGCAGCTGGCCGCCGACCCGAAGGAGAACTGGCTGACCAACGGCGGCTCGCTCTCCAACGCCCGCTACTCGCCGCTCGACGAAATCGACACCGAGAACGTCGACGAGCTGAAAGGCGTCTGGATGACCCACCTGAACGGCTCCGGCGAGGCGACCAAGTACTCGGCGGAGGCGCAGCCGATCGTCTGGGAAGGGGTGATGTACGTCGTCACCGGCGCCGATGACGTCTTCGCGGTCGACGTCGAGACCGGGAAGAAGCTCTGGGTCTACGAAGCCAAACTGCCCGAACAGATCGACACCGTCTGCTGCGGCTGGACCAACCGCGGCGTCGCCCTGGGGGAGGGCATGGTCTTCCTCGGCCAGCTCGACGGCACCCTCGTCGCCCTCGACCAGATGACCGGCAAAGTGAAATGGAAAACCGCGATCGGCGCCTGGCAGAAAGGCGAGACGATCACCAACGCGCCGCTCTACTACAACGGCCGCGTCTACACCGGCCTCTCCGGCGGCGAGTTCGGGATCCGCGGTCGGCTGACTGCAGTCGACGCCAAGACCGGGAAAGTCGACTGGAAATTCTGGGCGATCCCGGGGCCGGGCGAAGTCGGCCACGAGACCTGGGAAGGCAACAACGACGCCTGGAAACGGGGCGGGGCGCCGATCTGGAACACCCCCGCGGTCGATCCCGAACTGAACATGCTCTACCTCTCGACCGGCAACGCATCACCCGACCTCAACGGCAGCGGCCGGCCCGGCGAAAACCTCTTCGCCGCCTCGATCGTCGCGATCGACGCCGAAACCGGCAAACACAAATGGCACTTCCAGCAGGTCCACCACGACATCTGGGACTACGACGCCCCCAGCCCCGTCGTCCTCTGGAACGCCGAGGTCGACGGCGAGGAGGTCAAGGGCCTGAGCCAGCCGGGGAAGACCGGGTGGCTCTACATGCTGGACCGCGAAACCGGCGAGCCGGTGCACGGCATCGTCGAGCGGAAAGTGCCGCAGGACAAAGAGCAGCAGGCCACCTGGGCGACCCAGCCCTACCCGCTGACCGAGCCGTTCGCGCCGCACACGGTCACCGAAAAACAGGTGGAAGAGATCAAAGGGCTGGCCGAAGGGATCGTCGGCAAAGACATCGAAGTCGAAGCGGGCGAGATCTTCGATCCCTTCAACGAAAACGCGAAAGTGATCGCGCCGGGGCCGAGCGGCGGCACCAACTGGCCGCCCTCGAGCTACAACCGCAACACCGGCGACGTCTACATCTGCGGCATCTCCAGCTACGCGGGCTTCATGACCGAAGGGCTGCAGAAACATGAAATCGGCACCACCTACCTCTCCAGCGTCTTCACCCTGACCGGTTTCGGCACCTACGACGGGACGCTGACCGCGCAGGACGTCAACACCGGCGAGATCGAGTGGCAGAAGGAATGGGAGGGCGAATCCTGTTACAGCGGCACCGTCACCACCGCCGGCGGTCTCGTCTTCATGGGCCGCAGCAACGGCGAGCTGACCGCCTTCGACGCCGAGAACGGCGACGAGCTGTGGTCTTTCCAGACCGGCGCCGGCGCCAACACCACGCCTTCGGTCTTCGAATGGGAGGGCAAGCAATACCTCGCCTTCTACGCCGGCGGTAACTCGCTCGCCGCCAGCGCCCACGGCGACAACCTCTGGCTCTTCTCGCTCGACGGCGAGCTCGAGGAGCTCGAGGCGAAAGGCAAAGGCGAGCAGGGCCAGCACGCCGGCGAGGAGACGCCGCAGGGCGAAGTCGAGGAATCGGAAGGCACGCCGGAGGAATCGGCCGGCGGCGGTACCGAAGGCAAAGAAAACGTCGAAGAGGAATCGGCCGGCGGCGACCCGACGGCCGGGAAAACGATCTACAACGAAAACTGCTCGATCTGCCACGGCGCCACCGGCGGCGGGGGCAACGGCGGGCCGTCGCTGAAAGGCGCACCGAAAGCGAAAAGCCTGAACGCGGCGATCGAACAGATCACCGAAGGCGGCGGCGGGATGCCGGCCTTCGCCGAAATCCTCTCGACGAAGGACATCGAAGACGTCGCCGCCTACGTCGTCGAATCGATCAACAAATAGATTTCGAGGGCGTGCCAGCTCCGCCGATCCGTCCCAGCGACTACCTCGCCCTTGACGCCCTCCTCTCCGACGAGGAGCGCGACATCCGCGACACCGTCCGCGCTTTCGTCCGCGACAAGGTCGTGCCGAACGTGGGGGACTGGTTCGAGGAGGCGACGGTTCCGCTTGCCGAGCTGGCGCCGGAACTGGGCAAGCTCGGGGTGCTGGGGATGCACCTGGAGGGCTATGGCTGCGCCGGGGCCAGCGCCACTGCCTACGGCCTCGCCTGCATGGAGCTGGAGGCGGGCGACAGCGGCATCCGCAGTCTCGTCTCGGTCCAGGGCTCGCTGGCGATGTACGCGATCTGGCGCTGGGGCTCGGAGGAGCAGAAACAAGCGTGGTTGTCCCGCATGGCTGCGGGGGAGGCGATCGGCTGCTTCGGCCTGACCGAGCCCGACGCCGGCTCGGACCCCGGCTCGATGCGGACGCGGGCGCGGCGCGACGGCTCCGACTGGATCCTGCACGGGCAGAAGATGTGGATCACCAACGGCTCGGCTTCCGAGGTGGCCGTCGTCTGGGCCCACACCGACGAGGGAGTGCGCGGCTTCCTCGTCCCGAAAGGAACCAAGGGCTTCACCACCCAGGACATCCACCGCAAGCTCTCGCTGCGGGCCTCGATCACCTCCGAGCTGCTGCTCGACGACGTGCGACTGCCGGCCGACGCCGTCCTCCCCGAGGTGAGCTCGCTGAAAGGGCCGCTCTCCTGCCTCAACGAGGCGCGCTACGGGATCGTCTGGGGGGCTGCCGGCGCTGGGCGCGCCTGTTACGAAGCGGCGCTCGAGTACGCGACCGAGCGGGTCCAGTTCGACCGCCCGATCGCCTCCTTCCAGATCCAGCAGCAGAAGCTGGCGGAGATGGTGCTGGAGGTGAACCGGGCGACGCTGGTGGCGATGCACCTGGGGCGGATGAAGGACCAGGGCACGCTGCGCCCCGAGCACGTGAGCCTCGGCAAGCTCGGCAACGTCAACGGCGCGCTCGAGGTGGCGCGGACGGCGCGCCAGGTGCTCGGCGCCAACGGGGTCACCCTCGAGTATCCGGTGATCCGGCACATGAACAACCTCGAGTCGGTCGTGACCTACGAGGGGACCGCGGACGTGCACGCGCTCTCGATCGGCCAGGCGCTGACGGGGATCTCGGCCTTCCGATGAACCCCGCGGTCAACGCGGCGCGGCCCGGCACGATCGCCCAGCACGCGGTCGAAGGGCTGCGCCGTGCGCTGACCTCCGGCGAACTAACTCCTGGTGACAAGGTGCGCCAGGAGGAGATCGCCGCCGCCCTCGGCATCAGCCTCTCCCCCGTGCGCGAGGCGCTCGCCGTGCTCGAGCAGGAGGGCCAGGTCACCTACCTGCCGCGCCGCGGCTACTTCGTCACCGAGCTGGACATGGACGACCTGCGCGAGATCTACGAGCTGCGCACGCTGCTCGAGGACCGCGCCGCCCGCCGGGCCCTCCCCCTGCTCGACGAGGGCGCCCTGGAGCGGGTCGCGATCGCCGCCCGCGACTGCGTCGAGGCGGTCGACGGCGGCGACGTCGCGGCCGAGCTCGAGGCCAACCGCCGCTTCCATTTCGGCCTGCTCGAGTCCCCCGGCCAGAACCACACCCTCCGCGTCATCCGCCTCCTATGGGACTCGACCGAAACGTACCGCGCGATGTACTACAACGCCCCCGAGGCGCGCCACGAGGCGATCGAGGCCCACGACCGCATCATGGACGCCGCCCGCAACCGCGACGCCGAGCGCCTCACCGCCGAGCTCGAGTCCCACCGCGCCGAGGCCCTGACCCGCCTGGAACGGGTCCTCTCCGAGGACCGGTAGGGACGAGGAAGGGACACCGGCCGTCTCGGGAGGGGCACGGAAGTGCGCCGGGAAGCACCGGCACGCCCCCCCCGAACGCCAGCGCCCTGCGGTGTTCGATATCCGCGTATACGACGGGTTTCGCACACCGCAAGGATCTCCGTGGTTCGAAAGGGTCGTATAGCGCCCATCTCGAACCACGCAGTTTCCTGACCG
>DATIMV010000028.1:0-28355 GCA_035474955.1 Solirubrobacterales bacterium
ACGAGCCATAGCGAGTGGTGCCTGGAGACCCCCACCGGCCCCCTCCTCCCCACTAGACCTAGCTGGCCAGGACGTAGAGCGGGGTCGGGCTGGTGACCGTCAGCGAGGCGGTCATCGCTCCGGGGTTCGCGCAGAGGAACCCGCCGGAGATCAGCGGCACTTTCGCGTTGATCGTGATCGTCGGGCTCGTGCCCCCGTTGAGGGTGATGCCGGAGCTGATTTTGCCGCCGTAGACGCAGTCGACGCCGAAGGCGCTGCCTGTCACTTCCATGCCTTCGGCTGTGAAGGTCCCGTTCGTTTTGCTGGTCCAGTGGATTTCGCCGGTCCCGGTTTTGAGGACTTTGAATTCGGCGTTACAGCCACCGAAGCCGAGGGTTTTTGTGTTGCCTTTGACTGTTTCGGTGGCGCTGCCGCTGGTCGTCATTTCGACCGAGCCGCTGCCTTCGGTGCATTCGATCGTCATGAACCCCGCTTTGAAGACCGCGGTGGTTTTCGGCGTCAACGTCGCGTTGAAGACCGTCCCTTTCAGGTAGGGCGAACCGCACGGGCTCATGCTCGTTTTGCAGATCACCGTCGCCGAAGCCGTCCCGGCTCCGAAGACCACGAATACAGCAGCCATCGCAGCAGCGATCGCCAGTCCTTTGAGGAATTTCATCCTTGCCTCCCATTTGGGGAGCGCTGACTGGCAAGCGCTCTATTAATTAAGAAGGCTTGAGCTTATTAGAGCGGGATGTTGCCGTGCTTGCGCTTCGGCTGCTCGACCCGCTTGCTCTGCAGCATCCGCAGCGCCCGGATCAGCTTCGGCCGGGTCTGGCGCGGCTCGATCACGTCGTCGATGTAGCCGCGCTCCGCCGCCGCGTAGGGGTTGGCGAAGTGGGCCTTGTAATCGTCGATCAGTTTCTGGCGGCGCTCGTCGGGGGTCGGCGAGTTGGCGATGTCCTTGCGGTAGATGATGTTGACCGCGCCCTCCGGCCCCATTACCGCGACCTCCGCCGTCGGCCAGGCGACGTTGTAGTCGGCCAGCATGTGCTTGGAGTTCATCACGTCGTAGGCGCCGCCGTAGGCCTTGCGGGTGACGACGGTGAGCTTCGGCACCGTCGCCTCGGTGAAGGCGTAGAGGAGCTTGGCGCCGTGGCGGATGATCCCGTTCCACTCCTGGTCGGTGCCGGGAAGGAAGCCGGGAACGTCGGTGAAGGTGAGGAGCGGGATGTTGTAGCAGTCGCAGGTCCGCACGAACCGGGCCGCCTTCTCGGAGGCCTCGATGTCGAGCACGCCGGCGAGGAAGGCCGGCTGGTTGCCGACGATCCCGACGGGATAGCCGTCGAGGCGAGAGAAGCCGCAGACGATGTTTTTCGCGAAGTGCTCGTGGACCTCGAAGAACTCTTCGTCATCGACGACGCGGGCGATCACGTCGCGCATGTCGTAGGGCTTCTGCGGATCGTCGGGGACGAGCGTGTCGAGCTCGTCGTCTTCGCGCTCGGGGTCGTCAGTGGGCTCGAACCGCGGCGGCGCCTCGAGGTTGTTCGAGGGCAGGAAGCTCATCAGGTAGCGCACGTCCTCGAGGCAGCTCTCCTCGTCCTCGGAGGCGAAGTGCGCCACGCCCGACTTCGAGTTGTGGCTCATCGCCCCGCCGAGCGCCTCGAACTCAACCTCCTCGCCGGTCACGGTTTTGATCACTTCCGGGCCGGTGATGAACATGTGGGAGGTCTCTTTGACCATGAAGATGAAGTCGGTCATCGCCGGCGAATAGACGGCGCCGCCGGCGCAGGGGCCCATGATCAGGCTGACCTGCGGGATCACCCCGGAGCATTTGACGTTGCGGACGAAGACGTCGCCGTAGGCGCCGAGGGAGACGACCCCCTCCTGGATCCGGGCGCCGCCGGAGTCGTTGATGCCGATCACCGGCGCCCCGACCTGCGCGGCCAGGTCCATCACCTTGCACATCTTCTCCGCCATCACCTCGCCGAGGCTGCCACCGAAGACGGTGAAGTCCTGGGAGAAGACGAAGACGGTGCGGCCGTCGATCGTCCCGTGCCCGGTGACGACGGCGTCGCCCCAGGGCCGGTTCTTCTGCATTTCGAAGTCGTAGGTGCGGTGGCGGACGAAGGTGTCGAGCTCCTCGAAGGAGCCGGGATCGAGCAGCTTCTCGATCCGCTCGCGCGCGGTCATCTTCCCCTTCGCGTGCTGCTTCTCGACCGCCGCCTCGGAAGCGGAGTGGATCGCCGCCTCGCGCAGTTCGCGCAGGTAGGAGAGCTTCTCCTCGTGGGTTTCGGGGTTTCTCTCGCGCATCGGGCGCGGAAGTCTATTTAGGGAGGGTCTTCGGTGTCCCCAGGCAGACGAAGGGCCCGCCGAAGCGGGCCCTTCTGGCAATTGCACGGTACGCGCTGAATATTAGATTTCGGCGCAGACTACGAACGCGATGACCGACCAGTTTCCGGGGATGTCGCCGCCGGTCTCGTGCGCAAGGGCCTCCCAACCGGTGCGCGCGGCGCCGCTCGAGACCGGATACGACCCCGTAACCGAGACGTTGGCGAGTTCGCCTTCCAGCCGGACACCGCCGCCGATCGCCTCCTTGCCCGCCGGGCAGCTGGCGGTCACGGTCTTGTTCGGTTCGCTGGTGGAGGCACTCTGTTTCGATTCGTAAGCGACGTTCCGCAGCAGCTGCTCGTAGAACGAGGTCGAGAGCTTCGACGCGACGACCGCGCCGTTGGCGAGCTTGTCGGTGGCTACCGCTTCGTTGGCGATCGTCCGCGGGCTGACCGCTTTCTTGGCGATCTTCTTGCTGGTCACCGCGCCGGTCGCGATCTTCTCGTTGGTCACCTGGCCGGCGCCGATGTCGAGCGCGTTGACGGTGCCGTTCTTGAGCTTCCCGGAGGTGACGGCCTGCTGCTTGATTTTCGGGTTGGTCACCGCCTGCTTGGCGATGTTGACCGCCTTGACCTGGCCCGCGTTCAGTTTCACCGCCGCGTAGGCGCTGCCGCCGAGGGCGACGAAGAGGGCCACGCAGGAGAGAACGTTGGCCACCGAGAGGTGTCGCTTCAACTTGCTCACTGGTGGGACTCGCTTTCTTGGACGGCTGCGCCGTCCCGTGGGAATCGGAAGTCGGAAGATCAGATGAACGGTTGCCGCTGCGGCTGCGCGAGGCGGTCGAGAATGGCCTCGAGATCGGCCTCAAGGAGACCGGTCTCCTCGGCGGCGCGAATCTCGACCCGGGTGCCGAAGCCCTTCTCGGCCATCCGCACCTCCAGGCCCTCGACCTCCTCGACCAGCTCCGCCAGCTCGGGCTGGGACTTCATCAGCGTCCTTGAAACCTCGATCATCGGCACCCGCTTCAACCGTCGCCCCCCCGTTCCTCCCCGCCGCGAAAGCTGGGACGGACCGTTCACCTCTCCGCCCATGCGAATTTTCATCGCTCGCTGAATTTTCCCCCCTATAGCGGCCCATATTCAGCGCTCGCTGAATTTCCGCCCCCGGCAAATCGGAGATCGCAGATCTGAAATCCCAAATCCCGGGGTGGTCGGCGGGCAGGGGACGTGCGACTGAGGGCGGCTGTGGGCAAGCAGCTCGAGGACGCAGGGAGCCCGAATAGCAGCGCTATTTGGGCGACTGAGGACGCAGAAATGCGCCGTCCACAGGTGCCCTCAGTCGTGCGGACACAACCGCCGACCACCCCCTAGAAGAAGGCGCCGCCCTTGTATTCGCCGAAGACCTCGCGCATGGCGCCGCAGACCTCGCCGATCGAGGCGTTGGCTTTGAGCGCGGCGCGGATCGGGTGGAGGAGGTTGCCCTCGCCCCGGGCGACGTCGCGGAGGGACTCGAGCTTGGCGTCGACCTCGGCCTGGTCGCGGTTCTCCTTGAAGGCCTTGAGGCGCGTCAGCTGGCGTTGCTCGGCCTCCGGGTCGACCTTGAGGATGTCGACGTCGTCGACCTGGTCGGTGACGAATTTGTTCACGCCGACGATCACGTCCTGGCCGCTCTTGTAGCGCTCGTGGTAGCTGAGGGCGGACTCCTCGATCTCGCGCTGCATGAACTCCAGCGCCTCGACCGAGCCGCCGAGCTCTTCGACCTTCTCCATCAGCTCCTTGGCGCGAAGTTCGATCTCGTCGGTCAGCGACTCGACGAAGTAGGAGCCGGCGAAGGGGTCGACGGTGTCGGCGGCGCCGGACTCGTAGGCGATCACCTGCTGGGTCCGCAGCGCGATCCGGGCCGAGCGCTCGGTCGGCAGCGCCAGCGCCTCGTCGAAACCGTTGGTGTGCAGCGACTGGGTGCCGCCACAGACCGCCGCGAAGCCCTGCAGGGCGACGCGGATGATGTTGACCTCCGGTTGCTGGGCCTGGAGCGTCACCCCGCCGGTCTGGGTGTGGAAGCGGATCTGCATCGATTTCGGGTTCTCCGCCCCGAACCGCTCCTTGACGATCTCCGCCCACATCCGCCGCACCGCGCGGAACTTGGCGATCTCCTGGAAGACGTTGTTGTGGCCGTTGAAGAAGAAGGCGAGCCGCGGGGCGAATTCGTCGATCTTCAGCCCCCGCGCCAGCGCCGCTTCGACGTAGGCGATCGCGTTGGAGAGGGTGAAGGCGACCTCCTGCACGGCCGAGCAGCCCTTCTCACGAATGTGGTACCCGGAGATCGAGATCGTGTTCCATTTCGGCACGTTCTCGTTGCAGTACTCGAAGATGTCGGTGGTCAGCCGCATCGTCGGCTCCGCCGGGTAGATGTAGTTGCCCCGCGCCATGTACTCCTTCAGCACGTCGTTCTGGACGGTGCCGCGCAGCTTCTCGGAGGGGACCCCTTGCTCCTCGCCGACCAGCTCGTAGAGCAGCAGCAGGATCGCCGCCGGGGCATTGATCGTCATCGAGGTGGAGACGCCGTCGAGCGGGATCTGGTCGAAGCAGATCCGCATGTCCTCGATCGTGTCGATCGGGACCCCGGTGCGGCCGACCTCGCCGTGGCAGAGCGGGTCGTCGGAGTCGCGGCCGAGCTGGGTCGGCAGGTCGAAGGCCATCGAGAGCCCGGTCGAGCCGTGCTCGATCAGGTAGCGGTAGCGCTCGTTGGTGTCCTCGGGGGAGGCGAAGCCGGCGTACTGGCGCATCGTCCAGAGCCGGTCGCGGTACATCCCGTCGTGGATGCCGCGGGTGAACGGCGGCTCGCCCGGCTCGCCGAGGCGCTCCCCGAGCCCGGGGGCGACATCCCCCTCGTCGTAGAGCTTCTCGATCTCGATCCCGGAGTCGGTGAAGACGCGCTCGTCGTCGGGCCCGACCAGCGGGGCGATAGTGCGGTGCGCCTCCTGGGCGCCGGATCCGTCAGCCATGACCGGGGAGGATATTGAGGTGCGCGCTTCGGGGTGCGGCTCAGTCGCCGGCGCCGACGAGGCTCTCGACGCCGGCCTGGTCGATCGTCCGCCGCAGCCCTTCGGCCAGCTCGACCGTCGGTTCCCAGCCGAGCAGGTCGCGGGCGCGGGTGATATCGGGCTGGCGCTGCTGGGGGTCGTCGGTGGGCAGCGGCTCGTAGACGATCTCCGAGCGCGACTCGGTCACCTCGACCACCGTCTTCGCCAGTTCAAGCAGCGTGAACTCGTTCGGGTTGCCGATGTTGACCGGCAGGTGGATGTCGGACTCGGCGAGCCGGACGATGCCGTCGATCAGGTCGTCGACGTAACAGAAGCTGCGGGTCTGGCTGCCATCGCCGAAGACGGTGATCGGCCGGTCCTGCAGCGCCTGGCGCAGGAAGGTCGGGATCGCCCGCCCGTCGCGCGCTCGCATCCGCGGGCCGTAGGTGTTGAAGATGCGGACTATCGCCGTGTCGACGCCCTGCTGGCGGTGGTAGGCCATCGTCATCGCCTCGGCGTAGCGCTTCGCCTCGTCATAGACGCCGCGCGGGCCGATCGGGTTGACGTGGCCCCAGTAGTCCTCCTTCTGCGGATGGACCTGGGGATCGCCGTAGACCTCGCTGGTCGAGGCGATGAGGAAGCGGGCGCGCTTGAACTTGGCGACGCCGAGCATGTGGTGGGTGCCGTGGGAGCCGACCTTGAGCGTGTGCAGCGGCAGCCGCAGGTAGTCGATCGGGCTCGCCGGCGAGGCGAGGTGGTAGACGAAGTCGACGTCCTCGGGGATCTCGACGGGCTCGATGATGTCGATGTTGCGGAAGTCGAACCGTTCCTCGCGGATGTGGGCGATGTTCTCCAGCGACCCCGTCTCCAGGTTGTCGATGCAGATCACGCGGTGTCCGTCGGCGAGCAGCCGCTCGCAGAGGTGAGATCCAAGGAAACCGGCGCCGCCGGTGACTACGCAGGTGGCCATGGAGCGATCCTAGCGAGCATGGGCGGGTGGACATTCTTCTGAGTGCTGCCGCAATTTCCGCAAGTTTGGGCTGAGGAATGCGTCCAAACGGGGGAGAAAGTCACCGAACTCACACTTAACCGCTGCAAATGTCCAATGAGTTGAACTCAAGCGGCAGGGGGAATTGAAGCGGTGAAATCTGGCAGCGCCGAGCGCGAGCGATCGCGCCTGGGACCGGACGACGACGTCGCCCGCAAGCGGGTGGCAGTCGAGACCTACGCACGCAGCGAGTCGACCTTGCGGCGAACGGCGCATCGCTACTCGCTCTGCGCCGACGACGTGGACGAGGCGCTCCAACGTGGCTTCGAGATCCTGCTCCGCAAGGCGCCGAGCGAAGACCCGCGCGAGCTGATCAAGTGGATGCAGACGGTCGTCAAGCACGAGGCGCTGGCCGTCCGCCGCGAGCGCGAATACGTCCTCGGCGGACCAGGCGGGGCCGCCGAGGCCAACGCCGACGAGTGGATCGCGGGCCTCCCCACCACCTCCGACGGCCCCCCGGAAAGAGCCGAGCGGCGGGAAGCACTCGCCCGCAGCCGCGAAGCGCTGCAGACGCTGAAGCCGCAGGAGCTGCGCGCCCTCACCCTGCTCGCCGAGGGGTACTCCTACGTGGAGATCGGCGAGATCACCGGCTACAGCCAGACGAAAGTCTCGTTGAAATTGTTTCCGGCTTGCCCAAGCGGTTTGCGGGCAAGCACAGGCCGCAATTTCTCGTCATATCCCTCTACTGCGTGCTCGGCTATGACGGGCTCAATCCAGTACCCATCCCCGACCAACTCCAAGTTGGCGCGGCCGTCAGGGACGCCGCGATGGAGGAGAAAGCAATCGAAAATGCCCATGAGCGCGGCGCGCACGGCGTCGATGCCCGAGGCATCAATGACCTTGCCAGCGAGGGCTGCCCGAATGCGTGCCAACTGCTCCATCAGTTCATCCTCCACATTCGCCAGGCTGGGGCCAGCTTCGACCTCTGCGAGTTGGCTGGCGAGCCGTTCACACTCGCTGTCGGCCGCTTGGGCCGCTGGCTCCAACTCCTCGCGCAACTCACGCCATTCGGGCGCTAGCAACTCGCCAGCCAGATAGTCGCCCTTAACTCGCTCTAGGCGCTCTCTCGCGGTCGTGGCCTGCTGTTCAGCGCTGGCGAGCAGGCCACTGACCTCGGCAATCTTGTGCTCAATGGCAGCGCCCATCTGAGTGCGCGTCTGCTCCACGTCCAAGGCCACGCGCCGAAAGAACTCGTAGACGGCCGTATCAATTGGCTCACGGGACACACTCGTTAGGTCGCAGCTGGCAGGATCGGTGTAGTGGGTGTGGCAGCGGTACGTTTCGCGCAGCGTGCCGTTCTTGTTGCGGTTGGTGCGGGGACACATTGCGCCGCCACACTCGGCGTGGCGCAGGAAACCCTGCCGAAAGAGATGCTGGCCTAGAGAACTGCGGCCACGGCGGTGCGTCAGCGCCCTCGCCTGTCGCAGCCGCAACGCCTCCTCGTAGCGCTCGCGGGAGATGATCGGCTCGTGCTGACCTTCAATCAGCCGCTCACCATCGCGCACCAGCCCTGCATAGAGCGGGTTCTCAAGGATGGATGCGACGGTGGCCGTACTCCACTTTCCGTTGCGATGGCTAGGAATTTTGTCGGCATTCAGGCCCTTGACGATCTGGAGAATCGGCCGCCCTGCCAAGTACTCGGCATTGATGCGATCGACCACCGGAGCCTTATCGGGGTCGGGGATCGTTTCGCGTTCGTCGTTCTCATTACGCCGCCAGGTGAGCGCATAGGAGCCGCCCCCGATGCGCTTGCCAGCGGCGCGGCGACGGGCAAGACCGTCGCGAACGGCCCTACCCTTCCGCCGGCTGTCCTCATAGTTGCGGTCGCCCATCTGCGCCGCCGAAGAAACCGATTCGAAAGTGCGGTCGTCTTCGACCGAACGCAGCCGGTAGCCCTTGCGCATGGAGTCCAGCAGGATCTCCACAAGGTGGCGGTTCGTTTCGCCGTCGCCACGGGCGAGGCGGTCGGAATGCCAAACGATCAGCGCCGCCCTGATCTTGGCGGCGTGCTTCAGCGCTGCCGCCAGTTCAGGGCCGCGCTCGCCGTGGTAGGCGGAAACGTTCTCCTCGTGATAGACGGCGACGACCTCATAGCCCTCGGCCTCGGCCAACTCCTGGCCCTTCTTGATCTGATCGGGAATCGAACCGCGTTCGTCGGGTGAGGACTTCGCCGCGTAGATGATCGCCGGTCGCCCGTTGCTACCTTTGCCCTGCATCAGGACTCGACCTCCTGCTGCCGTGCCGGGGGCGTTCATCGCGCCGCCCGGCTCTTTTGCACTTGTCGGCAGACACTTTACCCGCCGCCGCAGCGCTCACGGCGGCAACGACCGCCGCGGTGTTGGAGAGGGCACCCAATTTGCGGAGCCGCGCAAGATCGCGGCAAAGCTGTTCGTACTCCTCCAGCGTCGGCGTGATTTCCAGCGGGACAATATGCGGCGGCGAGGCATCAGAGGCACAGCCCTTGAAGCACGAGACAGGTGGCTTATCGCCACCTACTTGCTTCTCTCTGTTGTCCATACTCCCCTACTTATTTCGTGCTTGCTTTCCCTACAGCACGTGTCCCTACTGCGCGTTTCCCCACACCAGTGAACCACTTTGTGGAACAAGTTTCTGGACTAATCGCACACAGGCACTCTTGCTCACACCTTTTCTTCACCATGCCGTGACCTAAAGGTAGAAAGACATGATTCGCATTCTCAACCTGCTCGCTGTGGCCCCGGTCCCCGTTGCGGCGCTCGCAGCGTTGGCTCCGATCAGCGTAGTTACGCCTAGCCGACCTACTTGCCAGCGAAGCGCAGCGCCGCACGGCCGTCAACCCCTAAAGGGGTCGGGCGCGTTGCGCCCTTGACAGCCGAGCGGTGCAGCGCTATTTGCGGGGTAGGTCGGCGGGGCGGGGTGTGGGTGGCTCATCGTCGCTCCAAGCGAATCATCGGAACGAGCCCCTGGCGCAGATGGGCGGCAACGATCCAGCGCGTGAAAAGGAATCCGCGAAATGCCGGGAAGCTGGCCGGGAATAGATCGGGCCGCCAGAAGTGAAGCGCCCACTCCATAGCCGCGCGCTCGCTTTCGTTCCAGGGACGGCGGGAGCTTTCAAGCTCTTCGCGGACGGGTCCAATCGAGCATTGAGCCACTATCGCGGGGCCAAGTGCCTCCCACACCGACCCGCAGCCCGTCAGCAGGTAGACGGCCGCATGCCATTGGCCTACCTCGTCGGGCTGCAAGATCGACGCCTCGGCAAAACGCGGCTCGGCTGCGCGCAACTGAGCGAGGAGAACAGCGAACTTCCTGCGCTCTGCGGATAGGTGATCCCTAAAGACTTTGCTTCGCTCGTTCGTCACGCCCCTTAAGACGAGGCTTGGAGCAATTTCGGTCCAGGTAGTTCGGACTAATGCCTTTTTTCTCGCGACCTAGTTGTCGCCCTAGCCGCCTTCCGCAAGCGCGCCCAGGCCCGCCGCCAGAGGCGCAGCGGCTCGTCGCGGCCTGCAAGAGCTTCAAGCACCGGCAGGTCTTCCTCGAGGCGGCGGTCCAAGCGCTCCATGAACTCCTTGTCATCGCGGCGGTTGGCGATGCGCTCCTTAATCGGGGCTTGCTCCTCCTCGGTGAGCCACCTGTCACCGGGCATCAGCCCCAAACCGACCAACGCCCATTGCGATTCCATCAGCCGCTCCGTCGCCTCGTAGCGGTGGCCCGCCGCACGCCACGGCCACAACTCTTCGGAGACTTTCAGCGCCCCCAGCATCTCCATTTCTTCGGCGTGGTTTCTGAGTTGGTAGCGCGGCTTTTTCAGCGAAGCCGCCAGCTCGTCCAGAGGGACCGGCCGCTGCGCCAGAACGCAGTACCGGAGCACGTCCCGGCTGGACGGGTTCTGGATCGAGGCCCCAAGGGCAAACGGCAGACCTTCTCTCCTGAGCATCGTTACTCACCACCAATCCCGAGGTCTTCCAAGACTTCGCGGCCTTCCTCCGTGCGCTCCCTCAAGCGCTCTTTGAACCCCGCTTCGGAGAGTCGTGCCGTTATGTGGTTCTCGATTCCTTGCCGAAGAACCTCCGACACGTCCACCCCATCAGCCTGGGCGATGGACCGGAGTCGTTTCGCCATCGCCTCGGGAAGCCGCAGGCTCTTTACCTCGTAGCTCATGTGCCCTCCCTCCTAGCGCAGCGCATCGGGAATCACCTTTGGGATCGTCGCCACGATGGCCGGAGGCTCGACGGCAAAGCCCCCCGGCCGGGTCGGCGCGGGAATGGTCCAGTCGATCCCCGCAAGGAGATCGTCGGCGCTGATTTCAAGGACGCGGACCAGCTTCACCAGCGTGTCGGCGCGGGGGGTGCGCCCCCCTTTCTCGACTAGGCCGATCTCGGTGCGATGCAGCGAGCAGAGCGCCCCGAGTTCCGTCTGCGAGTAACCACCTCGGCGACGGGCCACCCACAGGTTTCGCCCGAGGCGCTCTGCTACTGCATCGCGGTTCATGCGTCGTAGAGGGAGCCGCAGATAACGGCAGCCCGAGTCGGCAGGACAAGATCACCGACGAGATGAAGCACCCCGACGCCGATCAAGTCGCGGACGGCTCGCTCGATTCGATCACGCTCTCCGTGGTCGGTCGAGTCGATGGTCATTTCCCGCGTGAGCTCAGCGAGCGTCAGCGGCTCTGGATGGAGGTCCAGAATTGACTTCAGGACCGCCGCTTGGCTGCGGTGGTCTTCCTGGGCGGTGATCGTGGCGCGTTCATTGCCAGCGCCACTAGGCTTGTCTTGCATGGGAGATAGTTCCTCCTGTGCCACGCCCCCGGCTGTTCCACCAGCGCGGGGGCACTTTTTGTCTTATGGCGGGGACACTACAGGGGCGAGTTCCATAGCGCAAGTGCTTAACATCATGTGGCTAATAGGGCTCAAGCTATGAGAGCGTTTCGCCCGTGAGCGAGTCCAGCAATCCGCAGCCAGCCCTCGGCGCTGCCATTCGGTCCTTGCGGATCGACAGGGAAGCGAAGCAACAGGCCGTTGCGGAGTCGGCCGGGATCACGGTAGCCCACCTGTCGAAGATCGAACGCGGACTAACCAATCCGACCTGGGGCACCGTGGTCGCCATTACGGAGGCGCTGGACGCGTCTATGTCAACCCTGGCGAAGAAGTGGGAAGCGGCAAGGGTCTAATCAAGGGTCGTGGTGAAGACTCCATGAGTCCTGCAATTGGAGTCTGGCGACCTGCAATTGGAGTTCAGGGACGGCACAACAAACCTGCGATTTCAGCGTTCGCAGCCGCCTCGCTTCCCTGAGCCGAAAGAGGGCGCTCCTTGCATCTGACCCCACCCGCTCACTATTCGTGACCGACCGGGGTCAGATGCAAGGAGCGCGTGGGGGGCCCAGGGAAGCGAGGCGGCTGCGGGGTTGGGTGAGGGACCAAATGTCTTTCTACCTTTAGGTCACGGCATGGGACTAACAGCGCGAAGGAGAACTTCCCCCCCCACCGGAGGAACCTCGGGCTGCTGATAGATGAGTAAGGGGGGTGAGGCAGATTCCGGAGAATCTGCCTAAGCGGGACTGTTTCGGCTCTGGCCCGCTGATTGGGAGCACGGCGCTCGGCCGGTGGAGCGAGACTCCCTAGCGTCCGGCTAGGGCAGCGTCCACAGGATGAAGCGACTCAGGCTTAGGCACGATCCGCAACGTCGGGTCGTGGGTGTACCAGTCGTGCGCCGATTCAAACGAGCTTATGAGCCGGGTCAAGCTTGCCGCCCACGCGGTAGTTGACCACCCGATCACTGGCTTTTCGCCGTCCACGTAATCGTCGCCAAACACGGCTTCGATGTTCGGGACGTAGCCGCCGATTCCCGATCCCCAATCGAGGTACCAGACAAGCTCCTGCCAGACCGGAGCGCCACCCAGCAGGAAGACGACGAAGCCAGGACGCGCGTTCTTCCAGCCGTGCCCGTCCTGCTCTGCCCACTCGGGGATGAAGCGCTCGTGGCGGTTTGGCCGTTCCGCCTCGGCCTCGTCCGGAACTGGCCAGACCATCGAAACCTGGGGGTCCGGCTCGAAGACAGCGATGGAGTGGCCAGCCAGCGGGCGAGTCCTGGCGTCTTCCATGCCTGGGTCGAACATCCCGGCCAGCATGGCGGTAGCGGGGCGACTCCCAGGCACCCTCACCCAGTCGTCCGAATGGCTGTCCTGGCACACGTCAAGTAGCTCGCGAAGGCGCATAGAGCCCTCAGTTTGCTTCTGCGCGAGGACGGAACCGCACCTACGCGCGGCTGACCAACGGCCCTGCAAAGGCAAGATAAGGGCGGCTGGGGTGACGGCCGCCTGTCTCCTTCAACGACAAAGCCCCACAAATGCGGGGCTTTCGTCCGCCAGCAGCGCGGCTCACGATAGGTCGATGGGGATCGGCCCAAACAATTGCCGGAAGACCAAGATCAACCGCTGCCTGGCGGAGGGGCGGGCGCGGTTCCGCAAGTCGCTCGCGCACAGCAAGGACGGTCAGCGCTGCGCCGAGCTGCAGCCGCTGCTCTCGGCCTTCTGCGACGGCGAGGCAAAGCCGGCGGAGGTCGCGCAGCTCCGCGAGCACCTGCGGGCTTGCGCTCACTGCCGTTCAACGCTGCGGACCTACCGGGCCGCACCGGCGGCCGCGGCGGCACTGGCGCCGACCCCGCTGCTCGACCGCTCGCTGTGGGAGCGAGCCCATGAGGCCCTGGCCGGCCTCGCGGCCAGGCTGGGAGGCGGCGCGAGCGAGCCGGCCTCCCAGGTCGCCGGCGGCACGGGCGGAGTCGGCGTCGCGGCGGTGGCGAAGGTGGCGGCAGTCTGCATCGGCACGGCCGGCGGCGCAGCGGCATGCGTCGCCGGTGGGGTGATCCCGTCGCCCCTCGCCCTCTCCGCGGAGCCCGAGCGGCCGCGGCAACTGGAGCGTCGCCTGGCGGACCTGTCGGCGCCGGAGACCCAGGCGCCGAAGGTGGAGTACGCGCCGGCGCCCGTCGCACCGGAGCCAAAGCCGCAACCGAGGCCCGAGCGGGACCGCCCGCCCGCGGCATCGACCCCGCCGGCCGAAAGCGAACCGGTCCCAGTCGAACCCGCACCAGTCAGCGGCAGCCCGGTCGAATACGCGCCGCCACCCGCTCCCGAACCGGTCTCCGAACCGGCGCCCGCCCCCACCTCCGGCGGCGGCAGCCCGGCCGGGGAGTTCGGACCATGAGGCGCCGGTGCCAGAGAGCGCTTGCCGCGATGCTGGCCGCCGGATTGTTGAGCGCCGGCGGCGCGGCCGCAACCGAGGCGCTCCCGGCCGGCGAGCTGCGGGTCGAAGACGAAGCCTCCTGGCACGCCGACCGGGAGTTCCACTTCGAGTGGCAGCCGCTGCCGCCACCAGGGCAGCCGACGAACGCCGTCTACCGTCTCTACGACCCCCAGGGAGAGCAGGTGCGAGCGCTGACGCGACCCCTGGACGAGATGCTGGAGCCGTTCTGGGTCCCGCCGCTGCCCGGGGCCTACACGCTCGAAGCGTGGCTCCAGGACGGAGCCGGACGCCACGGCCCGCGCGCGAGCGCGACCCTGCGCTTCGACGACAGCGCTCCTCCGGTTCCGACGCTGCAGCCACCGCCGGGTTGGGTCCAGGGAGTGGAGCCGGCAACGGTGGAGGTCGATCCCTCCCCGACCTCGCCCCCGCTCTCGGGCGTACGCGGCTACGCGATCTCCGTCGACCGGAGCGGCGGCAGTTACCCCTGCGCCGACTCTCGCTGCGCAGCGTCAGAGATCGACCTCGCCGGCGCCGCAGGCGGCTCGATCTCCCTCGGCACCCTGCCCGAGGGAGTCAACTTCGTCCGGGCGGTGACGGTCTCGGGCGCCGGCGTTCCCTCCTTGGTCTCAACCGCCACGGTCCGGGTCGACGGCAGCCCGCCCCTCATCTCGCTGCACGGAGCCCTCGCCGCCTGGACCGACGGGCCCGTGCAGGTGACGGCGGAGGCGAAGGACCCGCTCTCCGGGATGACGGCGGCGGGACCGCTTGGCCCCTTCACGGCGATTGCGGTCGACGGCGACGTCGCGACCAGGGACCACGGCAACGCGGTGACGACCTGGGTCAGCGGCAGCGGCGTCCATTCCGTCGCCTACTTCGCCCGCGACGCCGCCGGCAACCGCGCGGAGGAACAGCGGGACTGGGTCCGGATCGACGAAGACCCGCCGGCGGTCGCCTTCGCCGCCGCCCAGGACCCGACCGACCCCGAGCGGGTCGAAGCCTTCGTCGCCGATTCCCTCTCCGGTCCGAGCCGCGAGCAGGGCTCGATCGCCGTCCGCATGGCCGGAACCGGGGCACGTTTCGAGCCGCTGCCAACGCAGGTGGCGGGAGAGAAGCTGGTCGCACGCTGGAATTCCGACTCCCACCCGCCCGCCCGGTACGAGTTCCTCGCCACCGGCTTCGACGCCGCCGGCAACGCCGGCACCGGGAGCAGCCGCATCGGCGGGAGCAGGATGGTCCTCTCCAACCCACTGAAGACGCAGGTGAAGCTGGTCGCCGAGCTCTCTCGCTTCCGCCTCTCGGGAAGCCTCGAGGGCGGTCTGGTGGCAGGTCAGGAGATAGCGGTGACCGAGACCTTCGCCCCGGGCTCGAAGCCTTCGCGGCGGACCAACCTCGTTCGCACCCGCGCCGACGGCGGGTTCTCGATCCGGCTCCGGCCGGGGCCGAGCCGGGAGGTCGTCGCGACCTTTGCCGGCAGCCGCACCCTGACCCGCGCCTCCAGCGAGAGCTTCCGGCTCGAGGTCCCGGCCTCGGTTCGGCTGCGCGCCTCGGCGGCCACCGCCCGGGTAGGCGGCGCGCCGGTCGTCTTCACCGGCAGAGTCGCGGCAAGGGGAGTGGCGCAAGCCGCCCTTGCCGGCCTCCCGGTCGAGCTGCAGTTCCGCTTTCGCGGCGGCAGGTGGAGCGAGTTCCGGACGGTCGAGACCGACCGCCGGGGGCGCTTCCGCTACGCCTATCGCTTCAGCGACAACGACAGCCGCGGCGTCAGCTTCGGGTTCCGCGCCTACATAAAAGGCCGCGAGGGCTGGCCCTATGGACCAAGCGCCTCGCGGCCGGTACTGGTGACGGGTCGCTAGCGGTCTAGCGGAGCGAAGCCAGCTGGCTGCTGACCGTGCCGACTACGGCCTGCGCGGTGCCGGTAACGGCCGTGGCGCGGGAGGCCTGCTCCTCGATCGCCTTGCGGACGCGCTGCTCTACCTCGTTGCGGTTGCGCTTGACCGTGGTCTCGACGTTGCGGCGGCGATTGCGGGCCTCGCGCTCGAGCTCTTTGCGGGTCTTGCGGGCCTCGGTGATCGCTTTGCGGCGGGCGGTGGTGCCGCGGCGCTCGGTCCGCTTCAACGATTTGCGCGCGGAGCTACGGTAGCTCTTGATCTGGCGCTCGGCCTTGCTGCGGTCGGTCCAGGGCTCGACCAGCTCGGAGACGCGGTCGCTGACGCTGAGGACGACGCCGACGGGGACGTCGACGGCGGTCTCGACGACGGACTTGACCTGGTTTTTCTCAGCCGCTGCAGTCTTGGTGGCGGCGCGTTTCGAAGCTTTGGCGGATTTCGCCGCCGCTTTTTTCGCTTCGGTGGTCGCGCGTTTCGCCTGCGTTTTGTTTTTGCTGCCGTTGCTTTTTGCTTCAGCCATGGGAAGAAAACACCTCTTCAGTTTGGTTTGGGGGCTGGGGGAAGTGCCCGAGTCTAGCGAACATAAGTTCGTAGGAACACACGTTCTTAAACTGCTCCGCGGCTGTGGTTACAGAGCCGTTACGCGGCTTTCGCCAGCTGCGCGGCGCGGACCGTGGCGAGACCGTTCTCGCTGTTGCCGGCGGCCATCGGGTAACGCGACTCGAGGTCGAGCATCGCCTCGGAGAGCTCACCGCTGCCGAAAGCCACCTCGCCCCCGGCCTCGCGCACGATCAGCTGCGCGGCGGCGGCGTCGACCGAACGGCAGGAACGGAGGCTGAGCATCGCGTCGAAGCGACCGGCGGCGACGTAGGCGGCCGAGATCGCGATCGCGCCGACGACGCGGAGGCGGAAGACCTTGCCGGCGAGGGCCTCGAAGGCCGGCAGCGCCCACTCGGGCTCGGCCGACTCGACGCCGACGACCTCGAGCGGCTCGGCCTCGGCCGAGACCCGCGCGGGGGCGCCGTTCAGCCGTGCCCCGGCCCCACGGCTGGCGATGAACTCCTCGTCGGCGCCGAAGTCGTGGACGAAGCCGAACTCGACGTCGGCCATCGAGGGGCCGGAGGAGACGGCGATCGAGACCGCGAAGGAGGGAATCGTGCGGCGGGCGTTGAGCGAGCCGTCGATCGGGTCGATCACCACCCGCTGCCCACCGCCCGAACCGAAGGTGACTTCGCCGCGCTCCTCGGAGACGGCGACGAAGGAGGCGCCGTCCTCCGCCAGCTTCTCCAGCTCGGCGAAGACGACGTCCTCGCAGCGGCGGTCGATCACGAGGGTGCGGTCGCCGCCCTCGCCGATGCCCTCGTAGACGGTGCGCTCCTCGCTCGTCCGGGCCTCCGCGAAGATCGGGCGCTGGGCGGCGACGATGCGGCGGCAGATCGCCGGCCAGTCGGCGGAGAGGACGTCCATCGACCGCATGCTACGGAGCGCTAGCTTTGGGCGATGCCCGAGGACCAGCCCACCCTCGACAGCGCCGCCTCGGGGCGGCAACGCGCCCTCGCCCACGGGGACGGGCCGCTGCTGATCGTCGGCGCCCCCGGCACCGGCAAGACCGAGCTGCTCGCCCATCGGCTCGCCCATCTCGTGCGGGAGGGGACGCGACCGGAGAGCGTGCTGATGATCGCTTCCCGCCAAGCCACGGCCGCGCGCCTGCGCGAGCGTTGCGAGGCGCTGCTGCCGGGTTCCTTCGAGGAGCTTTGGATCGGCAGCTGGGACGCGATCGGGGAGCGCCTCCTCCGGGAGCACTCCGACGAGGCCGGCCTGGATCCCTTCTTCGACGTACTTGGCCGCGCCGAGCGACTGGCGATGCTGCTCGACCGGCTCGACCAGCTGCCGCTGCGCCGGCACGAGATCCGCGGCAACCCGACCGGCCTGCTGGCGCGGCTGCTGGCGCGAATCGACAGCTTGAAGGCAGAACGGATCGGGCCGACCTCGCTCTCGGAACGGACGCAAAAGGCGCAGCCGGCGGATGAGGCAGGACGGGAGGCGCAGCGCCGCGAGCTCGAGTTCGCCGAGCTCTACGCCGCCCACGACCGCATCGTCGCCGAGTCCGGCAGCCTTGACCGCGGCGACGTCATCCTCGCCCTCGACTGCCTGCTGGTCGAGCGCCCGGACGTGCGGCGGCAGATCGCCGAGCGCTTCCGCTACCTGATGGTCGACGAGCTCGAGGAGGCGAGTGCGGCCCAGCGCGGGGTGCTCGAATCGCTCGCCGCCGACAACCCGAACCAGGTCTTCACGCTCGAGACCGGTGCTATGGAGGAGTGGTTCATCCAGGTCCACCCCCAGGGGGAGCGGGTCGCCCTCGAGGAGCGTTTCCGCAACCCGCGGCTGAGCTTCTGGCGCTCCACGAACGAGCGGGCGCAGGCCCAAGCGGTGGCGCGCGCGGTCGAGCACCTGGCCGCCGCCGGCACGGCCGCCGATCAGATCTGCGTCCTGGTCGCCGATCCCGCCCAACAGGGTGGCGCGGTTGCCGGGGCGATGGAAGAGCGCGGAATCCCGTTTCACCTCTCCGGCCCGACGGCGCTGTTCCAGCGGCCGGAGGTGCGCGACGCGATCGCCTGGCTGCGGGTGCTCGCAGATCCCGACGACTCTGCCGCCGCCGCCCGCGCCCTCACCCGGCCGCCGGTGGAGCTGCGCTCCGCCGACCTGGCGCGGCTGACGACGATCGCGCGGCGGCGCAAGCTCGACATGGTCGCCGCCTGCGAAGCGGCCCTCGACAGCCCCCAGTTCCAGCCCGAGGCGCGGGAGCGGATCGGGACCTTCCTCAAGCACTACAACGGCGCCGCGCGGGTGATGGAGGAACGGCGGGCCGACGTCTTCGTGCGGCGCCTGATCGAGCAGGTGGGGCTGCGGCGGCAGCGCCTCTTCGCCGCGCAGCCGGAGGTGGCGGAGCGCCTGCTCGGGCTCTCGCAGCTGGCCGAGCTGGCGACCGCCTGGACCCGGCGCGAGCGCCACGGCTCGACCCGCGCCTTCGTCGCCTACCTCAGCGCCGTCGCCGAGGCGGGGGTCGAGGGAGAAGAGGCCGAGGGGCCGCGCTCCCCCGGCGCGGTCAACGTGATGGCGACGACCGCGGTGAAGGGGCTCGGTTTCGACCACGTCTTCGTCCTCGGCCTGGAGGAAGAGGGCGAGTGGGAGCAGATCGGCCGCCCGGCGCGCAGCGGGCTCGTCCTCTCGCGCCTCGACCGCGGGGTCGAGGGAGAGACCGGCCGGGCCTCCCGTTACTACGAGCGGGCGCTGGAGGCCGCGGGCGGCGAGGAGGAGCTGCACGAGGAGGAGCTGTTCGGGCCGGCCGAGGGGCTGCACGCCACCTACCGCACCCTGCGCGAGCAGGTCCTCGAGGACTCCTGGCGGGCGGGGCGCGAGCTCTCCGAGCCGCGGCTCGACACCGCCCTCGACGTCACCCGCGCGATCGCCCGCTACCTGGAGCTGCTGAAGCTGGCGGCGCTGGCGCAGCGGCCGGGCGAGGAGACGACGGCGGAGGCGATCGAGGCGGTGAACGGACTGCTGCGGCAGGTGGCGACCCCCGAGCAGCAGGCCGAGCTCGACGCCTCCTCGCTCGACGCCTACCTGCTCGACTCCGAGCGCGAGCGCGGCCGCCGGCTCGACCTCGTCGCCGCCCGCGAGGAGCCCTCGCTGGCGGCCTTCCTGCCGCGCCGCGGCGACGGCATGCTCAGCCTCTCCGCCTCCGACCTCTCGCTCTACCTCACCTGCCCGCTGAAGTACAAGTTCGCCCGCGTGTTCGGGATCCCGCAGGAGCCGACGATCAACCAGCGCTTCGGGATCCTCTTCCACAACGTCCTCGAGCGCTTCCACAAGGAACCGCCGGAAAACCCGGAGGAAGGGCTGCGGGTCCTCAACCGCCTCTTCGAGCAGGGCTGGCGGCGCACCGGCTTCGGCTCCAGCGACGACGAGCTGCAGTTCCGCGACCGCGCCCGCGAGGCGCTGCGCCTCTACTGGGAACGGGAGCGCGAGTCAGAAGGCGAACCGGTCTGGCTGGAGCGGAAGTTCGACTTCAAGGTCGGCGACCACCACGTCCGCGGCCGCGTCGACCGCGTCGATCGCCTGCCCGACGGCGACTACGAGCTGATCGACTACAAGACCGGCGAGCGCAAGAGCGAAGAGGACCTCGACGACGACCTCCAACTCGCCCTCTACCGGATGGCCGCGCGCGAGGCCTGGGGCATCGAGGCCGGCAGCGGCAGCTACTACTACGTGCTCGACGCCGAGAAGGTGCCGGCGCCGACCCGGCCCGACGATGCCGAGCGAGTGGAGCGCACCGTCCTCCAAGTAGGCGAGGGCATCCTCTCCCAAGACTTCGAGCCCCGCCCCTCCCCCTCCGTCTGCAGCTGGTGCGACTACCGCCTCATCTGCCCTGCCGCGGAAGCTTGACCTAACTCAAAACAGCTCAAAAAACCCGCAGGACCATGCGTTCCGGCCGGCGGGTCCTGGCCCAAGCTGATGGGGGGCACCTGCGCTGGATGCTCGGTACCCCCCACACTTGGGCCACCCGCCGGAGGATCGGGATCAGTAGACGACCTGTTCCTCGGGCGCAGACGCTCCTCCCGTGGGTGGCGACGATCGGGAGGACTCTCCCGGTAGGGAGAGCCCCCGATCGGAGACAGGACCCGCGGGCCGGAGCTCCTAGGTCCTGGGTGCTTTAGAGAAAGAGGGAGATGCTTTAAGGGGAGTCTTTGCCGCGCTGTCTCAGGAACTGCTGGAACTCGCGGGCGAGGGTGTCGGCGTTGGGCATCTCGGTCTCTTCGCTGAGGAGGTCCGACTGTTCGGCCTCGATGCGATTGACCAGCTCCTCGATCTCCGGATTGGCGGCGACGGCGCGGCCGATCTGCTCTTCGTAGTCGAGCGTTTCCTCCTCCAGCTCGGCGGCCTCGACGGCGATCCCGGTCAGGCCCTCGAGCCGGCGCAGCAGGGCCAGGGCCGCCTTCGGGTTGGGGACCGCGGCGACGTAGTGGGGGACGGCGGCCCACAGCGAGGCGGACTCGATCCCGTTGCGGCGAAAGAGGTCGTGGATGACGCCGACGATCCCGGTCGGCCCCTCGTAGTTGGAGCGCTCCAGTTCCAGCTCCTCGACCAGCTCGGTGCTGGAGGCGAGGCCGGTGATAGGGACCGGCAGCGTGTGCGAGACCTCGGCGATCAGCGCCCCGAGGGTGACGATCATCTCGACCCCGAGCGCGTCGGCGGCGGTCGTGATCGTCTCCGAGAAAGTGCGCCAGCGCAGGTTCGGCTCGGTCCCGTTGAGGAGGACCAGGTCGCGGTCGGCGGCCGGGATCCGGATCGCGTAGAGGTCGTTCTCGGGCCACTCGATGTGGCGGGTCTGGCCTTCGTCCATGCTGATCGTCGGCCGCGTCGACTGGAAGTCGAAGTACTCCTCGGGATCGACCTGAGCGATCAGCTCGGCATCGAGCGAGTTCGCAATTGCGGTCAGCGCCGTCGAGGCGGCCGCGGCGGCGTCGTTCCAGCCGCGAAAGGCGCAGACCATGATCGGCGCGCGGAGGTGGGGCAGGTCACCTTCCCAAGTGAGCGAATCCACGCTTCTGAGCGTAGACCATGTGCCTAAAAGGCCTGCCGGCTAGGTTGAGCGCGCGCGGTGGACCAGTTGCGCGGCCATGAACAGGGCCAGCGCCGCGAAGGAGAGCTGCAGGGCCCGTTCGGAGACGTTGTTGGAGATGACGACCCCGATCAACACGCCGAGCGGCGAGAGGGCGCCGATGATCAGCGCCTCGCGAACGCGGACGTTGCCGTAGCCGTTCTGCCGGTAGGCGCCGACGATGGCGACGAGGACGATCATCAGCAGCGAGGTGGACTCGGCCTCGACCTGGGTCAGGCCGATGAAGACGGTCAGGGCGGGAACGAAGAGGATGCCGCCGCCGACGCCGACGAGACCGCCGGTGAGCCCGCCGAAGAGACAGATGAGGATCGCAGCCAGCTCGCTCAAGAGAGGATCAGCTCCACGGCCATCGCCACCAGCAGCAGGGCGAAGAGGTAGGAGACGGTGCGCTGGGGGATCCGCTGCTGGATCGCGGTGCCGAGGACGACCCCGGCGATTGCCGGGATCGCCAGCAGCAGGCCGGTCTCGACGTGGACGTTGCCGTAGATCCCGCCCTGGGCGAGGGCGCCGAGCAGGCCGATGAGGATGATCGCCGCGAGGCTGGTGCCGGTGGCGAGGCGCTCGCCGTAGCCGAACCAGAGGATCAGCAGCGGCACGATGATCGTCCCGCCCCCAACCCCGAAGAGGCCGCTGAAGGCGCCGGCGACGGTGGCGATCGCCGCCAGCTTCCAGATCGCGTGGTCCGGGGTCGCGCCGGCGGGCATCTCGCGATACTAGAGCCGTGCCCCCCGACCCAGAGAGCGTGGGCGGCGACTGGGCAGCGAGCCTGGCGCCGCTGCGCAGCGAGCCTGGCCGCACGGCGATCCTCACCGACGTCGACGGCACCCTGGCGCCGATCGTCGAGCGGGCCGAGGACGCGGCGGTGCCGGCGGCGGCGCGACAGGCGCTGGCGGCGCTGAGCGAGCGCTACGCGCTGGTCGGCTGCATCTCCGGGCGGCGGGCGGAGGAGGCGCGGCGGCTGGTCGGCCTCGACTCGCTCGCCTACGCCGGCAACCACGGTTTGGAGCTGTTGCTGCCGGGAGAGGAGGCGCCGCAGCCGGACCCCTCGGTGGCGGGGCGGGAGACCGAAGCGGCGGAGTTCCTCGTCGCGGTGGACGGCGAGCGGTTGGCGGCGGCGGGCCTGCGGCAGGAGGACAAGGGACCGATCCAGGCTCTGCACTGGCGCGGCAGCGCCGACGAGGCGAGGGCTGAGAGCTGCGCCCACGAGATCGCCAACGAGGCCGGCAAGGCGGGGCTGGAACCGCGCTGGGGACGCAAGGTGCTGGAGCTGCGACCGGTGGGCGGGGGCGGCAAGGACGGCGCCGTCGCCTCGCTGCTCGCCGACCAGGGGCTCGACCGCGCCACCTACGCCGGCGACGACCGCACCGACCTCGACGCCTTCCGGCGCCTGCGCGAGCTGCAGGAGGAGGGGCAACTGAGTGCGGCGGTCTGCGTCGGCGTGCTCTCGGCTGAGGCCCCAGCCGAGCTGACAGAGGAGTGCGACGTGACCGTGACTGGGCTCGATGGCTGGCTGGCGATCCTCGAGTGGCTGGCCGAACCAGATGCTTGATTTGAGCTGATGCCCTACACCGACCTGCTCCGCGTCAGCGTCTTCATCACCGCCGCCGAGGCGACCGCGCTCGGGGCGATCACCGCGCTTGCCGCCAACCGCGACGGGGAGACGACGATCGCGCTCGTCGCCGCCGGCTGGTGGCTGATCGCGCTCGGGATCGGCTTCTACCTGGGCCAGCCGCAGCGGGCCGCCGACGACGTCCGCGACGCCCTCGCCCGCGCCCGCAACGCCACCTCGCTGCCGGACCAGAGCCCGGCCCGGATCGCCTTCACCCGCCTCTGGCCGATCGCCGTGACCGCGATCTTCGCCGGCGTCCTCGGCATCTTCTTCCCCGGCGTCGCCGCGGTCGGCGCCGGCTACGCGCTGATCGTCTCCCTCGCCTGGCACACCCGCGAGGCGGCGGTCCTCGGCGTCGAGAGTCGCGACGGCGTCAAGTTCTACGTCCTCCCCACCTCAGCGCTCAAACCCATCGAGCTGGTGCGGACGCCGGGGCTGCGCGGCGATCAGCTCGGCGCGTTCTAGTCCTTCAGCAGCTTCTGGAAGTCCTTCCAGCTCCGCGTGTTGGCGACGTCGTCAGGGGTGAGCCAGGCGCGGCGGGCGGTGGCGAGGGCGTAGGCGATGTTGTCGAGGGTGTCGACGCCGTGGGCGTCGGTGTTGAGGACGATCTTGACCCCGGCCTCGACCGCGAGGCGGGCGTGGAGGTCGGAGAGGTCGCGGCGGTTGGGGTTGCCGTTGATCTCGATCGTCGTGCCGGTGCGGGCGGCCGCCTCGGCCACCGCCTCGACGTCGATCCCGTAGGGCTCGCGACGGCCGATCAGGCGGCCGGTGAGGTGGCCGATGCAGTCGACGTTCGGGTTCTCGATCGCGGTGAGGACGCGCTCGGTCATCTCCGCCTCAGAGACCGAGAACGAGGTGTGGACGCTGGCGACGACCCAGTCCAGCGCCGCGACCAGGTCGTCGGGGTAGTCGAGTGAGCCGTCGAGGCCGATGTTGATCTCCGAGCCGGCGAGCAGGCGGAATTTGCGTTTGCCCTTGTTCCAGGCCCGCACCTCCTCGATCCGCTCCCAGAGGCGCTCGGCGGTCACGTGGTCGCCGAAGCCGTGACTGGCGGAGTGGTCGGTGATCGCCAGGTACTCGTAGCCCCGGTCACGCGCGGCCTCGGCCATCTCCTCGAGGCTGTTGCGGCCGTCGGAGAGGGTGGTGTGGGAGTGGAGGTCGCCCTTGAGGTCGCCGACCTCGACCAGCTCGGGGAGCTTGCCTTCGCGCGCCGCCTTCAGCTCGCCGCGGCCCTCGCGCAGCTCCGGCTCGACGTAGTCGTAGCCGAGGCGCTCGTAGACCTCGGCCTCGGTTGCACAAGTGTGGACGTCGCCGCTCTCGGCCTCGGTGATCCCGTGCTCGGAGACCGAGAGGCCGCGGGCGACCGCCTCTTCGCGCAGCTGCACGTTGTGGGCCTTGGAGCCGGTGAAGTGCTGGAGCAGGTTGCCGAACTCCTCCGGCGAGACGATCCGCAGATCGACCGAGACTCCGTTGTGGGTCTGGGCGTGGACGCCGTTCTCGCTCGGGTTTCCAGCGGCCGCGATCAGCGCGTGCGTGGCGAGGTGCTCGGCCAGCGCCGCCGGCTCCTCGGCCGTCGCGATCAGGTCGATGTCCTTGCAGGTCTCGGCCCAGCGGCGAACCGAGCCGGCGACCTCGACCTGGTCGGAGGCCGGGTGGTCTCGAAGTGCCGCCGCCAGCTCCTCGGCGATCGGCTTCACCTTCGAGAGCAGCAGGCGGCCGGGGCCCTCGCCGGGCTCGCCCAACCGCTCCAGCGCGGCGAGGATGTTCTCCTCGGCTTTCGCGCCGAGCCCTTTCACGTGGCGGACCTTTTCCGCCTCCGCCGCGGCTTTCAGGTCCTCCATCGAGGAGATGTCGAGCTCTTCGAAGAGGCGGCGGGCGGTTTTCGAGCCGACCCCGGGGACGCGGGTGACCTCGATCAGCGTCGGCGGGAACTTCGCCTTCAGCTTCACCGCGGCCGGAATCTCCCCCGTCTCCAGCAGCGCGTCGATCTTTTCCGCCAGCGTCTTGCCGACCCCGGGGACCTTGGTCGCTTCCCCCTTGGCCGCCAGCTCGGCAACGGACACAGGGCTCTCGCGGATCGCCTGGGCGGCGGTGCTGTAGGCGAGGACGCGGTACCTGACCGCGCCGTCGAGCTCGTAGAGAACCCCCAGTTCGTCCAGCGCGGCGGCGATCTCGGCGTTGGTCACGACAGCAACTCTAGGCGGCCGCTAGTCCAGAGGGTGTGGTTGAGCTTTGTCCCCATAGAGGAGGCCAAAGCTCAACCACACCCCTTAGCATCGCGGCGATGACCGAGCCGCACGCGGGGCCCGCCTGGTTGGTTCTGCCGACCTACAACGAGGCCGAGAACGTGGAGCCACTGGTCGAAGCCGCCCGCGCCAAGCTGCCTCCCGCGGCCCAGGTGCTGGTCGTCGACGACAACTCCCCCGACGGGACCGGGGAGATCGCCGACCGGCTCGCCGAGCGCCACGAGAACGTCCGCGTCCTGCACCGGGCGAGCAAGGAAGGGCTCGGCCCGGCCTACATCGCCGGCTTCCGCGAGGCGCTCGGGGGCGGCGCCGGCCTGGTCCTGGAGATGGACTCCGACTTCTCGCACGACCCCGCCTATCTGCCGCGCCTGCTCGAGGCGGCGGGGCGGGCCGACGTCGTGCTCGGGTCGCGCTACGTGCCCGGCGGCGGCGTCAGCGACTGGGGGCCGCTGCGACGTGCGATCAGCCGCGGCGGCAGCACCTACGCGCGGCTGGTCCTCGGCGTCGACGTCCGCGACCTCACCGGCGGCTTCAAGTGCTTCCGCCGCGAGGTGCTGGAGGCGATCGACCTCGACTCGATCAGCGCCCGCGGCTACGCCTTCCAGGTGGAGATGACCTATCGGGCGATCCGCTTAGGCTTCAAAGTCATCGAGGTGCCGATCATTTTCCGCGAGAGGCGGGTAGGGACATCGAAGATGGACCTGGGAATCGTCGCCGAGGCAGTCTGGCGCCTGCCTTTACTGCGCCGCTATACTTTCTGAAGTATTGAGCTGAAGTTGAAACCGCGATTGGGAGATCGATACCAGTGACTGGCAAATTGACGGACGTAACCGATGCCACCTTCAAAGCTGACGTGCTCGATGCCGACGGCCCTGTGCTCGTCGACTTCTGGGCTCCCTGGTGCGGTCCGTGCCGCGTCGTCCACCCCGTCCTCGAGGAGATCGACGGCGAGCGCGACGACCTCAAGATCGTCTCGATCAACGTTGACGAGAACCAGCAGACGGCGGCCCAGTACGAAGTCCTCTCGATCCCGACGATGATCCTCTTCAAGGACGGCGCGATCGCGAAGAAAGTCGTCGGGGCGATGCCGAAGCGCCGCCTCGAGGCCGAGCTGGAGCCGGCGCTCGCCTAACGGCGCGCCGGATCCTCCCCATGCCGTTCGTTCACGTCCACTGGTACGAGGGCCGCTCCGACGAGCAGAAGGCGGAGATCGCCAAACGCATCGAAGAGGCCCTCGTCGAGGTGGCCGGCGTCTCCCCCGACCACTGCTGGGTGAAGTTCGACGACTCCTCAAAAGCCGACTTCATCATCGGCGAGAAGCCGCAGGACTAGGCGTTGCCGGTAGAGGTGCCGGTCACTCTGAGTGTCTTCCGGTAGGGAGGGATGGGTGCTCCCTTCCCTCCCTGGGATTTTCGCCGCTAACTCGCCCATCTCTCGCCGACGGGCACTGCGAAAATCAGGACGCCGGTCGGGAAGGGAACACCCATCCCTCCTAGCGACAGCTTGCGAACTTCACCGAAACCGTGACAGTCCCCCTATATGGGGCACTCACACGGTTTCGTTGAACGGCGTCCCGCGGAAAGCTGTTGGAGGAGGGTGCCGGTGTCCCTCGGAGGAATGTTCGGCGATATGCAATCTGGTGTTTGCGCGGCGTAGCCGCGCAGCATGTTCTCCCCGGAGCAAAACGGAGGGGAGGTCAATTCCGGAGAGGGATACCGGCACCCTCTACCGGGCAGAGCTTGGTCCTGCAGTTCAGGCGCGCGTGACGCTGATGCTGAGCTCGCGGCCGTCGATCTTGGCGGCGGCGCCGTTGCTGTCGCCGTCGTAGGAGACGGAGGTGGCTAGGACCTCGTTCGCCAGGTAGTCCTGGTGGGCCTGGGCGGCCTCGAGGAGGTCGGGGTCGCCGGCGAGGGTCAGGTCGATGCGGTCGGTGATCTCCAGGCCTGCGGCTTTGCGGGCGTTCTGGACGGCGTGGACGATCTCGCGGGCGAGGCCCTCGCGGCGGAGCTCGTCGTCGAGCTCGAGCTGGAGGGCGACGGCGTGGCCGGCCTCGGCCTCGACCTCATAGCCCTCGAGGGGTTGGAGGGCGAGAGTGATGTCGTCGGGGCCGAAGCTGTGGTCGGTGCCCTCGATCGAGATTCCGACCTCGCCGCCGGTGGCGAGGACGTTGGCGACGCTGGCGGCGTCGAGCGCCTCAACCGCGGCGGCAACCAGCGGCATCTTCTTGCCGAAGCGGGGGCCGAGGGCGCGGTAGTTGGGCTTGGCGGAGTAGCTGACCAGCTCGGACTCGTCGCTGACGAAGTCGAGCTCCTTGACGTTGAGCTCGGCGGTGACGAGGTCGGCGCGGGCCTCGATCGCGGCGCGCTCGGCGTCGTTGGCGACGATCACGGCGCGGCGTAGCGGCTGGCGCACCTTCGCCTTGGCCTGGGCGCGGGCGGCGCGGCCGAGCTCGACCGTGAGCCGGACCGCCTCCATCCCCTGCTCGAGCTCGGGGTCGGCGAGGCTCTCGTCGACCCGCGGGAAGTCGCGCAGGTGAACCGAGGGCTCGGCGTCGTCGCCAGCAAGGTTGCGGTAGATCTCGTCGGCGAGAAATGGGGTGAACGGCGCCAGCATCGCCACCGTCTCCAGCAAGGTGTGACGCAGGGTCGCGAAGGCGGCCCGGTCGCCTTCCCAGAAGCGGCGGCGCGAGAGCCGCACGTACCAGTTGGACAGCTCCTCGACGTACTCGGCGATCGCGCGGCCGGCGGCGGTGCAGTCGTAGGCGTCCATCCGCTCGCGCACGGTCGCGGTCGTCGCCTGCAGCCGCGAGAGGGCCCAGCGGTCGAGGTCGTTCGAGGCCTCCGGCACCGCGGCGAAGTCGCCGGGCCCCAGGTTCTCGGCGTTCGCGTAGAGGACCCAGAACGAGTAGGTGTTCCAGAGGGTGAGCATGAACTGGCGCACCGCCTCGCCGACCGTCTCGACGGAGAAGCGGTAGCCCGCCCAGGGCTGCTGGGAGGCGAAGTAGTACCAGCGAAGGGCATCGGCGCCGTGGCGGTCGATCACCTCCGAGGGCTCGACGACGTTGCCGCGGCTCTTGGACATCTTCTGGCCCTCGGGGTCGAGGATCAGCCCCAGGCAGACGCAGTTCAGATAGCTGGGGCTGTCGAAGAGCAGGGTCGAGATCGCGTGCAGCGTGTAGAACCAGCCCCGGGTCTGGTCGAGCCCCTCGCAGATGTAGTCGGCGGGGAAGCGCTTCTCGAAGGTCTCGGTGTTCTCGAACGGGTGGTGAAACTGGGCGAAGGGCATCGAGCCGGAGTCAAACCAGGCATCGATCACCGCCGGGACCCGCCGCAGCGTCCCCTCG
>DATIMV010000029.1:0-102586 GCA_035474955.1 Solirubrobacterales bacterium
GCCGACGACATCGAGGAGACGCAGGGCGCGCGGCCCAGGTACCCGATCATCGGCGATGCCGACTTCGCCGTGTCGAAGCTCTACGGGATGCTGGCCGCCGACACTGAGGGCGACCCGACCGAGCGCACCCCGGCCCAGAACGCGACGCTGCGCAACGTCTTCGTGGTCGGCCCGGACAAGAAGGTCAAGCTCGTCCTCATCTATCCGATGACGACCGGCCGCAACTTCGACGAGGTGCTGCGGGTGATCGACTCGCTGCAGCTGACCGCGAACAACAAAGTCGCGACCCCCGCCCAGTGGCAGCAGGGCGACGACGTGATCATCTCCGGCTCGGTCAAAGAGGACGAGGCGAAAGAGCTGTTCCCCGAGGGCTGGGAGTCGCCGAAGCCCTATATCCGCATCGTGCCGCAGCCCGGCAAGGAGAAAGTCTCTAGCTGAGGCGGTCCAGCAGGTCGCCGAGGATCCGCGCGGTCGCTCCCCAGATCAGCTGCCCTTCCACCTCATAGGTGGGGGTGTGGATGGGGACGCCGCGGCGGATCAGGCGGCGCATCTCGTAGCCCTCGCGCAGCAGCTCGAGCGAGAAGGTGAGGACGGTCTCCACCTCGCTCGGGTTGGGCTGCAGGTCGAGCTCCCGCGGGTGGGGGACGTAGCCGACGAAGGGGTGGACGATGTAGTTGGTGACGAAGGTCCTGGTCGCCGGCAGCGCCTCGCCGATCTTCACCTGGCCGGGATCGAGGCCGATCTCCTCCTCCGCCTCGCGCAGCGCCGTCGTCTGCAGGTCGGCGTCGGCGTCGTCACGGCGGCCGCCCGGAAATGAGATCTCACCGGCGTGGCGGCGCAGGTCGGCGCGCCGCTCGGTGAAGACCAGGCCCGGGTCCTCCGGCCATCCGTAGAGGGGCAGGAGCACCGCCGCCTCTACCTCGCGACGGATCAGATGATCACCTGGACGGTGCCGCCGTCCACGGACCAGGCGGCGCCGGCGACGTAGGAGGCGCGCTCGGAGCAGAGGAAGGCGATCGTGTCGGCGATCTCCTCCGGCTGTGCGAGACGGCCGATCGGGCGCTTGGAGCCCGCCGTCGCCAGCGCCTCCTCGCGGCTCGAATCGCCGGTGAGCTCCATCGACTGGTCGAGCAGGCCACCCGGCTCCATCCACATCTCCGCTTCGACCGGGCCGGGGGCGACAGCGTTGACGAGGACGCCGGTCCTGGCGTAGCGGTCGGCGAACAGGCGCGAGAGCGAGAGCTCGGCGGCCTTGGCGACCGAGTACTCGGCCATCGCCGCCGAGGGCCGCTTGCCGGCGGTCGAGCAGACGTTGACCACCCGCCCCCAGCCGCGCTCGGCCATCGGCGGGATCGCCGCCCGCATCGCTCGCAGCGGCGCCATCACGTTGAGCTCGTACTGGGCGCGCCAGTCCTCGTCGGGCACGTCGTCGAGGTCGCGCCACTGGGCGGCGCCGGCGTTGTTGACGAGCGCGTCGAGGGCGCCGAAGCGCTCCTCGCACGCCGCCAGCATCCGCTCGCCCGCGTCGTCGGCGGTGACGTCGAGGGAGAGAGAGACCGCCGCGCCGCCGGCGGGCTCCGCTGCCCGCGCCGCCTCCTCGGTGGCCTCGGTGAGCCGCTCCTCGCCGCGCGCCACCAGCAGGACCTTCGCGCCCTCGGCGCAGAGCCGCAGCGCCGTCGCCCGGCCGATGCCGCTGCTGGCGCCGGTGACGACGCAGGCGCGCCCCTTCAGGCCGAGGTCCATCAGGCCGCCTCCAACCGCTCGGTCACCTCGACGTGAGCCTCGCCGGCGAGCACCTTGTGGACGGGGCACTTGGTCGCGATCACGAGCAGGCGCCGCCGCTGCTCCTCATCCAGGTCGGCCGGCAGCTTCAGGCCGACGTCGAACCTGGTCGGGACCGGGCCGTCGTAGCCGACCTCGACGTCGACCTCGACTTTGCCGATGTCCCAGCCTTTGCGCTCCGCGTACATCTCGACCGTGATCGCGATGCAGCCGGCGAGGCTGGCGCCGAGCAGCTGGGTGGGGCGGGGCCCGGTGTCGGTGCCGCCTTTGTCCGGCGGCTCGTCGACGCGCAGGTCGTGGCCGCCCTCGAGCTCGACGTCATGGGCGTAGCCCTCGACCCGGCGGGCGACGATCCGCACGCTCAGCCCTTACCGCGCCCCTCGAACAGGGCGGGGTCGTCGACGTCGGCGAAGCGGGCCATCGCGTAGACCGCGTCGGAGGCGCGGTTGACGAAGTGGATCACGGTCTCGGAGGCGATCTCGCCGGCTTCGTTCAGCTCAGAGATGCGGCGCTCGGCGCGGCGGACGACGGTGCGGGCGACGTCGAGCTGGGCGGAGAGCTGGTTGCCGCCGGGGATGACGAACTTCGGCGGCAGCTCGACCCGCGCCATGTAGCGGTCGATCAGCGCCTCCAGCTCGGCGACCATCTCCTCGGTGGTCCGGCTGACACCGTCTTCCAGTCGCTCTGCCGCCTCGGGCGCGGTCGCCAGCTCGGCGCCGGCGACGAAGAGGTCGTCCTGAAGGCGGAGGATGTCGGCGGCGAGCTCCTCCTGCTCGGGGCCGCAGAGGGCGCGGGCGACGCCGAGCTGGGAGCAGGCCTCGTCGAGGGTGCCGTAGGCGTCGGTGCGGCCGTGGTGCTTGGGGACGCGGCCGCCGTACCAGAGCGAGGTGGTCCCGTCGTCGCCCTTCTTGGTGTAGATCTTGACCACGTTCAGCGCACCGGGTTGAAGGCGAAGCCGGTCATCACCTTGGGGTAGAAGAAGGTCGACTTCGGCGGCATCACCGTGTCGGTGTTGGCGATGTCTTTCACCTGCTCGACGGGGACCGGGCGCTGGATGAAGGCGACGTCATAGTCGCCCTCGTCGACCATTGCCAGCGCGGCGTCGACGCTCTTCGCGTATTCGAGGCCGTTGCGCTCGTCGATGTCGTGGTCGCTCATCCCGGCCAGGCCCTTGAGCACGAGCGTCTCGAGGATCGCCGAGTCGAGCCGGCGGTAGGCCTCGGGTTTGCCCTCGAGCCGGCGGTCGACCTCGGCCGGGTCCTTGAGGCGCAGGCGGAAGGCCCGCTTGTGGAAGGAGTCGTAGAGGCCGAAGGAGCCGACGCCGTCCTCGCCGCCGGGGTCGATCTCCTCGCGCGGGACCTCGGTCACCTCGAAGAGCTCGCGCAGACCGTTGCCGAGACGCTGCTGCTTATCGGGATCGTCGGCGAACCCGGAGAGCAGGCGGTGGGTGGGGAAGACGGTGAGGCCGGGGTCGTCGAGCCCGGTCAGCGACATCAGCGTGTAGTTGTGCGGGCCCTCACCGCCGACCTCGTCGCGGAAGGCGCGGGCGGTCTCGTAGCGGTGGTGGCCGTCGGCGATCAGCAGTTGCGCGCTCGCCAGGCACTCCGTAACCGCCGCGTGCACGGCCGGGTCCTCGATCTTCCAGAGCCGGTTGACGGTGCCGCTTTCGTCCTTTGCTTCTCCCCACGGCTCGTCCGGCAACCCCGGCGCGACCAGCGGCCAGGCGTCCTCGGTGCTGAGCGAGAAGATCGGCGAGAGGTTGTAGCCGCTGGCGCGGGTCAGCTCGAGGCGGTCGAGCAGCGGGCCGGGATGGGTGCGCTCATGGGGGCGGACGGTGCCGCTCTCGTAGTCCTCGACCCGGACGCGGGCGAGGATCCCGTTGCGGCTGTAGCTGTTGCCGTCGGGGGCGGTGTAGTCCTGGGTCAGCGCCCAGAGCGAAGGCTCCTCGTCCTGGACCAGGGCGCCTTCGGCTTTCCACGACTCGATCCGCTGCGCCGCCTCGGCGTACGGATCGCCGCTCGGATTGCTGTCAGGGTCGGCGGGATCGAAAGGTTTCGGCAGGTCGATCGCGACCGCGTTGTAGGGCGAGCGCTCCAGCAGCTCCCGCCGCTGCGCCGCGTCGATCACGTCGTAGGGCGGCGCCGCCACGGCGTCGAGCGATCCGACCTTCCCGAGGTCGTAGTGCAGGGCTTTGAACGGGAGCACCTCCGCCATGTCCGCAACGCTAACGGGTGGGCGGCCGGAAGACCCAAACGGGTCGCCCCGCTTCGTTCGATTCGCGGGACAGGACGTGTCAGGTCGGGACAGCGGCCGATTTCCGCTGCCCGGCGCCTCCGGCGGGTTCGCCGGGGCGGCTTCGGCCCGCGGTCGCAGGGTGGTAGCAGGGGGTGGCTATGCCCTCCCCGCGTAGCCTCGAGGTGCTGGTCGTCCTTGCCGAGCGGGAGCGCGAAGCGGCTCATTGGTCACGGCACTGCAACTCCCTCACTCGCGACGAGAAACGGAAGATCGCCAAGGGGGAGCTCGGCCTGCTGGCCCGGCCGGTCGAGCCCGACTGGAAGATCGGTGACCGCCTGCCGGTGGCCCGCAACCTGACGATCGAGGTGACCGCGGTCCGCTGGCGCCGCGACAACTACCTCACCACCTTCTCGGTGCAGGATTTCCGCCCCCTTTTCGTGAGGCGGGCCGTACCGGTCTTCGACCCTCCGGCGCTTGACGAGAACGGGGACCCGGTTCCACCCACCGAGAAGGCGATCTCGGACGCTCGCCTCGACGGCAACTACACCCGTGACGCCGCTCGCGGAGTCACGGGTGCGGGCGAGGCCGTGGACCTGGAAACGCAGGAGCGGATCACCGCGGAAGGACTGCGCAACTACAACCTCGTTCACCAGGCGGAGGTGGCGAAACGGGAGATCCGCTCGCTTACCGCCACCCTCAAGCGGGTGAGGGGCGAAGCCCTGAAGAAGGGCATCGACATCACTCCTGAGGTGGAGCGAATAAAGGCGGAGGTTGCAGCGTTAAAGCGTAAGGTTTCACAAGATCCTCGTCATTCGAGTAACAGTTCTGTATAGTTACTTCCAGCCAGCCGACTCGCGCATTCTAAGGCGACTCAAGGGCAAGCAAGGCACAGTCTCCGCCCTGCCCGCACACCGGCTGACTTTCTCACTGTTACAGCTCGCCCCAACGACAAGGGGGTGTTGTTCTGATGGATGTAGCCATCATCGTCCCGACCCTCGGGCGCTCCGAGGCTCTGGGTCCGCTGGTCAAGAACCTGCGCGACACGACGCCGCCGGTCTACCGGCTCTGCTTCGTTATCGATCCCGATGATGAGGCGAGCCATGCGGCTCTGGCGAGTCTCGAGCTGGCCCCCGAGGTACTCGTTCTGCAGCAAGGCGGGACTTACCCCGTAAAGGTCAACGCGGGCGCCCGGGTCACCGACCAGCCATTACTGCTTCCGACGGCCGACGACGTCGTTTTTCACCCTGGGTGGTATGAGGCGGCCTTACCGCATTTCGAAAACGGTGTTCAGGTAGTAGGGACCTCCGACCTTACTCCCGCGACCAAGAACGGCAATCACGCAACGATGCCGATCCTGACCCGTTCCTATGTCGAAGAACCGGGTGCCGCTTACGGCGAAAAGGGTGTGGTGTTCCACGAGGGGTACCACCACAACTTTGTCGAGACGGAGCTCTGGCAGCTTGCCTGCCATCGCGGAGTGGCGATATTCGAGCCGAGTTCGGTGGTCGAGCACCGCCATCCCGCCTGGGGCACGGCGGAGGTGGACGACACCTACCGACGTGGCTCGCTTGCCGGCTGGGGCTCGGACCGGGCTCTGTTCGAGGGGAGGTTGGCGCGGTGGAAGTCGTAGTCCTCGTGCCGCGGCGGCCCGACCCCTGGCGCGACCGCCTCTGGCGCTATGTCCAAGCCCATCTTGCTCGAACGGTGAAGTGGCCGGTTTTCGAAGGTGTCAGCGAGCTGGGCCCGTTCAACCGCTCGGCAGCGATCAACGCCGCCGCGCGGCGATCCTGGCGGACCGCGGTGGTCCTCGACGCCGACACCGTGATCGACCCGGCGCAGTTGGAGGCGGGGGTCGAGGCTGCGCGGCAGGGCGTCCTGGCGCTGCCGCACGACAGCTTCCGCTCCCTCACGCGACGGTCGACGAGCGAAGTCCTCTCCGGCCGCATCCTCCCTGAGGACGCGCAGGTGCGGTGGGTGCGAACGGAGACGAAGTCGTCATGTCTCTGTATCGGGCGCGATCTTTGGGAAGAGGTCGGAGGTTTCGACGAGCGCTTTCGCGGCTGGGGGTTCGAGGACGCCGCCTTCTACGCGGCCTGTAGGGAGCTCGCCGGCGTGCACCGGCTCAAAGGTCCCGTTCACCACCTCTGGCACCCGCGGTCACGGGAGAAGGACCCGGGCAGCGACGACTTCATCCGCAACCGCGACTTAGCCGACCGCTACAAGGGGGCGCGGGGGGCCGAGATGCGGGCGCTCTTGGCCGAGGGGAACGAGTGATCGTCCTTGCCGTTACCACCGACGGACGAGCCGAGTGCATCGAACGCTCGATTCCCTCCTTGCTCTCCCGGGTGGCGGGTCTCGACGGGCCGCGCCTGATCTTCGACGACTCCGGAGACAGGGGCTACCGTCGCTGGCTGCGGTCGCGGTTCGGGCCCGAGGGCTTCGCCGTCGTCGGCAGCGGCCCGCGCCGCGGCCAGGACAGGGCGCTGCGGGCGATGTGGCAGTACCTGCGCGGCGAGGAGCTTGGCGAGCACGAGTGGGTGATGCACGCCGAGGATGACTTCCTCTACGAGCGCGACGTCGATGCCGGCGACCTCTGCGCCGTCCTCGCCACACGCCCCTACCTCGCCCAGATGGCGCTGCTTCGTCAGCCCTGGTTCCCCGCCGAGGTCCAAGCGGGGGGAATCGTCGCCCGCGATCCGGAGGCCTATCTGCAGGTCACCGACGGAACCCACCGCTGGCTTGAGCACCGCCTCTGGTTCACGCTCAACCCCTGCGTCTACAGGCGCCGCCTCTGCAGCCGGGAGTGGCCGCTCGGGCGGCGGCACGAGTGGCGCTTCGGCCGTGAGCTCTGCCGGGACCCGTGGGTGTGCTTCGGCCTCTGGGGCGACGGCGAGCCCTGGGTGACCCACATCGGCGAGCGGCGCCTGGGGCGCGGCTGCTGATGTTCGACTTCATCGCGGGGGAGCGCCACTTCGGCGATCACCTGTATCCGATCTGGAGCGCGCTGCCCGCGCGCCTGCGCGGCACCTTCCACGTGCCCGAGCAGCTGCTGGGGCTGGCGTCGGCAGCGGGTGTGGCGGCATCGCCGCTGTCCGGCGCCGGCCCCGGCGGGTTGACCGTGGTCGCCAGTTACAGCGACCTCAAGGTCGCCCGCGACCTCGGTCGCCGTGTCGTCTACTGCGAGCACGGCGCCGGCCAGTCTTACGTCGGGGTCAATTCGGGCTCCTACATCGGCGCCTTCGACCGCGCCGGCGTGGTCGCCGTGCTGGTCCCGGGAAGGGGCGCGGCACGGCGCCACGAGGCGGTCCACCCGACGATCCGGGCCCACCCGATCGGGTGCCCGAAGCTCGACCGTCACCACGAGTCGCCGCGGCCCCTTCCCGACGGCGCCGTGGTGGCGGTCAGCTTTCACTGGAGCTGCCGGGTGTGCCGCGAGACGCGGGGGGCACACGGCCACTACCGGAGTGCCCTGCGCCGTCTGGCCGAGCGCTTCGAGACGATCGGCCACGGCCATCCCCGCGCGATCGGTTACCTGCGGCGCGATTACGAGAAGGCTGGGATTGAGGTCGTCGAGGATTTCGCCGAGGTGATCGACCGGGCCACCGTCTACTGCGTCGACAACAGCTCGACGATGTACGAATGGGCTTCGCTCGACAGGCCCGTCGTCGTCCTCAACGCGCCGTGGTTCAGGCGCAACGTCGAGCATGGGCTGCGGTTCTGGTCCCACGCCGAAGTCGGCCCGATGGTCTGGGACCCGGGCCGGCTGCCGGCGGCGATCGAGCAGTCCCTCGCCGACCCGCCCGAGCTGGCCGAGCGCCGCCGGGAAATCGTCCGTGACGTCTACCTCGCCTGCGACGGCAAGGCGGCCCGCCGGGCCGTCGCCGCCCTGGTCGAGATCGGAAAGGAGTGGGGATGGACCTGACGCCCGACATCGAGTCCGTGATCAGGGATTACCTCCTGGGAGTGCCGGAGGTGGAAGCGATAGTCGCCGACAGGGTTGTCCTGAAGACGCCGGAAGCGACCGAAGACCCCTGGGTGCGCGTCTTCCAGCTGGAAGCGCCGCGGGCGGGAAAATCCCCCGCCGACTACCTGATCGCCTACTACATGCAGCTCGATTGCTACTCGGGGACCGCCGGTGAGCTCGAGGACGCGAGCCTGCTCACCCGCACCGTGCGGGCGGCGCTGACCGAGATGCATGAACACGATCATCCGGGAGCGGTGGTGACCGGGAGCCGGATCCACCGGGCCCGGCGCTTCCCCGATCGCGACTTCACCCCGCCGGCCGACCGCTACATGCTGACGGCGACCGTCTGGGCCCACGCGACCCAGGAAGGCCCATGAGCCGGCCCCGCCTCGACCAGGACCTCGCCCGGCGGCTGGCCCGCAGCCCGAAGCTGGGGGCGGCGCTGCGCCGAGCGGCGCGGGCGGTCGCCGCGGAGGCCGAGCCGCTGACCGAGCCCGAGCACTCGGTCCGGGTGGTCGACCACGGCCGCGGCGTACGGGTCGTCAACACCAGCCCCGTCGCCGTGCGCGAAGAGTGGGGCAGCGCGAGCCAGGAGCCGCGTGCCCCCCTGCGCCGCGGCGTCAGGGCCGCCGGACTTCGTCTCGACGAGACGCGATAGCTGCGCCGGAGCACCCGCTCCGGCCTGCCGGGCCCGGAAGCTGTCGCGGCCCGGACTTCACACACACCAACGGCCCTGCGGGGCAGGAGGAACCATGTCACAGGACACGAGTGAGCTCGTCGTCGCGAGCGGCGGCGACATCTTCGTTGCCCCCGTCGGGGCGACGATCCCCACCGACCCGAACGGAACGATCACCAGCGAGTGGGTGCAATTGGGGCTGATCGACGACGACGGTGCCAAATTCACCCGCCAGGTCACGCTCCAGGAGTTCAAAGCGTGGCAGCGTCGCCTGCCCGTCAGGCGTGACGTCAACGAGGAGGAGATGACCGCCACCTTCTCGCTCGAGCAGTGGAACGCCGAGAACTTCGCCTTCGCCTTCGGCGGCGGCGAGGTGACCGAAGTCACCCCCGGCATCTACCGCTACCAGTTCCCCAGCGGCGACGAAGCGCTGGACGAAAAGGCGCTGATGATCCGCTGGAACGACGGCGACCGCAATTACCAGATCGCCTTCGAGCGCGGCAACGTGACCGAGCAGGTGGAGGTCGCCCTGAAACGGTCCGACCTCGCCCAGCTGCCGATCGGCTACAAAGCCTTGGCGGCTCCCGGCGACGACTCGATCGGCGTCACCTTCCTCACCGACGACCCGGCCTTCACGCCGGCGGGCTCGTGAGCCCCGGAGAGAAAGCGACGGGAAAGGCGGCGGCCGGCAAGGCCGCCGCCGCCCGGGCCGAGCGCAAGCCCCGCCCCAAGTCGCTCACCTTCAAAGGGCTCAAGTTCACCCTGCAGCCCGAGCTGCCCGACACCTTCATCTTCGACGTGATCGAGGTCGAGGCGGCGGGGGAAGGCATCGGCCCGATCTTCCGCATGCTGAGGTCGATGCTGGGCGGCGAGCAGTTCATGCGACTGCGCAACGCCGTCGAGGACGGCACGATTGCCGTCGAGGAAGTGGACGACTTCGTCGGCGCCGTGTTCGAGAAGTACGGACTCGGCCTGGGGGAACCCTCGGCCTCGCAGGACTCCTAGAGGAACGCTGGGATCTTGTCGAGGCGGATTTCCAACGGTTCTACGGGCTCGACCTCCGAGCCGCGGTCGAGGAATCCCCCCGTCGGCTCCTGGCGCTGCTCCACGGCCTTCCCGTGGAGGCGTCGGTGTGGCGCGAGGAGCGCTCCGACTGGACTCAGCAGGACGAGCTCCTCGCCACCTGCGTCGAGGTGATCGACGCCTGGGGGAGGCAGCTGGTGTCGACCCTGGTCGCCGTCAACGGAGGCCGGCTCCATGACCAGGGGGAGCCGCTGCGGATCCGCCACCCCGACCGCGAGGAGCCGGAGCCGCAAAAGAAGGAAGTGATCACCGATCCGTCGCGGATCGCAGCGTTCCTGCGACCGCAAGCCAACTGAAAGGAGGTGCCGAGATGGCAACCAAAGTCGGAACCGCCTACGTCGACGTCGTCGCCAACTTCAAGCCGCTGAACATGCAGGTGCGCCAGTTGAACGGCCTCTCGGCCAAAGTCGGCGCCAACTTCAGGCGCTCGATGGCGCGCGTTTCGAGGGACGCCGCCGCCGCTCGCCGGCCGGTGGCGACGCTCTCCCGGGAGATCTCCGGAATCGGTGCGGCCTCCCGGGCGTCGGGGCGCCAGACGCTGTCGGCCCTGCGCCAGACCGAAGCGGCCTATGCGCGCAACCTCAAGGCCGTGCGCCGGCTGGAGGCGGCGCAGCGGTCGCTGGCTTCGGTGCGGCCGGCGCCTCCCGTCGTGATCGGCACCGGCGGCGCTCGGGGCCCTGCGGGGCGCGGTCCCGGACCCCGGTCCGCCGCCCGGTTCGATCCGTTGGGGGCGGCGGCCGAAATCGGGCTCGGCGCGACGATCGGGGGCGTCGCCAGGCCCCTCGCCAAGTCCTTCGGCACCCAGTACAAGATCGTGCGCGCGGTCTCTCCCGCTCTGTCGCGGGTGGCGGCGTCGAAACTCGCGGTGGGCACGATGGCGCAGGCGGGCAAATTCGGTGCGCAGGCATTGATGGGCGGCTTCACGAGAGCAATTCCGGCTGCCGGGGCCGCCTATGGGGTTGGCCGCACTCTGCAGGCGGCGGTCGAAGGCGACCTCGAGAGCGCCGCATACAGGGCGGGGGGCACTGCCGCGGGCGCCGGGGTCGGAGCGGGCATCGGCACGCTGATCGCGCCGGGTCCCGGAACGGTGCTCGGGGGCCTGATCGGCGCGGGGCTCGGAGAGTCTGGCGGAGAGATCCTCGATTCGATCTTCGGCGGCGGCGAGTCGGGCAACGACAAGGCGGCCAGGTTGGGCGCGGAATTCGCCGAGCGATGGGGCGACAGCCTCGAAAAAGCCGCGCGCGGCAAAAATCTCAAAAAACTTCGCAACAGGCGGGCGATCCTGCGCTCGAACCTGGTCGAGGCCAAGGACTCCGGAGCCGACGACAAAGCGCTGGCGCCGATGCGCAAAGCGGTCCGTGCGACCGAGGCGAGGATCGGCCAGATCGCGGTGCCGCGCAAAGCCGTCGACCGCAACATGGGCCTGATGAAAGCCGGCCTGATCACCCGGATGAAGGACATCAACCGCATGTTCAGGACGAACATGGCGGGGATCAACCAGGGCTGGAACCGCGGGACCAAACAGTGGCGGAACGCGACCGCGAAAAACATGCACGCGACGGTCCGGTCGATCCAGTCGGGGATGAAAAACGGCCTGATCTCGACCGAGGTCGGCCAGCGCCGGATCAAACAGCTGCACCGCAAGATCCGCTTCGTCCAAGGCCGGGACCCCTACAAGATCGCCGACGGTTTCAAATCGAGCTGGAAGCGCGCCGGCGAGATCAACAACAAGCAGATCGCGGGGATGATCCGCGAGATGGAGATGATGCCGAAAGGCGCCCGGGCGCAGGCGCAGGCATCGATGATCGAGATGGCGCGCGGCCTCGAGAAAGGCGGCAAGATCAGCAAAGGGTCGGCCTCGCGCCTGCAGTCGGCGCTGGTCACGACCTTCGGCAACACCAACAAAAAGATCGCCAGGAACTCCTCCAGCCTGGGCTCCCAGGTGGGGGGCACCTTCCGCAACCTCGCCGGCAGCGTCATGGGCGCGCTCGGCAACATCGGCGACAACGTCAACTCGGCGCTCTCCGCCTTCAAAGTCGGCATCGTCAACTTCCCCCTCGAAGCGCCGCCAAGCGGTGGCGGACAGCGCCGGCAGGGGGCCCAGCGGGGCGGCTTCATCGTCCCCGGCCGCGGCGAGGGCGACTCGTTCTCGACCACGCTGGACTCCGGCAGCTTCGTGCTCAACAAGAAAGCGACGAAGGCATTCGGGTTCCAGGTCGGGGGGCGGGTGCCGGTCATGCTGGAGCCCGGGGAGCGGGTCTTCGCGCCGGGAGAAGTGCGCCGCCACGGGATCGGCACGCTGCACGCGCTGAACGACTCCGTTCCCCGCTTCGCCAAAGGCGGCCGCGTACCCGACCAGCGGCTGGGCGGGCCCGACGGGCCGCTGAGGCGGGCGGGCCAGCACGCGCTGAACCGGGTCGACTCGGCAGCCGAGAAATGGGTGAAGAAACACTCCTTCCCCGCCCGCGTCGGAAGGATGCTGCGCTTCGCCAACCGGGAGTCGGCGAAGGGCTACTCCTACGTCTACGGCGGCGGCCACGGCCAGCTCGGCGTCGGCCCCTACGACTGCTCGGGGTTCGTCTCGGCGATCCTCGGCGCCGGCGGCTTCCTCAGCACGCCGATGGCGGTCGCCCAGGGCACCGGCCTCTACGTGCTCGGCGAGTCCGGGCCGGGCAAGTTCTTCACCTGGGGCGTGCGGGGCAGCTCAGGAGAAAACGCCCACACGATGATGGCGATCAAAGGCCCGGCCGGGAGGTGGAACTACTTCGAGGCCGGCGGCGGGGGAGGCGCCGGGCGGCGATCGGGCTGGAACGGCGCCTTTTCGTTCCGCCACATGCCGGGTTTCCAGCGCGGTGGCGCGGTCGGGATGCCGCGTCGCGCGCAGGAGAAGATCGCCCGCCACGGCCAGGAAGCGATGAACCCGGAATCGCCGCACTTCGTCGGCTGGGGATATCGCGGCGGCGGCTTGGTGCAGAGGCTGAGCGGGGGCGGCGGCAGCGGCATCAAGGGGCCTTGGGCCGGCACCTCGATCGACAAGACCTTTCCCGCCAACGACGGCTACAGCGGCGCGACGCTACCGGGCTACGTGATCAAAGCGCTCGCCGAGTGGGCCGGGCTGCCGGGCGTGACCATGTGGCAGATCACCAAAGGCGAGTCGAATCAGCGCCCGGGGATGGACATCTCCGACCCCCCGGGGCGCGGCATCGGCCTCTGGGCGATCAACACCCACTGGAACAAGCACTCCTCCGAGTACCTGCGGAACCCGATCCTGAACGCGATCGAGGCGAAGAAGACCGCGGACGAAAACGGCCTGCATTCCGGCACCTGGCACGGCGACAAATACGTCACCGGCTGGGGCCTCCACTACGACGGCGACCCGCTGGCGATCGCGCGTCATCTCGGCGGTCCCGGCAAGGGCGGCAAAGCCGGCGGCGGCGAGAAGGTGCCTAAATCGGTCAGCGGCAAGTACGGGAAACCGATCGGCAAGGCCGGCAGGCGACGGCACTACGAGGCCAGGACTAAAAGGCTCAGTTTTGGCCCCCTGCCCAAGGAGGTGGAGCGCTGCGAAGCCGAGCTGAAAGGGCTGGAACACAAGGACGGCATGCTGGCGGAATATCGAGCCGCCGCCAGGCAGGCGAAGGGTGCGACGCGCGCGGCCCTCGAGGCGAACGTGCGGGCGATCGAAGACCGCATCCGGGCGCTGCGGAAACAGATCCGCACGCTGCGGCTGAAGAAAGCGGCGAAACGTCTCGGCGAACGCCAGAGAAAGATCACCATCGAAGGGCACGGGATCGAAGAGGCGCAGCGCGCCTACGAAAAAGCCAGTCAGGATGCCGAGCAGACGGTGGAACACGAGCCCGAAGAGCCGGGAACCATCTCCCTTGACTGGGTCGACAAAGTCCTGACCCCCCACATCAAAGGCAAGGAGGAGCCGGCGTTCCGGCACGTGCTGGGCACCGAGCTCACCTGGCGCAACAGGATCGTCCAGGCGCAGACGAAAGTAGGGGACTTTGAGCGGCACTGGGACAAGAAGGTCAGCGAACTGAAAAACCCTCTGATCCCCGACTTGGAGAAGGAGATCGGCAGGGACAACGAGCGGATCAAAAAGCTGAAGGGCCTGATCAAAGAGCATCCGAAAGCCGAGAAACGTGACCAGTGGGCCCAGGAAATCGATCAGCTGGCGCGCGCGCTGCCGGCCAAGCACGACCGCCTGACGGGCATGCGGGCCCGCAAGAAGCAGCTGAACGAGGCTTTGGCGGAGGCGAAAGAAAGCTGGGACCCGTGGCGCGGGACCGGCAGCTTCGAGGACAGCATGATTCAGGTGCAGGGCATCCAGTGGCCCGGCCTGCACGAACGCCTCGACTCGCTTCCCGACAAACCCGCGGAAAGGAGCTTCGGAGGCGCGATCCGGGAAACCCAGAGGCAGATCCAGGATCTCGATCTCAAAATCGGACAGGCCCGGGAGACCGCCTCGCAGAACCAGAGCGAGAGCGACGCCGAACGCGCCGAGCTGGCCGAGCAGATCGCCCGCGAGGAGGTGCAGCGCAGAGCGACCCTCGAAGCCCAGCGTCCGGTGCTGGAAGGCTGGGACAAGCTGCGCCAAGGCGTCTTCGCTGGCCTGCCCCGCTTCCACACCGGCGGCCAGGTGCCGGGGCCGCCGCAGCGAGAGGTGCCGATCATGGCCCGGGGCGGCGAGCTGGTCCTGACCCCGGAGCAGATGCAGGCGATGGCCGACGTCGGCGGCAGGGACGGCTCGAGCATGGTGATCGAGCAGCTGGTCGTCCACCCGGACGGCCGCGCCACGGTCAAGACCGGGAGCCGCTCCTTCGACGCCGACGTGAAGCGGGTCGTCCGCGGCATGCAGGGGACCGGGCGCAGGGTGCCCGGCGTCTTCTCGACCCGGCCCTAGTCACCGCAAACACCTCTACTCCAAAGGGAGCAATCGATGCCCGAGATCGTCGATCGCCTGATCCTCGACCCGCCCGAGTTCGCGCTCGGGCGCACTCCGCTCGACCTGACCGGGGCCGGTCTCAGCGTGGTCGAGGCCGAGTTCGGGGAGGAGACCATCGAGACGGCGCTGATCCGCCAGCAGCTGGGCGAAGCGGTCACCGACCGCCACGAGCCCAACAAAGAGATCGGGTTCAAACTGCAGGTGCGAGCAGAAGGGGAGGTGAGCCTCCCCGGGGTCGCCACCGCCCTCCAGCAGAAGGTGGGTGTCCTCGCCCGGGAGGGAGGATGGCTGCAGCGCGACTTCAAAGTCGGCGGCGAATTCGGCTCGCTGGCCTGTGAGGTGAAGCGGGCCACCCTGGCGAACTTCGCGGGCTGGCAGCGGGGCGAGTCGCCCGATGTGACGCTCGCGCTGCTCTGCGGGCCGCTCTGGTACGCCACCGACGAGATCGCGTCCTCGGTCTTCAAACTCGAAGACGGCCGTGCCCTGGAATTCACCCTGCCCGAGGTCAAGGGCACCGGTCCCGGGCTGATCCGCTGCCGGGTGAAGAACACCGGCACCGTCGGCCTGCGGGGCATGATCCTGGCGCTGGAGTCCCGCGACCATCCGCAGGACGCGACCGCGGGCACGTCGGCGAGGCTGGTGTACCAGGGGTCGTCCCTCACTCCCAAGGGCGGCAGCGTCGTTTCGGGGACCTCGATCTTCAACAACAAATCCGGCCCCGGGCGGGTGATCCTCAACTCGCTGGTCAGCGGCGTCGGCCAGATGACCCACGTCGGCCCGCGCCGGATCATGGTCGCCGCGACGCAGGAATTCGGCACCGGCCCGGTCTCGCTGCGCCTGCGCTGGAGGATGCAGGGCGACGCCTACTGGTCCGAAGAGGCCCCGGTCGAACTGCCGCTCGACGACGCCGGTCACCTCCTCGACCTCGGCGAAGCCCGGCCGGAACCGGCGGTCCTGGGCAATCGCGGCTGGGAGTGGGAGATCGCCCTCGAGGGGAGCAACCAGGAAGTCTCCGACCCGACGAAAGCACCGAGCTGGGGGGTCCGGATCAACCATGCCTTCGTGCTCCCCGCCGAGCAGTTTGCCTCGGCCCGCGTCCCGCAGGTGCTGCACGACCCCACCACCTTCTCCGCCTACGACTCGTTCGACCAGGCCGCCGGGGAATTGAACGGCAAAGCCCTGCCCTCCGGAGGGAACTGGGACAGCTCGAAAACCGAAGGCACCGCCCCTCCCGACTACAAAACCACCGGCACGGGCAAGCTGATCAAAGACCACAGCTTCGTCAACGGATCGCGCTTCGCGGTCCCTCCCGGCGGCCCCTACAACACCGTCGCCGCCTCGGTGGTGCTGCGCTGGAGCTCGTTGCCGCAGGAAAAAGACATCGGCTCGCTGGGAGGGCAGCTTTTCTCGGGATTGCGATTCGGGGCGTCCGGGTCCTGGATCGCGTTCCAGCACGATGGCCAGGGCTCTGGGTCGGCCGGGAAAGCAAGCTGGGAATGGACCAGGCTGTTCATCGGCAGCAGGGGGATCAGGTACACGGTCAAACCCGGCGTCGACTACCAGTTGACGATCCTCGTCATCCAGGGCTACGCGATCCTCGGTTGGGTCTCCGACCCGGCCTCGGAGTCCCTGGGAGCCCCGACCCTCGTCTCGCCCGTTGCCCCGCCGACCGGGCAGCACATTGAAATCGGCGACGCCTACGTCGGCTACTCCACCGCGATCACCCGAACCTTCGACGACTTCCGGGTCTGGACTCCCGACCTCGACGTCCTCTGTCATGCGAACCGGTCCTTGGAGCTGCGCTCCGACGGGATCTATCGCCAGCACCTGATGAGCGAAGTCTGGGGCGAGATCGTCAACGAAGGCCTCAGCCCCTACGCGCCCCCCAGCTACCTGGAGGACCGCTCGATGCGAGGAGTGGTGATCCCGAGCGTCGGCGACCTCGGCGAAATGCCCGACAGCACCGGGGTCTACGACCTCGAGGCCCAGGTGTTTTACCGGCCGGCCTTCCACTTCTCCCGCGAGGCCTCGGAGTCCTAAGTCCACCTTTCCCAATCACGGAGGTTCACATGCCTGACAACACCAACCAACAAGCCAACGACACGATTTCGACCGACGAAATCGCCGGGGGGGTCAAGGTCCAGCGCGTCAAGGTCCAGCACGGGACCGACGGCTCCGCGAGCGACGTCTCGACCTCCTCGCCGCTCCCCGTCAACGTCCAGTCGGCGCTGCCGACCGGCTCCAACAGCATCGGCCAGGTCGATCCGCGGGGGAACGTCGCCCATGACTCGCCGGATTCGGGGAACCCGGTCAAGATCGGAGGCAAATCGAGGACCGCGCTGGTGGCCGTCTCGACCGCGAGCGACCGCGCGGATCTCTCCACCGATAAATTCGGCCGCGTCTTCGCGGTTGCCGCGCCGCCCGACCAGCGCGTCACCGGGCAGGTCAACCGGACCGACGCCGTGGCGGCAAACGTCATCGCCGCCCCGGGTGCCAGCATCGCCGTCGTCGTCACCGACATCCTGGTCACCAACGCCCACGCGTCGGTCGGGACCAAAGTTTCGATCCGCGATGGGGAAGCGGTCAAGGTGACCGGCTTCGCGACGGCCAATGGCGGCGGCTTCCATCTCTCGAACCCGGACGGCCTCTTCGTCGCCACCGTGAACACCGCCATCTCGGCGATCTGCGCGACCTCCGGCAGCAACACCGAGATCTTCGTCTCCGGCTACAAAGTCCCCGCCTGAGCCATGCCGGTACGTAACTTTGCAGCGGGCGGAGTGGTCCGGACCGCGGTCGGGCTCGCGGATACGCCGGGGGCGATGACCTACGTCGCGTTCGTTTCCTTCGGCACCGTCGCAGGGAGCCAGTGGATGATCGCCCGGCACAACGCGTCGCACGCGAGCGCGGGCTCCTGGGCGGGGCTTGGCAGGGAACCGGAGATCCACTTCTATCCGGCCGGCCAGGACGCGGGATTCACCTGCCCGACGGGCGAGTGGGTCCTCGTTGCGGCCGTCAAGGCGGCCGGGTCCTCGAAAGCGAACTATTACTACTACCGCTTCGCCACCGGCACCTGGAGCTCGGCCGAATCCACCCTGGCCTACACGTCCGCCTACGCCGGCGCGCCGGCGGAGTTCCAGCTCGGTCGGTGGAACAACACGGAACAATTCACCGGCAGGTACGCGGCGGCGATGGTGTTCGACAGAGTGCTGTCGGAAGCCGAAGTCAAAGATCTCGTCAACGTCGGCGCGATGACCGACTGGCTTGGTCTCGGGCCGAAGGCGCTGTGGACCTTCGACCAGCAATCCGTCGGAGAGTCGGTCAAAGACATCACCGGCAACGGTGCCGACCAGACCACGATCGAAGGGACCACGGTGCTGGAAGAAGAACCCCCGATCCCATATCGCGCCCTGCGTCCCGGTACCCGCGACCTCCTGGGGGTCGGCCGATGAGCCTCCTCCTTCTCCTCGGCGGCTACGAACCCGAAACCGCGCCTCGCATCGCCGTCAACCGCGAGTACCCGTCGGTCCAGCACCGCGTCATCGTCCGCGATCCCAAGACCGGCTCCGCGATCGCCCGCTGGGCCGAGGACGAGGCGCGCACCCACAACGTGATGAACGGCCTGCAGCTCTCGGGCGGGATTCCCGGCGGCCGCAAGGAGCTGCGGTGCTCCCTGCCCCGCAACCCCCGCCAGGACTGGCCCGACATCGAGGGCTTCCTCGAGATCGAGGCCCAGATCGGAGCCCGCAACCGGATCTGGCACGGTCGCATCGGCAAGGCTCCCCGCAGCGACGGCGAGCGGATGGTGATCGACGGGGAAGCGGTCGGCTACGCGGCCGCACTCGAGGACCGCAAAGCGCTGCGGCTCGGGTTCATCGACTCCGACCTGGGGAAATGGGGGGAGCCGTCGGCGTCCCGGCGCCTCGCGCTCAGGGACCAGGGCCGCTACACCACGGTCCAAGCCACGAGCGGGTTCAGGGACTCCGGCTCCGCCCGCCCGGCGCTGATCGTCGACTACTCGGGGACCGTCCGCCAGGAGGGGAACGTCCCCGGGAACGAACTGTGGTACCACGGCGGCGGTGTCGACCTCGGCGCCCTGCGCTTCGACTGGCTCAGCGACGCCTTCAACGAATTCGAAAGCTTCTTCCGGCTCGTCGACAACGATCTGCCGGTTACCGGGAATTTCGACCCCTCTCCCGATGTCAATTACAGCGGCAAAGCCGAAGCGCTGAACCAAGAGGTGAAAGCGACGACGCCGGGGCGCAGGTACGCAGCTCTCAAGTCGTTCCACACCGGTGGTTACCGGGGGACGATGACGAACATCCATCGGGCGGCGAACCTCAAGGTCCTCTCCTACCTCGCCACCCAGAACCTCACCCTCCAGGGAACCTGGCCCGACGTCGGCTATACCGCCGCCCAGATGCTGCGGGTCCTCGTTCCGGAGTTCTCCGGCCTGCAGGTCAGCGATGACTCGATCGAAGACGACGGCTTCATCATCCAGCAGGCCTGGTGGCCCGACGGCACCACCCTCGGCCCGGTCGTCGACGAGCTGGTCAGGTACGGGCTCTACGACTGGTTCGTCAAGGACGGCAAGGTCTTCGAGCTGCGCAAGCCCGGCACCTACGGGCGCCGCTGGCAGGCCTACCAGGGCCCGTCGAACTTTCGCGAAGCGGGGACCGATACCGAGCGGCTCTGGGATCGCATCTGCGTGCGCTACCAGGACCCCGACGGCTCCACGCGGATGGTCGGGTGGCCGGGCTCCGGCGCCGAAGTCGAGAGCGCGGCGCTCCAAGTGACCGACCCCGACCACCCTGCCGTGCGGGCTGGAGTGGTGCGCGAAGACCTGCTCGACCTGCAGACGCAGTCGGTCCCCAGCGAAGCGATCGGGGTGGGCGAACGCTGGCTGGCCGAGGCAAACGAACTGTCCCGTTCGGGCGAGGCCGAGCTGAGTGGCTACGTTCAGGATGACCGCGGTGTCTATCGCCCCGCCGCCGAGATCGCCGAAGGCGACCTGATCCGCTTCCCCGACGCGCGCGACAAGAGCTACCGGCGGATCGTCTCCTACGACTACAGCGCCGACGAGCGCAAGGTGACGGTCTCCCTCGATGCCCCCAGCGAAACCATCCAGGCGCTGCTGGAGCGCTACCGGGCGGCGCTCCTCCCGATCGGGGTCCGATGACTGAAAACCGTAAACACCTACTCCAAGGGAGCTATCGATGCCCGAGATCGTCGATCGTCTGATCCTCGACCCGCCCGAGTTCGCGCTCGGCCGCACTCCACTCGACCTGACCGGGGCGGGGCTGAGCGTGGTCGAGGCGGAGTTCGGAGAGGCGACCATCGAGACCGAGCTGATCCGCCAGCAGCTGGGCGAGGCCGTCACCCATCGCCACGAGCCCAACAAAGAGATCGGGTTCAAACTGCAGGTGCGAGCAGAAGGGGAGGTGAGCCTCCCCGAGGTCGCCACCACCCTCCAGCAGAAGGTGGGCGTGCTGGCGCGGGAGGGGGGCTGGCTGCAGCGCGACTTCAAAGTCGGCGGCGAATTTGGCTCGCTGGCCTGTGAGGTGAAGCGGGCCACCCTGGCGAACTTCGCGGGCTGGCAGCGGGGCGAGTCGCCCGATGTGACGCTCGCGCTGCTCTGCGGCCCGCTCTGGTACGCGACCGAGGAGATCGAATCGCCGGTCTTCAAACTCGAAAACGGGCGCGCCCTGGAATTCACCCTGCCCGAGGTCGAAGGCACCGGTCCCGGCCTGATCCGCTGCCGGGTGAAAAACACCGGCGCCACCGACCTGCGGGGGATGGTCCTGGCGCTGGAGTCCCAGGATCACCCGCAGGACGCGACGGCATCGACCACGGCCAAGCTGGTCTACCAGGCCGAGAGCCTGACGCCCGCCGGCGGCGCCACCGTCGCCACTCGGGTGGACGAATCGGTCTCCCACAGCGTGGTGCGGGCCAACCTGACCGCCGGCTGGACGACGATCCTCCACTCGACGATCGGTGGTGTGGGGCACATGACCCACGTAGGGCCGCGCCGGCTTCGGGTGAGGGTCTACGACCCGTCCAGCTCAGCGGGCGGCGTCGAGCTCAACGCCCAGTTCCGGCCGCTAGGGGCCCTCGCCTGGTCGGACACCTTCGTGATCCGCCCGACGCAGGTCGTCGGGAAATTCTCCCTCCTCGACCTCGGGGAATGCCGGCCCGAACGGGCGGTGCTCGGGACGCAGCGCTGGGAGTGGCGCATCCTCGCCCGGGCCCTCAGCGGCTCGGGGTCGATCGACGTCGACACGGTGTACATCGAGCCGGTCGAGCAGCACGCGGTGGTGCGGGCGCCCGACATGTCGAGCGCCAACGAGTCGGACGAACTGAAGTCACCCGGCAAAGGGGAAACGGTCGCGACCGGCGCCGGCGCCGCGGTGTGGTCGAACCCCGAAAACATCAAAGCGTCCGACGAATCCAAGGCGACGGCGGAACTCAAATCCGGGCAGGGCTCCTCTAACTACCTGCGCGCCTCGAACTTCGCGTTCGCCATCCCTGAGGACGCCTCGGTGATCGCGCTGGAACCGAAGATCAAGCGCAGCGCGAGCGAAGCCGGCAAGATCGAAGACATAGCCGTCCGCGTGACGAAAGGAACCCCTCCTGGCTTCGGCGGCGGGGGGTGGGCCTGGGAGGACCACATAGACCCCAATCGCTTCTGGACGACCTCGGAGCAGGTCCGGGTCTATCCGCCGAGCAAAGCGTTCAAATGGTGGGGGCTGCCCACGCCCGTCGAAGTCAACTCGTCGGACTTCTCGGTCTGGCTCTGGGTGATCAACGATCCCCTCACCGGCTCGCCGATCGCCCGCGTCGACCACATCTCCCTAACCGTGTACTACGCGCTTTCAGAAGAAGCTTCGATCTGCTACCAGAGCCGCTCGGTGGAGTTTCGCTCCGACGGGATCCTTCGGCAGCACCCGATCGACAACGTCTGGGGGGAGCTGATCAACGAAGGGTTCAGCCTCTACTCGCCCCCCAGCTACATGGAGGGCCGGGCGGCGCGGGGGCTGATCGTCCCCAGCGCCGGAGACTTGGACGGGCTCGCCGACTCCGGTGCCCACAGCCTCGAGGCGCAGGTCTTCTACCGGCCCGGATTCCCCTTCGCGCGGGAAGCGGCCGAATAGCTTCCAGCTAAAAGGAGCGGCAGCGTTTGCCCAGCGGCGTGACGGTCGAGTAGGTGAACGAGCCGTTGTAGGTGCGCTCCACCCGGTAGACCCCCTTGCACTCGCTGAACGAGTTGCTGAAGGTCGCCCTGCAGATGAACCGCTTGCCGCCGCGGTCGCACCTCAAGCGGCTGACGTAGAAGCTCGCCAGGTGGTCCAGCACCGCCCTCCTCGCCTGCGTTCTGGTGATGCCCACGGTTCGGAAAATGATCACCGGAACGCCGCAGCCGGGAACGAAGAGATCGAATCTTCCGTCTTCCCGCTTCCACCAGCTGCCGTCCGCCGTCCACATTTCCACCGTCCAGAAGAGATTCCGGTCGTCGATCCGGCAGCTCCAATCCAATTCCGGCTCCGCGTCCGAATGTGCCCCTTCGGCGCTGAAGACCGTGTAGAGGCTCTGCGCCTTCGGGCTCCAGGCTCGGACGGTGAGGCGGAACAGGCATGGTTCCCACTTGCCTGTGCTGTACATCTCGTCCTGCGCGGTGGGGCATTCCGATGCACGGGTCCCCCCGTTGGGGATGAAGAACCGCGTTACCCCGTAGGTCCCTTCGTCGCGCACTTCGGTCTCGACTGCCTGGGCGGTCGCGGCTCCGAGCAGAAGGATCGCCAGCGCGGCAAGGCCCGCGAGCACTCCCCTGACGGACCCCCTCGCGAGGAAACCCCTATGTCGCCCCCAGGCGCCCCCTGCGGCCATTCGTGGGAAGTGTACTGACTGGATACAGGCTCGACGATCACTCGATCACTCAAAGCAGGGGGCCCTGAAAAGTAATGGAGGAGCGCAAGTTGGCCGCAATGGAGGCAACCCTTCGCAGCCTCGAGGCGAGGACCGACGCCAATCATCAGACGATCGGCGAGCTGCGCGGCGCCTCGGCCCGTCACGACACCGACATCAAGGTGATCAGCACCGAGCTGCGGGAAACCCGCGAGGACATCGGCGAGATCAAACGCGACCTGGCGGCGGCCCGCAGCGAGCAGAAGGCCGAAATGACCTGGATTCGAAGGGGCCTCTGGGCGGCCGCCGGCACCTTCATGCTCTTCTTCGTCGCGGTTGCCTCCCTGCTCCTCCAAGTGGGAGGTTCCTGATGGATCAGATCACCGTGAAGCGGGTCAAGGGCCTGCGGATCGCGATCGCGGCCTTCGTCCTCAGTGTCTTCCTCTTCGTCGCCGTGATCGTCGGCGGCGCCTATGTCCTAACCACCCGCTCCGACGATCTCCAGGCTTTTTCCTCGGCCCTCCGCAACGGCCTCGTCCAATCCTGCGAAGGCAACGGAAACCCGCTTCGAGAAGCGGTGCAGGAAGAGATCCGCAGCGATATCCGGCAACGGAGCAGCTTCGACTACGGGCGGTTCTTCCCCAACGTTCCCGAGGCTGAGCTCGAGCGGCTCCTGGCTGAAGAGACGGCTGAGGACCGGGCGACCCTGAAGAAGATCGCTCCGGTCGATTGTCCATCGCTGTACCCGCCCAAGCCGTAGGCCCTCCAAGCGAAAGGAAGCACCATGGTCCACACCGAGCCCGTTGCGCTGTTCGCCGCGATCGCGGTCGTCGTCGTCTCCCTCGCCTCGCTGTTCGGCGTGGCTCTCGACACCGGCACCGTCGAAACGCTGCTCATCGACGTTGTGATCGGCGTAACCGCCCTGATCCAGCGTTCCAAGGTCACGCCGGTCTAGCCGGCACCGGAAAGGAGACATCATGAACTCGAGTCACGGCTCCGCCGTGCACAGGGGCCTGCGCCTGGTTTCGCCGCTCGCCCGGGGCGCCGACGTCCGCGTTCTGCAAGAGCGGCTCAACGCCGAGCTCGACCACCGGCGGCTCGCATGGCGCCAGGTGGCCGTCGACGGCCAGCTCGGCCCCCGTACCCTTCACGCCTGCGCTTTCCTCGGTTGGGTTCTCGGCTTCTCGGGGCGCCGGCTGCGGGAGATCGCCGAGGCAGAGCGCCTCGGCGAACGGGCGCAGCGCCGGCTGCGGGATCCCCGCAAGCGATCTCCCGCCGAACGGGCCCGCGAGCGCGCCCGTCGCCCCAAGGTGCGGGCCCTGCGCCAAGCCCACGCCGAGGGGCCCGCGGCGGCGGTCGACTACATCCGCGAGATGGCGGCCAAGGAGGTGCACGAGGTCGGCGGCACCAACACCGGCCCCCTCGTCGACCGCTGGCAGGCCTACTTCGGTCTCCGCGCCCAGCCCTGGTGCGGCTGCTTCGCCGGCTTCGCGGCGAAGGCAGTCGGGAACTCGCAGGCGACCACCTGGTTCCCCTACGGCCCGAGCATCATGGCCGATGCCCGCGCCGGGCGAAACGGGGTCCGGGAGGTGGCCTTCGAGGATGCCCAGCCCGGCGACGTTCTCGTCCTCTGGGGCGGCGAGCACATCGCGACGGCGATCGCTGCCCCCGACGGGAGCACGATCGCGACCGGCGAGGGAAATACCTCGCCGAACGCGGGCGACAGCCAGGCCGATGGGGGATGCGTCGCGCTGAAGACTCGGTCCCGCTCCGACGTCTCCTGCGTGGCGCGTCCATATTGAGTCGATCTGTCCTCAAAAGAAAGAAAATCCCGTTCTTATAAGAGAGAAACTTCCCGAGTGAGAGGGAGTTTTGGACGGGTACCGGGCGATCATGCGAAGCTCTTCCCCCTCACCTTTGAGAGGAAGGCCATGCGGGTGCCGGAGCGGAATGGACGCATCTCAACTTGATCGAGAGCGCTGGATGGCGATCGCCTATTTCGCACTCTGCGCGCTGCACGATCTCGACGCGAGCGGTGAGACAGGACCCTTCCGGGAAGCCCGGCTCGAGCTCCACCGGCTGCTCGACCCGCAGCTGGCCGATGCCCCCAAGGACGACGGGGGCCGCCCGCCGCTATACGTGGTGAAGTAGGTCCTCAGGCGGATTCTGAGCGTTTCTGCTGCGTCCCGAGGCGTCTCAGGTCTCGCGGGTGATGGGGCGCCGGCTCTTCCGCGCCGCCGCCCGCGGCTCCGCTCCAGCCTTCCCAGCCGCCCTCCAGGAACCACATCGGGACCTCGCAGGCCTCGGCTATCGCCAGCAGCTCCGAGCGCTTCACCTCCCGCTCGCCGCCCTCGATCCGCTGCAACGTCTCCTTGCTCAGCTCGAGTCGCTGGGCGAGCGTGGCGCGGTTCCGAAAGCCGGCGTAGGCGCGCGCCGCCCGCACGCGGCGGCCTATCTCGGTAGCTGCCATTCCCGCAAGTTACGGGCAGTCTCTTGGGTTTAACTGCTCAATCAGCCTATATATGAGGAAATTTGAGATATAAAATGTCTAATTGACTTCTTTTTTGTCAAAAACTCGTTTCGCAAGGAGGGGATTCATGCTGATGGAGGTAATCCGCTGCGCGGTGGCTGCCGGGGTCGGTCTTTTCCTCGGGCGCGCGCTGCGACCTGCCGCGCGGCCTCTGGTCTCGCCCGTAGAGCCGGGCTGGCGCCTGGAGGAAGCGACGATCGCCTGCAACCCCCTGCAGGTGATCGGGGGCAGTCGCCGCGGTCCCGGTGACGGTGGCCCGGCGTGAGGGCGGCGCCGATCGCGGCGACGGAGAAAGCGGCGAGCGCCTGGCGGAACGCGGTCGCCCGGTTGGGCCGGCTGGACCCGGAGCTGCGGCGCGGGCTGGAGGAGCTCGAGGTGGCGGGGGAGGAGGAGGGCCTGCTGCTGCTGGTCGATCGCCGCGGCCTCTCCCCGTGCGTCCGCTGCGAGGCCCTGCTCGCGCAGGCGCTGGAACCCCTCGGCTACACGGGGGCGAAGATCCTGACGGCGCCGCTGGCGGAGGGCGGGGGGCGTTGATGACCGAGCCCTGGCTGACCAAGAGCGAGCTGGCGCGGGTGCTGCGCGTCTCCGAGCGGACCGTCACTCGCCTCGACCTGCCCCACCTCAAGGTGGGCGGCCAGAATCGCTACCGCCGCAGCGAGGTGGAGGCCGTGCTCTCGTGAGTCAGTTCAAGCGTGGCGGCCGCTGGGTCGCCAAGTTCCAGCGCCAGGGGCGGCAGGTCTGGGTGCCCGGCGGGCCGTGGAGAACGAAGGCGGAGGCGAGGAGGGCGGAGGAGTCGCTCCGCGAGCTCCTGGAGCGCTCCGGATCGGCCGAGGGCTGCGCGGAGTTCGCCGCTCGCTGGCTGCGCGAGTGGCCCCGGGAGGCGGTCTCCACCCGGCGGCTCTATGCACGGGCCGCCCGCGCCTTCGCCGACCATTTCGGCGAGGCGACGCTTTCGGAGGTCGACCGAGCCGCCGCTCGGGCTTGGGCGATCGGAGTGCCGCGGAACGTCTCCAAGGCGATCGCGGCGATGTACGAGGACGCGCGGGACGTCGGCATGGTGGATGCCAACCCCTTCGCCGGGATGCGGCTCTCGAGACGGACGCGGATGACGATCGCCCCACCCTCGCTGGAGGAGCTCGAGGCCCTGCTCGCCTCCTGCTCGGCGCTGGGCGCCTACGGCTCGGAGTTCCGGGCGCTGATCCGGTTCTGCGCCTGGACGGGGGTGCGGTCCTCGGAGGTCCAGGCCCTGCGCTGGCCGGACGTCGAAGGCGACCGGATTTGGATCCGCCGGGCGCGCAAGGACGACGGTTCCTACGGGTTGCCGAAGAACGGGCGCGAGCGCTCGGTGCCGTTCCTCGCGCCGGCCCGCGTCCTTCACCGGGTCCCCCGCCGGGCCGGCTGCGACTTCGTATTCCACACGCCCCGGGGCCTCCCGCTCGGCAAAGGGACGCTCCACTACCACTGGAAGACGGTGCGAGACGCTTCGGGCACCTCTGACTCCCGTCTGGCGGAAGGGATCCGCCCGGTCCGCTTCCACGACCTTCGCCACTTCTGTGCCACTGCGTTGCTGGAAGAGGGCGCCAGCCACTTCGACGTCAGCGTCATGCTGGGGCACGAGGACGGCGGCGCCCTGGTGATGTCCCGTTACGGGCACCCCTCCAAGGAGGCGGCTCGGCAGCGACTGCTCAGCCTCGAGCGACCGGCGACCGGTAGTCGGGCCCTCGAAGAGGCGCCGGCGTGACGGCTTTGCAGGCGGCTTTGGCCCGGAGATTGAACAGTTCGCCCCGAACTCCCCGGCCGACGCACCGCAGGCGGCTTACACTGGCCCGATCGGGGCGTGGCGCAGCCTGGTAGCGCGCCGCCTTTGGGTGGCGGAGGTCCCCGGTTCGAATCCGGGCGCCCCGATAAACCTCGACAACGGTTGAGGATGATCCTAGGCTCCATCGGGTAGGGAACCTGCAGACGTCACGGGAAGGAGACTGCGGATGGAGAGTTGGGATTTGAAGACGGTGGAGGTGGAGCCGCATCAGCCGCGGATTCTCGCCTCGGCCGACGATGCGCGGACGATCGTGTTGCACCTGTCCGAGGGGGAGGAGATGCAGGAGCACGAGGTGCACGAGCGAGCGCGGGTGATCGTGGTCGACGGCGAGGTCGACGTCACGACGGCGGACGGGGCGGACTCCGTCAGCGCCAGCGCTGGGCATCTGTTCGAGTTCGACCCGGGGGAGAGGCGGACGATCGTCGCCCGCTCCGACGCGCGGCTGCTGATGGTCCTCTCCCCGTGGCCCGGCGACGGCCACCCCGGCGCGATGACGCTCGAGGAGAAGTCGGAAGCGCGGGAGAAAGCCGCGCAGCACGCGCAGTAGCGGCTACCAGACGACCAGCGAGTGGGGCTTGTCGTGCTCCGCGATCGCTCGGTCTCTCGTCACCAGCTTGACGCCGTGCTCAATTGCGGTTGCGTAGATGAGCCTGTCCGTGGGGTCGCGGGGGAACGAGGACGGTAGAGCTGCCGCGCCGGCGGCGATGGCGGGAGTGATCCCGACGGTTCGCACCTGCGCTCCCAACCCCTCCAGCCAGGAGCGGGTCGGGACGTCGACGACGATGCGGCGGCGCTCTGCCAGCCAAGCGAGCTCATACCAGGAGACGGCGGCGACGAGCAGTTCGTCGGCTGCTTTAAGCACTCGACGCGCCGGTCGGCTGAGGCGATCCGGTTCGGCCGACCACCAGTGGATGGCATGGGTGTCCAGCAGGGCGACGCTCATTCAGTCAGCTCGGAGTCGGCCCACATCTCTTCGCTGTCGATGAGCTTCTCCTCGTCGACCGCCGTCCTGGCAAGCCCCTTGAACATGCCCTCCATGGAGCGGGGGCCGGTGGGAGGCACGAGCCGCGCCACCGGGCGCCCGTGGCGGGTGATCTCGATCTCCTCGCCGGCGACGGCCTCGTCGAGGAGGCGCAGGAAGTTGGCCTTGGCAGCGGTGGCGGTCACGGTTTTTGCCATATGGCCATTTTAATGGCCATTCTCGGATGGATGTGCGCGGTCATGTCTTTGCAAGTCCGGCCGGCGGTCAAGTTCTCCCCCCTTTTGGCCGAGAAAGTGAGACAGAGGCCTGATGGACGAGCTATTTGGGAGCCAAGTCGAGGATCCGAGCGAGAGCCGCGAGCGGCGACGGGTCGAGCGCGCCGTCTTCGAAACCGATCGGCAGCTGATCGAGGGCGACCTGACGCTGCCCCCCGCCGGCTACCAGAGCCGCTTCTCCGACTCGCTCAACCGCGGCGAGTTCGAATTCGTACCGCTGACGCACGTCAGGATCACCTCGCTCGCAGACGGGACGGTGACCGAGATTCCCTTCCTCGTCCTCGCCAAGGGGCAGATCCGGATCGCCTACCCGGCCGAGCAGTAGCGCTGCGTCAGTCCCGCCCGCGCCCGCGGCTCGCGTAGGAGCCCAGGTCGAAGATGAAGGCGAGGATGACGATGAACCACTCGAAGCCGCTGACCTCGTTGGAGCTGGCCGACCACATCACCGCGTAGGCGAGCGTCGTCCACGGCAACAGGAAGAAGCCGAGGAGGGGGACGAACCAGCTGTCGAAGGCGCGGCTGAGCAGGTCCGAGAAGAGGAAGATCGCGAACAGCGCCAGCCGCGGCGAGATGAACGCGAGCAAAACCACCAAGCAGGCCATGGCCAGACGCTACCTTCTCTATAGGAGGTAAAGCCAATGAACAGACTCGGCAAGCTGATGACGATGATGCACCCGGAGAAGACGAAGATGGTTACCGCGGAGGAGGCGCTGCCGGGCCGCAGCGAGTCGGCCTTCGAGGTGCCCGATACGCACGCGGTCCTGGGGACCCCGCTCCAGCCCCCGTTCCCGGAGGGGATCGAGGTCGCCTACTTCGCGCTCGGCTGCTTCTGGGGTGCGGAGCGGCTGTACTGGAATCTCGACGGCGTCTACACGACGGCGGTCGGTTACATGAACGGGACCACGCCGCACCCGACCTACGAGGAGGTGTGCACGGCGAAGACCGGGCATGCGGAGGCGGTGCTGGTCGCCTACGACCCGCAGAAGATCTCCTACGCGGACCTGCTCAAGGTCTTCTTCGAGGAGCACGATCCGACTCAGGGGATGCGCCAGGGCAACGACGTCGGCACCCAGTACCGGTCCGGCATCTACTTCGTCGACGACGCCCAGAAGGCGACGGCGGAGATGGCGCGCGAGGCTTACGACCAGGCGTTGCGGGCGGCCGGCAAGGAGCCGGTGACGACCGAGCTCGAGCCCGCCGGGCCCTTCTACTACGCCGAGGAGTACCACCAGCAGTACCTGCACAAGGTGCCCAACGGCTACTGCGGCCTGGCCGGCACCGGCGTCTCCTGCAGCATTCCCGCCGCCGCGTCCTAGGAGGGACTAAGGGGCGCGGCGGTGCCCCGCTGGCGCGCCGAATAGCATCCCGGCCTTCGTGGCACCCTCCTTCGGCTCCTACATTGCCGGCTGCCTTGCCCTGATCGGGATCATCGCGGCGCTCGGCCTCGGCGGCTACTGGCTGCGGCGCTGGATCGTGCCGGAATTCACCGGCGCCCTGGCGCGCCTCGCCGAGATCACCCTGGCGATCGCGCTGCTGATCGTCTGCCTGCAGATCCTCGGCTCGCTCAGCCTCCTCTACTTCGGCTGGATCGTCCTCCTCTGCGTCGGCGTCGGCCTCGGCGCCGCCTGGCTCGGCCGCGCCAAGGCCGGCGATCACGGGCGCGAGGTGGCGGCGCCGCGGGTGGAGACGGCCGCCCTCCTGATCGCCATCGGCGTCGCCTCCTGGACCGTCGCCGAGTGGACCTTCCCGACCCAGTCGAGCCTCGACTTCGGCATGTTCGGCGGCGACACCACCTGGTACCACATGCCGTTCTCGGCCTTCATGGCCCAGGAACACTCGACGGTGCCGCTGCACTTCACCGACCCGCTGCGGCTGGCGGCCTGGTACTACCCCGCCTCCACCGAGCTCCTCAACGCCGCCACGATCCTGCTCTTCAAGAGCGACTGGCTGGCGCCGCTGCAGAACCTCGTCTGGCTGCCGATCGCGATGCTGGCGGCGTGGTGCATCGGCCGCCCCTACAAGGTCGGGCCGGCGACCCTGGTCGCCGCCTCGATCGTCCTCGCCTCGGGGGTGATGATCGAAACCCAGCCGGGGGAGGCGCGCAACGACATCATGGGGCTCGCCTTCCTGCTCGCCTTCGCCGCCTTCCTGATCAACGGGCACCAGCGAAGAGCGCCAGCTGCCGGTGCCGTCCAGGACGCGCCGGAGCGCGGCGCGCCGCTGCTCGACAAGGGACCGCTGGTGATGGCCGGGATCGCAGCCGGCCTCGCCGCCTCGGTCAAGTTCACCTTCCTCGTCCCGGTCGCCGCGATCTCGATCGCCGTCGTGCTCTTCAGCGGCAGGGGGCGGCGCTGGACCACCGCCTGGGTGATGGGCCTGCCGATGCTCGTGGTCGGCGGCTACTGGTACCTGCGGGCGGCGATCAAGACCGGCGGCAACCCGATCCCGATCACCAAGTTCGGGCCGCTCAACCTGCCCAAGCCCGACCAGATGCCGCTCGACCCGCGGCCGCGCTTCGCCGTCGCCGACTACCTGACCGAGCCGACGATCTACCGCCGCTGGTTCTTCCCCGAGCTCGAGAACGCCTTCGGGCCGCTGTGGCCGCTGATCCTGATCGTCGCCGCCTCCGCCGCGGTCTACATCGCCTGGCGCTCGCGCAACAAGATCCTGCGGGTGATCGCGGTGGCCTCGCTGCTGACTGCGGTCGTCTACCTCTTCACGCCGCTGACCGCGGCGGGGCAGGAAGGGACGCCGACCGGGTTCTTCACCAACACCCGCTACCTGGTGCCGGGGCTGATCCTGGCGTTGGTGTTGTTGCCGATCGCTAGGCCGTTACGGGCGCCGGACCGGCGGGCCTGGCAGACGTTGCTCTTCCTGACCGTTCTGTTCGCGATCACGGTGCTGACGACGCCGCGATGGTTCACCGACTACATCGTCGGCGCCGTGTTCCTGACGCTGTGCCTGGTCTGGATGCCGACCGTCCTCTCGCTGGCGCGGACGCGGGTGCAGGTCAGCCGCGTCGCGATCGCCGGGGCCGCCGCCGCGGTGATCCTGCTGGCGGTGGTGCTCGGGCGCGCCCAGCAGGTCCAGTACGCCGAGCAGCACTACGTCAACCCGGACCCGTTCCTCGGCGAAGGGGGTCCGAAGGAAGCCTACGAATACACCCAGAAGCTGCGCGACCAGCGGATCGGGATCATCGGCTCCAGCCAGATCATCTTCGGCCAGTACGGGTTCTACGGCAACGACGCCAGCAACCACGTCGAGTTCATCGGCGTCAAAGGGCCGCACGGGGCCAACCGCCTGCCGACCAGCTGCGAGCAGCTGCGCAGCCTGGTCAACGAGGGCGAATACGACTACGTGGTCGCCAGCACCTACACGCAGGACACGGGCCCCTACAACGCCGGCATCCCGAACCCGTACCAGTTCCCGGTCTTCGCCTGGCTGAAAGGCGACCCGGCGATGAAGCTGGTGGTCAAAGACTTCAAAGCCTCGCCGCAGCCGGACTACGTGTTCAAGGTCGAAGGGGAGCTCGACCCCTCGGCCTGCAAGCCGGAAAAGCGGCCGAGCGTGCCGGGCGAAACCGCTCCGGAATAAACGAGCCGGCAGTTCCCGTTCTCATAGGAGGCAAACTGCCGGCTCGCGTTCAGGCGGGGCCGGTGGCGAGCGCGTGCTCGCAAATCAGCTCGGCCGAGCGCTGCGGCTGCTCCCACCAGAACATGTGGCCGACGTCCTCGAGCACCTCGAAGCGGGCGTCCGGCATCAGCGCAGCGATCTGCTCGCCGTTGGAGAAGGGGAGGACGCCGTCGACGGTGCCGTGGATGATCAGCGTCGGCGTCGCGATCTCGCCGAGGCGGCCGCTGGTGTCGTGGCCGAAGATCGCCTGCAACTGCAGTTCGATCACCTGTTTGGCGGCGGGGACTCTGGTTGCCATCTCGTGGAAGGCGGCGTAGGCGTCCTCGTCGGCGCGGAAGGCGGGGGAGAGGTTGACTTCGTAGCCGGCCCGCAGTGCCTTCTCGCGGTCGCCCGAGGCCATTGCCCCAGCGAGCTTTTCCGCGTTCTCCCGCGGCATCAGCCGCGACCCCTCGCCGCCGCAGTAGGTGCAGCCAAGGGTCAGCGAGCGCAGCCGATCCGAGTGGGCGAGCGCCAGCTCCTGGGCGATCATCCCGCCCATCGAGATCCCGACCACGTGCGCGCTCTCGATCTCCAGCCGCTCCATTAGCTCGGCGGTGTCCGCGGCCATCTCGGCGATCGTGAACGGCTCCGAGATCCGCGCCGAGAGCCCGATCCCGCGGTTGTCGAAGGCGACGACGTCGAAGCTCTCCTCCAGGGCGCCTTTGAACGGCTCCCCCCACGAGACATGGGTGCCGCTCATCCCCTGGATCAGCAGCAACGGCTCGCCAGAGCCGGCGCGCTCGTAGTGAAGCTCGGTCCCTCTGACGGGAAGCGTGGGCATCGGCCGATCCTACGCGAGCCGTCCGCCCAGCACCTAACCTTGAACCGCTGCCCCCGTAGCTCAGTGGACAGAGCACCGGACTTCTAATCCGACGGTCGCTGGTTCGAATCCAGCCGGGGGCGCTGCTGAGCATTAGGACGAGGTGGGTACCAGCAGCGACGTCGGAAAGATCCCGACGAAGTTAGGACGCTGCCGAGCTTGCTTCCTCTTTCTCTCTTTTTGAACTTGACCGTGAACCTCGTTCCCGTACTCACCGTCTGGCTGCTTTTTTCAACTTCGAACGGCCGGCCTGGTTCAGCTTGACGACGATCGTCTTGGTCGCCCCGTCCGGGATGTCGTAGGTGGCGCTACCGAGTTCGACCGTCACTTTCCCGGTGCAGCGCGAGCGAATGCCGAGTCCGTCGCAGGGGGCGCCGGTGACGATTTCCGATTGCCCTTGACCGGCGGGAGCTTGATCGCCCGCGCCGCCGGCGTGGTCCGCCCGCCGGGCGCACTGCCCCCGCGGGGCAGCGGCAGCTTGCCGCGCTTCGAGTGATCAGCGTCTAGGACGACGACGGTTGCGCCGGGGTCGGCGCAGCGGGGTTGACGCCGGTGACCGACTCTCCCCCGAAGCGCCCCCAGGTGGCTTTGCCGAATGCGCCAATTGCTCCAAGGGTCGGGACCCCGCGGTAGTCGGCGCAGCCCAGGAGATTGGTCCACGTCACCGCTGCCACCTCATAGGGCACCTCTTCGCTCGGGTACAGCAGAGCTCCGCCGTACATCGTCCCGTACAGGCCGAGCAGCTCCTTCTGCTCCCGTTCAGATAGATCGGGGCTGTACAGGATCGCCAACCGGCCGTGCTCGAGGGAATGAACCACGGCAGAGGAGGAGGGCGTCTCGCGGTAGGCGCCGTCCGCCTGCTGGTACGGGTCGGTGATGTGATTTCCCGAGGTCGGGGGGTTGGTTCCATAGCGCGGCTCAGGGGAGTCTTTGGGTAGATGCTTGTGGCCCTCGTCCGGCAGGCGCAGCCGGAGCTCGCATCCCGCCTCGCCCGCCGCCTCTCTTGGCGCCATATTGGGCAGGGCGGGAGCCTCGATTCCAAGCCGGTCGTCAGTGGGGACCCCGTTGGTCGAGCCGGCATCCAGGTTTATGTGGGGGTCTCCGCTCTCGCTGGGGGCCTCCACAGACGACAAGGCGACGATGGCGATGACGGCGCCTACGAGGGCTAGAAGGCCCAAGACGACGTAGCCGGCAATGAGGCGGGGTCGGCGCCTCGAGGCCTCCCCATCCTGGCCAGGAGCGGCTGGCTCTTGTTCTTCCCGGCCTCCCACCCCGTAGAACTTTACTGAGCGATAAGGGGCCTTTCTCTCGCGAAACAGCCGATAGCCTGCCGCACCCATGACTTCTGCCACCGCAGTTTCCTCGCCGCCGCTTGCCCTCGGTCCGAAGTGGATCGAAGCCGACTTCCTGATCGAGACCTTCGGGATGCTCGGCATCCTCGCCGTCGTCTTCGTCGAGTCGGGCCTGCTGATCGGGTTCCTGCTGCCCGGCGACTCGCTGCTGTTCACGGCGGGGCTGCTCTCGGCGAACGGGACGCTGCCGGATCTCTGGGTCTTGCTGGTGACGATTCCGCTCGCCGCGATCGCCGGCGACCAGGTCGGCTACGCGATCGGGCGCAAGGCTGGGCCGGCGGTGTTCAAGCGTCCCGACAGTCGCTTCTTCCGCGAAGAGTACGTCGAGCGCTCGCGTGAGTTCTTCGACCGCTACGGGGCGCGGACGATCGTGATCGCCCGCTTCGTGCCGATCGTCCGCACCCTGGCGCCGGTGATGGCGGGGGTCTCGCGGATGAACTACCGGACCTTCGTCTTCTTCAACGTGATCGGCGGCATCGGTTGGGGAGTCAGCGTCACCACCCTCGGCTACTTCCTCGGCCAGGTCGAGTTCGTGCACGACAACCTCGAGCCGATCATCCTCGGGATCGTCGCCCTCTCGGTGCTGCCGATCGCGGTGGAGTTGCTGAAAGCGCGGCGCGAGTCCCGCGCGCGGGAAGGCTGACTCGATCCGAGCTCGTGGGACGGTCTCGATAGCGTGCTGGGCATGAGCAGCCGAATCGCGCGTCCGCTCGCCTGCCTCGTCGCAGTCGGCGTCCTCCTCATGCTCTTCGCCGGATGCGGTGGCGACTCCGGGGACGAGACGTCCCGGCCCGCTCCCTCCGCCTCGGAGTTCCCGGCCGCCAAAGGCCGCACCCTCGCCGAGATCGCCCAGGTGCCGGAAGCGAAGCTGGTCGTCTCCCCGGCAGGCCAGGTCGTCGACCAGGGCGTCAACCGCGTCGCCTTCGGGGTCTTCGACGTCGGCGGGGAACAGGTCGACGACGCCGACATCGCCCTCTACTTCTCCGAAGGGCCGAACGCGCCGGCGCAGGGGCCGTTCCCGGCCAAGGTCGAATCGCTGCAGACGCCGGCGCCGTTCCGGGCCAAGACGACGACCGAAGATCCCGGTGCCGCCACCTCGGTCTACGTCGTGCCTCGGCTCGAGGTCAAGCGGCCCGGCGAGCTGGCGATGATCGCCCTGGTTCGTCGCGACGGCAAGCTGGAGGGAACCCGGGCGGGGAGCTTCGTGGTGGGCAAATTCAAAGACATCCCCGATGTCGGCGACCCGGCGCCGCGGATCCACACGCCGACCGCCGACGAGGTCAGCGACATCGGTCAGATCGAGACGCGGATCCCGCCGGACTCGATGCACGACGTCGACTACGCGGACGTGCTCGGCGAGAAGCCGATCCTGCTCGTCTTCGCGACGCCGCAGTTCTGCCAGACCCGCGTCTGCGGCCCGACCGTCGACATCGCCGAGGAGGTCAAATCCCGGATCGGCGACGAGGCTGCCTTCATCCACATGGAGGTCTTCAACGAAAACGACCCGCCCAAAGGGGTCCGGCCGCAGCTCCGCGCCTTCAACCTCGAAACCGAGCCCTGGGCCTTCGTCATCGACCGCGACGGCAAGGTCAGCGCCCGCTTCGAGGGGGCGTTCGGTGCCGACGAACTGACCCGCGCGGTGGAAGCCGCGACCAACTAGTGCCGAGCTGAGGAGGCTCTGGATGGACTGGTGGGAAGCGATCCTGCTTGGCGCCGTCGAGGGGTTCACCGAGTTCCTGCCGGTCTCCAGCACCGGCCACCTGACGATCCTCGAGAACGTCCTCGGCCACTCAACCGACGATCCGGACATCACCGCCTTCACGGCGATCATCCAGGTCGGCGCCGTAGCCGCGACGATCTTCTTCCTCCGCCGCGACATCGTCCGCATCGTCGGGGCCTGGCTGCGGGGGCTGGCGAACCCGGAGGAGCGGGGCGACCGCGACTACCGCTTCGGCTGGGCGGTGATCCTCGGCTCGCTGCCGATCGCCGTCGTCGGGCTCGCCTTCAAGGACGAGATCGAGACCACCCTGCGCAGCCTCTGGTTCGTCGCCTGGGCGCTGATCCTCTGGAGCGGGGTGATGTGGTTCGCCGACAGCCGGGCGACGCAGGAGCGCCACGAGGACGACGTCACCTGGCGCGACACCCTGATCATCGGCCTCGTCCAGTGCCTGGCGCTGATTCCAGGCGTCTCGCGCTCGGGGGCGACGATGTCGGCCGGCCTGCTGCGGGGGATCGACCGTGTTGCCGTCACCCGCCTCGCCTTCTTCCTCTCGATCCCGGCTCTGACCGGCGCCGGGATCCTGCAGACGATCGACGAGTTCGACCGCATCTCCAGCGGCGTGGGGTGGGGGCCGACGCTGCTGGCGACGGCGGTCAGCTTCGTCGTCGCGCTGGCCGCGGTCTCCTGGCTGCTGCGCTACATCGCCCGCCACACCTACTCGGTCTTCATCGTCTACCGCGTCGCGCTCGGCACCCTGGTCCTCGCCCTGCTGAGCACCGGTGTCCTCTCGCCGACCTGATCGACCTCGCGGCCATTAGTGTGATTACCGATGACCGCACCAGAATCAGCCAAGGAAACCTACGACCGCTACGCGTCGGTCTACGACGAGACCAACGCCCAGAACGACTACGAGATGTGGTTGGGGAAAGTGCTCCTGCCCGAGCTCGAGAAGCTCGGGCTGCGCAAGGACTGGGCGCTGGACGTCGGCTGCGGAACCGGCCGCGCCTTCGACCCGCTGCTGGACCGGGGCTGGCGGGTGGTCGGCTCTGACGTCTCGTCGGGGATGCTCGCCGAAGCGCGCCGCAAATTCGGCGACCGCGTGCGCGTCTTCGAGGCCGACGCCCGCAGCCTGCCGGTGGTCTCCACCGGGGACGAGGATTCCACGGGCGAGGGCTTCTCGCTGATCCTCCTGCTCAACGACGTCGTCAACTACATGACCGATGACGGGGATTTGGAGAAGGCCTTCGCCGGCGTCAAGCAGAACCTGAGCCGCCGCCAGGGCCTGGTCGTCTTCGACGCCAACACGCTGTCGCTGTTTCGCCACGATTTCGCCTCGGGCCTGATCGAGCGGGCGAAGGAGAAGGGCTGGGAATGGCAGGGGCTGACCGACGGAGCGCAGTCCGGGGGCATCTACGAAGCCCGGTTCTCCGGCGAGGGGGTGGAGACCCATGTGCACCGGCAGAAGCACTGGTCGATCGCCCGGGTGAAGGGGGCGCTGGAGGCGTCGGGCCTGCGCTGCGTCGCCGCCTTCGGCCAGCGCGAGGAGGGGGGGCGGGTGCTGCTGTCCGAGCCGCCGGACGAGGAGCGCGACGCGAAGATCGTCTACGTCGCAGCGCACGGATCTCAGGAGTGATGGCTGGCGGACCAGGGCCAATCGGACCGCAAAAAGGCCTCGGCAAAGCGGTTCGGCATCTGCGGGAAGAGGCGAAGCTCGCCCCGGAGGCCCTTGCCGAGCGCGCTGGTCTTTCCGCTTCGCAGCTGTCGGCGATCGAGGCCGGCGAAGATGACCCCGTTTGGGGCGATATGCGCCGCGTTGCCGCCGGCCTGGAGGTCTCCATGGAGCGGCTCGCCGAACTGGCCGAGAAGTTCGAGGAGGACTGAGCTGCTTTGAATTCGGCCGCTGCGGGAAGATGGTCGGCATGAGCAGTTCTGGGGACCCGGCAAAGCAGGAACCCTCGTGGAAACAGCGGATCACGAACGCGGAGATAAATGGACGCCGTGTCAACGAGGCGATCGAGCGCGGGGAGGGGAATTCGCGCCCGGCGGTGTTCGTCTGCGAGTGCGGTCATCTGGGTTGCAGCTCCACGCTCGAGCTGGAAATAGCCGAGTACGAGGGGGTGCGGACGAACTTCGATCGCTTCCTGGTCCTGCCTGGACACGAGATCGAGGCGGTCGACCGCGTGGTCGAGCGGCATCCGGAGTATCTCGTGGTCATCAAGCCCGACGAGGAGGCTCGGAAGAGCGCCCGCGAGGCCGACGAGAGGACGCCCTGAGGTGGCCGCCGCTCAGCCGCCGGGAGCGGCCGGGGCCGGTTGCCGGGAGGATTCGCGGTTGAACTTGACGTTGCCTGCAGAACCCGCCTCGGTGCCTGCCTTCAGGCGCCAGGCGTCGCAGTTCGCCGCCGAGCAGGGGGTCGGTCAGGACGTCGTGGCGGACGTGGCCCTGGCGGTCTCGGAGGCGGTGACCAACGCCGTCAAGTACGCAAAGGTCTCCGGGGCCAAGGGAGTGGTCGAGCTCTCCGCCGCGGCCAGCGACGGCTGGCTCGAGGTGAAGGTTCGCGACCACGGCGAGGGCTTCGGCAAAGGCTCCTCGGACGGCCTTGGGCTGGGCCTGGCGATCATCGCCCGCCTCTGCTCCGACCTGAAGATCATTCAGGAAGGCGACGGCACCGAGGTGCAGATGCGCTTTCCCCTGTCTGGCTAAGGCTCAGCGACGGCGCTTCGGGTCGGGCAGCTTGAAGCAGCCCTGGGAGGTGGAGACGTTGACGCCTTCCTCGCCTGACTCGACCATCCGGGCGGCGCTGCGAGCCGCGATCTCGAGGATCTCCAGGCGTAGCCGTTCATGGGCCTCGAGCGCTTCCTGGAGTCCCTCCTCGTCGAGGACCAATAGCGTGCGAGTCAGGTGGAAGTTCTCGTCGGAGCCGATGATTCTGCCCCGGGCGGAGGCGACGAAGTCGTCGAGGATCTTCTGCATGAATTCGCAGACCAGGTCCTCTGCCATCACCGGGTCGAGCTCATCCCACTCCTCGGTGTCGATCAGGTGGCGCTCCGTGGCTCGGTAGAAGTGCTCCAGGGCGCCGCGGACTGGTCGCGTGCTGACCAGCTCGGCGCAATCGAACTCGACCAGCTGTTTGGTGTGGTAGCTGACGTTTGAGAGCTCCTCATTGAGCTCCCTCGCCATTTCCGCGGGGCTGGCGGTTCGCTCGGTGAGGATCCGGAGGATCGAAGCTCGCAGCGGATGACTCATCGCCTTGATCCGCTTCTCGGCTGCTTTGTGGCGCTGCGCTTTCGTCGACATCGATCTTCCTTAGTTGAGGGCTGATTACTGGCGAGGGCTTGATCGTACTCGTTTAGTGGACATCCTGTTCAAATTTCCGCGCGTATTGCTGGAATGCCATCCATTGGTGGAGCAAATCTCACCAATAATCACCTCCTGGTTCAGATCTCTCCTGGGGGAGGAGGTGAAGAAGGATGGTTCTCCACACTCAGCGCGTGGCGCCTATCGAGTCGATCGGGAAGGGCAACTAGCCCCCGCGACCAATAGTCACCAAGGGTCGGTCCCGCCTGGGGGCCGGCCCTTTTTTGCCCTACAGGCCGGGCGGGTGGCGGGCGACGAAGCCGTCGGTGTCGACGGTGGCCAGGTGCCAGCGCGGGCCGCTGCCCTGTTCGGCCCCGACCGTGTCGAAGCGGAGGCCGGCGATCTCGACGAAGGTGTGGCTGGGGTTGGCGTAGACGGTGATCCACTTGCCCTTGCCCGGCGCGCCCCAGCCCATCAGCTCGCCGGAGGTGAGCGGCCGGGGGATCAGGCCGCCCCCGAAGAGCGCGAAGCTGACGGCGCCGGAGCAGTCGTAGGAGTCGTCGTAGAAGGAGCCGTGGCCGCCGCCCCAGACGTAGGGCCGGCCGACGATCTGGTTGGCGTTGTTGATCGCGCCCTTGACCGCTTCCGGCGCGTCCGGCGGGGCGAGGGCGACGCCGGTGAGGAGGATCGAGCTGGAGCCGCCGTGGTCGCCGCGGCGGTGGGCGAAGATCTCCTCGCGGCTGAGCCCGGAGGAGGCGCGGGGGACGTGGGTGCCGTTGCTGCCCGCCGAGGCCGGCGGCAGCAGGGTCGGGTCTTTGGCGATTTCCTCGGGCGTGGGGAGCTCCACCTCGGCGCTGGCAAGCTTGCGCTCCGCGCGGGCTTCCACCTGGCGGCGGGCCTGGAGCTCGGCGAGGCTGTCGCTGACCGAGGTGACCGCCTGGTCGCCGCCGCTGGCGCCGGCCAGGACGATGAGAGTTTGGAGGAGCGCTGCCGTCGATCCCATTCCCGCTGTAAGACTACGGGGACGTGAAATTCCTCCTCATCCCGTTGGCGATCCTCGCCTTCGTCCTCTTCCTCCTCATCCTCGGCGCGATCGGCCTCGCGATCGCCTTCGGGGTCATCTACGTGGTCGGTGGCGCCTGGCGGCTGGTCTCCGGCGGGCGGCCAGGGCGCCGCAAGGCTTCCGGCTGACGCCGGGGCTCGTTTGCGCGTTCTCCTAAAGGGAAAACTTTTCTTAAGGGAAGAGGAATCGCTTAGGCGAGGAGGATGAGATGGCCCAGCAGACGAAGCGCAAAAGCGCTCGCAAGGACGGCAGCGGGCGGAACAGAAGCCCGACTCCGCAAAAGGAAAAGCGGAACCAGGGATCGGGCAAGACCGTGCCGGAGAGCACGTACGAGGACTACACGGTCATCGATCCCGGGGAAATCAGCGACACCGACGAGCCCGACGTCGTCGTCGACATTCCGGTCGTGAAAGTCGACGAGATCGACTTCGAGCTGGACGATCTCGAGGCGCGGATCTCGCTGCACGCCGAGGTGCTCGACCTGGTGAAGCTGAGCGTCGGCGTCCACGCCGAGCTCGGCAAGGTGAAGCTGAATATCAAAGGGGTCGAAGCGCAGGCGCTGCTGCGGGCGCGCCTCGACCACGTCACCGCGATCATCGACCGCGTCCTCACCACCCTCGACCGCAACCCGGACATCCTCAAGACGATCGCCCACTCGCTCGAACCGGTTACCGAAGGCGCCGGCAAGGCGGTCGGGGAGATCGGCGAAGGGGCTGGCGGTGCCGTGGAGGACGTCGGCGAAGGCGCAGGAGGCGCGGTCAAGGACGTCGGCAAAGGTGCTGGTGGTGCTGTCGAAGACGTCGGTGGCGGCGCCGGCAAGGCGGTCGGCGAGATCGGTGAAGGCGCCGGGCAAGGGCTGGGGCAGGTCGGGAGCCTCGCCCGGCTCGGCGGCGGGGCCGGCAACGGCGGAGGCGAAGGCAACGGAGGCGGCCAAGGCTCCTCCGGCGGTGGAATGGCCAAACAGATCGCCAAGCTCGTCGCCAAGGAAATCGGCGCCGCCGCGGCCGACGAGGCCAAAGACCTCGGCCTCGCGGCCACCCATAAAGCGCAGGAGCTGGGTGAGCGGCGGCGGCAGCGCCGCGCAGCCAAGCACAACGCCACCGAAGCGGCGCTGCGCAAGGCCGAGGAGGCCGGCGTCGACATCGACGAGGTCGATGGCACCGGCGCCGAGGGCCGCGTCACCGTCCACGACGTCGAGAAGGCGGCCGCCGGATGAGCGGCCGCCGCCCCGACCTCGACTTCTTCACCTCGGTCAAGGCCAGGGAGGTGAGGTTCGATCAGGTACCGGAGAAGCGGAAGGTCACCTACCACGGCGAGCCCGGCCACGACACCGACGCCGAAGTCGAGCGGGAGAACATTCCCGAGGAGCCGGAGGAGGGCGTCACCTACCGGGACGTCAAAGTCGACTGGTCGGTGGCGCAGCGGATCGTCCACCCGACCGACGCCGAGGACGAGGAGGAGGGGTAGAGGTTCGGCCGGCGACCGCGCGTCCCGGACGCGCGGTCGCAGCCATGTCCTCAGGGCCAGCCCTGGCGCTAGCGCCTCGCGGTGAGTCCCTGTAGAACGACCTCGACCGGGGAGCGGTGCTTTCCGTTCCGCCCCTCGGCAGCGCTCTCGAGACCCCCTGCGATCTCGCTTACCTGCGCGCTGAAGCTCCCTACCCCTTTGGCTGCCTTGGCGACGTCCTTGGAGCTCACCTTGACCTTCGGCCGGCGCGTCATCGCCTTGCCGAGCTTGCTCCTCTTGCCCGTCTTGGAGGCGGCGAGGGCGAGTCCGCCGGCCGCTCCGGCGAGGGCGGCTCCGCCGGCTACGAGCGGCACTTTCGCTTTGCTCGCGGCTTTGCCCACCGTTTTGCCGGCGCTTTTGGCTTTGCCGCCTACTTTCCCGCCGACGTCGCCGACGGCGTGGCGGACCGCCTCGACGTTCGAGTGTTTGCTCGACGAGCCGTTGCTCGAAGGTGATTTCCGCGAACGCGATTTGCTGCTGGCTTTCGAGGTGCTCGCCCCGTTGCTGGAGCTGCGCGATTTGCTGCTGGCCGATTTCGCTCTGGCTTTCGGAGCTTTCGGTTTCGAAGACGATTTCGCGCTTTTCGGCGCGGGTTTTTTTCGAGATCTGGGTTTCGCTTTGGTTTTCGTCTGGGCCATCGTTCCTCTCTCCTCGCAGGCTTTTCCCTGCACGTGCTCCCTGACTGGTTATTAGGTCAGGTACCCAATCCAATGCAGGCAAATCAGCATGGACGGATGGTTGCGGCGCTTTTCACGACTTCGAAGGCGCTGCCGGGGATGCCCTTCAGCTGGTTGAGGTCCTCGTCGTCCCAGCGGCGGTCGCTGCTGCCGGAGAAGAACCAGTTGGAGCCGTTGTCGGCGACGATCAGGCCGTAGCGCTTCATCGCTTCGGCGATGACCTTGGCGTGGCCGCTGAAGCGGCCGAGGCCGAAGCCCGCCTTGAGGCGCAGGCGCAGCCCCATCGGCGGCGCGCTGGGGGAGGAGGTGTCGCCGGCGCAGTGGGAGGCGGGGTGGATCCAGGCGTCGCGGGTGCTCTCGAAGGTGACGCGGATCGCGTGGTCGAGGCTGCCCGAGGCGACCTCGTCGTAGCGGACGAGGCCGGGAAAGATCGGCAGGCCGGCGGCGTCGGCGGAGGTCCAGCCGTCGGGGCGGCGGGCGGCGGAGCGCAGGTCCCACTCGGTGCCGGAGTCGGCGTTCCAGTGGGGGCGCGGCTTGGCGACGTAGAAGGCGCGGTAGAGCTCGTAGAGCTTGCAGGCGGCACGGTGGACGACGAGCACGTGGCGGTCGCCGTCGCTGCGGTTGCCGCCCTCGACCGGCGCCCGCGCCGGCACCGGGAAGGGGCCGGGGTCGCTCTCCTCGCCGTAGGCGGTGTAGTTGATCGGCAGCTTGCGCTGGCCGGCGTCGACGACGGCGTAGGGGATGCCGTAGGCGCGGGGGGAGCCGAAGTCCGGATGCAGGTGGTCGCCGCCCTGGGAGTTGATGTAGGCGATGTAGGCGCGCGAGCGGGGATCCCGCGGCGCCTTCGAGATGTCCTGGTTCCAGGCCGCCTCGGTGGGGAGCGAGGGTGCGCGGGGCGAGAGCGAGGCCGGCGGATCGGGGAAGACCGGACAGGGCCCGAGGGTGGGGTAGGGGCCGACGCCGGAGGCGGGGGTTGCGAGCGTCCAGGCAAGCAAGGCCAGAAGCATCGCGAGCCCCACTCCGGTGCATCGTTTCCAGAGTTTTCCCCGCTCCAACGAGGAAAAGGGTGGAAACGTTCTAGTCGGCATGGGCAGAAGGTACCCGGGGTAGCCTCGGCGCATGGACGTATGCCTGATGATCGAGGGGCAGGAGGACGTGACCTGGGAGGACTGGCTGGCGCTGGCGGCGGCCTGCGAGGAGCACGGGGTGGGGACGATGTTCCGCTCCGACCACTACCTCTCGGTGGACGACCGCCGCGAGCGCGGCTCGCTCGACGCCTGGGGGACGATCACCGCGCTCGGTGCCGTCACCCGGAAGCTGCGGCTGGGGACGATGGTCTCGCCGGCGACGTTCCGCCACCCGGCGGTGCTGGCGAAGGCGGCGGTGACCGCCGACCACGTCTCCGGCGGCCGGGTCGAGGTCGGGATCGGCGCCGGCTGGTGGGAGCGCGAGCACGAGCTCTACGGCTTCGACCTGCCGGAGATCGGGCCGCGGATGGATGCGCTGGAGGAGCAGATGCAGGTCGTCAAGGGCCACTGGGAGAAGGGCCCGTTCAGCTTCGAGGGCGAGCACTACCGGGCGCGGGACCTCGATGCGCTGCCGAAGCCGGTGCAGCGACCGCTGCCGCTGATCCTCGGCGGCCGGGGCGGGCCGCGGAGCCTGCGCCTGGCGGCGCGCCGCGCCGACGAGTACAACACCGTGATGTCAACGGCGGCCGAGGTCGCCGAGATCAGGGCCGGCCTCGATCGTGCCTGCGAAGCCGAGGGGCGCGACCCGGCGACGCTGCCGCTCTCGATGATGACCGGCTGGCTGGTAGGGGCAGACCGCGAGGAACTGCTCGACCGCGCCTCACGCCTCTCCCGCTGGAAAGGCCAGGGCGATGATGGCGAGGCGTTCCTCGCCGGGCTGCGCGAGAGCGCGATCAGCGGCACCACCGAGGAGGCGATCGAGCAGCTGCGCGAGCTCGAGGCGGCGGGCCTGACCCGGATCATGGGCCAGCACCTGCTCCACCGCGACCTCGACGCGGTCGCGCTGATGGGCCGGGAGATCGCGCCGCGGGTTTAAACGCGAGCTGGCAAAAAAGCACCCTGGAGGTGCTTTTTTGCCGGCTCGGCGTTAGCCCGGGTCGGCGGTCCCGTAGATCGCCCGCAGCCAGACGTCGATGAGGACGTCGAGGACGCGGTCGGCCTCGAGGGAGGGGGACTCGCCGAGGAGGGTCGCGTACTGGGCGCGCTCGTTCATCTGCACGAGGGCGATCGCGAGGTCGCGGGCGGGCTGGCCGGGGGGAGCGGCGCCGCGGGCGCGCTCGGCTTCGATCACCGCGGTGACGTCGGCGACCCAGCCCTCCATCACCTGCGCCCAGAGGTCGCGGGCCTCCTGGTTGGTGGCGCGCAGGTCGGTGCCGGCTCTGACCACGCCCGGGCGTGCGCGGAAGGCGGCGTAGAGGTTCTCGAGCCCGACTCGAAAGCCGGCCTGCGGACCGCCCTCGGCGAGCGCGGTGATGATCTCCTCGCGGCTGCCGCCGGACTCGGCGACGAGGCGGTCGACGATCGTCAGCACCACCGCGTCCTTGGAGGGGAAGTAGAAGTAGAAGGTGGGGCGGGAGATGCCGGCGCCTTTGGCGAGGTCGTCGACGGAGATCTCGCTCAGCGGTCGCTCCTCCAGCAGTCGTTCGGCGGTCTCCAGGATCGCCCGCTCGCGGTCGTCGCCGCTGGCGCGGGTGCCGCGACGACCGCGGCCCCTGGGCGTGGGGGTGGTGGAGGAGGACTCGGCTTTAGCGACTGGCATGCGTTTTACGATACATGGCGTCGAGAGAATCGACAAGTTGTTGACTTACTCGACACGGTGTTGATAGAGTCCTCGTCAATGAGCCAGCGAGTGATCATCACCGGCGCCGCCAGCGGTATTGGCGAGGCGACCGCGAAGGCCCTGCGTGAGCGTGGGGCGGCGGTGGTCGGACTCGACCTCAAGGCCGGCGACGAGGTGATCGCCTGCGACGTCACCGACCAGGCCTCGGTCGACAAAGCCGTCGCCGAAGCGGTCAAGCGGCTCGGCGGCAGCCTCGATGCGCTCGTCAACTGCGCCGGCATCGGCCTTCCCCAGAGCGCGACCGAACGGCCAGGGCCCGACGCCCTCCGCGTCCTCGACGTCAACCTGCTCGGCACCTGGCGCGCCACCGCAGCGGCGCTGCCGGCGCTGCGCGCCTCCCACGGTCGCGTCGTCAACATCTCCTCCGGCCTCGCCCACCTCGCCGTCCCCTTCGCCACCGCCTACGCCGCCAGCAAGCGCGGCGTCGTTGGTTACTCCGAGCAATTGCGGGCAGAGGTGGGGGACGAGGTGACAGTGACGACCGTCTACCCCGGCTACATCCGCACCCCGATCCACGAGGCCAGCCAGAACGCCGGCATCGCCCTCGAGGGGATGGTGCCGCCGGAGCCGCTCGGCGCCGCGGTCAACACGATCGTCCGCGCCATCTACGGCAAGCCCGCCCGCGACCTCGCCACCACCCGGCGGGGCGCTCAGTCTTACGCCCTCCTCCGATTCCTCCCCAAAGGCCTGGTCGAGCGCGGGGTCCGGCGCCAAGTGCGCGCCGGGGTCAAGCGCGGCCGCTTCAAGTCCACCCCGATGACGAGCGACCTGCTCGCTCGCCTCAACCGCTAGGAGATTCCCCATGTCTCAGGAGCGCGAGCACGTCAACGTCCTCATCGTCGGCGCCGGCCTCTCCGGCATCGGCGCCGCGGTGCACCTGCAGAAGAACTGCCCCGGCAAGAGCTACGCGATCCTCGAGAGCCGCGAGGCGATCGGCGGCACCTGGGACCTCTTCCGCTACCCCGGCATCCGCTCGGACTCCGACATGTTCACCCTCGGCTACTCGTTCAAGCCGTGGCGCGACGAAGACTCGATCGCCCCCGGGGACAAGATCCGCAACTACATCAGCGAGACCGCGCGCGAGTACGGGGTCGAGGACAAGATTCGCTTCGGCCACAAGGTCCTCGCCGCCGAGTGGTCGAGCGAGGAGGCGCGGTGGACGGTGCGGGCCGAGCGTGGGGGAGAGGTCGTCGAGCTGACCTGTGACTTCTTCTACGGCTGCACCGGCTACTACCGCTACGACGAGGGTTTCACGCCGGAGTTCGAGGGCCGCGAGCGCTTCGCTGGCGAGATCATCCACCCCCAGCACTGGCCCGAGGATCTCGACTACCGCGGCAAGCGCGTGGTCGTGATCGGCAGCGGTGCGACGGCGGTGACGCTGATCCCGGCGATGGCGCCCGAGGCCGAGCACATCACGATGCTGCAGCGCTCGCCGGGCTATGTGGTCACCCCGCCCGGCAAGGACCCGATCGCGAACGTGCTGCGCCGGATCCTGCCCGCCAAGGCCGCCTACGGGATCGTCCGCTGGAAGAACGTCCTCCTGCAGATGGCCTTCTACCAGCTCTCGCGCCGGGCGCCGCGGCTGGCCCGCAAGCTGATCCGCAGAGGGGTCGAGCGCCAGCTGCCGGCCGGCTACGACGTCGACCGCCACTTCGAACCGAAATACAACCCTTGGGACGAGCGCGTCTGCCTGGTTCCCGGCGGCGACCTCTTCGAGGCGCTGCGCTCGGGCAAGGCCGACGTGGTCACCGACCACATCGACACCTTCACCGAGAAGGGGCTGAAGCTGACCTCCGGGCGCGAGCTCGAGGCCGACGTCATCATCACCGCGACCGGGCTCAACCTGCTGGTGCTGGGCGGGATCGAGATCACGGTCGACGGCGAGCGCAAGGAGTTCCGCGACCTCGTCGGCTACAAGGGGATGATGTTCAACGGCGTGCCGAACATGGCGCTCGCGCTCGGCTACACCAACGCCTCATTCACCCTCAAGTGCGACCTGGTCTCCCAGTACATCTGTCGCCTGCTCAACCACATGGACGCGCACGGCTACCGGGTGGCGGTTCCCCGCGACCCCGGCCCCTCGGTGCCCCGCGAGTCCTTCATCGACCTCAAGTCCGGCTACGTCCTCCGCTCCCTGGACCAGCTCCCCAAACAGGGCACCCGCCACCCCTGGCGCCTGCACCAGAACTACGCCGCCGACATCCGCCTCCTCAAGCACGGCCCGGTCGACGACGAGATGGAGTTCTCGCGCGGCGGGGCGGCCGCTGGCCGGCCGGGCGAGCAGAGCGACGACTTCGCCGCCGTCGCCTAGAACCCCTCTCGCTCGACTCCTTCCACCGCTCCTGGCGGCGCCGCGACGTCGGCACCGGAACCGATTCCCTGGATGTCGGGGACCTGGGCCGCCTCGGCCGAGCGCCAGTCGTCGTAGGCGTTCTCGACCGCCGCCGTGAGAAGCTCGCGCTGCCGTTCCAGCGGCGGCCGGCGGGCCGCGGGGGCGATTGCGAGCAGGTCGTCCAGGGCGGCGAAGAGGCGCCGCGTTACCTGCGGCGTGCCGGCGCCGGCCAGGGTCAGCTCCTCGAAGGAGAGGCGGACGTAGCCCTCCCAGGTGATCTGGCGGGCGCGCAGGCGGACGATCCCGTCGCGGTCGCGCCACTCGCCGCTGGTCAGCTGCCGGCCCGCGAGCTGGCGCAGGCAGTCGTGCAGCCGGTCGATCGCCTGCACGGCGGTGGTCGGGTCGTCGAAGCGCTGGGCGATGCTGCGCTCGGCGATGTCGACGAGTTTGCGAAAGCCGTAGGCGGGGTCCCGGGTGTGGGTGCGCTCGGCGCCGAGGACGACAGCCCGCGCCGCCGCGGTGCGGTCGAGGCGGCCGTTGCCGCCCTCGACTTTGATCAGCGGCGCCCCGCAGGGGACGAAATCCCCCATCATCGGCACCAGCTCGAGCTGGGAGCCGGCCGCGGCGGCGAGCTCGACCAGGCGCTCGCGATCCACCTCGCAGACGACGCCGGGTTCGGGAGCTGCGATCGCGTCCGTCGGCGGACCTTCCGTCGCTTCCGCCACCGGTTCGCCGTAGCGGCCGTCGAGCTCGTCGCGCAGGTCGTCGCCGACCAGGTCGATCAGGCCGGCGACGCGCATCGACTGGCCGATGTGATGGATGTAGAGGAGGAGGGTCGCGAAGCTCGCGAGGGCCAGCAGGTAGGCGACCAGCATCGTCAGCCCGGGCACCTCACCGCCCTCGCCGACCCGGCGGATCGAGAGGAGCGTGAAGGCGACGGTCCCGACGAAGATGCCGATCGCCCACTGGCTGCGGCGGTCGTTGAGCAGCGAGCGGACGATCCGCGGTGAGAACTGCCCCATCGCGAGCTGGATCACGACCAGGCTGAGGCTGAGCACCAGCCCCGTCAGCTGTACCGTCGACTGCGCGATCGTCGTGAGGATCTGGCGGGCCGCGCTCGGCGAGCCGGTGAGGGTGCTCGGCAGCAGGTCGAACCCGTTGGCGCTGTCGATCGCGGTGGTCGCGAAGGAGAGCGCCGCCCCGGCGAGCAGGCAGCCGACCGGGATCAGCCAGAGGGCCGACTCAGCCGCATCCAGGGCGTCGCGACCTATGGTTTGAGTACGACCTTCACGCATCCGTCGTGCTTGTGCTTGAAGGTCTCGTAGCCGTTGGAAACTTCGTCGAGGCCCATCTTGTGGGTGATCACGAAGCTCGGGTCGATGTCGCCGGCTTCGATCCGCTCGAGCAGGGGCCGCATGTATTTCTGCACGTGGCACTGGCCGCTGCGGATCGTCAGGCTGCGGTTCATCACGGCGCCGATCGGGAACTTGTCGGCGAAGCCGCCGTAGACGCCGATCACCGAGACGACGCCGCCGCTGCGGCAGGCGAGGATCGCCTCGCGCAGGGCATAAGGCCGCTCGGTCTCCATCCTCGCCGCCTGCTTGGCCCGGTCGTAGGCGTAGACGGCGCCGTGGGCATGGTGGGCCTCCATCCCGACCGCGTCGATGCAGGCGTCGGGGCCGCGGCCGCCGGTGCGCTCCTTCAGATCCTCGACGACGTCAGGCTGATCTTCGTAGTCGATCACCTCGTCGGCCCCGGCCTTCTCGAGCGCCATCTGCAGCCTGTAGTCGAAGCGGTCGATCACGATCACCCGCTCGGCGCCGAGCATCTTGGCGCTGGCGACGGCGAACTGGCCGACCGGGCCGGCGCCCCAGACGGCGATCACGTCGCCGGGCTGGATGTTCGCCATCTCGGCTCCCATGTAGCCGGTCGGCAGGATGTCGGAGAGGAAGAGGACTTCCTCGTCGGGGAGGTCGCTCTCGATCTTCAGCGGGCCGACGTCGGCGAACGGGACCCGCGCCGCCTCGGCCTGACCGCCGGGGTACCCGCCCAGCAGGTGCGAGTAGCCGTAGACGCCGGCGATCGGGTGGCCCCACATCTTTTCCGCCATGCCGGCGTTCGGGTTCGAGCTTTCGCAGACGGAGAAGAGGCCGTTGGCGCAGGCGTTGCAGTTGCCGCAGGCGATCGGGAAGGGGACGACGACGCGATCGCCGCGCTTCAGGTTTTGGACCTCCGGCCCGACATCGGTCACTTCGCCCATGAACTCGTGGCCGAAGATGTCGCCTTTCTTGACGGTCGGGATGTAGCCGTCGTAGAGATGGAGGTCGGAGCCGCAGATCGCGCTCGAGGTGATGCGGACGATCGCGTCGCGGCTGTTGAGGATCTTGGGGTCGGGGACGTCGGCGACCTCGACGGTGTTGCGTCCCGAGTAGACGGTCGCCTTCATGACCGGCTCCCGGCGGGCAGGGGCTGGGCGGGTCGTTCTTTGAGCGGCGTGGTGGTCCGGGTGCCGTCCGGCTTCGCCTCGCTGCGGACCACCTGCCCGGTCTCGACGACCTGCTTGAAGCGGCGCAGGTCGTCCTTGACCTTCTGCGCCGGGTCGTCGCCGAGCGCTTTTGCGAGCAGCTCGCCGACCTTGCCGGCCGTCGGCTCGTAGGAGAGCCCGGCGTGAACCTCGGTTCCCTGGCCGGCGGGAGCCTCGACGAACCGCAGGTGCGCGACGCCGTCGCCGTCGCCTTTTCCGGCTTCCGCTGCGTCGCTGCGCCAGCCGCTGAGGCCGCCGTCGGCCTCGAAGGTCCGCCAGGCCGGTTCGACCTCCTCGCGGGACTTTCTTATCGTCACTGCAGCTTTCACCTGCACGGGACCACCTCCTGGGGCTTTGCCTTCGCCTTCCGCTCTCGGTTCGCGCCGCCTCTCCGCTTCGGTGTGGCGGATCGCGGCATAGATGTCGAGCCCCGTGACGCCGGCGATGTTGGCGATCGTCAGGGCCAGCCTGGGAGCGCTCTCGCGCTTGCGGTCCCAGGCGCGGGCGAGCAGCGCCAGGTCCAGCAGGTCGCCGCCGACCCTGCTCCAGAGGGGGAGCACCGGCCGCGGTCGGTCGGCCATGATCGCGGCGAAGGCGCCGACCTCGCGGACACCCACGAACCGCTGGGCGAGTCGCGCCGCAGCGTCGTCGCGGATGCCCGCCAGGCGGTTCAGCGCACCCGGGGCCAGCAGCTGCGCCGCCCCGAGTCCGAGGCTGAACCACCCGAGGCCCTCGGCTATCCGAGCGTCGCGTCGACCGCTGGGACCGAAGGACTCGCTGGGGTTCGACATGACCCCTAACTGCCCCGGGCGGGGCGCCGGAATCACAACCAGGGCTTGTATCTGCGCTCCGGCTCGGCGGCCCGCGCGGTGTCAATCGCCTCCCGCCCGGCCCGCAGGGCGAGCTGCGCCTTCGGCAGCAGCGCCCGGCCCGCCGCGGTCAGCTCGACCCGCCGCGTGGTGCGGAAGAAGAGGCTGCGGCCGACCTGGTCCTCGAGGCAGCGGATCTGACTCGAAAGCGCCTGTTGGGAGAGGCCGAGCCGGTCAGCGGCGTGGGAGAAGCTCAGCTCCTCGGCCACCGCGGCGAAGTAGCGGAGGCGTCGCAGGTCGGGGGCGGGAAGGTCGACCGCAGCAGACCCGATCTGCGGATCAGGGTGCGGCGGTCGGCTGTCGTTCTCGTGATTCAACTGGTCATCGCGCTTTCCGTCGACTCGTCAGCTACCCGTTTCACGGACTTCGGCTCGTTGAGGCACACCTGGGGAGGCCATCGCACGAGCCCATCCCCCTCAGGCGGGGGCCGGTCGCGGGCTGGGGCTGCGGTAAATTGGGGTCTAGCGCGGTGGCAGTAGCTCAGTTGGTAGAGCTCCGGCTTGTGGTGCCGGCGGTCGCGGGTTCGAATCCCGTCTGCCACCCCTTTTGAAGTTGCTGCGGTGGGCGGGTTGGGGTCTTGGCATCCGCTTGGACTGGACCCAATTTCGCTCCCAATCAGGCAGAAACTGCCGGATTGATGCTGATTCGGCGGGCAGATGTGCAAGCACTGCACACTGCCCGCCGAATCATTAGTAGCGGTACCGAACTTTGAACAAGGGGTCGTTCTGCCAAGTCCAGCCGACGAGATGGCGACCGCCGAGGTCGGCCTCGGCCTTGGTGTTGATCTCCGAACCCGGGTTGGTGGGGTCCGAGAGGGCAATCGCGCTGATCAGACTCGTCGCCCGCGGCAAGATGCCGAGCAGGCCGATAGAGCCACCGGCCTGAATCACGAAGGACGGAAGCGGCCCGATCACGCCGAACTCGAAGGTACGCTCTTCGACTTTCGTGGCAGCGATCTCATAAAAGACCCGCAGTTTCGTCTCGCCGGGCTTTACCCGCAACACGGCGGCCGAGAGGCCGTCGGCGCAGCGCTCGAGCTGCGTCGCGACCGACTTCTGCTCCTTCTTAGAGGTGCCGTCGGCGAGCTCCTCAAGGCGCTCGACTAGCTCTTCGTCGTAGACCGAGCGATCGACGGGATCGAAGGTGAAGACAGCCCCTTCTTTGACATGCTCATCGGAGTAGCGGACGATCGGCTTCTGCTGGGCCTCGCCGGACATCGGCAGAATCAGCAATGCCTCTTCGGCGTCATCAATGGGCGCGACAAGCTCCAGCGAGCTAGTCACCGCCACCTCGTCGTGGTCGTGAGTGCCGTCACCTTTGGAGACGACGTCGATCACGGTGTCGATGTGCTTGATCGGGACATTAGTTATCTCTTGAAACGCCATTGGGCGTCTCCTCTCTGCCGTTGTTAGCGGCATTGTTTTCTTTGGTTGAATTCAGCTGCCGGTGAGATCGGCGACGGGGGCGCCCTGCGCACCAGCCTTGACCAGGCCGATTGCATGAAGGCAGGCCGCCTTCCGCACATAGATCTCCGAGGCGCAGAGAACCTCCCCGTTGGCGGCGACAAGCCGCCACCAAAATGCGTTTGGTCCTGAGCGCAGGATCTGGAACCTCATCTCTGTTTCTCCCTCGTTCGATGGATCGAGGCTAGGGCCAGGTTTTTGGCCGGCGCTTGAATTGGCGCAGGCTTTGGCTTCAGTGCAGCAATCGGCTCTGGGATGGGGAAAAACAGAAGGTCGCCTTTGTAGTTCGCCAAATTTGCAGAACACCCCGAACCCATCGCTATCTTGATTCGGATGGACGCTTCCGCGACCGCCGGCCCCCCACCAAGGCTGCGCCCTCCTGACAGCCGAGAGCAGCGTTCCCTGCACGAAGGACTACGCGCATTGGGCTACTCCGCCAAGGTCGCCGATGTCCTTATCGACTACTACGGGGCGGTGGTCGTCAGTCGGACACCTGAGTTCAAGCTCAGCGAGCTAGGCGCTGTGGCCGCTGTCGGTCACAGCGAGAAGCGACTGGTTTATCGCGATCGCTTTCGCCGTGTCCTGCAGCGGCCGGGCATCTCGATTGAGCCGATGCGTAGAGCTCTTCTTGAGACGGCTCGCAGGGAGGGAGTCAACGCGATCCTCATTGAGGTCGACCCGGTTGTGGATATTGTCGTCAAGGACGAGAAAATCATCCCTGGCCCTGAGGGGTCCGCGGGTCGCGACTTGGTCTCCCTTGCCGCGGTAGGAGACGGAACTCGGATCCCCCTCAACTGGATCTGTGTCGAGCACCCGCCGCCCGATCATCTCGACATCAGCGACGCCGACCGCGGAGGCGTTCTGGAGCTCATCGACGAGCTGATCGCCGATGTCGAGGAGATCAGTTTCGAAGGCGGCCTGCCACCGCTGTTCTGTTCCCCAGGAGAGTTCGGTCTTGGAGAAGACGAAGTTCTGCGCGATGGCCTAGGCAAGCGGGGCATGGAGTACGTCTTCGGTCTTAGTGCTGACTACACCCGAGTAGAGGTCCTCGCTCATCCCTTCGAGTCGCCTGAGCCTGATCGCACCCTAGCTGAGCTTCTCGACCCGGAAGACCCCGATCGTGCGGTAAGAGAGGCCACTGGGTCAGGGCCGGCTGGCGAGTTCGCCATTGCCCGCCCTGACGGCAGCTTCGCCATCGCTCGTCCCGAGCTCGGGCTCGATGCAGGTTCGATCTCAGGCCATCGCCCCCGCGAACGAGCGGCCGAACTTGGGTCTCGGCGCGCGCCTACGCATTCGCTCTCTCACGAGTTACGCGCCCGCGGCTTGCAGGGTGCGACGCCCGGAAGCGTGCGTCGTCATGCCTTCGTCATTTCGATCCTCACCTTGATGTCCGAAAAGCGCCTAGTCACTGGAGGGGAGGCACCCACATGAAAACCCAACGAAACCACGGTCCCCGCGTGCGTCAATGGCACGATGAACTCAACTCGTCCTTGCCCGACGTGGCAGCCCTCGCTGCGCTTCGTCTCGGCCGCTACCTACTCGCAATCGACGAGGGTGAGGGCGCCAAGCTCCTTTCTAGGGCCTTGCGCGCCGAGAACCCCCAGGTGGGTGCCAGGGCAGCCTGGGCGCTTGCCGAGGCCTACCGGGCCGCAGGTGAGTGCAGACTTAGTCAGATTTATCAGCTCCGCGCCGAGAGGATCAGTGAGGAGCATCTCACCCCTGATGTTGTGCTCTCACTCGCCTCGCGCTACGCGGCAGTTGGGGAAGTTGATCGCGCGATCAACGCATATCAACGCCTCCTCGACGAAGGGACTGTGGCTGATCGAGAGATTGTCGCCCTTGCGGCCTTTCGGCTCTCGGATCTTCTGATCGAGCGTCGCTCTTATGTCCGCGCGGTGAAGCTCCTACGAAAGGCAATCCGTGACGGCGCGCCCACGCTCCGCGCTCACGCGATGAGCGACCTCGCCGACCTCCTTATTGCCTGCACCACTGATGAGTCCGAAGTGAAGGTCCCTACCGGTTTGCCAGAGGATTGCGAGGAGTTGCGCGAGGCTGCTGCGACTCTCTACCAGCGGATTATTGAAACCGACCACCCTGACCTTGCTCCGCGCGCGGCATATCACCTAGCTGGGATACGTCAGGATGCGGGCGACTGGGTAGCGGCTGAGGAAGTCCTGCAGATGGTGCTTGAGTCTGAGCATCCTGTCTATGCTCCAATGGCAGAACGTCGTCTCCTCGACAACGAGCAGCGCGCGTCTTTCGACGCTGCAGTCGACAAGTTTCTAGCCGAAGTTCTAACTGCGCCCCAGTTAAGCCTTGATGAGTCCGCGTTCAATAGGGACACAGAGAAAGTTTTGGTTCCGACCCTTCGTGAGGCCGAATGGTGCGAGCCGGTTTCGGCGGAGCGGTGTGACTTCACTGACTCCCACGTGCCTGTTAGTCATGTTCTAATCGTCCATCTTGTCGGTCCTCCGAAAGCACGCGCCGCCGGCTGGATCAGTGATGGCTTGGACGTTTGGGAGAGGGTTGAGCTTCGGCGCGATCACATCATGCAGGCACACATGGTTGGTTACCGCTTTGATGGTTTGAACAACCTCTCCGGTTGCGGCTGGATTGCCAGCAGTGGGCTTATAGCGGACGCGATCCTGCGCCAAACCAGCCCTTCTGATCCGATTGCGGAGGCGCTTGGCACTGAACGGCAGGTTTCCGGTGGTAGTTGCCTAGTTTCGGTTGACAGCAAATCATCCGTTCAGCACTAGGAGTGTTATGAGCGCTGGCTTGTAGCGCCAGGCTTTTGCGTGCCGCGACCGTCGAGTAATCGTGGTCGCGGTTGCCGGTTCGAATTCGGTCCGGCACTTCTGACCCGGTGTACGGTGGTCGCTGATGGAGACGATCGCCGACTGCGGCAGGAGCCTGGCCCGATGAGGATGCGCGCCGCTGTGCTGGAGGAGTTCGGGGAGCCGCTGGCGGTGCAGGAGGTCGAGCTGGCGGAGCCGCGGGGTGGGGAGGTGCTGGTCCAGCTGCACGCCTGCGGCGTCTGCCACACGGACCTCTACACCGCCTCCGGCGCCGATCCGTCCGGCTACGCGCCGGCCGTGCTCGGTCACGAGGGCGCCGGGGTCGTCGAGGCGGTTGGGCCGGACGTCGGGTCGCTGGCGGTGGGCGACCACGTCGTCACCCTCTTCTCGCCCCAGTGCCGGGAGTGCGTCCATTGTGTCGACCCGCGCACCAACCTCTGCCTGGCGATCCGCGAGGAGCAGAACAAGGGCCACCTGCCCGACGGGACGACGCGGATCAGCCGGGACGGGGAGGGGATCCGCCACTTCATGGGCTGCTCGACCTTCGCCGAGTACACGGTGATGCCGGAGATCGCTCTGGCGAAGGTCAGCCCGGAGGCCCCGTTCGAGCACGCCTGCCTCTTCGCCTGCGGGCTCTCGACCGGGCTCGGCGCCGCGATCAACACCGCCGCCGTGCGGCCCGGCACGAGCTGCGCCGTCTTCGGCGCCGGCATGGTCGGGCTCGGGGCGGTCGCCGGCTGCCGCTTGCAGGGCGCCGAGCGGATCATCTGCGTCGACCTCTCGCCGCAGCGGCTGGAGCTGGCCCGCGGCCAGGGCGCGACCGACCTGATCGAGGGCGGGGAGTGGGCGGTCGAGCGGATCCTCGAGCTGACCGGCGGCTTCGGCGCCGACTACACCTTCGAGGCGACCGGCAACGTCGCGGTGATGCGCCAGGCGGTCGAGGCGGCGCGGATGGGCTGGGGGCTCTGCACCGTCGCCGGGGTCGCCGGCAGGGGGGAGACCCTCGACGTCGTCCCGCGGCTGCTGATCACCGGCCGCCGCATCGCCGGCTCCTCGTTCGGCGGCGTCAAGGGCCGCGACCAGGTCCCCGTCCTCGTCGAGCGCTACCTGGCCGGGGAAATCGACCTCGAGCCGTTCGTCTCCCACCGGCTCGGGCTCGACGAGGTCAACCGCGGCTTTGAGCTGATGGAGGCCCAGGACGGGATCCGCAGCGTGATCGAGTTCTCTTAGGCACACTAGGACGATGTCGCCCGAGCCAGCAGACCGCAAGAGGCCGCCGGCGCTCGACGAGTCGACCGTCGCCGCGGCCTTCCAGGCGACCGCCGCCGAGAACGCCGGCGCCACCGCGATCCGCACCAAGGACGACGAGGTCAGCCTCAGCTGGGGCGAGTACGCGGAGCGGGTGCGGGCGGTCGCCGCCGGCCTCGCCGCGCTCGGGGTCGGCCGAGGCGACACCGTCGGGATCATGCTCACGAACCGGCCCGAGTTCCATCTCGCCGACACCGCCGCGATGCACCTCGGGGCGACGCCCTACTCCGTCTACAACACCCTGACCGCCGAGCAGATCGAGTTCCTCGTCGCCGACGCCGGCAGCCGGGTCCTCGTCACCGAGGGTGCCTTTCTCGATCAGGTGGCGGCGGTGCGCGAGGCGGTCGACGCGATCGAGCGGGTGATCGTCGTCGACGGCGATGCGGAGGGGACGATCTCGCTCGCCGAGCTGGAAGGGATGGGCGAGGAGGACTTCGACTTCGAGGCCGCCTGGCGGGCGGTCGAGCCCGGCGACCTGGCGACCCTGATCTACACCTCCGGCACCACCGGACCGCCGAAGGGCGTGCAGCTGACCCACGCCAACGTGATGGCGGCGTTCAACTCCTTCGACGAGGTGCTGAGGCTGTCGAGCGACTCGCGCCTGATCTCCTGGCTGCCGATGGCCCACATCGCCGAGCGCAACGCCACCCACTACGCGCCGATCTGCTTCGGCGCCGGCGTCACCTGCTGCCCGGACCCGCGCCAGGTCGTCGCCTACCTGACCGAAGTGCGCCCGCACTGGTTCTTCGCTGTGCCGCGGGTGTGGGAAAAACTGAAGGCGGCGCTGGAGATCGGCATCGCCGCCGACCCCGATCCCGAGCGCCAGCAGGCGGTCGACCGGGCGCTCGAGGTGGGCCGCCGCCGGCTCGAGATCGAGCAGAGCGGGGGAGAGGTGCCCGCCGACCTCGCCGCCGAGCACGCCGGCGCCGAGGAGCAGATCCTCTCCGAGCTGCGGCGGCGGGTCGGCCTCGATCAGCTGCTGATCGCCAACGTCGGCGCGGCGCCGACCCCGCGCGAGACGATCGAGTTCTTCCTCGCGATGGGGGTGCCGCTGGCGGAGCTCTGGGGCCTCTCGGAGACGACCGGCGTCGGCGCCTGCAACCTGCCCGGGGAGATCAGGCTGGGCACCGTTGGTCCGGCGGCGCCCGGGGTGGAGTTGAAGCTGGCCGACGACGGCGAGGTCCTGATCCGCGGCGGGGTGATCATGGCCGGCTACCGCAACGACCCGGAGAAGACGGCGGAGACGATCGACTCCGAGGGCTGGCTGCACACCGGCGACATCGGCGAGTTCGACCCCGACGGATACCTGCGGATCGTCGATCGCAAGAAGGAGCTGATCATCAACGCCGCCGGGAAAAACATGTCGCCGGCCAACATCGAGGCGAGGATCAAGGCGGCGAGCCCCCTGATCGGCCAGGTCTGCGCCGTCGGCGACGCCCGCCCCTACAACGTCGCGCTGATCGTCCTCGACCCCGACGTCGCGCCGGTCTTCGCCCAGCAGCAGGGGATCGAGGACCGCGGCCTGGAGGAGCTCGCCGCCGAGCCGGCGATCCGGGCCGAGATCGAGGCCGCCGTCGAGCGCGGCAACGCCGGGCTCTCGCGGGTCGAGCAGGTGAAGAAGTTCGAGCTGCTGCCGGGGGAGTGGGTGCCGGGCGGCGACGAGCTGACGCCGACGATGAAGCTGAAACGGCGCCCGATCGAGCGCAAGTTCGAAGCCGAGATCGAGCGCCTCTACGCCTGAGCGCCTAAATTGACGAGGGAGCGCATGGATGAGCACACCGGCATCGTCTTCCGCGGCGGCCCCACCGGACGGCGCGCCGCCTTGGCTGGCGGCCCGGACGTCTGGGAGTTCATCGATGCGCTGAAGAGCGGCAAGGGGCGTGGGGAGGAGGCAGTGGTCGCCACCGCCGAGCTTCTCAATCTCACCAACTCCCAGGTGCGGACTGCGGTCCGCTACTACGCCGCCTTCCCCGACGAGATCGACCGGCGCATCGCCCTCAACGCCGAAGATGCGGATGAAGCCGAAGCGGTCTGGCAGCGCGAACAGGCCGCCTTGGCGTAAGTCAACCGAGCGCCCCGCGGAGCGGTGCGGCGAGGTCGCCTTTGCGCGCGACCGAGACGCCGCCGAGGCCGAGCCAGTCGCTGAGCGGGCGCAGCTCCGCGGCCAGCTCCCCGGCGACTAGGGCGGTGTCGACGTCCGGCTCGGCGAAGGCGCTCTGCACGCGGAGCACTCCGGCTTGGCGGTCGCTCTTTAGGTCCACCCGCGCGACCAGGCGGTCGCCTAGAAGGAAGGGGAGGACGTAGTAGCCGTAGACGCGTTTCGGGGCCGGGGTGTAGATCTCGATCCGGTAGCGGAAGTTGAAGAGGCGCTCGGTTCGCTCGCGCGCCCATATGAGGGAGTCGAAGGGGGTCAGCAGGGCGCGCGCCGTTGCGGCTCGGCGCAGGCCTGCGGGCCGTTCGGTCGCGAGGTAGGCGGGCTGGCGCCAGCCCTCGACCTGGACCGGGACCAGGGCGCCGTCCTCGGCCAGCTCGGCGACGCGGGCCTTCGACTCGGCGCGGGGAAGGCGGAAGTAGTCGCCGAGGTCGGCCTCGGTCGCCACCCCGAGGCGCTTGGCGGCGATCAGGAGCAGCTGCCGCTGCGCCTCCTCCTGCGAGGGCGTCGGCGCCTCGAGGACGTGCCGCGGCAGCACCCGCTCGGGCAGGTCGTAGAGGCGCTCGAAGTTGACCCGTCGCGCCGCGCAGACCCGCCCCGAGAAGAACAGGTACTCGAGCGCGGTCTTCTCTTCGCTCCAGCTCCACATCTCTCCCGGCTCCCGCCGGCGATCCTTCGCCGCCAGCTCCGAGGCCCGGATCGGCCCCCGCTCCCGCACCATCTCCAGCACGAACTCGAGCAGCTCGGGCTTCTCCGCCGCGATCCGCGCCACGCCTTTCCACGCCAGCGTGTCCACCCGGGCCATTCGCCAGCGCAGCAGCGGCTGCAGCTCGACCGGCAGCAGCGAGGCTTCGTGGCCCCAGTACTCGAACAGGTCCCGCCGCTGTGCCCGCCGGGTCTTCCCCTTGCCGTCCTCGTGCCAGGCGAGGCGGTCCAGGGCCCCCTGCGGATACGGGCCGAGCCGCGAGAAGACCGGCATGTAGTGGGAGCGGCAGAAGACGTTGACCGAGTCGAGCTGGAGGAGACCGACGTCGTCGATCGCCCGCCGCAGGTGCCTGGCGTCCACTCGCCCGGCCGGCCGCGGGCGGCCGAATCCCTGGGCGGCGAGGGCGAAGCGGCGCGCCTGCTCGGCGCTGAGGTCGAACTCGGGGTCGCGGGCCATCCGGCGATTCTTCCGCAGACGAGGGACCCGTTCCTCATCGATCTCACACAAGCGGCGGACGGCGCGTTCTATCCCATATGAGCAGGACCTGGACCCTGATCGGGCGCGACGGCCGCCCGTACGAGAGCGACGTTCCCGGCGCCCTCGGCGGCCACCGGCGCACCCGGATCTACGGCCTGCTCGACTGCGCCGGCGCCGCCCGCGCGATCGCCCGCGGCGGCTACGTCCAGAATCGCGTCTTCTTCCTCGACGAGGAGACCGCGATCGTCGCCGGCTACAGACCCTGTGCGAGGTGCATGCCGGAGGAGTACCGCCGCTGGAAGAACGGGGGAGCCGACGCACGGGCCCTTGCCGGCTGAAGCGTGAGGGCCAACACCAGCGATTGCTTTTTAGCCGCCCCGATAAACTTCCCTTGTTTATAAGGCAAACCTGAGGCTTTCCAGAAGTTTGAAGGCCCGGTAGGGGACTGGAGGCATCGAATGACCGCTTGGCCTGCACGCTTTCGCTTTGGACACGCGCTCGCGCTGGTAGTCGTCGGCCTGGTCTTGGCGGGGGCTCCGGCTGGTGCCAGCGCCGCAGAGTTGTCCGGCACCGTGCAGGGTCAGCAGGGCGGCGGGTCGGCTCAGCCTCTCGTGGGAGCGGAGGTAGAGGTGTTCGCGCCCACCTCCGGAACGTTGGTGGCGAGTGCCGTCACCGACGGGACGGGTGAATATGAAGTGGAGGTAGGCGTCGGGACCTACGACGTTCGAGTGACTCCTCCTTCCGGGACGCCGTTCCAGCCCACTTCGCAAAAAGGCCTTCAGCTCGATGGCGACAAGCGGTTGAATTTCGTCCTCGTCCCGGCTGGAAGGGTCCGCTTCAGCGGCACCCTGCGCGACGCCTCCGGCTCGCCGGTCGCCGGCTACCTCAGCCTCTTCAACCAGGACGACCCCAGCCAGTCCATCGAGAACCAGCGCACCTCGAGCGGCGCCTTCTCCTTCGCGGTGGCCCCCGGCCGATACCGGATCTACCTGCAGTCGGGGAGCAACTCCAATCCAGGGCTGCCCGAGCGCTGGTCGATATGGACGCAGACCATTCAGCTCAACGAGGACCGCAGCCAAGACCTGACCCTGCCTAAAGCCGTCAGCCTCACCGTCCACGTCACCGACCCCGCCGGCGGCGGGATCCCGGCGATCGTCAGGACCGGCAGCGCGCCGATGAGCGACATCGACCTCGGCGGCGGCATCCGCTCTGACAGCGGCCAATCGGGCTACGGGTTCCCGCACCCGACCGACTCCCAGGGCAACGTCTCGCTCCTCTTCTTTCCCAGCGATCAACCGGTGCCCGGGCAGGGGCTCGCCACCCCGACTGGGGGCGACTACGCGCCGGTCCACTTCGACATCCCGGTGCTAGACGGGGATACGTTGATCCACATCTCGCTTCAGTCCACGACGGCAGACACGGTCCCACCGGCGCTGGTTGGCTGCGATTCGCCGGACGAACAGTGGCATCCCGACAACCTGACCCTGTTCTGTCGTTACGAAGATCTGGTTTCGGGCGAAATCGCCGTAGCCCTAACCACCGCGGTCTCTGCCGGAGAAGAGACCGAAAACGCGGAGGCCTCGGCGAACGGAGCCGCGGCATGTGATTCGGCGGGTAACTGCGCAGAACCACCGCTTGATATCCCCGGTAACAAGATCGATCGTTTGGCACCTGAGATCTCGATCACGAGCCCGGTGGACGGGAGCGCCTTCGCGCTGAACGAAGCGGTCGCTGCGGCGTATGGGTGTATCGATCAGGGCTCTGGAGTTGCGGCCTGCGATGGGACGGTCGCCAACGGCGCTCTTGTCACCGATTCCGTTGGCTCACATGCCCTCGGCATCACGGCGACCGACCAGGTGGGGAACTCAAGCTCCTCCACCGCGAGTTACGCGGTTCGATACAGCACCGCAAAATGCATGGGCTCCTCTAGTCACGCCGTGCTGCCGCCCCTAAAAGCCGATGGCTCCAGCAAATATCAGCGGGGGCAAGTCGTCTCGGTGCAGTTTCGTGTCTGCGATGCGAACGGAAATCCCGTCGGCACCCCAGGAGTCGTGGCTGGAGGGGGCGCGCCGATTCTGGTCGGCAAGTCGAACGGCCCGGGTGGGGCGGACGAAGCGGTGATCTCTGCGAGCGGGCGAGCCGGCTTCTCGTGGAATCCCTCCAAAAAGACCTGGGAATTCGATCAGAGCACCTCCAATCTCGTGCCTGGGGTCAGCTACAGCTACCGCATCGACCTCAACGACGGCAGCAGCATCGAGTACGGCTTCGAAATCAGGAACAACGGTCCTAACAATTGACGAGTAGGGCTTCGATGGTCGACGGCGCGCGTAGCGGCGGAAGAGCGTCTTGCTGCTGAACCGCCCCTACAGCTCGGTCGACCAGCCCGGGCCCGAGTCGCGCCCGGTCGTGACTGCGCCGCTCTTCGAATCGCTGCCCGCTATTTCTTCGGCGTGATGCGCGTCAGCGTCAGTTCGAGGATGCTCTCGCCGGAGTAGTGGTCGATCGTCGTGTAGGCCGGTGCAAGGGGCTTGATCGCGCGGCCCCGTAGTTTCAGCTCGATCCCTTTTTTGGCGTTGAAGATGCGTTTGGCCGAGAGGCCGGCCTTCGCCTTGATGAAGGTCGGGTACTCGGGGCTGAGCACGTCGGTGTCGTTCCCGCACTGTTCGGCCGGGTTCCGGGGTATGCCGCCTTTGCCGACGGCCGCTTCGACCGCGATCGTGTCGTTCTGGTAGCTGAGGCGGAAGTCGCGGCTGGCGTTGAACTTCTTCCCGCAGTCGGGGCTCTGGTTCAAGATGAACGTTCCGCGGCAGTCTTCCGTCGAGCCGGAGGCGGTGCGGACGAGGTAGCCGGTGGTGCCGAAGGCGAGATCGCCGATCTGCCTGCCCTGGCGGCTGATGAAGACGTTGTCGCCGTAGCGGCGGAACTCGATCACGACCTTCTTGCCCCGCTCGTAGTGCCAGTTCTCGGTGACCTCTCCTTTGTGGACGAGCGTGCAGTCGGGGGAGGGGACTTCGAATTTGAAGGCGACGCTGACGCCCTGCTGACCGTGAACGGTCATCTTGAACTTCGCGGTCTCGTCGGCCTTCGGCAGGGGCGGCAGATCGACGTCGACGTCGGGGACCTGCGGCGCGGCCAGCGAAGAGGCGAGGAATGCCGACTGGGCGAAGACGGCTACGGCTATGAGGAGAAGCAGGCGGGGGGTGCGCATGGGATCAGTATGCGCGCGCCGGCGAGGGCGGATCCGAGATCACGTGGTTTCACGGATGCGAGCCCGGGGGTCGCTGCCTAGCTTGGAGCCGTGCCTGCCAGAAGCCTGCCCCGGGCGACCCTTGCCACGACGCTGCTGACGCTCGTCCTCGCCCTCTCCTGCGCCGACGCCCTCGCCGCCCAGCCGCCGTGCTTGCCGGAGCACAACGGCCGGCTCGCCGACGTCGAAGTCACCGATCCCGAGAACCAGGGGTCCAGCGTCCTCTACGCCACCCACCGGCTCGGGTTCCGCTTCGAACTGGGCGAAGGCAGCGAAGACGCCGAAGGGGCCAGCTACAACCCCGACCCCGAATCGGTGCGCCTCGCTCCCGGGCCCGGTGTCCTCGGCCCGACCTCCTTCGCCGGCCGCTCCGGCGCCCAGTCCGTCACCGTCGAATGGACCGTCAGGCGCGAAGGCCCGTTCATCGCCCCGGCTCCCTTCTGCGCCGCCTCGCAGCAGGTCCAGCTGCAGCTGCGCAGGCCGAAGCCGACCAGGTTCCAGGTGCTGCGCAACACCGTCGACCGGACCGGCGCCGAACCGCGCCTCCTCGTCAACATCGCCGGCGAGCGGAACGAAGACCTGCGCTCCCTGGAATCCTCGATCCGCGTCGCCGGCGGCAAGCGGCGTGAGCTCTTCGCCCTGCCGCTGGCGGACGTCTCCGGCGGCCACGAAAAAGGGCTGCGCCGTTACCGCCACAGCGCCGAGGTCGCCGGGATGACGATCTCCAGCGCGCCGACCAATGCCTCGAACGAGACCCGCGGGCTGCTCTCGGTCGCCCTGGAGATGCCGCGGCTGCGGGACGGCCAGCGCCTGCGTCGCAGCTTCAGCCTCGAGTTCGACCGCGACGGCAAAGTGCTGCTGCGGGTGCGGGCGACGATCGCCTGCCACGCCTTCGGGGCCCTGCAGCCGGTGCAGTACTGCTCGCTGCCGCTCTTCCGCGTCAGCCACCCCGGCTGAGCATCGCCGCGGTCAGCTCGGTCCGCGAGCGGACGTCGAGCTTGCGGTAGGCGTTGCCGAGGTGGTACTCGACCGTGCGCGGGGAGATGTAGAGCGCGGCGGCGATCTCCCGGTTGCGCGCGCCTTCGGCGACCTGCTGGCAGATCTCCCGCTCCTGGGGGGTGAGGACGTCGAGGTCGAGATCGGTGCCGTCCGCGGCGGGCGCCTGGGACGCGGGCGGCCCGGTCGCGGCGAGCTCCTGGCGCGCCCGCTCGGCCCAGGCGCGAGCGCCGGCGCGGCCGAAGGCGCGTTCGGCGGCGGCCAGTGGGATGCGGGCCTCGGCGCGGCGCCTGCCGCGGCGCAGTCGCTCGCCGTGGCAGAGCTGGGTGCGGGCGCGCTCCAGCGGCATCTCCGGGCCGGAGTCGTGGATGCGCAGGGCCTCGGCGAAGTGCGCGTCGGCCTCGCCATCGTCCTCGGCGAGGATGCCGCGGCAGCGGGCGACCGCGGCCGCCGCCCAGATGCCACCGGTCAGCTCCGCCTCGGCTTCGAGGTGGCCGAGCCAGGCGCGGGCGTCGTCGGTCCGCCCCTCCCGGGCGCAGGCCTCGACGATGTTGGCGCCGTCCTGGAGGAAGGAGGGATCGCGCCGGCCGTAGGCGTGGCTCGACTCCAGCGAGCGCAGCGAGTGGTCGATCGCCGCCTCGGTTCTCCCCTTCCCCATCTCCAGGGTCGCGAAGGCGGCCTCGGTGTAGGAGACGGTGCCCTGCATCTCGTAGCGGGAGCCGATCTCCAGCGCCCGCTCGGCGTGGGTGCGACAGGCCTCGGCGTCCCCTCGCCAGGCGGCAACGTAGGCCAGGGTGGAGAGGGCGAAGGTGAGGCCGAAGCCGGTCGCCGCGGCTTCGGCGATCTCGACCGCCTCGCGGGTGCGTTCCTCGGCCCGGGGCAGGTGGCCGCCGCGGATGTCGAGGCAGGCGCGAACGGAGAGCGGCATCGGCAGCGCTCGCCGGGCGCCGGCCTCGCGCGCCTCGGCGATCATCCGGTCGAGCCAGGCGCGGGAGCGCTCGTAGTCCTCGATCCACATCAGGCAGAGGCCGGCGATGGCGAGGATCTCGGGGTCGGAGGTGCTGGAGGCGGGGGAGGGGAGGGAGAGGCCGGTGACGATCTCCCGGGCCTCGGCGTGGCGACCCTGCACCGCCAGCGCCTCCGCCAGGACCGTCTTCGGCAGGACCGCCTCGGCGTCGCCGCCGCGATGGGCGAGCTCCGCCGCGCGCTCGGCGATCGCGATCAGCCCGCTCATGTCGCCGCTCGCCATCTGCGCGACGCCGGCGTCGACCAGCAGCGCCGAGGCGCGGGCGGGATCGAGCTCCTCCACCCGGTCGGCCTCGGCGAGCAGCAGCTCATGGGCCTCCATCGGGTGGCCGGCGAGAAGGATCGTGCCGGCCCGCAGCCGCTGGACGTCGGCGCGGGCAAGCGGGCCCTCGGCGGCGGCGAGGAGGGAATCGAGGACCTCGCGAGAGCGCGCCAGCTGGCCGGCGAAGATGGCGGCGATGCCGGCCTGTAGCTGGAAGCCGAAGCGAAGCTCGTCGTCGGGGGAGAGCTGCGCCGCCCGCTCGAAGGCGTCGGTGGCGGCGGCCGGGTCCCCCTTCGCAAGGGTCGCTTCGGCGAGGTCGGCGAGCTCGGCGGCGACCTTCGCGTCGGGCCCTTCGGCAGCCGCGGCGCCGTGCCAGGGCGATGGCCCGGGAGCCGCGGCGGCAAGCGCGCGATGGGCGGCGCGGCGCTCGGCGGGCGGCTGCGAGTCGTAAGCAACGGCGCGGAGACCCGGGTCCTCGAAGCGCGGGCCTTCGGCGTCGATCAGGACCAGGCCCGCCTCCTCGGCCGGATGCAGGTCGGCCATCTCGCCGCCGAACAGCTCGAGCGCCTCGGTGAAGCTGGCGCGATCGGCGGGTTCGGCGGTCGCGGTGAGGAGGAGCGCCCGGCGGGTGCGCTCCGGCAGGGCTTCCAGCCGATCCTCCAGCTGCGCGCTCACGCGGCGATGCTAGCCGGCCCGAGTCGCGCCCGGTCGTGACCGCGCTGGCCTTCGAAACGTTGGTCCAAGCGGGCTCGTAGCGCGGCGACGCAGGAGTCCTCCCCGGCCGGCAGGCGCAGGAACTCCACCTCTTGATGCTCGCGGATGCTCCACGGGCCGCCGTCGGCGGCGAGCGCCCGGTCGGTGTCCTCGCCCGGGGGGTAGGCCAGCGCTCCGTAGGTGACGTCGTGACCGGCTAGGTATGCCGCGAGTTGGTAGAGGTCGCCGCGGTCCACCCCGTGGGGCCGCTCGGCTGAGGCGCGGAGGCGCTTGTACTTGGCATCGATGACCGCGCGTTCGCGACCCTGGTCGTCGAGGATCAGCAGGTCCGGTTTGAGGCGACCCATGCGGACGCTTGGATCCGCTTGGGAGACGAGGAGCTGGGCGGTGCTGGAGGTCGCGGTCCCGTGCTGGACCCGCCCGTCGCCGAAGGCGCGCCGGGCGCAGTGGAGGAGGAACAGCTCCCACAGCTCGGCGACGTCGATCAGCACCCCGCTGGTGTCGTCACCGCTGCCCGAGGTGAGGGTTCCGCGGCGCCTCGCGATTTCGAGGGAGAGCCGGGCCACCGGCTCGAACGGTCGCGTGATCGGCGCGTAGCGCACACGCCCGATCTCGCGGGCGCTGGGGATCGCCGGGTTCGCCCCTACCGTGGCGCGGAGCTGCTGCAGCAGGTCGCTTGCCAGCTCCGGGCGCCATGGTCGCTCCTGTCCCAGGAGCGAGGCCAGGGTGCGGTCGGCGAGCACGATCGCGCGGCTGACGGGGTTCTCGGCGCTCCGCCTCTCGGCCCGGGAAGCGACTTTCGGCCTCCGCGCTCCGCGCAGGGAGATCGTGGCCGGAACGTCGAGGCGGCCGTGGACGTAGAGGCCCTCGAAGGCCTCGACGCGACGGAACCGCGGAGGCCCGTGCCGGCCTGCCTCGGCAAGCGCCGCCGACCACATCCGATCGACCAGTTGCGCGATCAAGGGCCCACTGCTTGCCTGCGTCGCCGCCTTTGGGATCACCGAGAGGTTGAGGGCGCGAGCGAGCCAGACGCCGATCACGTCGATGCCCAGCCGGGGCGCGATCCGCAGCTCTCGTCCCTCGAAGTTGATCTCGCCGATGAAGCGGCCGGTCCACCAGCGGCCGTCGGCGCCACGGGTCAGCGCCGCCTCGTCCTCGTCGTCTTCGCGGCGGCGCCCGCTCAGCCGCAGGGTGTGGTCGTGCCCGGCGAGGCGGGCGGCGAGGCGGGTCAGCCAGGCGTCCTCGCCGGCGTCGGCCGCCCGGTGCGGCGCGAGGTCCTCCAGCAGCAAGGGAGCCGGCGTCAAGTTCCCTGGAGGTCGAAGAGCACGTCGCGCAGGCGCTCGATCTCCTGGCGGGCGGTGGTCGGGTCAATCCCTTCGAGGTACTGGTTCAGCACCGGCTCGATCGAAAGCGCCCAGAGGTCGAGGAGCGGCTGCTGGGGCTGGCCGGGTTTCTTCCACAGCACCCCGCCCCGGAGCTGTTTCCTGCCCTTCAGCCAGGTGCCGGCGAGGTAGGCCGCTTCGAAGTAGTAGGTGTGGCCCAGCTCGTACTGGGCTCCCAGGTGGCGCGACACCGTGATCTCGCGGTTCAGCTCCTCGGCCCTGTCGGCCAGCCGTTCCATGTCGTCGACGGCGCGGTCCCAGCCGTATTTCGCGGGTGCACAGGCGGGCCACCGTTCACGGTTCACCTCGACGATCGGCCCGCGCTCGAAGCCGCACAGCCGCCAGAAGAAGCGACGGCGCAGGGCGAAGTCCATCTGCTCCACGGATTGGTCGATCAGGTTCATCGTCCCGATCACGTAGAGGTCGTCGGGAAGGACGAGCTCGACCGGCTCCTCGCCAGCGTCGATCCCGGGCAGGACGGCCGAGCTTCCCCGGTTCTCCAGGAGGCTGAAGGCCTCGCCGAACATCCGGCTCAGGTCGGTGCGGTTGATCTCGTCGAGAACCAGCACCACCGGCAGCGCATCGTCGCCCCGTTTCGCCATCCGCTCGACGAGTCGCACCAACAGTCCCGGCTGGTAGACGGTTCGCTCCTGCTCGAGTCGCAAGCCGCGCACGAACTCCTCGTATCCGTAGCCGGGGTGCAGCTGGACCCACTCGATGCTCTCCTCGACCAGGACATCGAGTTGTTTCTGCTCTTCGAAGAATTTTTTCGCCTTCCAGCGCTGCAGCGCGGCCTGCCGGATCAGCGAGTCGGCGAGCGCCCTGGTGCGGTGGGTCTTGCTGGTGCCGGGGGGCCCGTAGAAAACGAGCTGCTTCTTGTGGAGGAGGAGTGCGAGATCGGTGGCACCCTCGTCTCCGTCTGCTTCCGGGTTCCAGATCTCGCGCAGCGGCGAGTAGTAGAAGTCGATCGATTGGCTGCCGAGGTCCGGTTGCCGGACGTCGAGGCCTTCCAGCGCCTCGCGTATGCGCAGGAGCTGTTCGTCGCGATCCTCGGGGGCGTCGCTTCCCTCCAGGAACTCCGCCCGGAAGGCGTCGACGATCTGCTGCTTGTGAGCGCCGCTGGAGATGCGCTCGAACTCCTCCGGCCGCAGCAGGTGGAGCAGGATGTGGCGCATCTCGCGCACCTCGACGTCTTCGCTGGCGTCGTCCGCGAAATCGCGCAGCGCCCAGGGATCGCCGAGCGCCGCCTGCTGTCGCCCGGCGTCCAGCGCCTTCCAGCGGATCGTGAAGTCGAGCAGGTAGGCGAGCTGGAGGTCGCGGCGGATGTTGTAGCCGCTACCCGGGTTGCCGATCCCCTCGTGCATCGCGGCCTCGATCAGCTCCCAGCCGGGAGGCTGCTCCTCCCAGTCCCCCGCAGCGTGGCGGACGATCTTCATCTTCGCCTCGGGGCCGATCGCGACGAACGCGAAGAGGAAGTAGACGACCAGGAGCTCCGCCGCCAGCAGCCGCACCTCCGCAGGGGCGTCGTCCAGCTGCTTGTCCAGCTTTTCCTCGAAGTCTTCGTCGGTTCCGTAGATCGCACCGCCGAGGAAGCGCTCGCGGAAGTCCTGAAGGTGGGTCAGCGACCAGACGGAGCGGTCCTCGTACAGCAGCGACCCGTCGCCGAGCAGGCAGCGTTCCTTCCACAGCTCGACCACCTGGTCGATCTTCTCCCGCGAGCGGCCTGGATCTGCGAAGCGCGCCACGGCGGCATCCTATGGCCCCTTTACCTAAAGAAAACTTGATTTGTACATAAACTCGATCTATCCTGTCTCCAAGCTCTGCGACGAATGAGTCGGCAGTAGGGAGAGGGTTTGATGTCTTTGCGGTTGCACAGGGCCCAGATAGGGCGGATTACGGTCTTGGCTGCCATCTGCCTCAGCGCAAGCCTCCTCGTGATGGCCCTTTCCGCGGGCAGCGCCACCGCAAACTGCGAATGCGAAGAACCATCGGTCACCACCACGGGAGCCACGGGTGTGACCCAGACCACCGCATATCTCCATGGGGAAGTGGATCCGAACGGCTGTTTAACGAAATGGTATTTCGAAATCAAAATAAACGGGACTTGGGTTAAAAACGGCGAAAGCACCCTCTTCTCGGAATCGTCCCCCGAATCCGTACAGGAATGGGAAACCGGCTTGAATCCAGGGACGAAATACGAATACCGGCTGGTTGCGTCCAACTCCGAAGGCACGACCCCGGGGAATATCCAGAGCTTCACGACGCAGGTTCCACCGCCCTCTGTCGCCACCGAGGCGGCGACCGAAATCGCCAGCAACGGCGCGACACTGAACGGGACGGTGAACCCGAACGGGTTCTCCACCACCTACGAATTCAAATACGGCACCAAATCGGGGGAACTGAACAAAACGACCGGATCCTTCAGCGCCGGGTCGGAAAGCATCAGCAAAACAGTCAGCGCGAAAGTTTCCCTCGAACCGTCGACGACCTATTACTTTCGGATGTACGCGACCAACGCGGGTGGCACGAGCAGTGGAAGCCAGCTGAGCTTCACCACGGCGGCGATTCCGAAACCCACCGTCTCCACTGAAGCGGCGACCGAAATCACCAGCAACGGCGCGACCTTCAACGGGACGGTGAACCCGAACGGGTTCTCCACCACCTACGAATTCAAATACGGCACCAAATCGGGGGAATTGAACAAATCGACGACGTCCACCAGCGCCGGGTCGGGGAGCAGCAACAAAAGCGTGAGCGCGGAAGTGAACCTCGAACCGTCGACGACCTACTACTTCCGGATATCCGCAACCAATGCGGGCGGTACGAGCACTGGAACCGAACAGAGCTTCACCACGGCGGCAGCGCTTTGGAAAATCAAAGAATCGCCGAACCCCGGGAGCAGCGACAACTATCTCTACGACGTCAGCTGCGAAACGAGCACCAGCGCCTGCACCGCAGTTGGGAAGAGCGTCAGCTCAGGGGTAGACAGCCCGATGGCCCTGCGCTGGAACGGGACTGCCTGGTCTGAACAGGCGCCCGCGAAAAAATCCGGCGCGACCCATACCCGCTTGCTCGGCGTCGACTGTCCCTCGGAAACCCGTTGCCTGGCGGTCGGCAACCACCAGTCCGCGGAAGGCCCGTCGCTTCTCTCGGAGCTTTGGAACGAAGGCAAATGGAGCGTCCAGACGACGCCGTTGCCGGCCGAATCGACCTCCAGCGAATTCGTGGCGATCGGTTGCAACTCGACCGCGAGCTGCACCGCCGTGGGCTCCGCCGTTTTCGGCGGCGTCAAAAAAGCGATCGCGGAGAGGTGGACGAGCCCCAACTGGGCCCTGTCGACGATCCCGTTCCCCGAAGGGGCAAAATCGAGCCAGCTGGACGGGGTCGACTGCCTGTGGTCGAACTTCTGCGCCGCCGTCGGTCGCTACACCAACAGCGGCAGCTCGGTCAAGAACTTCGTCGTCTTCTGGAACGGCGTCGAATGGACGCAGCAGACCGCGACCGAGCCCGCGGAAGCCGTCGAAAGCTCTCTCCTCGACGTTTCCTGCACGCCGACTCCGAACCGCTGCATGGCGGTGGGGACCTGGAAAAACAGCGGGGGGGAACGGTTCACGCTCGCATACCGCTTCAACGGCGTGTCGACCTGGACCGTGCAGAGCACGCCCAACCCCTCCGGCAGCAAAGAAAGCATCTTCGAGGAGGTCTCCTGCGCAACCGAAACCTCCTGCACGGCTGTCGGGAACTGGGACGGAAGCGGATCGACCAAGACCCTCGCCGCGGAGTGGAACGGGAGCACCTGGTCGCTGCAGAGCCCCCCGAACCCCGCCGGCGCGTCCTTCAGCTCCCTCTTCGGCGTCTCCTGCCGCAGCACCAGCTGCATGGGCGTGGGGTGGAGCTCGAACGGCGCGGGGACCGACTCGACTTTGTCGGAGTTCCGCGAATAGGTCGCAACCTTGATTCCGGCCGCCCGAGTTGCGAGGGTGGGCACCTCGTGAAACCAGTCACCAGTCGCTTACTGACGATCCTCGCGATCGCCATCGTCGCCCTCGCCGCGTTCGCCGGCAGCGCTTCGGCGGCCTTTTCGGTGACGCCGACGCGGACGCTTGGGATGGGCTCGCTGTTCGACGTCGCTCCCGACGGGACGTTCTGGTCCGTGTCCGGCTCGGGTGGCATGACCTTCGTCCACACCGACGACGAAGGCAACAACCTCGGCGACGGGTTCAGCGTCAACTACCCCAACTACATCCCGCTCGGGATCGGCTACTACGACAACCGGGTCTACATGACCGGCAGCATCACCTTCGGCTCCCGCTTGATCTCCTACCAGGCGGTGTCCAGCGACCCCGGGCATGACCTCGTCGAGTCGGACAATGAAACCGACGAACGGATCGGCGGCAACCAGGCGATGCTCCGCATGTTCGACGACGGCGGCATCGCGCTGGCGCTGGGGCAGGAAAACAAAATCGGGGTCCTCAGCGGCAAAGACCTGACAACGGAACATCCCTACTACCCGCAGGGCTTCCACGGGGCGGGGATCAACAAAAACTTCACCGTGCCGCCGCCGTTCGCGCTCGAAAGCTGCGTGGTCGGCATCCAGTCGGGGCCGGTCGGCGGCAACCGGACGATTGCGGGACGGAAAACGGTCGCGCCGGAGTCGAAGCTCCGGACGGCGTCAACTACCCCAACGACGTCGCATCCGGCCTCGGCGGCTACTACATCTCCGAGAGGCTCGGCCACCGGATCAGCCACTACAACACCACGGCCAACCCGGGTGCCACTCTCGATCTGCGGTTCGGCAGCGGGCCCGGGAGCGCCGCCGGCCAGCTCAACGAACCGCAGTCGCTCGTGCGCCAGCCGGGCACCGGCTACCTCTTCGTCAGCGAGGGAGGGAACCGGCGGATCTCGGTCTTCGATGCCGGCGGCGGCTACATCGCCTCGTTCGGCTACGGAGTCCTCACGGGAGCCGACCAGATGGAGGTCTGCGGGGTAGAAATCGGCCAGTGCCGGGCGGGCGTCGCCTACCAGTCGGACTCGCGCTCCTACTTCAGCCGGCTCGACTTCAGCCCCGAGGGCGAGCTCTACGCCTACATGCCGCTGCTCGGGCAGATCCAGGTCTTCGGGGTGGCCAACACTCCCTCGCCACCGGCGGGCGGCGGGGGCCCCGTCCCGCCGGCCGGTCCGCCGCCCCCGGAAAAAGACAAAGTCCGGATCAAAGCCAAACCGCTGAAGGTCGCCAAAGGCAAGAAAACGACGCTGACCGCGATCGTCAACCCACCCGCCACCTGCCAGCAGCGCCTCGTCCTCTTCCAAGCGAAAGACGGCCGCTCCTGGGACAACCTCGGCAAAGCGATCAGGCCCGGCAAAAAATGCACGGCGAGCAAACGGGTCAAAGTGAGCGCGAAGACCGTCTTCCGCGCCGTCCTCAAGCACGCTTCGAACGGCTCGACGCTCGGCTACTCGCCGAACCTCACCGTCAAGCTCAAATAGCGGCGGGGTCCACGCCCAGCGTCACCTTGCCGGCGAAGCCGTTGCCGGCGCGGGACAGGGCGAGTGCCGCGCTGGAGCCGCCCTGTTCGCGGAAGATGAAGTCGGCTTCGCGGGGGGTGATTTCGGCCTGGTTGCGGTTGTAGGGGGAGAGGGCGAAGACCTTGGCGTCGTCTTGGTCGGTGGTGAAGAGCTGGCCGGTGTGGGCGACGTGGCCGCCGGCGTAGGTGCCGTCGCCGCGGCGGCCGCCGGTGTGGACCTTGAGGTGGATGTGGGTCGTCCGGCCGGGGTACTGGCCCGGGTAGATCGTCGCGAACTCGGCCAGGCCGTCCTTGTCGGTGATCTGGACGCCCCGCAGGTAGGTCGAGCCTTCGCTTCCCTCCGACGGCTCGCCTGAGTAGACGCCGAGCGCGTCGCAGTGCCAGACGTCGACGGCGGCGTCGCGGATCGGCTCGCAGGTGCCGGCGTCGACGACGGTCACCGCCAGCGCCAGCGGCACGCCGGGACGGCCCTCGGTGATGTCCCGCCGGACCCGCGCCAGGTCGATGTAGAACGGGCCTTCCTCCTGCGCGGGCGTCAGCACACAGTCGGGCGCGGTCTTGGCGCCTCCCGCGACGGAGGTGGTGGCATCACCCCCGTCGGCGCCGCAGCCGTAGAGGGCGGCGCTCGCTAGCGCCCCCGCCGAGAGCGCCATCAGCTCACGGCGTCGCATCGGGAGCCCCTCGGTCATTAGAAGACCTTAGTGCTCACAATCGAGCTGTTCGCCTCACTTTCGTTTCGAGCTGCCAGCCAGGGCCTTTTTGAGGGCAGCGTGGGCGTTGACTCGACCGTAGCCGAACTCGTCGCTTCGCCCATCGCTGTCATATCCATGGGCAGGTCCGATTTTGTCGGCGGTTTCACGCAGTAGATCGCGCAATTCGGTGCGGCTCAGCTGCGGGCGGGCTGACAGAACCAACGCCCCGACGCCCGCCGCGAGTGGCGTCGCCGACGAGGTCCCGCTGAACTCGTTGGTGTGACGGCCGTCCTCGCCGCCCTTCGCCGCATGGCCGATGTTGAACCCCCTTCCGGACGGGTTGGCGACATCGGTCGTGTAGATCGCCTCGACGCCGCCACTCGAGGGTGCGACGAAGTCGACCTCGGGTCCGTAGTTCGAGTAGCTGGCCCGCTTCGCCTGGTCCGTGCTGGCGCCTACCCCGATCGCCTCCGGGTGCGAGGCTGGATAGCCGACCGCGCCGCCTTCGTTGCCGGTGGCGCAGAAGACCGCCGATCCGAGGTTATTGCGTCCGAGGCTACCGGCGTCCTCGATCGCCAGTTCGATGTCGGGGCTACTCGGCCCCGACCACGAGCAGGACAGGATGTCGGCTTTGACCGCCGCGTAGCGGATGGCGTCGGCGACGCGTGCGTCCTGGGCCAACGCGTCGGCATGGAAGATCTTCACCGGCAGGATTCGCGCCGTCGGGGCGATCCCAAAGGCACCGTCGCGCACGGTCGAGATCACGCCGGCGCATGGGGTCCCATGGATGTCGTTCCCCAGCATCTGGTCGTACGGATAGGTAAAGAGCTTGGGGCGGGGGTTGTAGTGGTCGGGGTGATCGTCCGGCAGGAAGAAGTCCCTGCCGTGGCGATCCGGATCTTCGGAGTTCGAATTCCGCCAGATTCGTTTTTTCAGGTTTGGATGGTCGATGTCCACCCCGTCGTCGAGGACCGCGACGACGATAGAGCGATTGCCCGAGTAGTCGCCCCAGGCCTGCACGGCGTTGACGTCCTCGCCTTTGACCTGTCCGTTTACCAGCCCTTCGTTGAGCAGGTGCCACTGCTCTTTAGGCGGCCTTTCGGCGGCCGCCCGGCGGAACTCGGAGACGAAGTTGGGGGTCGCGAAGACCAGCTCCTCGTGCTCGGCGAGCTCGTTACACAGTTCGACCAGCGCTGGGCCCTCGCGGCGGCTGTCGACGGCGATGACCTGCCGCTTGACGGTGGGGTTCCTTTCCCTCAGCTCAAGGCCGGCGGATTTCAGCAGGGCGCGCTGCCTCTTGACGCTGACGCCGCGATCGAAGCGAAGCACCAGCTCGCGGTAGACGAGCCGCGCCAGCCCGCTTGCCCGCTCGCGAAACATCGCGGGTGGCGGCTTGGCGACCCGGGCGAGGGGGGACCACGCTTGGCGCATGACCTGTTGCCCCTTCAGGTCGAAGACACCCGTCATCGCGGCGGCCAACTTGGTCGAGTCGACGGGCATGGCTCTGCTGGCGACGCCAAAGGCGGCGGTGCTCGCGCGCGAGGTCGATCTGGGCGTCGGTACCTCGCCTATGAAGTCGAGCTCGATCGGCGATCTCTTGCTGTCAAGCAGGTACATCCAAACCTCCCTGTGTCGGATTAGCGGGCGCTAAAGTGGATGGGTGAGCCGCTTCGTCGTAAAGCCCAGCGGAAAGGTCGAGGACATCGAGGGCGATCGATCGATCGAACCGCTCGAGGACACCGGGCTGTTCATCGCCGATGCGCCGGATCCCGGGGCCGTCTTCGCAAGAGGCGGGATTGCCTGGGCCGCTCCGGTGATCGGCGAGGGAGGAGGCGACAGCTACCCCACCGGTGAGGTCAGCATCCGCTTCGATCCCTCGGTCGATCCGGCGACGATCGACTCCTTCGTCGCGAAGCACTCGCTTGAGCTGCGCTCGCGAAACGAGTTCGTGCCCACGCAGATAACGGTGGCTCCATCCAAGCCGAGCGAAACCTGGCTTCCGGATCTCGTCGAGACCCTGAACGACGAGCCCCGTGTCAGCCGCGCTTGGCCGAATACCCTGTCCGCTTATCGGCGCGGGTGAGCGATCCTGCGAATCAGTTCTCCGGCCTAAGCGCACTGTTCAGGATTCCATCGGCTTGCGCGGCATAGGAATTCTGTCTTTCCTATATAGATAACAATCGGTTTACGATCAATATCCGGTTTGACCTAAATAGTCAAATCGCGCCTGAGTGAGCAAGACCTGCGGGTCCTAACGCTGCCCTTCTTCCCAGGCGTAGGCCATCGCGATCCGGTCGATCATCGTCGGGTGGCTGCCGTAGATGCCCTCGACCCAGAGCGGGGGGTCGGGGTCGCTGAGGCTCTTCGTCGCCAGTTGGCGGATGAGGCCGCGGGCCGCGGTCGGGTTCCGGGTCGCTTCGAGGGCCGCCCAGTCGGCCGCTGCCTCCTGGCGGCGGGAGGAGGCGTTGAGCAGGGGCGTGGCCGCCAGCTGCAGCACCACCAGGACGAGGATCGCGACCGGGATCGCCTCGGGCTGGGCGAGGCCGCCGCGGCGGCGGGTGAGGAGCGCGGTCAGGGCGAGGGCGGGGACGAGGAACAGCGCCAGCCAGCCGACGCGCTTGAGGGTGTCCTCGTGGGCGAGGTGGGCGATCTCGTGGGCGAGGACGAAGCGGACTTCGGAGCGGCTGAAGTCGTCGTCGAGGAGCGTGTCCCAGAGGATCACGGTGCTGGTCGGCCCGAAGCCGGCCGCGAGGGCGTTGGGCGCGTCGGTGAAGCGGTCGGCGTCCTGGACCCGCAGCCGCGCTTCGTCGGTCCCCTGGATCCGCTCGAGCGCCCTCGCTTCGGCCTGCAGCGCCGGGCTGCGGACCGGGGAGTTGTCGGGGATCAGGTAGGGCGTGAGGAAGGCGAAGAGCAGCGCGAGGGCGAGGAAGGCGGGTGCCGCCGCCAGCCACCACCAGCGCCGCATGACGCCGGCGAGGCCCATCATGATCCCGATCCCGGCGCAGAGGAAGATGAACTGCGAGCCGAGGCCGAGGAAGCTTTCCAGCAGGTAGGAGGGGTAGCTCTCGTCGGCGACGTCGTAGCGCCGTTCCCACCACAGCGAGAGGACCCCGAACGGCGCCTGCGCGAGCCAGACGAGGGCGAAGCCGAGCATCGCCAGCAGCATCCCCGTCCCCACCCGTCCCGCCGCCGACTCGCGGGCCAGCTCCTGGCCGCGGCGCGCGTAGGCGGCGAGCACGGCAACCAGGACGAGCGAGGCAAGCACTCCGACGATCGCCAGGAAACGCTCGTAGGAGGCGCTGCGCTCGAGGAACGAGTCGGTGAAGTAGCGGTCGGGGTCGAGCTGGGGAAGGTCGAGGGAAGGGAGCTCGGTCGAGGTCCAGAGCAGATGCGCCGCCACGGCCCAGAGCACGAGGCCGGCGAGCACCGCGAGCGTCGCCGGCCGCAGCGGGCGCATCTCAGGCGAGCGGCTGGGGCGGGGCGGCGACCTCGGGCACGGGGGCCGGCGCCCGTTCGAGGCAGGGTCCGCTGTAGGGGTAGGCGCCGGTCACGAGGAAGACGTAAGCGTAGGTCTGGGCGTGGTAGCGGAGGGCGTAGGCGCCGAGGTTGCGCAGGCCGAGCGGCATCCGCGCGGTGAAGAGCGAGGCGAACCAGCCGAGGAGGGCGACGAAGCCGAGGATCTGCCCGAAGACGGCGCTGAGCAGTAGCGCCGGGAAGGCGAGGACGAGGCGGAAGAGGACGGTCCATCGGTTCTGGCGCGCTCGCTCGGCGACGTGGAGCTCGACCGGGTATTGGCCGGGCGCGCCGACGAAGCCCGGGAAGGGGTTGCCGACGAGGTAGAGGAAGGCGCCGACCTGGAACTGGTAGCGCACGTAGCGGGAGAGGAAGCGGTGCGCCCACTGCGGCGAGGTGCCGAGGATGAGGGTGGCGAGCCAGTTGACGATCGCGACGAGCAGGGCCACGATCCCCCAGAGCGTCAGCCAGACGAGGTGGGGGAAGGCGAGCACGAGGCGGAAGAAGACGGTGAGCCGGCTGCGCCGCAGCTCGTCGGTGACCTCCGCCCGCACCGGGTCGGTGCGGGTCGGGAGCGGGCCGATCGCGGTGAGGGGGTCGCTGGAGGGATAGCGATCGGTGACCAGCAGCAGGTAGGCCCAGGTCTGCGCCGCGTAGGAGAGGGCGTAGGCGATCAGGTCGCGCAGCCCGTGGGCCATCCGCCCCCGTGCCATCGCGTAGAACCAGCCGAGGAACGCGGCGACGGCGACCGTGGTGAAGGAAGCGAATTCTTCGGAGCTGGAAAGAAGGACTTCGGAGAGCCCGTTGCCGACCAGGGCGCCGGCGAGCAGGAAGGCGGGAATGGCGAGGATGAAGCGAAAGGCGACCGTCCACCGGTTCTGGCGGGCGGGCGGATCGATCGCGACGTCGACCGGGTAGCCCGGCTTGCCGCCGAAGTTTGGATACGGCTCGGCGGCGAGATTGACGAAGGCGTAGACCTGGGTCGTGTAGCGAACGAACCTGGCGAGGAAGCCGTGCAGAGAGGCGGGTGACATTCCTCTGATCAGGGTCACCACCCAGTTGGCGACGGCGACGAACAGCGCCCCGATCGCCCACACCAGGAGCCAGATCAGGAGCGGAATCGCGAGGAAGAGGCGGAAGAAGACGGTGATGCGGATGCGATGCAGGTCGTCGCTGAGGAGCAGCCGCACCGGCCGCTCGTCCTTGGGCGTGAGATCCATCGGCGATGATCCGGTCGTTTCCATGCCTCTCCCTATCGGTTTCAACCCCAGGCTCCATGAGCCTTGGTGCAGGTATATCTGTGGGCTATGACGACTCCTTGGCTCGTCCTCTACGACGGCGACTGCGGCCTCTGCAAATGGCTGCTGGCGGGGCTGCTGCGCTTCGACCGCGCGGGGCGCCTGCGGCCGCTCGCGCTGCAGCGGCCCGAGGCCGAGGCCCTGCTCGCCGATCTGGACCCCGCCGATCGCATGGCCTCGATGCACCTCGTCTCGCCCGCCGGCGCGCGCACCTCAGGCGGCGAGGCCCTGCCGGCGCTGCTCAGGCTGCTGTCGGGCGGGCGAGTGCCCGCCGCCGTGTTCGGCCGCTTCCCGCGCTTCACCGACCGGTTCTACCGCTGGGTGGCCACCCACCGAATCGGGATCTCCCGCTTCGTCCCGCGCCGGCTCAAACAGCGCGCGGCCGAGCGGGTGCGGGCGCGCGAGCTCGAAATCGATTCAGCTGACTAGCTGCGGAGCTCGTCGAGGGATTTGACCTCGACGTCGAATGCCTCGTCGGCGGAGCGGCGGCGGCGGTAGGGGGAGACGGTGACGCGGTGGACTTCGCCGCAGGGGCAGGGGACCTCGACCGGGCTCGTGTCGCTGGAGGGGTCGGTGTCGACTTTTAGCCGGCGCAGCTGGCCGGTGGTTTTGCAGCCGAACGAGATCACCCAGCCGTAGTTCTCGGCGTCGGTGCGTTTTTTCGGGCGGCGCGGCGCGGGCATCCGGCGCATCCTCCCTGATTCGGGCGAGTTCTGTCGCTGCCGCGTCGGCTCAGCCTTTGCTGCAGGTCAGGTCCCGGATCAGGAGCTCCACCTTCGAGTTCTTGTGATTGGCGGTTGCGGTCGTGATCCAGGTGCACCCGTTGCCGTTGCGGAAGTTGGCGGCGGCGTGGCAGGAGACGCGGTGGCGGGAATGGCGGCGACAGCGATCGACGGTGACGCTGGTGCAGTTCCCCTTGCACTCCTTCGTGGCCTGCTGCCGGATCTTCTGCTTCGCCGTCGCGGTCGTGAGCGTGTGCGCCTCGACCGAGCCCGCCGCTATCAGCAGCATGCTCAATGCCAGGACAACCGTCTTGATCTTCACCTTTCCTCCTCCGGGGTGGTTGCCGGACAAAGATTACAAGTACTCAAATGATCTTTGCCTATCGACCCCGATACGGTGGCGGCGTGAGCCATCCACCGATCCTCGAGCCGGCGACCGAGCCCTTCCGGGTCGGCGAAGCGTTGGAGAACCCCTGCACGGGTGAGCGCGGCGTGCTCGTCAAGGCTCCCTGGGAAGGCTCCGATCGATCTTTGGAGGCCGACCTCTACGTGCAGCCGGGAGGCGCGGTGGTCGGTGAGCACATCCACCATGACTTCGACGAGCGCTTCACCGTCGAACAGGGTCGGATCGCCTTCCGCCTCGACGGCTCGGAGTCGATCGCCGGCCCCGGGGAGGTGGTCGAGATACCGCGCGGCCACTGGCACGACTGGTGGAACGCCAGCGACGATGAGGAGGCCGTGGCGCGCGTGTGGGTCTCCGAGGGCGTGCGCTTCATGCAGATGATCGAGACCCTCTTCGGGCTCGCCCGCGACGGCCACACCAACGCCAAGGGAGCCCCCGACCCGCTGCAGCTGGCGATGTTCGCGACCGAGTTCCGCGACGTCCTCGTCCTGCGCCGCCCGCCCGCCTTCGTCCAGTCGGCGCTCTTCGGCCTGCTGCGGCCGATCGCCCGCGCCCGCGGCTACCGCGGCACCTACCCCCAGTACGGCCGCTGCCTGATCAGCGGCGAGGCAGGGACGCCGAGCTAGGCCCCTGTCGCTTTTTTGACCCCTGTGGGCACATAAAGCGACACGAGCGGCCCTCCCTAGCGCACTGCGAAGCGACCGAACTCGGAGTCGAGCGCGAGGACGCGCTCGCTGACCATCGCGGCGGCGCCGATCACGCCGGCGCGGTCCTCGAGGGGGCTGCGGACGATGCGGAGGTGGCGGGTGGCGAGCGGGAGGGAGCGCTGGTAGACGACCTCGCGGACGCTGGCGAGGAGCTGCTCCTGGGCGTCGGCGACGTCGCCGCCGATCACGATCACCGAGGGGTTGTAGAAGTTGACCGCGGCGGCGAGGACCTCGCCGATCAGGCGACCGGAGTGGCGGACGAGCTGCACGGCGGCGGGGAGCCCGGCGCGGGTCAGTTCGACCAGGGCGCGGGAGTTGGGGACCTCGACTCCCTCGGCGCTGAGTTTTCTGGCCATGGCGCCGCCGCCGGCCAGCGCCTCGAGGCAGTTGACGTTGCCGCAGCTGCAGATCACGTCCTCGTGGTCCTCGTCGACCGGGATGCGGACGTGGCCGAGGTCGCCGGCGGCACCATCGGCCCCGCGGTGGATGCGGCCGTCGACGACGATCCCGCAGCCGATCCCGGTCCCGACCTTGACGAAGAGCAGGTGCTCGACCTCGCGCCAGTGGCTCCAGTGCTCTCCCAGGGCCATGATGTTGACGTCGTTGTCGACCAGGACCGGGGCGCCGAAGCGCTCGGCGAACCGCTCCGGGATCGGGAAGCCGTCCCAGCCGGGCATGATCGGCGGGTTGCGCGGCAGGCCGGTCGAGTGCTCGACCGGGCCCGGGACGCCGATCCCGATCCCCGCCACCGCGTCGTGCTCGCTGCCGATCCCCTCCAGCAGCGCGTTGAAGCGCTGTTCGACCCACTCGAGCACGAGTTCGGGGCCGTCGGCGATCTCGATGTCGCCGCGGTCCTCGGCCAGCACCCGGCCGCCGAGGTTGGTGACCGCGAGGCGCGAGTGGGTGGCGCCGAGGTCGGCGGCCAGGACCAGCGCCGCGTCCTCGTTGAAGGTGAGACGCATCGGCGGCCGCCCGCCGGTCGACTCGCTGCCGCCGATCTCCTTCAGCAGACCGAGCGACTGCAGTTGCTCCAGGCGCTGGGTGATCGTCGAGCGGGCGAGGCCGGTTCGCCTGCCCAGGTCCGCCCGGGTGATGCCGTCGCCCTCGCGGATCAGCTTCAGCAGGAAGTCGGGGCCGATCGAACCGTCTGCGCGCTGTGGCTTGGCATCCATGGGGGCGGGGAGTGAATCACCGTTGCACCTATTGCTGGTTCATGAAACCACTTATGAGGGTTAAGAAGCAAACTTTTGCTTGACACTCATACAAAAGCGGGTTACGTTCGCCTAAGTGGAGGAGAGCACCGTTCAAGCGGGGCCTCGCAGCCCCTTGGCAAGCGCCAATCACCTGCGCGCCGGTATCGTCGGCGCCGGTTTCGTCGGCCGCGTGCACGCCCACTCCGCGCGCCTCGCCGGCGCCCGGATCGCCGGGGTCGCCGCCTCGACCCCCGAGCGCGGGGCCGAGGCGCGGGACGAGCTCGGCGCCGAGCGGGACTTCGCCGGCGCCGAGGAGCTGGTCCGCTCGGACGAGATCGACGTCGTCCACATCTGCACCCCGAACAACCTCCACGTTCCCCTCGCGCTGGCGGCGATCGAGGCCGGCAAGCACGTGATCTGCGAGAAGCCGGTCGCGCTCGACTCGGCCGGGGCCGCGGAGCTGACCGCGGCCGCCGAGCGGGCCGGCGTCCTCATCACCGTCCCCTTCGTTTACCGCTACTACCCGACCGTGCGCGAGATGCGCGTGCGCCTCGGCGCCTGCCTGGCTCCGGCACGGCTGCTCAGCGGCGGCTACCTGCAGGACTGGCTGGTCGACGGCGAGGACTACAACTGGCGGGTGGACCCGGAGCTGGGCGGCGCCTCGCGTGCCTTCGCCGACATCGGCTCCCACTGGTGCGACCTGGTCGAGTTCGTCTCTGGCCAGCGCCTCATACGCCTGGTGGCGCGGACGGCGATCGCCCACGAGGCCCGTCGCGCCGCCGACGCCCCCTCGTTCGAGCGCGCCGAAGGGGGTGAGGTCGCACAGGTGCGGACCGAGGACCTCGCCGCGCTGCTGTTCGAGACCGGCGCCGGCGCGACCGGCTCCCTGGTCGTCTCCCAGGTCTCGGCCGGGCGCAAGAACCGGCTCTGGGTGGAAATCTCGGCCGGCGCGGAGACCTTCGCCTTCGACCAGGAACGTCCCGACGAGCTCGCGGTGCTGCGCCGCGACGCCACCGAAACGGTCCCGCGCGACGTCGCCACGCTCCACCCGGAAGCGGCCCGCTACGTGACCCTGCCGGCTGGGCACCCGCAGGGCTACCAGGACTGCTTCGACGCCTTCGTGGCCGAGAGCTACGCCGCCTTCGCCGGGGAGGCCCCCGCCGACGGCCTGCCCGGCCTCGCCGACGGCGCCCGCGCGGTCCGCATCACCGAGGCGGTTCTGGACTCGGCGCGCCGCGGCGAGTGGGTCGAGGTGGCGTGATGAAGCTCGGGCTGCTCACCGCCTGCCTGCCCGAGTGGCCGCTGGAGCGGATCGCGGAGTGGGCGGGAGAGCACGGATACGAGACGCTCGAGATCGCCGCCTGGCCGACGCTCGGCAACCGGCCCTTCACCGCCAGCCACCTCGTCGCCGACCGCTTCGACGCCGCCGAGGCCGACCGCGTCCGCGACGCGCTGGGGCAGAACGGGCTCGGCCTCTCGGCGCTCGCCTACTACGACAACAACCTGCACCCCGACGAGGCCGTGCGCGAGGAGATCCACGCCCACGTCCGCGCCTGCATCGACGCCGCCGCCGAGCTCGGCGGCGTCCCCGTCGGCACCTTCGTCGGCCGCAACCCCCACTGCACCGTGACCGAAAACCTGCGCCTGGCCGAGCGGGTGCTGCCGCCCCTCGTCGACTACGCCGGCGAGCGCGGGGTGAAGCTGATGATCGAGAACTGCGTGATGGAGGGCTGGCACCCCGACGGCGCCCCCGGCAACCTCGCCTACTCACCGGAGCTGTGGGAGTGGATGTTCGCGCTCGGCTTCTATCTCAACTTCGACCCCTCGCACCTGCTCTGGCTCGGGATCGACCCGGTCGAGGCGCTGCGCCCTTATGTAGACCGCGTAATCCATGCCCACGCCAAGGACGCCGAGGTCTTTCCCGCCGAGCGCAACCGCTTCGGCTTCTTCGGCAAGCTCTCCGACCGCGAGTGGGACCCCTGGGACATGGGCTGGTGGCGCTACCGCCTGCCCGGCAGCGGCGAAGTCGACTTCCGCCGCTACGTCGACACCCTCTACGAGGGCGGCTTCGAGGGAGTGCTCTCGGTCGAGCACGAGGACCCGATCTGGGGCGGCAGCGAGGAGAAGGTCCTGCGCGGTCTCGAAATCGGCTACCGCAACCTGAGGCCCCTGGTGGTCGGATGAACGACGCCGCGGACAGGACGGCCGGCGGGGCGGAGGGGGCGACCGTGCTCGAGGTCCGCGGCCTGGTCAAAACCTACCCCGGCGTCGAGGCGCTGCGCGGGGTCGACTTCAACGTCCGCCAGGGAGAGGTGCACTGCCTGCTCGGCCCCAACGGAGCCGGCAAGTCGACGCTGATCAAGTGCGTCTCCGGCGCGGTCGAGCCGACGGCGGGGGAGATCCTCGTCGACGGCGAGCCGCTGCCCGAGCGCGATCCCAAGGCGGCGCTCGCCCGGGGGATTGCGACGATCTACCAGGAGCTCGACCTGGTCGAGGACCTCAGCGTCGCCCAGAACGTCTTCCTCGGGCACGAGCCGCGGCGGGGGCCGCTGCTCGACCTGGGAAAGATGCGCGCCGACGCCTCGGCGCTGCTCGCCCGCCTCGGCCACGAGAAGATCAACCCGCGCACGCCCGTGCGGGCGCTGCGCCCGGCCGCCAAGCAGATCGTCTCGATCGCCCGCGCCCTCTCCTACGACGCCCGCGTGCTGATCATGGACGAGCCCTCGGCGATCCTCGACTCGGGCGAGGTCGAGACCCTGTTCGAGGTGGTCCGCCGGCTCACCGCCGAGGGGGTCGGCGTCGTCTACATCTCCCACCGGCTGGAGGAGATCCGCCGCATCGGCGACCGCGTCACCGTCCTCGCCGACGGTGCCACCGCCGCCGACGGGATCGCCGCCGACACGACGCCCGACGAGCTGGTGCGGCTGATGATCGGCCGCAAGGTCGAGCGCCTCTACCCGGAGCGCCCGCACGGGGGAACCGACGTCCTGCTCGAGGTGCGCGACGTGCGGGCGCTGCCCGCCGTGCGCGGGGTCAGCTTCGAGGTGCGGGCGGGAGAGGTGCTCGGGATCGGCGGGCTCGTCGGCTCCGGGCGCAGCGAGCTGCTGCGGCTGATCTGCGGGATCGATCGCCCCGAAGCCGGCGAGGTGATCGTCGAGGGGCGGCGCCTGCGGCCGAACCGGCCCGACCGCGCGATCGCCGCCGGGCTCGGGCTCGCCCCCGAGGACCGCAAGTCCCAGGGGCTGCTGCTCGACTGGGACCTGACCAAGAACATCACGCTCGCCGACCTCGGCCGCTTCAGCCACGGCCTGCTCGACGTCCGCGGCGAGCGCAAAGCGGCACGGGAGCAGCTGCAAGCGCTCCACACGGTGCCGGACGACCCCGGGCGGCGCGCCCGCGAGCTCTCCGGTGGCAACCAGCAGAAGGTGGTGCTCTCCCGCTGGCTTCTGCGCGAGTGCCGGGTGCTGCTGCTGGACGAGCCGACCCGGGGCGTCGACATCCCGAGCAAGGCCGAGATCTACCGGATCGTCACCGAGCTCGCCGGGCGCGGGCTCGGCGTCGTACTCGTCTCCTCCGAGCTCGAGGAGCTGGCCGGAATCTGCACCCGCGTCCTCGTCATGCGCGAGGGCGAGCTGGTGGCCGAGCTCGACGGCGCTCAGGCGACTGAGCGCGAGCTGCTTTCCCACGCGGTGGCCCCGACCGCCGCCCCTGACTTGATCGAGGAGGTCGCATGAACCAGGTAGCTGCCCTGCGCACCCGAGTCGGGGCGCTGCAGTTCCAGGAGTACGCGCTGGCGATCGTCGTCGTCGCGCTCTTCGTCACCGGCGCGATCCTCAAGCCGGACACCTTCCCGACCTGGGACAACGTTCGCAACATGCTGACCCAGGCGAGCATCATCGGGATCCTCGCGGTCGGCATGACCTTCGTCATCGCCACCTCGGGGATCGACCTCTCGGTCGGCTCGATCGTGGCGGCGGCAGGGGTCTTCGGAGGGATCATGGTCGACCCCACCGGCACCACCCTCGTCTTCGTCCTCGCCTGCATCGGCTTCGCAACGCTGCTGGGCGGGATCAACGCCCTCGCGATCACCTACGGCCGCGTCGTCCCCTTCATCGCCACCCTGGCGATGCTCTCGATCGCCCGCGGATTAGCGCTCCTTTTGAACGACAAGCTCCCGGTCGGGCTGCTCGAGCTGAACGGCGGCTCCTTCGGCGAGCCGGCGGCGTTCTCCCTGATGTGGTTCGGGACGGGGAAAATCATCGGCATCCCGGTCTCGGTCTGGGTCTTCCTCGGGATCGTGATCGGCGGCTGGGTCGTCCTCAACCGGACCCGCTTCGGTCGCTACGTGGTCGCCGTCGGCGGCAACCGCGAGGCGGCGCGGATCGCCGGCGTGCCGGTGCGGAAAGTGATCTTCAGCGTCTACGTGATCTCGGGGCTGATGGCGGGGATCGCCGCGGTGCTGCTCTGCGCGCGCCTGGGGAGCGCCTCGCCGGTCAGCGGCAACCTCTACGAGCTCGACGCGATCGGGGCGGTGGTGATCGGCGGCACCAGCCTTGCGGGCGGGAGGGCGTCGATGGTCGGCACCTTCCTCGGCGTCCTCACCTTCGCGCTGATCTTCAGCCTGATGACCCAGCTCGATCTCTCGACCGAGATCCAGCAGGTGACCAAAGGGGCGATCGTCCTCGGCGCGGTGCTGCTCCAGCGCCCCGAGGCGAGGTACTGAGACTTCTCATGAAGGAAAAAGTCAACAAACGAGAAGGAAGAGGAGGAGAGATCATGTCGCTGAAGCGACTGATGCTCGCGATCGGGATCGCGGGCCTGATTGTGTTTGGGGTGTCAGCCTGCGGCAGCGGCGATACCGAGACGGTGACCGTCGAAGGCGGCGGTGCGGCCTCTGAAGAGGAAGTTGGTTCCGGCGGTGGCGGCAACGAGACCGTCAGCATCGTCGCCAGCGTGCCGCCGACCGACCACGGCTGGCTGGGGGCGATCTCCAAGAACGCCCAGGCGCAGGCCGACGAGTACGACGACGTCGATTTCAAACTGCTCGAGGCGGCCGACGCGGATTCGCAGGCGCAGCAGATCGAGCAGGTGATCTCGGAAAAACCCGACGTGCTGGTGGTCCTGCCGCAGGACGGTGAATCGCTGACGCCGGTTGCCCAGAAAGCCGAGAACGCCGGGATCCCGGTGGTCAACATCGACCGCCTCTTCACCCAGCCCGACGCGGCGACGGCGACGATCCTCGGCGACAACCGCCAGATCGGCGTGCTGGCGGCCGAATACATCGGCGAAGAGCTCAAATGCAAAGGCAAGGTCGTCGAAATCCAGGGCCTGGCCGGGATCTCGGTCACCCAGGAACGAACCGAAGGGTTCGAGGAACAGCTGAAAAAGCAGTGCCCCGACGGTGGCATCGAAGTCGTCGCCCAGCAGCCGGGGGACTTCAACCCCGACAAGGGCCTGACGGTGATGGAGAACATCCTCCAGTCGGAGGATGAAATCGACGCCGTCTACACCCATGACGACGACATGGCCCAGGGCGTCGTGCAGGCGATCCGCAACAGCGGCCGCGACGACGAAATGTTCCTCACCGGCGTCGGCGGCTCAGAGGCGGCGATGGAACAGATCAAAGAAGGCGGCCTCTACCGGGCGACCTTCCTCTACAACCCGAACATGGCGGCCTCGGCCGTGACCATGGCGCGTCTGCTGGCCCGCGGGGAAGGCTTCCCGCAGCTGGTGCCGCCGGAGGTCCCGCGTCAGCTGATCGTCCCCGCCGCGGTGGTGACGAAAGAGAACGTCGACGAATACGAACAGTACGCGTTCAACTAAGCCGCGCTCTCCCGCCGGCTGGACAGCCCCCGAGGCCAAGCGGCCTTGGGGGCTTTTTCGTGCCTGAGGCGTTCGAGCGCGCTTCCCTTTCCCCTGACGCCCAGCCTGGTGTCTCGTTCCAGTCCCAGGGAGGGAAAGCAACGAAAGGACGACTGAGATGAGATGGCCAGCAATGGGCGCGCTGCTCCTCGCCGCCGCCTTCGTTTTCGCAAGCGTCGGCTCGGCAGCGCAACCGGGTTCCGCGAACCTGAAGATCACCAAGACCGACAGTCCCGATCCCGTGCGCGTCGGGGGGAATCTGACCTACACGATCGGGGTCGAAAACCTGGGGCCGACGCCGGCCACGGGGGTGACCGTGACCGACAACCTGCCGCGGGGCGTCGATCTCGTCTCCGCCACTGGCCCGGCCGGCAGCTGCGCGGTGCAGGGAGGGAAAGTCACCTGCGCGATCGGGTCGCTGAACCCGGTTGGCGTCAACTACGGCGGCGCTCCGGCGACGGTGACGATCGTCGTCGTGCCACGCCGCACCGGCACGCTGCGCAACACCGCCACCGTCAAAGGCGACCAGAAAGACCCGGCCAACGGCAACAACAAAGCAACGGCCACGACCCAGGTGCTGGGGGCTCCGCTCTGCCGGGGCGTCGCCGCGACGGTCAGCGGGACCACCGGCGACGACGTCCTGCTCGGCACCGGGGGACCTGACGTGATCGTCGCCTTCGGCGGCAACGACCGCATCGTCTCCAGGTCGGGTCGCGACCTGATCTGCGCCGGCAGCGGCACCGACTACGTCGGAGCCGGCTCGGCCGCCGATCGCGTCTTCGGCGGGCCGGGCCCCGACCGCCTGCTCGGCCGCGGCGGCCCGGACCTGCTCAAGGGCTCGGCCGGCAACGACGTCCTCAAGGGCGGCCCCGGCTCCGACCGCCTCCGCGGCGGCCGCGGCTTCGACCGCTGCCTCGGCGGCGCCGGGCTCGACTCGACGCGGGGCTGCGAGCGCTAGCCGCCAGCTTCACCACCGTCGCGGACTCTGAAGCCAATGGGCTTCTTTGGCCGCGGCGGTGGGTTGATCAGCTGGTGCAGCACCTTGAAGATCTGCTCCAACTGCTCGTCGTGGCCGTCGAGCCGCGCGGTCATCTCGCGCTCGAGCGTCTCTAGCCGCTCATGCAAGCCCGCATAGGAGAGGGAGATCCGGCGCAGCTCGACGAACGTCCGCATGATCTCGATGTTGACGGCGATCGCCCGATCGCTGCGCAGGATGCCGGAGAGCATCGCGATTCCTTGCTCGGTGAAGACCAATGGCCGCTTCCGACGACCGCCGTGCCCTCCACTTGAAATCACAAATTGTGATTTCAAGTCTGCGAACTCATCAGAGGACAGCTGAAACATGAAGTCGTCGGGGAAGCGCTTCTCGTTTCGTCGGACCTGCTGCACGAGCACCCTGGTCTCGACGCCATAGAGCTCGGCGAGATCCTCGTCCAGCAGGACTTGGCGCCCGCACCACCAAGATCCGCTTTTCGATCGCAGGTGCTGCGATCAACTCCAGTGACATGACCCGCCCCCTTTGTTCGTTGCCCTTGCCGGAGGATGACAGGTATGGAAATGAATTGTCTGCATCCTTTCTAGAGAGTACAGCTTATGGTCAGATGACACTGATCATTAGGGCGGGGGAGGGAGACCAACATGAAATGGAGTCGAATCGCCGCCCTGCTTTGCGCGGCGGCACTTTGCCTTGCTCTCGCCGCACCCGCACTCGCGGTCAAGTACGTCGCTCTGGGGGATTCGTATTCCTCGGGCACGGGCACGCGGACGTTCTACGACGCGAACTGCCAGCGGTCGGTTACGGCGTACCCGCACCTGGTGCGCAACGCCCACCCGGAATGGACGTTCGTCAACGCGACCTGCTCGGGAGCGCGGACGGGGGACGTCCTCAACACCCAGGTGAACAGCGTCACCGCTGACACCAACTGGGTCACGTACACGATCGGCGGCAACGACGCCGGCTTCTCGAGCGTGATCACCACCTGCGCGCAGCCGTCGTGGGCCTCGAACTGCGACGGCGCGATCAACACCGCGCAGTCCTATATCGCGAACACGCTCCCGGGCCGGCTCGACCTGGTCAACAACGCGATCAAATCGCGCGCCCCGAGCGCGAAAGTGATCGTCCTCGGCTACCCGCGCCTGTTCAACGGCACGGACTGCAACGCGCTCACCTGGTTCAGCGGCAGTGAGATGACGCGGCTGAACCAGACGGCGGACCAGCTGCGGAACGTGATCAGCGCCGCGGCGACGCGGGCGGGGGTGAACTTCGTCTTCCGCGACGTGATCCCGGCCTTCGTCGGGCACGCGGTCTGCGACGGGGGCGGCGGCTCCTCGACGGAGTGGATCAACGGCCTCTCCAACCCGGTCGGCGAAAGCTACCACCCGAAGGTGAGCGGCCACGCGAGCGGCTACTACCCCGCGGTGAAAGCGGTCACGGGCTGAGCCCTGGCGAGGAAAGGCCGCTTAGAGCGGCCTTTCCTCCAACCAACTTGTGGTTCGCTCTATGTCAATCTGAGCTCTCAGGCATTTCGCTCTAGTGGTTGACCTCAACCGTCAATCCGCCGCACCCGACCATCGGAGAAACCGTCAAATTTCTCCGGGAGAAGGTTGACCTGAACCAGGAAGAACTGGCGGATGCCAGCGGGGTCCACACCACCGAGATCTCTCGGATCGAGAATGGCAAGCGCAACCCGAAGTGGGAGACGATGAAACGCCTCGCGCACGGCTTGAGAGTGCCCTGCTGGCACATGGTTGCGCTTGCAGAAGGCCTGGATCTGGAGCAGGGCAGGGCTCCATACTTCGATGACGCATAGGCGCTGTCGGCCGTGGGTAGGGGAGGGCGATGAGCGACTACTCGATCGTCAGCGCCGACGAAGTCGATGACGCCTACGCCGACAGCGACGTCCCCGGCGAGTTTCGCGCTCTGACCGACGCACTTGGGGCGGAGCAGATGGCGGTGACGCTGATCCGGGTCCCGCCGCACTCCGATTTCGAGCAGGGCACCGGCCACCGGCACGATCAGCAGGAGGAGATCTACATCGTCACCCGCGGGACCCTGACCATGCGCTTCGGCGACGAGGTGCGCGAGGTGCCGTCCGGGTCCGCCGTCCGGGTCGCCCCCAGCACGGTCCGCTCGCACCGCAACCTCGGCGACGAGCCGGTCGAGCTCTGGGCGGTATCGCGCAGGATCGAGGACTCCGACTCGACCAAGATCGACGACTTCTGGGAGGCCTCTCCGCAGGCTCGGCAGAGCGCGGAGTGAGTGGCGCGCGGCCGCGCTAGGTTCGCCCGGTGATCAAAGCCGTCACCTTCGACTTCTGGAACACGATCGCGACGGTCCCGCCGGGGGCGATGAACGAGGCGCGAAAGCGGGGGATCCGCGCGGCCTGCGAGGGGCACGGGGTGGAGGTCGAGGCCGAGGCGCTGGTCGCGAGCCTGAAAGAGGTAGGGCTGAACTGGGAGCGGTCGTGGGCGGCCGGCAGGCACCTGCACCCGCGCGAGGCGGCCGAGGCCCTGGTCCGCTCGCTGGGGATCGAGGGCGCGGCGCGGGAGATGGTCGCCGAGGCGTTCCTCGGAGCGGGGCGGGAGGTGGAGCTGGAATTCGCGCCGGGGACCCGGGCCTGCCTCGAAGCCCTCGAGGAGAGGGGGATCCGGATCGGGATCGTCTGCGACGTCGGCTTCAGCGGCGGCGAGCTGCTGCGCGAGCTGCTCGCCGAGGAGGGGCTGCTCGGCCACTTCAGCGGTTGGAGCTTCTCGGACGAAGTGGGCCGCTACAAGCCCGCCCCCCAGATCTTCGAAGCGGCGCTGGAGATGCTGGGGGCGCAGCCAGGTGAGGCGCTGCACGTCGGCGACCTGCGGCGCACCGACGTCGTCGGCGCCTCGGCGCTGGGGATGAGGACGGTCCGCTACCGCGGCATGAACCCCGAGGGGGATACCGAAGCCGGGGCGGAGGCCGATTTCGTGATCGGCAGCCACCTGGAGCTGCTGGATGTAATCGCCGATCTCGATCAAAACGAGGTGCTCCCGGGGAAACCCCGCTGTTTTTGACAATCGGCCGCCCGCTGTTTAGCGTCTTCCTGGGAACTAAGCAAGTCATATTTGGGAATCCCATGATCTCCCCAGGAGTGCGCAGGGGTAGTGAGCGTCTGCTCCTTGAACCGCTGCCCTGGGGGAAGGGAGAGCGATAGATGAAACGCGCAGCGCAGGCATCGCCGTCCGAGGCGGTCCCGGAGAGGCGATCACTGCCCGGGATCCTGGCCAAAATGGGCATTGCCTGCGTGGTCTCCGCCGCGCTAGTCGGCTTTGGCGGCACGACGGCTACGGCCGCGTGTCCGAATGAACAGTTCCGGGTTGGGCCCTCGGCGGACCTGCCGGATTGCAGGGCCTACGAGCTGGTCACTCCTGCGAACAACAATCGCACGTTCTTTGCCGGTACGGGAACCGGAGCATTCCCCGTCAAGTTCAGCAGCTCGCCGGTTTCGCCCAGCGGGGAGGGATATCTCTGGACGCTCTTCGCCGCAAGCGTGGCCGGGAGTCCCTCGAACGGATCATCCAACCTCTTCGAAGCTCAGCGCACCGGCAGCGGCTGGAATCACAAGTTCTTGAGCCCGACCCCGCTGGAGGCTGAAATCTCCAATCCTGGGAGCGCTGATCCCGCCCACCAGTTCATAACGTTCCAGGTCGAAGACTTCCGGGGCGGGAGCATGACCGGCTGTAACTGCCCGTTGTCGTCATGGGTGCGGTATCCGAACGGGAGCTTCCGCCCGTTGGGAGAAGGCACGATCCCGGTCCTCGGAACCGACGCCGACGGGTACCAGAACGGCTTCGACGACGACCTCGATGCCTCCGCCTACTGGATTGCCCCAAATGGGAGCCATCAGATTTTCGAGGCCAATGTCGCTCTAACCCCTGAGGCGCCTCCGGGAACCCTCCAGGTATACGACCGCACGGGCGCGGGCTTGAAACTCGTCTCCCTCCTCCCTGGGGAGGCTCCCCCCGCCACCGATTCGTTCTTTGCCGGCTCCGCGGCGGATGGCTCGACCATCCTCTTCACGCAGGAAGGAAACCTCTATGCGCGCGTGGACAACGCTGAGTCGGTTCTGGTCGCCTCTGCTCTGAGCGGGCCGATCACGCCGGGGGGCGTCAATTTCGACGGCTCCAAAGTCTTCTTCGTCCAGGAAGGAAACGTCTCGTACTACGACGTCGAGGCGGAGGAAGTGAAAGGCGTGGTCGCCCCCGGCGACGCGGTGCTCGCCTATGTCTCTCCCGACGGATCGCACGTGTTCTTCCTCTCCGGAGAAGAACTGGTTCCCGGCCAGGGGGCTCTCGGGTCCCCCAACCTCTACGTCTGGGACGGCACCTCGGTCAAGTTCATCGGAACGGTGACCGCCGAAGACTTAGCCCACTCCGAAAGTGGGGGCGGCCAGCCCTTTGCGGGGCTGGAACTTTGGGCCAAGGTGGAACCAAACCCGGTTGCGCAAAACAAAAACTTCCTCACCGCCACTGCGCGTACGACCTTTGACGGGGAGGTCTTCGTCTTCGAGTCGAGGGCTCAGTTGACCGACTACCCCAACGCAGGGCACGTGGAGATCTACCGGTACGTAGTCGAAAGCGAAGAGCTCGAATGCGTCTCTTGCGGTCCCGGCGAGCCTGCGTCCGCAGCCGACAGCAACCTGGTCTTCCTGCAAACCGAAGGGGCGCTGGGAGCGCTGAACCCGATGCACGAGATATCGAACCTCAGCGCCGATGGATCAAGAGTCGTGTTCGAGTCCAGGGACGCCCTGCTCCCGGCCGACGTCAACGGCGTTCGCGACGTCTACCAGTGGAACGATGGGGCCCTCAGCCTGATCTCGACGGGGCACGCCCCCCAGCCTTCAGGGGTGGTTGGCGTGTCTTCGACCGGGAGCGACATCTTCATCCAGACGGCGGAGCGGCTCGTCGCCCAGGGGCAGGACTCGGGCAGCTTTGCGATCTACGACGCCCGGGTGAACGGAGGTCTGGCATCTCAGCAGGCAATCTCGCCCATCGCCTGCGAGGGCGAAGGCTGTCTGGGGATGCCCGCTGCCCCACCGGGACTCGCGGCGCCGGCTTCGTCTCAGTTCCACGGCAAAGGCAACGTGAAGCCGCGCCGCTGCCAGAAGCACGGCAAGCAGCGGCAGAAGCGCGGCGAGAACCGCCAGCACAAGAAGAAGAAGGCATGCAGGGCGAAAGGACGGAAGGCGAGCAAATGAGAGGGGTACGGATCACGCCCACCGCTCCGGGGAGGAGGAAACACGGGATCTGGCTGCGTGCGGCGCTGCTGGCCTGTGTCTGCCTCGCGCTTGGAGCCTCCCTGCGAGCAACCGGCGCAGAGGCGGCCGCCAGCGATTACGGGATCGAATCCGTCAGCGCATCGCTGTCCACGCTCGAGGCCGGCCGTCACCCGGATGTGGTTACCGAAATCAACTTCAAACCCTCGGGGACCCCGGTGGCCACCACGAAGAGCATCACCCTCGACCTGCCGGCGGGGCTGGTGGCCAATCCGGAGAGATTCCCCTCCTGCAAGCTCGTCACTTTCAACAACTCGTTCGTGACCCCATGCCCGCAGGACGCCCAGATCGGGGTGGTGGAACTGCGGTTCGCCGGTAACGCCAACATCGTCCGGGAGCCCCTCTACATCCTCGAGGCCCCCCAGGACGAAATCGTCCAGCTTGGCTTCTTCGGGCTGCTGTTCCCCTACTACCTCGAAGTCGACCTGCGCTCAGAGAGCGACTATGGGGTCACCGTCACGTCGGACAACATTCCCTCCGAAGGCCCTCCTCAGACCGCGGTTCTGGTGAGGGCAAAAACGTGGGGGGTGCCGGCCGATCCAATGCACGACAGCGAACGGCTCAACCCAGGCGAAGCCTTTATCTGCGGCGAATTCGGCATCGTGGACGGGACCCCGTGCTTGGCGGAGTGTCCCTTCAACGAAGGGATCGAAGGAAAACCGCTGTACGTGAGGTGTTTCGAAAACGGCTATTTCCCCGAACCCGGCAAATCTCGAAAAAGCAATCTCGCGCTGGAACCCTTCATGACCAACCCGGCCGACTGCAGGTCGATGGACTTCCGGTTTCAAACGACCGCCTATCAGCGACCGGGCGAGGTCTTCACCGCTTCGGCGTCAGGGGGCGTCATCACCGACTGCGACAAGGTGCCTTTCGATCCCTCGCTTTCGATCGTTCCCACCAATCGGCGAGCCGGAGCTCCGACGGGTTTGGAAGCAAACCTGTCCATGCCGCAGAACGAAGCGGTGAACATCCCGAACCCCTCTCCTCTGAGAGGTGCCAGGGTGACCCTGCCCGAGGGCTTCACCGTCAATCCGAGTGCCGCAGACGGCCTGCGGGCCTGCAGTGCTCAGCAGGCCGCGTTCCGGACTCGGGGGCCAGCCGATTGCCCCGATGCCTCGAGGCTCGGGGCCGCCGAATTCGTCTCGCCGGCGCTGAAGCGCCCGATCAAGGGGGGGATCTTCCTTCGCACCCCGGAGCCCGGGCGCCTCTTCCGGTTCTGGCTGGTTTCGAACGAATTGGGCGTCAACCTGAAGGTTCCCGCCGAGGTTGAACTGGACCCCGCCAGCGGGCGGGTGACCACGGTGGTCGCAGACAGCCCGCAACTGCCCGCGGAGGAGGTCGTCCTGCGATTGAACGGGGGTCCCCGCGCTCCCCTCCGCAATCCCAGGACTTGTGGAACCTCTGATGCCTCGTACGAACTGCAGCCGTGGTCCGGCGGGCCTGCGGCGATGGGAGTCGTGCCGATCGCGATCACCGAGGGCTGCGAGCTTGGCAAGTTCAGCCCGAGGCTCTCGGCGGGAACCGCCAGTCCGAGCGCAGGTGCCTTCTCGCCCTTCGTATTCGACGTGATCCGTGAGGATGGCGAACAGGACATCTCTACGATCGACTTGGACCTGCCGGCGGGATTGACCGCCAAGCTCGCCGGAGTGCCGCTGTGCCCAGATGCGATGGCAGTCACCGGCATCTGTCCCTCGGGCTCCCGAATCGGTGTCGTCCGAGCGGCGGTGGGGGCGGGTACCCAGCCGCTTTGGATTCCTCAGCCGGGCAAGAGCCCGACCGCCGTGTACCTCGCCGGCCCATACAAAGGGGCGCCATACAGCGTGGTTGCCAGCGTGCCCGCCCAGGCAGGGCCCTTCGACCTCGGGACGGTCAGCGTCCGCTCCGGGATCTATGTCGACCCCGTGACCGCGAAGGTCACGGTGAAGTCGGATCCGCTGCCCCAGATCCTGCAGGGGATACCGATCGATTACCGGCGTGCTCGCGTGGAAGTCGATCGCGACAGGTTCACCCTCAATCCCACCTCATGCGCGGTCAAGGAGGTGCGATCTACGATCATCTCCACCGAAGGGGCAAGTGCGACTCCGCAGGATCGCTTCCAGGCCGCCGACTGTGCGAGCCTCCGCTTCGCCCCCCGGTTGAAGCTCGATCTCAAAGGGGGAACCAGGCGTGGGTCCTACCCTCGACTCCGGGCCGTGCTGCAGGCAAGGCGGGGGGAAGCCAACATCCGCAAGGTCAGCGTCGCCCTGCCCCGCTCGGAGTTCCTGGAACAGGCGCACATCAGGACCATTTGCACGCGGGTCCAATTCGCCGCTGACGCCTGTCCGAAAGGGTCGATCTATGGACGTGCAAGCGTCACGACGCCTCTGCTGGACGAGCCCCTCAGAGGGCCCGTGTATCTACGCAGCTCCTCCAATGAACTACCTGACCTTGTGATTGACCTGAAAGGTGAGATCCGGATTACTCTCGCCGGCCGAATCGACTCTCTCAACGGGGGCATCCGGACTACTTTCAGCTCGGCCCCGGACGCCCCCATTCGACGGTTTGTGCTGAACATGAAGGGCGGTAAGCAGGGCCTCTTGGTTAACAGTACGAACCTCTGCGCTTCTCGACATTTTGCGACGGTGAAGATGCAGGGCCACAACGGCAGAGTCAGCAACAGCCGTCCCGTCCTCCGGGATAGCTGCTGAGCGTCTCACTGCAATTTCTCCCGGTCTCTTAATACTCGCGGGTGTTTCTCTGCTCTGGTCGGTGTGCCTGCTCATTTCGCCTTCTTGCGGTCCCTGCGCACGCGCGAAATAGACACACGTGGAAACTCGAGTATTTTTGTGTACACAGCAGTCCTTTGGTAAACAGAATCATCAACGGAACAAAGGGGTTCCGGTACCAAAGGAGATCACATGAAGTTCGTAAAAGCGTTTGGCATCGCCGCACTTGCGGCACTGGCAACTATGGCCATAACGGCTGGCACGGCCTCGGCGGAAGCCACACTATGTACCAACGATGTCGCTTACCAGGACATCGCGGTATGCGACGGATCGCATGGCAAACACGTCAAAGTGGGCACCAAAATCCAAGCAGCGCTAGCGGGCGGCACGAGTGCAGTGTTGACCGTGACAAATGCGGATGGGTCAACCAACCGAGTCGTGACCTGCACCACCTCGACTGCTGGCGGCGAAATCACAGGCACAACAGGGACAGCGCATATCAGCTCGCTGACCTTTGCCAACTGCTCCTCGCCGAACTGCACGAACGTGACCGCAACGACTCCGAGGACGGGGAAATCCTTCCCCTGGCATGTGACAGTTACACCGACGTCAGGTACAGATGGGCAGATGCACGTTACGGGCCCGAGCGGTAAATTCACGGCAACCTGCTTCTTCATCACCGCTACGTGTGAATACGAAGCTGCGACCGCTACACCCGTTGTCAAAGGCGGCACACCGGCGGTTATCGAAGCCAACGCTATCGCGCTGAATCGTGTAGGTGGATCTGAATTCATCTGCGGCGCGAAAGCCGACTGGACGGCCAAATACAACATCAGTACACCGAGCTCTCTGTACGTCACAGGCCCTTAGCCGAACCTCGTCAGCAGAGTGATGAGGGGGCCGCTCAGCGGCCCCCTCACGTACTGAATGGGTCCTCTGCTCTGGGAACCGCGTAACTGTTAGATGGAACTGGCCAAAGGGGGAGAAGGTGAAGAGGCGATTGTGGGTGGTCTTTCTGGTGGCGGCGCTTGGAGCTCAAGGCATCGGGTGTGGAAGCAGCGATGAGCCCGCTGTTATCTCGAGGGCCGACTTCGTTGCAAAGGCCAACAGAATCTGCGCTGACACGGTGGAGAAGCAAGCCGCCGCCTTTCGGCGGATCGGGGATGAGATGGCAGGAAGGCAGCTGACGACGGCGGAAGTCCGTGAGAAGGAAGATCAATTCGGCCAAGAGGTTGTAGTAGCCGTCGAGGCGATGGTCGACGAATTGGAAGGGCTAGGGGCCCCGGCTGGCGAGGAGGAGGCGGTTGCCAAGATGCTCGATCGGTACGAGAGGGGAGCCGAAGCGGCCGCTTCGGATGCCCGAGTCTTCCTGACGGGCAAGGCATTCTTGGAGGCGGACACGTCCGCGAAAAGCCTTGGTCTGAGCAGGTGCGAAGGGATATGAGGCATCCACCTCTCTCCGCCTATGGCCTAGCGGCTCTTCAGTAGCCGCCCGACAGCCTCCATCATCTCCTCGGTCTTCTCCGCCCGGGTCTCGGCGCTCTCGGCGCCGACTACGCAGTGGCGGGTGTGTTCGTCGAGGAGGGCGAGGGCGACCTTGTCGATCGCGGCCTGGGCGGCGGAGATCTGGGTGAGGATGTCGATGCAGTAGCGCTCCTCGTCGACCATCCGTTCGATGCCGCCGATCTGGCCGCTGATCCGGCGCAGGCGGTTCTTGACCTTCTCTTTGTTCTCGATGTAGCCGGGGTGGCTGTTCTCCGCCATTCCTCTTCCTCTCTCGGGGTTGCAAGGAGCATGATTGCATACCCCCCTTGGGTATGTGCTACAGTCGATCCCATGGATACCCCCCACCCCTATAGGAAACTTGCTCTCTTCCTCGTCGGACTGGCGGCGATCTTCGTCGTCGCCGCGGGGGTGGGATCGCTGTTCGAGCCGGCTGAGACCGAGGCCGGAAAGGAGGAGAAGATGGGCGCTCACACCGCCGAGGCCACGCACGGAGGTCACGAAAGCACTCACGAGCCGGCGGGGCTGGGAGTCTCCGCGGACGGTTACACCCTGCGGCTCGCATCCACGCAGTTCGCGCGGGCCGCGGCCGGCGAGCTGCGCTTCACGGTCGAGGACGCGGACGGACGGGCAGCCACCGACTTCGACGAGCTGCACGAGCGGCGGATGCACCTGATCGTCGTCCGCCGCGACGGCGCCGAGTTCCGCCACCTCCATCCCGAGATGGACGCGGCGGGGAGCTGGACGGTCGCGGTCGAGTTCGACCAGCCGGGTGTCTACCGCGCCTTCGCCGACTTCTCGGTCGGCGACGAGCAGCAGACCCTCGCCAGCGACCTCTTCGTCTCCGGCGGGGAGTTCGAGGCGCGGCCGTTCCCGCCGGCGCAGCCGCTGGATGCGACCGATGGCTATGAGGTTCGCCTGCGGGCCGACGATCCTGTCGCGGGCGAGGCCACCTCGCTCACCTTCGACGTCAGTTGGGACGGGAACGCGGTCGAGGACCTCGCCCCCTACCTCGGCGCCAAGGGCCACCTGGTGGCGTTGCGCGAGGGCGACCTCGCTTTCCTCCACGTCCATCCGGAGGAGGGCCACGAGGCGGACGTGGACGAGATCGCCTTTGCCGCGACCTTCCCGACCGCCGGCCGCTACCGCCTCTACCTCCAGTTCAAGCATGCAGGCGCCGTGCGGACGGCTGAGTTCACGGTCGAGGTGCCGCGATGAGCCAAACGCTGGAACTGCCGATCGAGGGGATGACCTGCTCCTCCTGCGCCGGCCGGGTCGAGAAGAGCCTCAACCGATTGGAGGGCGTCGAGGCGACGGTCAACTTCGCCACCGAGCGGGCGAGCGTCAGCTTCGACCCCGCCCAGGTCGCCCCCGAGCAACTGGTCGAGGCGGTGGAGGGGGTCGGCTACGAGGCGACGCTGCCGTCGGAGTCCGAGGAGGACGAGGCGGACGCCGCCGATCCGACCGAGCCGCTGCGCCGGCGCTTGATCTTCTCCGCCGCCCTCTCGCTGCCGGTGCTGCTCATCTCGATGATCGAGCCGCTGCAGTTCGAGAACTGGCAGTGGCTGGTGCTGCAGCTGGCGACCCCGGTGGTGCTCTGGGGCGGCTGGCCTTTCCACAAAGCCGCCTGGCAGAACCTCCGCCACGGCGCCGCGACGATGGACACGCTGATCTCGCTCGGCACCCTCGCCGCCCTCGGCTGGTCCCTCTACGCGCTCTTCATCGGCGACGCCGGGATGCCGGGGATGACGATGCCCTTCGAGCTGGTGACCGAGCGCGGCGCCGGTGCCGACGAGATCTACCTCGAGGTGGCGGCGGTCGTCACCACCTTCATCCTCGCCGGGCGTTACTTCGAGGCGCGGGCGAAGCGCCGGGCGGGGGCGGCGCTGGAGGCGCTGCTCGACCTCGGCGCCAAGGACGTCGCGGTGCTGGGCGCCGACGGCGAGGAGCGGCGGGTGCCGGTCTCCGAGCTCGCGGTCGGCGACCGCTTCGTCGTCAGGCCGGGGGAGAAGGTGGCAACCGACGGGGTCGTCGAGAGCGGCTCTTCCGCGGTCGACCAGTCCCTGGTCACCGGCGAGTCGGTGCCGGTCGAGGTGGGCCCGGGGGAGGAGGTGGTCGGCGCCACGGTCAACGTCGGCGGCCGCCTCGTCGTCCGCGCGACCAGGGTCGGCGAGGACACGGCGCTGGCGCAGATCGCCCGCCTCGTCACCGAGGCCCAGTCCGGCAAGGCGCCGGTGCAGCGGCTGGCCGACCGAGTCAGCGGCATCTTCGTACCCGTGGTGATCGCCCTCGCCGTCGCCACCCTCGGCTTCTGGCTTGGCAACGGGGCGGGAGCGAGCTTCGCCTTCACCGCCGCGGTCGCGGTGCTGATCATCGCCTGCCCCTGCGCGCTGGGGCTGGCCACCCCCACCGCGCTCCTGGTCGGCACCGGTCGCGGGGCGCAGCTCGGCCTGTTGATCAAGGGCCCGGAAGTGCTGGAGTCGACGCAGCGGATCGACACCGTCGTCCTCGACAAGACGGGGACGGTGACCAGCGGCGAGATGGCGGTCGTCGCGATCCACGCCGCGCCGGGTGAGGACGAGGCTGAGGTACTGCGCTTGGCCGGGGCGGTGGAGGACGCCTCCGAGCACCCGATCGCGACGGCGATCGCGGCTCGCGCCAAGCAGGAGTTCGTGCTGCTGCAGGCGGTCGACGAGTTCACCAGCGAGCCTGGCGTCGGCGTTCGGGGAGTCGTGATGGGCCGCTCGGTCAGCGTTGGTCGCACCCCAGATCCCGGGCTAGGGAAAATTCAGCGCTCGCTAAAAAACCACCCCTATGGGGGCGCAAATTCAGCCAGCGCTGAATTTGGTCTCGAGGCCGCGCGGGGTGAGGCGGAAGCGCGTGGCCAAACCCCGGTGGTCGTTGGCTGGGACGGCGAGGTGCGCGGGCTCGTCGTCGTCGCCGACACCGTCAAGCCCTCGAGCCGCGAGGCGATCGCCCAGCTGCGCGAGCTCGGCCTCGAGCCGGCGCTGCTGACCGGCGACAACGAGGCGACCGCGCGGGCGGTTGCCGACGAGGTCGGGATCGAGGAGGTGATCGCCGAGGTGCTGCCGGCCGAGAAGGCGGCGGTGGTCGAGCGCCTGCAGGACGAGGGGCGGACGGTGGCGATGGTCGGCGACGGCGTCAACGACGCCCCGGCCCTGGCCCAGGCCGACCTCGGCCTCGCGATCGGCACCGGCACCGACGTCGCGATCGAGACCTCAGACATCACCCTCGTCTCCGGCGACCCCCGCGCCGTCGGCGACGCGATCCGCCTCTCCCGACGCACCCTGACGACGATCAAGGGCAACCTCTTCTGGGCCTTCGCCTACAACGTCGCCGCACTCCCCCTCGCCGCCGCCGGCCTCCTCAACCCGATGCTCGCCGGCGCCGCGATGGCGTTCTCCAGCGTGTTCGTCGTGACCAACAGCCTCCGGCTGCGGGGGTTCCGCTCCTCCGTCGCCTGAGGTCGCTGGTCGAGGACGGTGCCCTCACCCCGCTGGTCGAGGAAGGCGCGCTGGCGCCTGTCACGAGACCCGGTCTCGTGACGGGACTTCGTCCCTCCTCGACCAACGGCGGGCCGTGAACACAAGGTGCACAACGGTGACCCGGGGCCCGCGGGTGGAGAGTGTGACGGAGGACACACCCCCCGACGAAGGAGCTCCCATGCACCGGCGCACCCCCCTGGCCACCCTCGCCTGCCTGTCGCTGTTGACGCTCGCCGCGTGCGGCGGCGGCGAGGCCGACCCGGCCGACTACCCCGACGACGACATCACCTTCGTGGTGCCGTTCGCAGCCGGCGGACCGACCGACACCGTCACCCGCCTCATCGCCGAGCCGATGGCCGAGGAGCTCGGCGGAGAGATCGTCGTCCAGAACGTCGAGGGTGCCGGTGGCACCGTCGCGGCCGGCCAGGTCGCCGACGCCGACCCCGACGGCTACGAGGTGCTGATCCACCACATCGGCATGTCGACGGCCCCGGCCCTCTACCCCGACCTGGCGTACGACCCGCTGGAGGACTTCAAGACCGTCGGCCTGGTCACCGACGTCCCGATGACGATCGTCGCCCGCAGCGACTTCGAGCCCGAGACGCTCGAGGAGCTCGGGACCTATGTCGAGGAGAACGCCGACACGGTCACCCTCGCCAACGCCGGAGTCGGCGCGGCCTCGCAGCTCTGCGGCCTCCTCATCGAGCAGCAGCTCGGCGTGGACCTCACCGAGGTGCCCTACGACGGCACCGGACCTGCGCTGACCGACCTCGTCGGTGGCCAGGTCGACTTCATGTGCGACCAGACCACCAACACCGTCGCGCAGATCCAGTCCGGTGACATCAAGGCGTACGCCGTCACCAACCCGGAACCGATCGAGGCGCTGCCGGACCTGCCGACGACCGCCGAGGCGGGCTGGCCCGAGGTCGAGGTCGGCGTGTGGCACGGCCTCTACGTCCCGGCCGAGACGCCCGACGAGATCGTCGAGAAGCTGACCGCGGCTCTCGAGGTGGCACTGCAGGACCAGGACGTCATCGACAAGATGGCCGACCTCGGCACCACCCCGGTCCCGGCCGAGGACGTCACCCCGGACGCCCACACGGCCAAGCTCGAGGAGCAGATCGACCTGTGGACGCCGATCATCGAGGAGTCCGGAGTCACCGGCGGATGAGCACCGACTCCTCCCTCGCGGACGGCGCCGGGCACCGCCCGGCGCCGTTCCGGC